>NZ_RZOZ02000258.1:0-289 GCF_003999155.2 Mesorhizobium sp. M1D.F.Ca.ET.231.01.1.1
CCACACCGACTGCTTGTCACTCCTCCGGCAAGCCAGCGATCCGCATGTGGTTGAGGGCCGAGCTGTGCGCTGGAGTTGCCCATGCGGCCGATGAGGTCGGCAACGCTTTCGGCCAGCGTCGAGCGCGCGCCTTCGACAGCCGAAAGCGTCTCGGCGGTACGGTTGGCGAGCGCATTGACGAGGGCCGGGAGCCCGGCACACGGTCGGCCGGGCACGGTCGAGCTTCACCCGCATCGTCGAGGCGGTGTCGGCGCTCGGCAGGGGCGACTGGATCTGGTGATCTTCCCGG
>NZ_RZOZ02000259.1:0-247 GCF_003999155.2 Mesorhizobium sp. M1D.F.Ca.ET.231.01.1.1
GGTTCGCCTCCACCATGGCCTTGGTGAGCGGCAGGCCGAGGCCGGTGCCGTCGCCACGGCCGCGCTTCAGCGCGTTGATCTGCTTGAACGGCTTCAGCGCCTGCTCGATCTCGGCCTGCGTCATGCCGATGCCGGTGTCGCGCACGCGCATGACGACATCGCCCGAGGCCTCGTAAGCGGTCGACACGATCACCTGGCCGCCGGCCTGGGTGTAGCGGATGGCGTTGGACAGGATGTTGAGGGCGAT
>NZ_RZOZ02000260.1:0-289 GCF_003999155.2 Mesorhizobium sp. M1D.F.Ca.ET.231.01.1.1
TTGTCCTCGAGCACGCGGCCGACTTCATTGTCGTGATCGTGACCGAACGGCTTGCCGACATTCTGTTCCTCGCCTGGCACGTCGGCCAGGACGATCTTGCCGCGATCCACGATGACGAGATCGCGTTTCGATTGGCTATGCTGTGCGGATACGAAATCGCGCAGCGCCGCGGGCCGCTCGAACAGCGAGCGCGGTGCGTCCGAAGCCCTGAAGGCAACAGCTTCGGCGAGCTGGCGCGCTACGCCCGTCGCCTCGGCTAACGCCGCGGTTTTGGTGACCGACATCTGGG
>NZ_RZOZ02000261.1:0-289 GCF_003999155.2 Mesorhizobium sp. M1D.F.Ca.ET.231.01.1.1
CGCCGCGCGGGCGGGAGCGCCGCAGCTGATCGTGCCGCAGATCGGCGACCAGCCCTATTGGGCCAGGCGCACCGCCCAGCTCGGCATCGGCGCTGCCCATGACGGTCCGGTGCCGACGACGGAGTCCTTGTCGGCGGCATTGGACGTGGCGCAGGCGCCCGAAACCTGCCCTCGTGCGGCGGCAGTGGCTGGCAATATCCGCGCCGACGGCGCCGAGGTGGCGGCAAGGCTGCTGATTGAATTGCTCAGCCAATCCAGCCGGTGAACTCATTGCGTGGTCAGTTCCGCC
>NZ_RZOZ02000262.1:0-288 GCF_003999155.2 Mesorhizobium sp. M1D.F.Ca.ET.231.01.1.1
AGGTTTGAAGTCGAAGAGCGGTTCGAATGCTGGAAATTAGGGCGACTATGAAAGAAATGTCAAAAAAGCAGATGGCTGATGCCGCAAGAAGGCATCGGAACGGGGATGGCAATCCGCTTGGAGCGAACTCCGAAATTGCCCGCAAGCTCAAGCAATATTATGACGAATTGGTCTCGGATCAGGTGCCGGACCGTTTCGCTCAGTTGCTCAGCCAGCTGGAACAGACCGAACCTGCCCAGAAAAAGGACTGAGGCATGGCGGCGGTGTCCCAGAGCTTCAAGACCGAGC
>NZ_RZOZ02000263.1:0-288 GCF_003999155.2 Mesorhizobium sp. M1D.F.Ca.ET.231.01.1.1
CGGCTGTTGAGCGCGGTCGAAACCAAAGCGACGCCCAATGAGGCAAACACAATGATCGTAGAATGGCCGATCGAAAAGAAGAGTCCAACCGCGACGGGGCGCTGACCCTCCTGCATCAACTTGCGTGTCGAGTTGTCAATTGCAGCAATATGATCGGCATCCACAGCGTGACGAAGGCCAAGTCCATAGGCAATGAATGCCGTCCCGAGCAGTACCGGATGCTGCCGGAACGCAATTGCCGCCCAAGCCCACGAGAGCAGATTGAATGCGACGAGGAGCCCATAGGTA
>NZ_RZOZ02000264.1:0-287 GCF_003999155.2 Mesorhizobium sp. M1D.F.Ca.ET.231.01.1.1
CCAGGAACTCGGGGAACGCTAGGAAGTCGGGCGCTTTTCCGCCCTTGCCGCCGAATGGTGGAACCCGAGTTCCTGGCGTTCGAGGAGACCCGCCCATGCCTGAGCCCCGCCGATCGACCATCGATGCCGGAGAAGTCGAGCGCTTTTCCGCCCTTGCCGCCGAATGGTGGAACCCGAATTCCTGGCGTTCGAGGAGACCCGCCCATGCCTGAGCCCCGCCGATCGACCATCGATGCCGGAGAAGTCGAGCGCTTTTCCGCCCTTGCCGCCGAATGGTGGAACCCGGA
>NZ_RZOZ02000265.1:0-287 GCF_003999155.2 Mesorhizobium sp. M1D.F.Ca.ET.231.01.1.1
CTGCCGCGCGTCGGCGGCTTCGGCGGCCTGCGCGAATTCGGCGAACTCGCGGGGAGCGAAGCCGGACAGCGGCCACAGCGAAGCGGCGATGCCCTCGGCCGTCTGTCCGGGCCTGAAACCGAATTCGGCGAAGAGCGGCCGGAAGCCCCGATCCTTGCCAAGCTTGGCGATGAAGCCGCGCAGTTCGTCGCGTTTGCCGACGATTTCGGCAAGCAATGAATCGAGCCCGAACTCGCCGCCGCGTTCCAAAACGGTGGCGAAGGCTTCCGCCAGGCCCTCGACGCCGG
>NZ_RZOZ02000266.1:0-287 GCF_003999155.2 Mesorhizobium sp. M1D.F.Ca.ET.231.01.1.1
ATGCCGCATAGACCCGGCCGTCGCCACCCCAGACGCCGATGATCACGTACATCGGAATCAGCATCGCCTCCCAGAAAACGTAGAACAGGAACAGGTCCAGCGCGCAGAACACGCCCAGCATCAGCGCCTGCATTGCCAGCAGGCTGACCATGAACTCCTTCACCTTGCGGTCGATCGCAGTCCACGAGGCGAGCACGCAGATCCAGCCCAACAGCGCGGTCAGGAACACGAAGAGTGCGCTGATCCCGTCGATGCCAAGTGCGTAAGTGATGCCCAGCGTGGGCACC
>NZ_RZOZ02000267.1:0-287 GCF_003999155.2 Mesorhizobium sp. M1D.F.Ca.ET.231.01.1.1
CGACGGCCTGCCGCCCAAAGGACTCGGCGCGGGCATAATCGCCCATCTCCTCAAGCCCGAAGGCCTGCATGCCGAGAATGGCGTGGTAGCCCGGCATGTCCTTTTGCCAGGCCGGCAGCGCCCGGCCGATGCGGTCGCGCAACATGCGCGCGTTACCGGTGAAGAAATCGATCTGATGTCCGGTCTGCAGCGCCAGCGCATCGAGTGGGAAGTCGACGGCGATGTCCTCGAGGATGCGGGCGGCTTCATGCCATCGCCCTTCGGCGAGATGGCCAAGCGCTGCGACA
>NZ_RZOZ02000026.1:0-11032 GCF_003999155.2 Mesorhizobium sp. M1D.F.Ca.ET.231.01.1.1
TTCTCAGGCTCTCTTGACTATTCTGTATTGTTCGACGGATCGCCTCTGTCGTTGTGGCGCTGCCGTGAAGAACCTGGCCCATAGTGCATCCTTCCATTCTTGGGAAAACAATGCACCATCAAATGCCGGGATCAAACACCTAGGGTCTGCGCTCGACGCTCTGCTCCTCGCTTCGCCCTAGGATGACGAGGCGCGGTTCTGGCCATGCGCAATGCCGGCAATCCGGCCTCTCTAAAAACCCCAATCCAACAAAGCCCGCGAACGCCACAGCGTGCGCGCGATCGGCTGTGCCGTGATCGCCCGCGCGGCGCCTCCTTTTGTCCAGCGCCACTTCGGCCGGAGCAGCCAATGGTCCACATCATTCCTCTCTTCGCCGATCAGCGCCGCCCCGATGCCGGCGATGCGGCACCCGGCGCCGCGCCGGCCGGCCCGCTCGATCCCTACTGGCAGGAGGTTGCCGATCACTACGAACGGCGCATGGCGCAGCAACGCGCCTTCGACACCGAGATCGCGGCGCGCAGGCTGGAAGGCGAGATCGCGGGCGCCGAGGCCGACACCGTGGCCGACGCGCCGGCCGACGGGGCGGGCCTGCACCACGCCATGTATGGCGAGGTCGCATACCGGGCGCGTCGTGCTCAAAGGCCGGTTCGACACGCTGTTCGACAATTTCCTGAAGCAGCAGCCGCCCGAGCTGCGCCCGGGTCTCGCCAGCCGCAAGGCGGCGCTGCGCGAGGCCGGCTCCACGCGCATGGCGATGCAGCAGCTCCAGCGACGCAGCCAGTATGAGCAGGACCAGTTGGCGGCGGTCCAGACCGAAGAACTCGAGAACATCGCGAAGAGCGACCCGGACGACACGGCCGCCTTCGATGCCGCCCGCCATGCCGGTCTCGATCTCATCGCCAAGATGAACCTCGACCCGCAGATCAGGCTGCAGACCGAAGCCGCCTGGCGCGCCAGCACGGCGAAGGCGCGCATGGAAGCGCTGATCGCGCAGGATCCGGGGCGCGCTGCGAAGATGCTGAGCGCCGGACCGGTGACAAGCGACCGGCAGGCCGGCACTCCGTCAACCGAGTCTCTTGCCGATCTATCGCCCGATAATATTCGGCAGCTCCTCCGCCAGGCGCGCGCTGCGACAGCGACCCAACTGATCGGAGCGCGCGCCAACATCGACCTCGCTTCGCAGAATGCCCCGAACGCAATCGCCAGCACGGGCAGCTATTCCCGCCCCATGCCAAGCCCTGCGGACTTCGCCGCCATCTACGGCGTCGAGGAGGGCGGCAAGCACTATCAGGATTTCAGCCGAAAGATTGAAGTCGGTCGCCAAGCCTTCGGCATGCGTACCATGCCGAACCAAGCGATTCACGCGGCGTTGCGTGATGCCGAGCCTGGTCCGGGGAGTTCGCAGGAAGACCAGGCTCGATATCAGGTCACTGCTGCCGCTGCGCTCAAGACTCTTGGCCTGAGGCGAACGGACCCGGCGGGCTATGTTCGAGAGGTCTTTCCCGATGTCGACGCTGCGTGGAGTAACGTCGCCAACTCAAACGATAATCAAAAAGGCGGCGACCCGGAGGCATACCGGAACGCCTTCGCCATCTCTATCGCCGCCCAAAGGCAGTTGGGTATCGAGAGCCCGCAACCGCTGCCGACAGCCGTAGCGCAAGGCATTGTTAATACCCTCCGCAAAAACGAAATCTCGGAGTCCGATAAAGAAGCCATTCTACATGGCCTTCAGGCGGCGGGGCTAGATCCGGATACTCGCGAAACCCTGTTGCGGCAACTCGATGAAGCTGGCCTTTCTCAACCAGATCAAGTCGACCCGATCACCACTGCTGCAACTGGGGGCCGACCATCCCTCGCGGTAAACTCGGGCCGACCCAAATCTGCCCTTGAGCAGGCGGGGGAGGATTTCGGCAACTATCTCAGTGAGGGCTTTGAGGCCCTTGGCCGAGCCCCGCGCGGCATTGGGCAGATTCTACAGGATCTGCGCGATTCCCCTTGGGACTTCCTTGAGCAACTGCCGGTCACCCCCCTGGCTCGGGAGCAGTCGCCGAAGGGCGCCTAGTATCAGAGGCAGTCGGCGAAGCTATTGCAAGAGGCTTGGCCGTAGTCCGCAGCGGCGCGAGTAAGTTTGCCAAGCCGCTGGAGGAGTTTGCAACAAGTGGTTCGCGCGCCACATCGGAGCTCGCCGCCGATGCCACGGTGGTTCGCCAAGCGGTTGAGACGAAATCTCTGGTCAAAGCCGCGGAGGATGCTGCCTACCGTGTGGGCACCGGCGCCAAACTCAAGAGGGGCGAGGTTCTTGAGATCATAAAGTCGATCGCAAGAGATCCTTCCAAGGTAAAGTATCAAGGGGCATCGTTGGGGAGGGCTATCTCCAAAAACTACCGCAAAACATTTCTTGATGCGAACCCGAATCTGCAGGGAGAAGTTGTCGTACACCATGCTGCGGAGCGACAGATATGGGAAAGATTTCCAAGCATCGTCGCTGCAGACGAGGAACACTCTCTTCAGAATCTTCGTGGCATTCCAAAGGCATTGGATAATCTTTTGCACAAGGTCATTTTGCGGTACGAGTGGGATGAATTTTACGAGACGCATCCTCAACCAACACGTCAGCAGGTGCTAGACTACGTGAGTTACATCGACAGGAAATACGGACATCTGTTCAATCCTCCAATAGGTGAGTGATGCGATTTTTTAAAATACGGCCGCACGTGGCTGGCGGGATTGGCAAAGGCACGGTTCTCGACTCGAGCGTTCATCCGCCGATCGTAACCAAACTCCACTACAAGGTAGAGGCATGGTTCGGGGATGTGATTGTTGCGACTTTCCCCTGTTTCCTTGTCACTGAAGAAACCCAGCGCGCGCTGCAGAAGATGGGCTTTTCAGGCGCGACGTTCGCCGACGCCGAGGTGACGACCTCGGAAGAGTTTCAAGAGGATCAACCCGGCCTGGAACTGCCACATTTCGTGTGGTTGAAAGTGAATGGGAAGGCGGGTCAAGACGACTTCGGGATCGCGGTACCCTATCGCCTCGTCATTTCGGAGCGGATTCTTGATCTGCTTGAATCGTTGGGCATTCCGTTTGCGATAGTCGAGCCTTACGGCGGCGAATAGCAGGGGAATTGCGGTGACAATGCATTCATTTTCTGAGCGCGATTCCAGTTGTTGAAGTCAGCCGTTTTCAGGTCGACCGAACGGAAATACTGCACTGTGATCGTTAATTCCCGGTGTGATGCAACTCGTCCCTAGATACCAACATGATCCTGGAACTATCTCCAGAAGACCCTTCACCCGAATCGCCGAGGAGGATTTTCCCTATGGGGTGAATAACGAAGTTGCTGGATATAGTTGGGAGGTTGTCGGATTTTGATGAAGAGGACACGATCTATGTATCGGAGCCTTGGACTAAAGAGTCCGATGCAATGGTTGCGACCGCGCCCGACGATAGTATGGTGCCGCCAAAGGCGGCGGCCAAAGCGGGTCTGACATACTTCATCGAAATATTCATCGCGATCGAGGTTACCGAGGGATGGATTGCGTCGCAGAAGTAAAAGCCCAGCCTGTCGGCGATCTGTGACAGACTGATTTATTACGCGACCTATGATGCGTGAGGGGAAAGATGTCGACCGACGCACGCTATGACGGAAAGCCCCTGCTCCGGCTCCTTGAACTTTATGTGCTGAAGGCGATTGGAGAACTGTCTAAAGAGTCGGAAGATTCACTGAACGCCATGGCTCCCCAACTGCGGGCCATCTATGGCGGCAACGGACGATGGGACGATGCAATCGCCAAGGCCCTTCACATGCCCGATACGATGCCGGATGCAATCCGGGACATGTGGAAGAAGAACCTCAAAATCGCCCACGACAACAAGGTAACGCTCACGCCTCAGCAATTTGCCGAGATGTTCGTGGATAACAATTTCGCGGGTTGAGCGTTATTTCTTTGATGCGATTTTTTAAGATACAGCCGAACGTCGCTGGTGGGATTGGCGAACACACGGTTCTCGATTCGAGCGTTCATCCACCGATCGTAACCAAACTTCACTACGAGGTAGAGGGCTGGTTTGGGGATGTGATTGTTACGACGTTTCCTTGTTTCCTTGTCACTGAGGAAACCCAGCGCGCGCTGCAGAAGATGGGCTTTTCGGGTGCCACATTCGCCGACGCGGAGGTGACTATCTCGGAAGACTGTCAGGAGGATCAACCCGGGCTGGAGTTGCCACCCTTTGTCTGGCTGAAAGTGAATGGGAAGGCGGGTCAAGACGACTTCGGGATCGCGGCACCCTATCGACTGGTCATTTCGGAACGGATTCTTGATCTGCTTGAATCGTTGGGCATTCCGTTTGCGATAGTCGAGCCTTACGGCGGCGAATAGCATGGGAATTGCGGTGACAATGCATTCATTTTCTGAACGCGATTCCAGTTGTTGAAGTCAGCCGTTTTCAGGTCGACCGAACGGAAATACTGCACTGTCACAGTTAATTCCCGGTGTGATGCAACTCGTCCCTAGATACCAACACGGTCTTGGCACTATCTTCCAGAAGACCCTTCACCCGAATCGCCGAGGAGGATTTTCCTTATGGGGAAAATAATGAAGTTGCTGGATGTCGTCGGGAGGTTGTAGGATTTTGATGAAGAGAACACGATCTATGTATCGGAGCCTTGGACTAAAGAGTCCGATGCAATGGTTGCGACCGCGCCCGACGATAGTATGGTGCCGCCAAAGGCGGCGGCCAAAGCGGGTCTGACATACTTCATCAAAATATTCATCGCGATCGAGGTTACCGAGGGATGGATTGCGTCGCAGAAGGAAAAGCCCAGCCTGTCGGCGATCTGTGACAGACTGATTTATTACGCTACCTATGATGCGTGAGGGGAAAGATGTCGACCGACGCACGCTATGGTCTGCGCCGCGTCGCTTGGCTCCTTGTTTCGGCCTGGGATGACGAAGCTGCGCGGCCGCAGCCATTCTTCGCTTGCGGCCCTAACTGCTACTCGACGATCTTCCAGTACGAGTCCTTGCGGATCACCTTGCCGTCGCGGAACGTGTAGAAGTCGCAACCGCGGACTTCCTTTCTCGTCCCGTCGCGGGCGGTCCCGGTGAGGAGCCATTTCGAGATGCCGGTATTGGCCGCCGCATCCACGAAATGCTCGCCATTGCCGTAATGAACATCGGGCAAGCCTTCGAAACGCGTGGCCAGCGCATCGCGGACTTTCGCTTTGCCCTCGAAGCGGGAACCCCATGGCCTGTTGCCCCTGGGCATCTCCAGCACGCAGTCGTCGGCAAAGCACGCCATGATGCGATCGAGATCGTGGGCGTTGAAGGCGTCGCATAGCTCCGTCAGTGTCGATCGAATGTCCATTCGCCGGTTCTCCTCAGTCGGACAGCCGATAAAGTGCGCGTTCGATCGGCGAAGTAGGTCACCGGCGGCGATGCCGGTCAAGGCTTCCCGAAACCCATCCCCTGCCCATGCCAACCCGCATCATCCCCGCAACCCTGCGCGATCTCTCCTACATCGCCGCGAACCTGCGCCCCGAGGACCGGGCCGAGATCGACTGCCAGCTCGACCATTGGTCGCCGGCGCTCCTGGCGCTCACGGCGCTGCAGGGCTTTGCCTATGTCGCCGAGCTCGACGGCAATCCGGAGGCCGGCTTCGGCGCCGCCGAGCAGCGGAGCGGCTTGTGGATCGCCTGGAGCTGGGGCACGCGCCGCATGAAGCGCTGCGTGCCCGAAATCACGCGCTTCTTCCATGCGGCGCTTGGGCCTGAGGTCGCGGCCAGAGGCGCCTGGCGGGTCGAGGCGAGGGCGCTTGCCGAGAACGAGCTCGCCCTGCGCTGGCTGGACCGGCTCGGTGCCACCCAACGCTGCCGCCTGTCGGGCTACGGCAGGAACGGCGAAGATTTCTTCCTCTACGACTGGACAAGGGAAAGCTATGTGTCTCTTTCAGAAACCGCCCGCACTGAAGCCGTTGCCGCCGGTGCCGACCGCCGAGGACAAGGACGTGCAGGCGCGGGAAGCAGCGCTCCGCGCTGAGCTCGAGCAGCGCCAGGGCACACTCTCCACGGTCAAGACCGATCTGGCGCCGAGCGACGTCGCCGGCCGGCGCCGCGTGCTGCTCGGAGTCTGACGCCATGACCGCGATGAAACGCAGTTTTCGCAGGCGCGTGCTGGACTGGTGGTACTGGAGACGGCACGCAAGGTTGGTGAAGCGGCGGGGGTAATCTCCCCCCTTGAGGGGGAGATGTCGCCGAAGGCGACAGAGGGGGTCGCCGCGCGTGAAGCGCCGGCCTTGTCTGTCGTCGAGAGGAAGTTGGTACTCGACGCGCGAGGACCCCCTCTGGCCGCTTTGCGGCCATCTCCCCCTCAAGGGGGGAGATCTGGCGCCTTCCTCGCGAATGCCCACACCATCAGCGGATACTCCTCGTCGTTGCTCAAATCCCGCCACAGCCCGTAGGCCCGCACCGGGCCGCCGATATGGGCCCTGGCGCAGGCCTTGTTGCCCCAGCCCTGCACCTGGATGTGCTCCTCGGCGAAGCCGCCCTCGACCATCAGCTGCTTTAAGCCGGCGGGCGTCCAGCGGTTGTAGTCGTGCGGGCGGGCATGCACCCGAAACAGGAAAGGCGTCGCCACCATCGCCCAGCCGCCGGGCTTGGTCATCGCATGGATGTTGGCGGCCGCCGCCAGCGGGCGCTGCACATGCTCCAGCACCTGGTCGGCGATGACGATGGAGTACTGCTCGTCGGTGCGGTCCTTGCAGATGTCGAAATCGGGGAAATCGAGCGAGCGGTAGTCCGGGCACATCGCCTTCCAATAGCGGTTCCAGCCCGGCGAGATCTCGATCACGTCGCGCGCCTTGCGGTTGGCCGCTTCGAGGAAGGCGGTAAAAGCTTCGATCTGGCGGATGCGCAGCCAGTTGCGGCTGTCGTAGCCGATCAGCCGCTTCACTGCCTGTTTGCCACGGAATTTCAGCGCGCCGGCAAGGCTCGTCATGCTCGACCTCCCTCGTGCCCGCCGCAGTCGGGTGTGTAGCACCGAGAAGTGCGCAAAAGATGACAAGGCAAGGCAGGCGCGAGGCACCCCCCTCTGCCCTGCCGGGCATCTCCCCCGCAAGGGGGGAGATTGGATGTCGCTTCTGCTTTCGCCAATCGTCGACGTTGCGGAAGAAGCGCCGGCGGCAACGTTGCTGATCTCCCCCCTTGCGGGGGAGATGGCCGGCAGGCCAGAGGGGGGTGCCTGGGCGCCGACCCCTCCAATTATCTCCTCCAGATTTGACCAGGGCAAATCCCATGACCGGTTCCCGCGCCCGCGATATCCTGGCGCGACAGGCCGAACTCGAGACCGAACGCGCCGCCTACGAGCCCGGCTCTTTGTTGGAGCATGATCATTTCCGAAAGCTGGTTCTCACCTTTCGGGGGCATGCTCTAGAACTGCGTCACACCCTCGCGTGCACGCCGCAGTGAAAGCAGATGCCGCAGCAACGTCCGCACATGCTTGTCGTAGACATAGTGCGCGAACGCCGAGACCGCGATGGCGAGAATGGACGTTCCCACGACGAATGGCAGGCCGTGCTGGTTCCATAAGGTTCCGGTGGCGGATTCGTCCACGATGTTCACAATCCTGATCAGCGGCGTGTGAAGCGCATAGATGGCGTAGGAGATGTTGCCGGAAAACAGGGCGATCGCGCGCCAGAAACCCGACAGCCGCAAGCGGGATGCCGTGAGAACAAGCCAGGGCCAGACCAGCACTATGATCGCGAGATCGTACAATTGCGCATTTCCGGCGGGACGGAAGATCATCAGCCCCGCGCAAAGCGCCAGCAGAAACGGCATGTAAAAATTTCCGTTCCGGCTTTCCCCGGTCGCATATCGCCGCAGATAAACCCCGAGAAAGAAGGAAAAGGCGATTCGGGCGGGAGCCGCGATCGTGCCGTCCCAATGGGCGCCGCCGCCCAGGACGACACCGTCCCATGCCATCAACGCCAAGGCGATGAAAGCAAGGCCGAAGATAGCGGCCAGCGATCGGCCAGTGAGCCTCAGGGCCAGTGCGGCGAAAATAGCATTGGCAACAAGTTCATAGAAAAGCGACCAGGCCGGACCGTTCAGTGGAAAAAGCAGATCCGGAACGACCGAAAGCGATGGTGGCGTGGGCAGGAAAAAAAGGGAAAACGCAAGGCTCGCAAGCAAATCCAGCCGCGAATACGAACTTAGCCCGCGCATTGCGATGACCGCGCCGACGTCGACCATGGCAACACCGATTGCGGCGAAATATAAAGGGTAAAGTCTGAGGATACGGGCCTCCGCGAATTCCCGGAAAGACATCCCTTTCCGGAACTTCTCGTCATAGGCATGGGCGATCACGAAGCCGCTCAGCAGAAAGAACAGGTCGACGGCGAGGAAGCCAGACGGCGCCAGATCTAGGTGCCGCGCCGTGAGCTCGCGAAAATGACCGAGCATCACCAGAACGGCAGCGATGCCCCGCAACCCGTGCAACGCGTCGAAGTGTGTCGTCCCCGGTCTTAGATCCCGCGCTTTGGTCATCCTGACTGCCAGCCTCACCCAATTCATCTACGCATTGATTGCTGCGTCGCACAAGAACGTTTTGCGGTGCACGCGACCAGTGTGCATCCCCCAGTGTTCCATGGCCCCCGTGAAAGGCACGACATGACCGATTCCCGCGCCCGCGATATCCTGACGCGACAGGCCGAACTCGAGACCGAACGCGCCGCCTACGAGCCCGTCTGGGAGGCGGTGGCGGAATTCTGCGATCCGGATGCGCCCGACATCTGGTCGGGCCGCCGCACCAGCCGCGGCGCGAGCCAGGCCGAGCGGCAGGAGCGCCGCGGTAGCCGTGTCTATGCCAATACCATCAACTCGGCCGCCAATCGCCTCGCCGCCGGGCTCGAAAGCCTGATCATCCCGCAGTCGGAGAAATGGCACGGGCTGACCACGGCCGAAATGGATGACGAGGAGACCGACGAGGAGAAGGAATGGGCGGAGAGCTTGCGCGATTTCCTGTTCGCGCTGCGCTATTCCGCCAACTCCAACTTCGTGCCGGCGACGCAGGCCTGTCTCAGGAACGTCGTGCGCTACGGCCCGGCCTATCTCTATGCCGAGGAAGGGTTCGGCGGCACGCTGATCCGCTATGCCTCGATCCCCGTGGTCGAGGGGTATCTCTCGCGTAACCGCTGGGGCCAGGTCGACACCTTCCATCGCCGTTACGAGCGCACGGCGCGCCAGACGGCGCAGCTGCTCGGCTACGACAAACTGCCGGCGCGCATCAGGGCGCTGGTCGACGACCCCGCCAAATGCGAGGAGAAGATTTCGCTCATCCAGTGCATCGAGCCGCGCGACGAGCGGCGCATGTATCGCGCGGGCGGCAGCTACCAGTATCTCGACGCGGCCTTCGCCTCCTACCACGTCATCGAGGACGAGGAGGAGATCGTGCGCGAGAGTGGCTTCCGCACCTTCCCGGTCTCGACCTTCAACTGGCGCCGCTATGAGGGCGACGCCTATGGCATCTCGCCGGCCATCGAAGCGCTGACCACGGTGCGCGAGGAAAACGCCGTGCGCCGCTCCGGCCTGCGCGCCCTGCAGCAGATCACCGATCCGCCGACCGCCTCGAAAGCGCGGCTCGACTATGTGCCGGTGCTCAATCCCGGCGAGAATTATCCCGGCCTGATCGACGACAATGGCCGGCCGCTGATCCAGCCGATCGCCACCGGCCAGAACCCGAGCTATGCCTTCGACTATGCGGCGAGCCGGGCGGAGGAGATCCGCGACATGATGTTCGTCAACCTGTTCCAGACGCTGGTGCAGAACCCGCAGATGACCGCCACCGAGGCGCTGATCCGCCAGGAAGAGAAGGGCGCGCTGCTCGGGCCTTCGGGCTCGATCATCCAGGCCGGCTTCGCCGCCAATCTCGACCGCGAGCTTTCCATCCTCGAGGATAAGGGCCTGTACGACCAGGACAGCCGCTTCCGTCCGCCGGACAGTCTTTCGGGCAAGGCGGTGCGGCCGACCTTCACCGGCCCGCTCGACGTGCTGCGCCGTTCGGCCGAAGCCCGCGACACGATCCAGGTGGTGACTACAGCCATGCAGATGGCGCAGTTCGATCCCGGCATCATGGACAATATCGACGGCGACGAGGCGATTAGAGTGGTGCAGAGCGCCGGCCGCAGCCCGCAGCGCATTTTCCGGCGCAAGGACGAGGTCGAAGGTCTGCGCGGAGCCAGGGCGCAAGCCCAGCAGGCGCAGGCCGGCATGGCGGCGATCGCCACCGCCGGCAAGGTGGCGAAGGACGCGGTGCCCGCCGCCGTGCAGGCGCGCGACAGCGGCCTGCTGGACAGCCTGCAGGCGATGATGCAGGGCACGCAGGGCCCTGGCGGCGGCGCGGCAGGTGGCGGTTCGGTCGACGGCTCGCAAGGTGCGATGCCGGGCGGGCAGGGCGCACCAGGCGGCGCCGCATGAGCCGCAAACGCTTTGCCCGGCCATCCGACGCCGGCGGGCCGCTCGCGGCGCGCGAGGCGCTGACCAAAGCCTATCGGCGCGTCTTCTCAGGCGAGGACGGCGAGATGGTGCTCGCCGACTTGACCGCCACCACCGGCTATTACCGCCGCCCGTCCTACGGCGACTGGCTGGCGCGCACGAAGACGCCCGACGGCTTCGAGCTGCACAGCGCGCTCTCCAATGCCCGCGCCCAAGTGGTGCAGCACATCATGGGATTTCTGACGCTGGAGGACGCGGACCTCGCCGCGCTGGAGAAGGCGGCGCGGGCCGAGGAGAGGTGAGGGGCTGAAACTGCCAATCTCCCCCGAGTGGGCATAGGCGCTAAGATAGGGATTGCGGCGCGGAATCGATTGTGATTCTACGCTGGGATGACACACGAATCGCTTGTTGATGATGGCTGGGCCGAGACGATTGAGCTTCTCGGCGGGGAAGAGTTGATCGCAGGAAGTGCTCGCGAGACGAAGGCGTTCCTGCGCCCGCGCGGCATCAGATCGGCGAGCGACCTGTTGCGCCTGACACTGG
>NZ_RZOZ02000268.1:0-287 GCF_003999155.2 Mesorhizobium sp. M1D.F.Ca.ET.231.01.1.1
CGGCGCTTATACCACGCCGAATTTCAATTATTTCCGCCGCAGGATCATCTCCGTCGGCAGCTTCATCATCGCAACGCGGCCGTTGAGCGAGGCCGAGATCGCCGCGACCATGCCGGGCAACCGGACATGCGTGACCTCGATGAACATCGGCAACTACTTCCGGCTCTCGCCGGACAAGCGCCTGATCTTCGGCGGTCGCGCGCGCTTCTCGGCGACCTCCGACCAACGTTCCGACGCCAAGAGCGGACAAATATTGCGGGCGAGCCTCGCCGCGATCTTCCCGCAGC
>NZ_RZOZ02000269.1:0-287 GCF_003999155.2 Mesorhizobium sp. M1D.F.Ca.ET.231.01.1.1
CGCATCTTGACGGTCACCGGCACCGAAACGGCGCCGACGACCGCCTCGATCAGCGATAGCGCATGGTCGAGATCGCGCATCAGCGCCGAACCGGCATAGCCGCCGGTCACCTTCTTCGCCGGACAGCCCATGTTGATGTCGATGATGTCGGCGCCCTCGCCCGCCGCGATTCGCGCGCCTTCAGCCATGTGCGCGGCCTCGCGGCCGGCAAGCTGCACCATATGCACAGGCAGGCCGGAATGACGGATGCGCAGGTCGCAGCCTGCCCGGCCCTTGGCCAGTTCGCC
>NZ_RZOZ02000270.1:0-287 GCF_003999155.2 Mesorhizobium sp. M1D.F.Ca.ET.231.01.1.1
CGCAAATGGTCGACATCATCGGCCATCAGGCTTGATTCGGGAGACAAGGTCCGATCCGGCAGCGACAGCGTGCCCGTAGCCGGATAGCTTGCGAGCTTCAGGCTGACCGCGGGGTCGTTGGTCGGGAAATCCAGCTTCAGAGGCACCGGGCCGACACCGACCGGGATGCTGACGCCGTGGTTGTCGATGGCTTCGGCGGCGCCGGTGATATGGAGCCCGCGCTCCGACGCCGGCTGCGTCTGCTCGACCATGACCTGCTGACCCTCGGGCTCATCGTTGCGCATCAG
>NZ_RZOZ02000271.1:0-287 GCF_003999155.2 Mesorhizobium sp. M1D.F.Ca.ET.231.01.1.1
CGCTGGAAGCCTCGGCGGACTGGGACGAGGTCAAGGACTTCGCGCATGACTTCGCCCGCGCGCTGGAGCAGGCCGCGCCCAACCGCTATACGGCTACGCTGTCGAAAAAGGCGCGCACCGGCAAGATCTTCGTCGACTATCTGCGCAACGGCCGCGGCTCGACCACGGTGGCGCCCTATTCGTCGCGCGCCAAGAAGGGCGCGACGGTGTCGATGCCGGTGACCTGGCCGGAGCTTGAAAAGGGTGTTGCGCCCAACGCCTTCCCGCTCGGCGATGCTTCCGCCCTG
>NZ_RZOZ02000272.1:0-287 GCF_003999155.2 Mesorhizobium sp. M1D.F.Ca.ET.231.01.1.1
GACGAACAGCGCCAGGCATAGCGCGTAAAAGAGAACCGGCAGCTCGAACTGGTTGATCAGATTGTTGGCAACGGTGACGCTCGAGGCCGGCTCGGTCGAGCGGAGCTTGTACTGGCTGATCCTGGCTTCGCCCGACTTCAGGGCACCATAGCGCCGCTTCAGCATCACCAGGTAGACGATGTAGACCAGGAGCACATGCGCCAGCATCGGCCAGAAGATGGCGGTCTGGTGCATATGTGCGCTCCTCCTCCCGTCAGCGCCGCTGCCCGGCTAGCGCGAAGACCGCG
>NZ_RZOZ02000273.1:0-286 GCF_003999155.2 Mesorhizobium sp. M1D.F.Ca.ET.231.01.1.1
AGGGTCGATTTGAGCCTAGGCTGGAGGACCGATGCTCGTCCCCCTGGCCGATCTTCGTAAAACCCGCGCGTTGAAGACAAGCCTGCGGTTGGCGCCTGCCGCCGCCGACCAGCGAAATTCGAGCTGCTTGATTTTTTGGCGGCTTCGAGCAAAGGGGATGCAAAGGCCCGCCGATTGCCCCAGTCGCTTATGAGAGGCAGCATGGCATTCAAACCAATAGCCGACAGACTAAGCAAAAACCGATTGGTCATCCGGGTAAAGGCGCTCAGAAACCAGGTCGCCTATA
>NZ_RZOZ02000274.1:0-257 GCF_003999155.2 Mesorhizobium sp. M1D.F.Ca.ET.231.01.1.1
AAATCGTTAGGCAATCGGCCATAGCCGAGATGCCTCCGCGGCGAGTTGCACCGCGAATTGTGGCGGCTGATAGCAGAATCAGGCTGTCCTGTCCACCGCTGATTGTGCGAACGCGATCAAAAACCGGAACACCGCGCCTGGTT
This sequence comes from Mesorhizobium sp. M1D.F.Ca.ET.231.01.1.1, assembly GCF_003999155.2. NCBI lineage: Bacteria > Pseudomonadati > Pseudomonadota > Alphaproteobacteria > Hyphomicrobiales > Phyllobacteriaceae > Mesorhizobium > Mesorhizobium sp. M1D.F.Ca.ET.231.01.1.1. The sequence continues at coordinate 144 of NZ_RZOZ02000274.1, forward strand.
GCGACTCAGCCTTCCGCCGCCACCGGATGGAGGTGCGCGAAATCTTGGAAGAATTCGCCGTAGTCGCAGGTGATTTCCTCGCCGGCTGCGATGTCGCGGATGGCGGTGGCGCCG
>NZ_RZOZ02000275.1:0-285 GCF_003999155.2 Mesorhizobium sp. M1D.F.Ca.ET.231.01.1.1
GATCTTGTCCCAAAGCGCGTCGGAATGGCCGCAGACCGGCTGTTCGGCGGTGGTGCCGGCAGCGTTGACGAGGATGTCGGCCGGGCCGATCGCCGCCTGCGCTTCGGTAAAGAAGAGGTCGGTGAGCGCGCTGTCGCGCACGTCGAGATGCGCGGCATGCACCCTGGTGCCGTGGGAGGCCAGGGCCGACCGCACACGCTCGACCTCGTCGGCGCCGGGATAATAGGCGGCGTCCGCCCTGCCCGCCTGCGGCGGCGCCACGTAGGAGCCGACGGCGACATTGGC
>NZ_RZOZ02000276.1:0-284 GCF_003999155.2 Mesorhizobium sp. M1D.F.Ca.ET.231.01.1.1
CAGCTGCTGGCCTTTGCCGGCGGTTGGCCGGGGGCGCTGCTTGGCCAGGCGCTGTTCCGCCACAAGCACCGCAAGGCTGCGTTCCAGTGGGCCTTCTGGCTGTGCGTGCTGGCCAACGCGGCCTCGATCGCGGTGATGCTGCGCGAGCTGTCGCGGTAACCACCCGCTGAGGTAGTGCCGGCCGCTGGCCGGCAATTCCGTATCCGTATCAAGTGCCACGAGGTTGCCGGCCAGCGGCCGGCACGACCGTTCACGCTTCGCGCACCAGGACCCCATCACGCAAC
>NZ_RZOZ02000277.1:0-284 GCF_003999155.2 Mesorhizobium sp. M1D.F.Ca.ET.231.01.1.1
CGTCAGGAACAGCGCCAGAAGCCCGGCTATGCCGATGACGATGCCGCGAAACAGCGTGTAGGAATTGACCGAGTCCTTGTAGGATTCAGGTTCCCAAAGATAGACCTGGGGCAGCTTCGGCGAGGCAAGCTCGGCCACGAATGTGACCACCGTGCCGGGGTTCAGCGTCACCCGGAAGACGTCGGCATCCGGGCTGGTCTGGCGGTCGAGCGCGAAGCCTTCGCTAGGCGTGATCGCCGCGATGCGAGTCGAGCCGAGGTCCGGCCAGAAGATGCCGGAATTCA
>NZ_RZOZ02000027.1:0-10631 GCF_003999155.2 Mesorhizobium sp. M1D.F.Ca.ET.231.01.1.1
AGCGTCCTCCGATTTCGCTTCGGCGTTTCCAGCCGAAACGCCAGCCCGCGTTGTCATGGATCAAGGGAAAGGGCCGGAAGAAATGATTGTACGACACCCACTTGGGGATGTCCTGCGCCCTTTATCGACCGATCAGATTTGGGAGAAATTCAAGGGCCTCAGCAGAGAGAACGTTCACCCGCGGTGGCAGGACGAGATCCTCTCGGCAATAGGCAACCTCGAAGCAGCAGGGCTTGGGCCTCTTCTGGCTGCTCTCTCTCGACGTGGCAGGCGATATGCCGAAGAAGACGCCGCGCGTGAACTGGCCCGATCTTCCGAAGCGTTGCAGTGATTCGTCGAGACGGACGGGCAGGCACATCTCGGGTAACGCTATGCTATTGGTATCCAAACGGCCAAGGCCGCTATGGTCTCGGAAGATTTTCCTGGGGCGGGTTGGGGGAGTGTCATGTAGCCCTGCTCTCGTCGACGATATGTCGAAGATTGTCGATGCCGTCTGGATGAAGACGAGGACAGCTTCGCTTTATTCGGCTGCCAGATTGCCGCGTAGGCGCTCAGACCATCCTCTTGCGAGAACATCTCGGCTCGAGGAATTGCGTAAAAAGTTTTCGTCTCGCCCACGAGAAGCTCGATGTTGTGGAGACCTTTCCTAGTCTACACTTGACCGCCCCCCAAAAGCGTCCTGCCGTGATAATTTTCGCTTTGGCCGCGCTGTTTGCGGTGGGTTGCGGGACCCACGCCAAAGTGGGCCTGAAAGGCCCGTGAGAAATGACTGCGGTTGGAAAAGCCGGTGGCCAGCGCGACTTCGACGAGCGGCAGGTTTGACTGTTGGAGAATCTCGTCGGCCTTCTCCAACCGTAAAGACCGATAGAACTGCATCACGCTCTGTCCTAACTGTTCCGTTGCCAACCGCTCTAATTGCCGCATCCCAATACCACTCAAGTGTACCAGATCGCCCAGCTTCAGCGGGTCCGCAATGTGGCTTGTCATCAATTCCACCATGGCGACCAGAGCGGGATGGCGCAGATCGTACCTGCGTATTGGGTCCAATTGCTGAGGGGCCTCGGCCTGCCGGACGCCGGTATGGATGAACCAATCGCTGACCGCACGGGCCAATTCCACACCGTGATCTGAAGCGATCAGCGCATGGGTCATGTCTAGGGGGGCCATGCCGCCCGCGCAGGTGAAGCGGTCACGATCGATGACGAACAGCCGCCGTTCGATGAGTGCGTCGGGATACGTCTCCCGCATTGCATCAATGTGCTGCCAGTGAATTGTAAACCGGCGTGACGACATCACACCCGCTGCCGCCAGGATTGCCGCTCCGCCTGAGATTCCGCCCAAAGGCACTCCCGACCGGGCGAGACGGCGCAGCCAAGCGAGGATCCTGTCGTCTCGATAGGTGAGGGGGTTGCCGCCGGCGACGACGAAGAGAATATCGAAATCAGTGCCTGCTTGTGAAACAGGTTCGGTCTCGAACGCACCCGAGACGGAACTGCGCATCCACCCGCCCTTGGCCGACATGAAGTTCAGATCGTAAAGAACCCGCCCGCTAAGCAGGTTGGCGGCGCGCAGCGGCTCGACCGCGGAGGCTGCGGACATCAGGGCATAGCCTTCGATCAGCAGGAAACCGTATCGCCGCGGGCTGCCGTGATTCCCGTCAATCATCCCGTTGAAAATCCTATCATCCACATCGTTCGCACATGTCCGGCAAAAGCACACATGAGTCAATTTTGAAAACACCTCGCTGCCCTTGCCGTGACATAGTCTCGGCAGTCCAAGGAGTCCTTGATATGAAGTTTTCCGGCTTCCGCGTCTTTGCTGAAGCGCTCAAGGGTCACACCGGGTGGCGGCCGCTCTGGCGCAATCCCGATCCAAAGCCTTCCTACGACTATTTGATTGTCGGCGGAGGCGGCCACGGCTTGGCCACAGCGTATTATCTGGCCAAGACCTTCGGACGATCGCGTATCGCCGTGCTGGAGAAAGGTTGGCTCGGATCCGGGAATGTCGGGCGGAACACGACGATCATCCGCTCGAACTACCTGCTTGCCGGCAATGAGCCCTTCTATGAGTTCTCGATGAAGCTCTGGGAAGGACTGGAGCAGGAGCTCAACTTCAACGCAATGGTTTCCCAGCGCGGCATCATCAACCTTTTTCATACGGATGCGCAGCGCGATGCCTTTCGCCGCCGCGGCAATGCCATGATGCTGGCGGGGGCGGGCGCACGGCTGCTGGGTCGGGAGGAACTGCGCGCCATGGTTCCGTTCCTGAATTACGACAACGCGCGCTTCCCGATCAAAGGCGGCCTGATGCAGGCGCGTGCCGGCACCGCGCGGCACGACGGCGTGGCCTGGGGCTATGCCCGCGGCGGCGACAGCCATGGCGTGGACCTGATCCAGAATTGCGAGGTGACCGGTTTCCGGCTCGATCGCGGCAAGGTGCGTGGCGTGGAGACATCGCGTGGCTATATCGCCGCCGACAAGGTCGGGGTGGCGGTGGCGGGCTCATCGAGCCGGGTCATGGCAATGGCTGGAATGCGGCTTCCGATCGAAAGCCATGTCTTGCAGGCTTTCGTCACGGAGGGGCTCAAACCCACCATTCCCGGTGTGATCACGTTCGGGGCAGGCCATTTCTACATCAGCCAGTCCGACAAGGGCGGGCTTGTCTTCGGCGGCGATATCGACGGCTACAATTCCTATGCCCAACGCGGCAACCTGCCGGTGGTGGAGGACGTCGCAGAAGGCGGCATGGCGCTGATGCCCATGATCGGGCGGGCGCGGCTCCTGCGCATGTGGGGGGGCGTGGTGGACATGTCGATGGACGGTTCGCCGATCATCGACCGCACGCATATTGATGGCCTCTATCTGAACGGCGGCTGGTGCTATGGCGGCTTCAAGGCGACGCCAGCCAGCGGCTATGCCTTCGCCCATCTTCTTGCCACCGGCGCACCCCACGAGACAGCGCGTGCGTACCGCATCGACCGTTTCGCACGCGGCCATGTGGTCGACGAGCGCGGCGCCGGTGCCCAGCCCAATCTCCACTAAGGCGGTCCAATGCTGATCCCACATCCACTTCTGGGCCTGCGGGATGCGCAGGAATTCACCTATCTGGGCGACGCGCGGCTCATCGACCGTCCAGATCCCTCCGCGCCCGATGCCGAGGCCGCCTTTTGCGATTACGTCTTCCTGCGCGACAACCCGGCCGGCGTGCATCGCGAATTTTGGTTCCACGAGCAGGGCGACCGGTCATGGCTGGTGGTGACGCGCGACACGGTCACGCATGAAGTCCTCGGTGCGGAACTGGCCCGCGATGCCGCCCTTTCGCGGACGAGGTGCAGCAAATGACACGACTGTCCGGAGGGCTGATCGACCGCTCGCAGACCTTGAACTTCAGTTTCGACGGCAAGCGCTACCAGGGCAATCCCGGCGACACGCTCGCCTCGGCGCTGCTGGCCAATGGCGTTCGTCTGATGGGACGCAGCTTCAAGTACCACCGCCCGCGCGGGCTGCTGTCTGTCGGCTCGGAGGAACCGAACGCCTTGGTAGAACTGCGCTCGGGCGCGCGGCGGGAGCCCAACACGCGCGCGACGACGGTGGAACTGTTCGACGGACTGGAGGCTCGAAGCCAGAACCGCTGGCCCTCACTCGGCTTCGACGCGTTGGCGGTGAACGACCTGCTGTCGCCTTTCTTCACAGCCGGCTTCTACTACAAGACCTTCATGTGGCCGAAAGCCTTCTGGGAAAAGCTCTACGAACCGGCGATCCGCAGGGCGGCGGGCCTCGGGCGCCTTTCAATGCAGGCCGATCCCGATGTCTATGACAAGGGCTTCCTGCATTGCGATCTCTTGGTCATCGGCGGGGGGGTGGCCGGGCTTGCCGCGGCGCTGACGGCGGCGCGCTCCGGCGCACGTGTGATTTTGGCCGACGAGGATTTCCGCCTGGGCGGGCGGCTTCTGTCCGAGACGAGAACGTTGGACGGAGCGCAAGCCAGCGACTGGATCTCAGCGTTGGAGGCTGAATTCGAGAGCCTGCCGAACATTCGCGTGATGCGTCGCACCACGGTTTTCGGGGTCTATGACCACGGCATCTATGGCGCGGTGGAAGGCGTGTCCGATCATCTCCCAGAGGCGAACGGGCGTGTGCGCCAGACACTCTGGCGTATCACGGCGAAACGCGCGGTCCTGGCGGCGGGCGCGACAGAGCGCCCGATCGCTTTTGCCGACAATGACCGTCCGGGAATCATGCTGGCCGGCGCGATGCGGGCTTACGCCAATCGCTGGGCGGCATGTCCGTCCGAGACCATCGCTGTCTTCACCAATAACGATGACGGTCATCGCACCGCGCGCGATCTGGCCGCCAAGGATGTCAAGATCGCCGCCGTCATCGACGTGCGCCCCGACGCGAAGGCTCGCGGTGACTACCGGCTGATCACGGGGGGCATGGTGGCTGGCTCACGCGGCCGGCTTGGCCTGAAATCGATCGAGGTTCAGGCAAACGGCAGGTCCGAATGGATCGAGTGCGGCGCGCTCGGGGTCTCTGGCGGCTGGAACCCGAATGTGCATCTCTTTTCGCATCATCGCGGTCGGCCTGTTTGGAATGAACCGCTGCAGGCATTCCTGCCCGGGGAGAATGGGCCTCTTGGATTAATTCCGGCAGGTGCGGCGGCGGGCCATTTTTCCACCGGCGACGCCTTGCGTTCCGGCGCGCGAGCCGCACAGCGTGCGATGGGCGAACTTGGAATCGCGGCATCGTTGCCCGATTTGCCGCGCGCTGAGGAGGCAGACTACACGGTTGCGCCCGTCTTCCACGTACCTGGCAAGAAGCGCGCCTGGGTCGATTTCCAGAATGACGTGACGGTGAAGGATATCAAGCTTGCCCATGCCGAGAACATGCGGCCGGTAGAGCATTTGAAACGCTACACGACCCTCGGCATGGCGACGGACCAGGGCAAAACCTCAAATGTGACCGGTCTTGCCGTGATGGCGGAGCTGACCGGGAGGTCGATCCCGGAAACTGGAACAACGATTTTCCGCCCACCTTACACTCCAGTGACGCTCTCGGTCCTGGGCGGCGGCGATACAGGGCGGCATTTCCGACCGCGCCGCCTCACACCCACCCATCACTGGGCCGAGGCGCAGGGTGCGGTGTTCGTCGAGGTCGGCCAGTGGATGCGCGCGCAATATTTCCCGCGTGCGGGCGAAACGCACTGGCGCCAGAGCGTGGACCGCGAGGCCAGGGCCGTGCGCGGCGCAGTGGGCCTGTGCGATGTGACGACGCTCGGCAAGATCGATGTCCAGGGCGCGGACGCGGGCGAGTTTCTCAACCGTCTCTACTGCAACATGATGGCCACGCTGAAAGTCGGCCGGGTCCGCTACGGGCTTATGCTGCGCGAAGACGGATTTGCCTATGACGACGGCACCTGCGCGCGGCTGGCCGAGGATCATTGTGTGGTCACCACGACGACCGCAAACGCCGGTCTGGTCTATCGCAACATGGAATTCGCGCGGCAATGCCTGTGGCCGGAACTCGACGTCCAGCTCATCTCCACGACCAATGCCTGGGCGCAGATTGCCGTCGCCGGGCCGAAGTCGCGCGCTCTGCTCGCCCGCATCGTTGACGGGTTCGACCTGTCGAACGAGGCTTTCCCCTTTATGGCCTGCGCGGAGCTCACCGTCTGCGATGGCCTGCGCGCGCGGCTCTTCCGCATCTCCTTCTCGGGCGAACTTGCCTACGAAATTGCGGTTCCCGCACGCTACGGCCACGCATTGATCGAGCGGCTGATGGAACTGGGAGCCGATCTCGGAGCGACGCCCTACGGCACCGAGGCATTGGGGGTCCTGCGGATCGAGAAGGGACACGCCGCCGGCCCTGAGTTGAACGGACAGGCGACGGCCCTCATGGTCGGGCTTGGCAGTATGGTATCGCAGAAGAAGGATTCCGTCGGCGCCGTGATGTCGCGGCGTGAGGGCCTTGCCGGCGACAGGCGACGCCTGGTCGGGCTGCGGCCCGTCGATCCTGCCGGGAAGGTGGTCAGCGGCTCACATCTTTTTGCGGAAGGTGCACCGTGGAAATTCGATACCGATCAGGGTTGGATCACCTCGGCTTGCTACAGTCCACATGTCGGCTCAATGATCGGGCTCGGTTTCCTCGAGAATGGCGATGAACGGCTGGGCGAGGTGATCGTGGCCGCGAACCCGCTCGAAGGCGAAAGCGCGCGCCTGCGCGTCGTGCCGGCGCATTTTGTCGATCCTGAAGGAGCACGTCTTCGTGAGTGACCTGAGACCCATCACCGCGCTCGGTGCCGCACTACCACGCCTCGCATCGTTCGGGGCGTTGGAGATCCGTGAGAACGGGGGTCTGGCGCTTGCCTCCATGGCGCTGCGCCGCGGAACCGTTGAGCCCACGCCGTTCGGCCTCGCTCTTCCCGGACCAGGCCGCTGGATTGCAGGGCAGGGGGTTGCCGCGCTGTGGACCGGGCTGGATCAGTGGATGATCGAGGCGGAAGGCCGCGCCGAGCTGGATTTTGCCGCCGAGCTCAAGCAACTCGCCCCTGGCTGCTCGGTGACCGAGCAGACCGATGGCTGGGTCGCGTTCGAGATCGTTTCGCGAGCCGGCACAGGGCCTATCGATGCACTGCTGTCGAAGCTCGTTAACGTCGATCTCGCGGATTTTGGCCCGGGCCGCGCGACGCGCACCGGGCTTGAGCATATGAGCTGTTTCGTCATCCGCCGCAGCGAGGCTCATATCGCCGTGCTGGGCGCGCGCTCGTCGGCCGGATCGCTCTGGCACGCACTGGAAACGGCGGCGAAGCGGCTAGAGGAAAGGTAACATGACCGCTCAGATCATCGACGGCAAAGAGTCCGCCGCGCAGCTACGGTCGAGCGTTGCTGGGCATGTGGCCTGGCTCAAGGAGGAACACGGCATTACGCCGGGCCTGGCAGTGGTTCTGGTAGGCGGCGATCCGGCGTCGGAAGTCTATGTGCGCAACAAAGGACGGCAGACTATCGAAGCTGGCATGAGCAGCCTTGAACACAAGCTGCCCACTGAAACATCTCAGGCCGATCTGCTTGCTCTAATCGAGCAGCTGAATTCCGATCCGGATATTCATGGTGTCCTTGTCCAGCTCCCTCTACCCAGTCATCTGAACGCCGATCTGGTGATCAATGCGATCGATCCAGCAAAAGATGTCGACGGGTTTCACATTTCGAATGTCGGGCTTCTGGGCACGGGACAAAATGCGATGGTGCCATGTACCCCATTGGGTTGCCTGATGTTGCTGCGAAGCCATCTCGGCGATCTCTCTGGGCTTGAAGCCGTGGTCGTGGGGCGCTCGAACATCGTCGGAAAACCGATGGCGCAACTCCTGCTCAATGACAGCTGCACCGTAACCATTGCTCATTCGCGTACACGCGATCTGGCATCATTCTGCCGTCGAGCCGACATTCTTGTCGCTGCCGTCGGCCGCCCCGAGATGATCCCCGGCGACTGGATCAAGCCGGGCGCTACAGTGATCGATGTGAGCATCAATCGGATCGCGCGGGATGGCAAGCAACAACTGGTGGGCGACGTGGATTTTGGAAGCGCGGCGGAGGTAGCGGGAGCGATAACGCCGGTGCCGGGGGGTGTCGGTCCCATGACCATCGCCTGTCTTCTCGCCAACACGGTTACCGCCTGCTGCCGTGCTCATAGGCTGTCCGAGCCTGAGGGGCTCACCTTATGAGCCCCTTGCAATCCGGCACTCTACCTGACACGCCCGAATGGATCTCTTCCGCACACACGAGCAAGCTCGCCATGGACAAATACTACCTGACCGTCACCTGCAAGTCCAAGCGCGGGATCGTCGCGGCCATCGCAGGATACCTCGCCGATAGCGGCTGCAACATCACCGACAGCTCGCAGTTCGACGATACGCAGACCGGCAACTTCTTCATGCGCGTGAGCTTTATCTCTGAAGATGGCGCTGGCCTCGACGCGCTGCGCAACGGCTTTGCTGACACCGCCGAGACGTTCGGAATGGACTTCGCCTTCCATGACGAGAGCCAGAAGATGAGGGTGATCATCATGGTCTCGCGCTTCGGCCATTGTCTCAATGACCTTCTGTATCGCTGGCGCATCGGAGCGCTGCCAGTCGACATAGTGGCGGTGATCTCGAACCATCTGGACTACCAAAAGCTGGTCGTGAACCATGACATTCCGTTCCACTACGTCAAAGTTACGAAGCAGAATAAGAGGGAAGCCGAAGCGCAGCAGATGCGCATCGTCGAGGAGACCGGCGCGGAGCTGGTGGTGCTCGCCCGGTACATGCAGGTGCTGTCGAATGAGATGTCCGAGAAGATGTCCGGCCGCATCATCAACATCCATCACTCCTTCCTGCCGTCATTCAAAGGAGCGAACCCCTACAAGCAGGCTTTTGAGCGTGGGGTAAAACTGATCGGCGCGACCTCGCATTATGTCACCGCCGATCTCGACGAAGGGCCGATCATCGAGCAGGACACGGTGCGCGTCACCCACGCCCAGAGCCCATCCGACTATATATCGCTCGGGCGCGACGTCGAAAGCCAGGTTCTCGCACGCGCGATCCATGCTCATCTCCACCGCCGCGTCTTCCTCAACGGGAACAAGACCGTGGTCTTCCCCGCTTCGCCAGGCTCCCATGCTTCGGAACGTCTGGGATGAGTGTACGAATGCAACGAGGTGACCCGCATTGCTTTTTCTCGACCCGCGACGGTGTCACGAGATCGGATCGCAAATCGCCCACCTGCAACTTCGGTGACGTTGGCGCCCTATTCTCGACCCTAGGAAGAAAACGCCATGACTTCTCACTCCACCAGTATGCGGCAATTCCTCGTCTGGAAACCCGAGGAACAGACGCCTCTGACCGCGCTGTCGCCTCAGGCCCCGCTCGACCGGCCAGTCGAGCGCTTGACCTGTCGTCGGTTCTCGAAGTATCGCTAACAGCCTTCGGACCACAGGAAGGCGGCGAACTCCGGCCCGATGCATTTTAGATTGATCAGCATCGCCGGTGCCGGGGAGACGACATGCGCGGCAGCGAGCACAGCATCGCGAGCAGCCTCAACCGCCTTGATCTGTTCCAGCAGCAATTCGAGCGGATCAAGTTCCCGGCTGATCTGCATCTTCAGATATGCAGGCATCGCTCAGCCGTCGCCGGTCTTAAGCGCCTCCAGTCGCTTGCGCCGGTCGCGATGCATTGGTTCTTGGGCGGATACGCCGTGGGCGAACAGCCGGCCATTGATGCGGTTGACGTGGCGCACGCGCTCGTCCGTCAACGCCTTGCGCTCACGCGTGATGCGGCAACGGTCCTCCTTTTGGGGCGTCGCTACCCGAAGCATCGCACACACCCGTGGCTCGACTAGCTTGTAGGCCAGCAACGCCCGGATCAGCGCCTCACCGTCGATCTTGTCGGTCTTTGCGCGACGGCGCCGGCGCGAAATCGCAATCGACGCCGCATCGACGACGTGACTTTCGATGGATCCAGAAACCATCGAGCCCGGCCTCATGGATCACGATCGGAGAACACTGCCCGGTCGCGCCTCTGCCTTCTTTTTAAGCTCGACAAAGCGCGCCAGCAGTCCGGCGATGTTGCCGGCCGCCACCGAATGCTTCGACATCTTCTCGCCGCCAACTGGCGACAGCGAGGTGATCACCATGTCGAGCGGCTGGCGCTTGAAACCCGGAACAAGCGCGGCAATCACCCACTTCGCCTTGCTCATCTCGATGACGGCGACGATCGTGTTATCCTGTTCGAGAGCGGTAAGGGACCGGCTTGAGTCAAAAGACTACGACATGGGGCGGCTCCTTCTGATGGTGGATTCAACAGCGCCGAAGGATGCCACACCTCGCCGCTCGCCCTATAGCATCTAAGCAGGACCACCCATTGTTGGCGGGATGAACAGTCGTGGCCATGCCGCTTGCATTTGACATAAGAGTTCGAAATGGGACGAAGATTGCGCCAAGATCGATACGGATAGCCGTCGGCCCTTCGGATTGGTGAGCTGCAACGGGCATGCTTGCCTCCAGGGTAAGGTGTTGGTTCCGCGACCTCACTTTGCCACAGCGCAGGTCGCTGTCCACCCTCCTCATAGGATCTGATGCTCACCCTGCGCGATGCGGTGCCCAGCTAGCCACACTGCGGCTCACGCTCCTCAAGCTCGACGGCCGCGTGGTCGAGATGAAAACCCAAATTCGCCTGCATTGCCGACATCCTGCCCGGACCAGCGTATCCTGCGCACCGTCCTCAGTCGCATCCCGCAACTCGCGACATAAACAATGGGGCGCAGACGTCCCGAAACAAACCCGCTGACCCAAACCACTCGCCTTCCATCACGACGGATCACCGCCGGCGCCTATTACGCTTGGGAAGACGCACGGTAAAGGCAACCAGATCGCCGCTTCAGGCCGCCGAAAGCTCATCTCCGTGCATCAAGCAGGTTAGGACTTCACCCCATAGGGGCATCTCGCCGCTAGATGGCAAAAATATAAAAATTGCATTTGACGCAAACCACCCGGCAGTTGACCATCTAAGCACAACGACGGGAGCGGAGGAGAGGTAATGGCGAACACTCAGTCGAGCTTGGCGCCCGGGCTTCCTTTTAGCGAGGCGGAGTATAACCGTCG
>NZ_RZOZ02000278.1:0-283 GCF_003999155.2 Mesorhizobium sp. M1D.F.Ca.ET.231.01.1.1
TGTCCTTTCAGGAACTCGCGCAAGAATTCAACGTCCAGCCATTGGCCACGATCGCCGGCCGGTCCGGCAAAGCTGGCGCGCGCAATGTCTCCCAGTCTCTGCCATCGGCTCGGGCGAAAGCCGCGCAAGAGGCACCCTCATGATGCCAGCCGAACGGACGGGGACATTTGGGGAATCAGGAGAGGAACGGCATGACAATCCACGATACCGCAGCAGGCGTTCGATCCGCGCCTCTCACTGGGCGAACGGACATGCGCTGGCTCGCCTTCGCCTTCGTCGGGCC
>NZ_RZOZ02000279.1:0-283 GCF_003999155.2 Mesorhizobium sp. M1D.F.Ca.ET.231.01.1.1
GACTGGGCTATCTGAAGAAAGATCAGCCCAAACGCGCTTTCCATGTCTCGGAGCGGGCGCTTGATCTTCTTTATCGTTTCCAGATGGGAAACGCGTTGCTCCGGTCGGTATGGCCTCGGCTTATAAGGCTGCGGGAAGAATGCGGGCTGCGTTGTTCCTTCTGCATCCTGGATGGCACGGATATCATCCACCTGCTGCATGTTCAAAGCCGACCACCTCCGGCTTTCAGAACCGCCTATCCGGGCAGGCGACTTCCAGCCGTTTCATCCTCCGGTGGTCGGGC
>NZ_RZOZ02000280.1:0-283 GCF_003999155.2 Mesorhizobium sp. M1D.F.Ca.ET.231.01.1.1
CGACAAGGAGGACCAAGCCGGCATCGAAAAACTCGCCGCGATCTATGTCGCGGCGTGCGAGTTCGAGGACGGTGACGAGGACTAGGTCCTGCTGAGATTGAGGCGGGGGCCGCCTCAGCAGCAGTCTCAGGCGAACTTCACCAGCATCAGGCTGAACCCCGCGATGAAGATGAAGGCCGAGAAGGCCAGCATCAGTGGCCGCAGGCCGCGCGAGCGCAGCTCCGAAATATCGGCCTGGAGGCCCATGGCGGCGAGGCCCATGGTCAGCATGATCTGTGCTGCG
>NZ_RZOZ02000281.1:0-283 GCF_003999155.2 Mesorhizobium sp. M1D.F.Ca.ET.231.01.1.1
TCCGCACGCTGCCCCCGCCCCAGCGAGGCGACATTACCCGCGCCGCGCCCAAGCCCGATGCCCCCGAACCCGAGCCGCCGCAGCCGGTCGATTTCGCGCTGCTGCCGGAATTCAAGGCAGAGGCGCCGGACAGCCTCAAAGGGGCGCTCAGCGGCACCGAAAGCGTGTCGCTGGCCAAGCTCGTCATCCAGTCCTCCAACCCGGAGCTGTTCCAGTCGTCGCGGCCGACGCTCACACAGGGCTACGAGCCGCTGGTCGAGTCGATCGCCAAGGTGATCCTCGC
>NZ_RZOZ02000282.1:0-283 GCF_003999155.2 Mesorhizobium sp. M1D.F.Ca.ET.231.01.1.1
CCATAGGCCACATAGCTCGCATTCGCCGCGCCATATTCTTCCGGCAGGGTAACGCCGAGAAGGCCTTGCCGGCCCATCAGGCGGAACAGTTCCGGCTCGGTGGTTTCAGAAAGATAGGCTTCGGAGATACGCGGCAAAAGCTCCGATTTGCCGAAGGCGGCCGCGGCGTCGCGTATCATCCGCTCGTCGTCAGTCAGTTGGTCTTCGAGCAGGAAAGGATCCTGCCAATTGAATGCTACGCGTTCGCTCACTTTATGCCTCCGGATTTGCTGGCAGGATTATT
>NZ_RZOZ02000283.1:0-282 GCF_003999155.2 Mesorhizobium sp. M1D.F.Ca.ET.231.01.1.1
TTCGTTACCGAGTTGCCAACGTTTCCGCCGATCACCCAAACCTTGTCAGCTTCAACCGCCACCACGATGTCGCAATGACCGCGATAGTTCCCCGATGCTTGGCTGTCATAATCGATATCCGATTGACGTGCCCAGCAAATAAGATCTCCTACTACTGGCTTGTATTCATTCAGCCTATACGCCCAAAACCCAGCGTCGGAGCCGCTCAACCTGTCCCGTATAGCCTGATAGATATAAACTGAGTGTAGGGTGGAGTACCTGAACCGGCTCGCCGCTCCGGAC
>NZ_RZOZ02000284.1:0-282 GCF_003999155.2 Mesorhizobium sp. M1D.F.Ca.ET.231.01.1.1
CGCTCGACCTGGTTGTCGATGTCCTCGTCGGCAATGTCGTTATAGGTGCAGCCGGCGCCGCGCATGGCGACGGCGCCGATGAAGAACAGCAACAGGTACCAGGGCGCCGGCAATAGCGTCAGCAGCGGGTCCGTCGGGCGCGGATAGGCGCTCGCCGCAAGGGCGGCCGACCACCAGCAGGGCCAGAGCAGCAATTGCCAGCCGATCGGCCTGTCCCAGCGCGCAAGCTGCGCATAGGGCCACAGCCAGCGCGGCAGCACCCGGTAGACCCAATGGCCGCTC
>NZ_RZOZ02000285.1:0-282 GCF_003999155.2 Mesorhizobium sp. M1D.F.Ca.ET.231.01.1.1
GGCGATCCTCGCCAATCCGCGACTCAGACATCCAAAGTAAGGGGGCCGCGGATATCCTCGATATCAGACGCATCCCCATCGCATCACTGATCGGCATTGTGCTGACGAGCCTGTTCGTGCTGATGGCCGTCTTCGCGCCCTTGATCGCGCCTTATGGCAATGCCGAGATTGTCAGTGAAACTCCGTGGGACGTGATGTCGTCGGCCCACTGGCTAGGCACCGACAATCTTGGCCGCGATCTGTTGTCGCGCATGATCTACGGCGCCCGCATCACGCTGTTCA
>NZ_RZOZ02000286.1:0-281 GCF_003999155.2 Mesorhizobium sp. M1D.F.Ca.ET.231.01.1.1
CGGCGGAGCATCATGTCGCCGGCCGCATCGGCGGCGAGGAGTTCGCCATCATCCTGCCCGGCACCAACCTTGCCGCCGCGCGGCTGTTCGCGGAGGGGACGCGCACGCAGTCGCGGCCGGCATTCTTGGCCGCGTAGAGTGCCTCGTCGGCGCGCCGCAACAGATCTGAGAAACCCTCGTCCGCGGCATGCTCGGCGACGCCGAAGCTCGCGCTGCAGCGGTGACCGGCGGGCAGTCCCTCGATCGGCAGCGCGCCGAAGGCGTTGCGCGCCCCCTCCGCG
>NZ_RZOZ02000287.1:0-281 GCF_003999155.2 Mesorhizobium sp. M1D.F.Ca.ET.231.01.1.1
GCGCGCTATGCCGACTGGGAAGCGACGCAGGAGCTTGCCCGCGCCATCGGGCTCGACTGGAACTACACGCATCCCTCGCAGATCATGGACGAGATCGCCAAGACGACGCCGAGCTTCGCCAACGTCTCGTTCGAGCTGCTCGACCGCGTCGGCTCGGTGCAATGGCCCTGCAACGAGAAGGCGCCGCTCGGCACCCCGATCATGCATGTCGACGGCTTCGTACGCGGCAAGGGCAAGTTCATCCGCACCGAATATGTGGCGACGGACGAGCGCACAGGCCC
>NZ_RZOZ02000028.1:0-6440 GCF_003999155.2 Mesorhizobium sp. M1D.F.Ca.ET.231.01.1.1
GGGGCATATTTGCGCCTCAATGTGTCGGGTTCCGCACGAAACGTGTCCCGTGGTGTAGATGATACGGGCGAGTGGCGAAGGCATCTTTCAGCCTGCGGTAGCTCGCGGCGGGCAGCGCCGTCGCGCCGGACTGAGTTCTGCGGTGCGTCGGTCAGTTCCGGTGCGCACCTTCGGCGACTGGAACGATCCGCCTGGATATGTCGAGGTCGACTTCGTTGCCCATTCCGGCACCTCTTCGTCCGGCAGCTTGTGCAAACCATGGTCTTGACCGATATCGCCACAGGGTGGACCGAGTGCGTGCCGGTGCGGACGCGAGAAAGTGGTCTTGTCATCGCTGCATTAAACGGGCTAGGTGTTTGATCCCCGGCTTTAATGGTGCGATCTTTTCCGCGGAATGGAAAGGAGGCACTATGGGTCAGGTTCTACACGGCCGCGCCACGACGACAGAGGCGATCCGTCGAGCAATACAAAATAGTCAAGAGAGCCTGAAGAAGCTCGCCAAGCGTTATGGCATCGATCCCAAGACGGTCGCGAAGTGGCGCAATCGGACCTCGACCGCCGACCTTCCGACCGGTCCCAGAGAGCCGCGCTCGACGCTGCTGTCGCTCGAAGAGGAAGCCGCCATCGTCGCCTTTCGCAAGCACACGCTCTTGCCGCTCGATGATTGTCTCTATGCCCTTCAGCCGACGATCCCGCATCTGACGCGCTCGTCATTGCATCGTTGCCTTCAGCCCCACGGTAGTTCGCGGTTGCCGCAGACGGGCGCCGACAAGCCGGCCAAGCAGAAGTTCAAGGCCTATCCGATCGGCTATTTCGGCGCGCGTGTGATCAAGCGCTATTATCCGCCAGCGCCGCCGGTCGAGCGTGTATTGGCCCATCCCGAGGTGGCGAAGGTCGACAAGGAGCTGTGCAAGGCGGAACCGCTGATGCTGTTCACCGGCATCCATGCGGCAGGAAGATTTGGGAAGACGCGTCGATCGTCGTGGGGTGCAAGCAACGCCACAGGAACCGGTCGTCATTGACCTGCAGCGCTTCACCGTAAATCTGAAGATATAGTGTCCTGAAGGTTCCGCAAAAAGCTCTGGAGAGAGAACAGGCCTTGCGCTGAGGCGAGGCGGCCATGGCACGCTGGTGACGTTGCGATCACCGATTCCCGTGGAAGGGTAAGTGCCATGACCAATCGAGAAGTTAGACTGAGCAGAGGCGAGTTGAAAGCGTTGCTGTTGTCGGATGAGGACGGCTTTCGCAAGGTATTGCAGACTGTGGTGCAGGAGTCTTTGGAAGCCGAGATGACGGAGGCCATCGGGGCCGAGAAAGGCGAGCGGACAACGGAGCGGGTTGGTTACCGGTCCGGCTATTACGAACGCAAGCTTGTGACGCGGGTTGGCGTGCTGGAGCTTCGGGTTCCGCAAGATCGGGCCGGCCGGTTCTCGACGGAGTTGTTCGAGCGTTATCAGCGCTCGGAGAAGGCACTGGTATCGGCGCTGGTCGAGATGTACGTCCAAGGCGTGTCGACGCGCAAGGTGAAGGCGATCACCGAGGAGCTGTGCGGCCATTCCTTCTCGGCCTCGACGGTGAGCCAGGCGACGGCGCGGCTGGATGAGGCGCTGAAGGCATTTTATGAGCGGCGGCTTGCCGAACCTTACCCGTACCTCATCCTGGACGCGCGCTATGAGCGGGCGCGCGAGGCCGGCGTGATCGCCAGCCAGGCGGTCTTGGTGGCGATCGGCGTCGACTGGGAGGGCCGGCGCCAAGTGCTCGGTGTCGAGCTGGCCAACCGTGAAAGCCATTCGAGCTGGCGGGCGTTCGTGGCAGGGCTCAAGCAGCGCGGGCTTGCCGGCGTCGAGTTCGTCGTCTCCGACGACCATCCGGGGCTCAGGGCAGCGATCCGCGAAGTCCTGCCCGAGGCAGTCTGGCAGCGCTGTTACGTGCACTTCCTCAGAAACGCGCTCGATTATGTGCCGCGCAAGGTCGATGACGACTGCCTGATGGAGCTCAGATGGTTCTATGACCGGCGCGACCTAGCCGAGGTCAAGCGCGACCTGGCGCAGTGGATCGCCAAATGGCAGGCAAAATACCCGAAGCTGGTGGATTGGGTGGAGACCAACATCGAGGAGACGCTGAGCTTCTACCGGCTGCCGCTGCCGCATCACAAGCACATGAAGTCGACGAACATGCTGGAGCGGCTAAACCAGGAGATCAAGCGGCGCACCCTGATCGTTCGCATCTTCCCCAACCCGCAGAGCTGTTTGCGGCTGGTTCGGGCATTGGCGGTGGAGATCCACGAGAACTGGCTCGAGGCGACCCGCTACCTCAACATGGATCATCTGCGCGAGCACAAGAAGGAGAGCCTGAGAGCACTGGCCGCCTGAGACGCGGCCCGCCATGTCCGCCGCTCCGCTAAACACGGGGCTGCGCGGCGGACACGCCAACGTCACCGCTGAATGCCACGCCATTTTTTGCAGAACTTGACGCACACAACTTCTGAAGACGGCTTGGCAGGGCGGAGAGGTGCGACCCACCCATAGAGGCCGTATCGGCGGACAAATATCCCAAGAGACCGAGCTTGCTTGAGCGCTATGAGCTCAGATTCTGGCATGATTGGAGTCTGAGCCGACACTCTCGGCAGCCCTCGTGCTGCAGAGGCTGATGAATATCGACCAAACACGGTTCACGACAAAAAGCCTGCGGACGGTGCAAATAGCCGTGAAAGCCTAGCGTGAGGAGACAGCCCTTGAAATCATCAATGGCGACTGGAGGGCGATCTCGCCGAAGATGGGGATTGGGGCGGTGCTCCGCCGGTTTAAACGGTAATCTCGCTGGCGCGCCTACCTATCTTAGTAGGCTGCGCCGCGAGTCTGCAAGGTTTAAGAAGACGGGAACTGTTGGAGAGAAGGACATGCTGCCACTGGTGCGGCCTTCCAATGTTGTATTGGAAATTAATCTCGGGGCCATTCAGGCGAACTTCCAGGCCATCTCGGCCCTCGTTGGGCCAAACGTAAGGGCGGCCGCTGTCGTCAAAAGCGACGCCTACGGGCTTGGTCTTGTAGAGATTGCAAGAACGCTCATCGATGCCGGCTGCGATCTGCTCTTCGTCGCCAATCTGGACGAAGCGTTGCATCTAAGGTCATCCCATGTAGGCGCGGCAATTGCGGTTTTTTGCGATGATTTTGCGAAATTTGGCCCATACTATCGATCTAACGGGCTCATACCCGTTGTAAACAATTGTGCCGAATTGGAGGCCATTAGCGCAACAGGGAGGCAAACATACTTTCTCAACGTGGACACGGGATTCTCCCGCTTTGGGCTCGCTTTTGCCGAAGTGCATCGCGCGTATCTTTCTGGAACTTTCCATAGGTATCCCCCTTCGCTCGTACTCAGCCATCTGGCGTGCAGCGAACGCGGTGCGGACCCCACCAATGTGTTGCAAAGGAACCGCTTCCAGGCGATCTACGATATGCTTAAGCCCACCTGTGGCAGTCTCGCAGCCTCCGCCGGTATTTGGCTCGGCAAATCCTATCATTTCGACATGGTACGGGCGGGCTCAGCACTGTACGGGCTTAATGACGCTGGTATTAAACCAAATCCGCTGCAACCCGTTGCAAGGCTCCGAGCTAAAATACTCGACATGCGCAGTGTCGCTACGGGGGAGGCGGTTGGCTACGGGGCGACATTTCGTACGGCTCGAACTAGCCGCGTAGCAATCGTTGGGATCGGTTACAAGCATGGCCTTCCCTGGGCCTGCGGGAACAAAACTTCCGCTCGGTTCGCTGGATATTCTGTCCCTCTAATCGGAACAATATGCATGGATAACATAATGGTGGATATAACAGACGTTCCTGACGCACTTTGTCTTATAGGTGGCTTTGTAGAACTACTGGGAGAAGATTTAACTGTAAATGATCTTGCAGCAACGGTTGGCGTTAACCCGAACGAGGTACTGGCGCGACTTGGTGCTGGTTGCACAAGACGATATCTGACTTCTTCCCTGCGATCTACGCGACAGCAGTGACGACCCGCTCGAACAACCAAGTATTTAGATGGGGTATTCGGCTTGATCCTTCTCTGGACGGAATGGTCAGAGGTGCGGCGTTTCAAGCTGATATAGCCTGAGGTGCAGCATCACAGGCAGTCGCGGAGGAGCTGTCCCCTTTATCGGAAAGTGCTCGATATTGTCAGGGTAATAACAACTGCCGGTATCTGACGACAGTTCCGGGTGTCGGGCCTGTCGTTGCCTTAGGGCTCACCAATACCATCGATAATCCCGGCCCGCGCACTTCGACCGGTTTCGGAGGAGCAACTGCCAGTGATCAAGGAATCTGGAGAGAGCAAGCGCGTCGGCCGTGCTTCGCTCTGCGGGGATGGATGATGCGAACGTTGCTCTGTGAGGCCGAACAGGTCATGCTCAGCCGTGTGAAAAGGTGGTCCTGAAAGGTTGGGTGACGGATAGCGCTAGGTGTTTAGACGGGGTATTCGGCTTTGTCCGAACGGGTGTTTGAGGTGCTGCTTCGAGCTGATGATAAAACGTGGTCTGCGTAAACAGCCACAAGCATCAGGAACGGAAGGCCTTTCTCAAGGCGCAGGCAACAAGACCGACCGCAACGATGCGCGGCATTGCGCAGGTGATGCGGGTTAATTGTGTTCCGGCCGATGCACGTCAAGACGCTGATGAGCCAGGAACGTCGGGCGCCTGTTGACAGCCCGCAAGTTGCTGCAGGAAAAGGCCATCGCAATTGAGAATGACATTCGAGGCCTGTTGCGTAACTTCGGTCTCAGGTTGGCATTGTCGGCGCTGCCAAATTTGGGGATCGCATCCAGGACCTTTCCGGCGACATCCCGGAGCTACGTGACATCATGGAGGTGTTGCTCGCCGCCCGGCAGAAACTTCGCGAGCAGTTCACGGTAGTGCATGAAAGGCTGTTGTCGATCGTGAAGGGTGACACGGTTTGCGCGGTTGACGACCGTCCTTGGTGTCGGACCTGTCGTTGCGCTGGCTTTCAAGGCTACGGTCGTCATTCCTGCGCGCTTCAGAAATCGAAGGCCGTAGGGCCGGCTCTTCGGTTAACGCCGCGCTTGCATCAATCAGGCGAGGACAATCGCGTCGGACGTGTTTCCCTGTGCGGTGACCCTTGCTCGCATACTAGATGATTAAGGGAGCCAGCCTGGGCAAGGCTGTTGTTGACGACCCCAGCGATTCAGTCGGCGTGATACGAGGTTCCACCTCGGGTGGATGGGAATCCTTCGTGAGATGACGAGTGAAACAAGGGCGCGCAGGGACATGGTCGGGCGTGGCAGCACCTCAGGCCGCTGTTTAGATTGCTCACTTCATGCTCCTGATCGATTCTCCTGATCGTACTTATCGCTGAAGAGCTGGTCGAGGACCCATGCCATGCGAAATGTAGCTTCCTCAGCTACACCAGCCCCGTGTGAAGCGCCGCTGTGGCCGCCCACCATCCAAATGCGGAAGACAAGCTCAGGATCGCGGTCGAGCGCACATGACCGACGCTGCGCCACATAGCAAGCGGGCTGGTAATAGAGGGCCTGGCCATCGTGCACCGCGGCATCGACGTAAGTCGGCGGAAGAGGCCGATCGGCGCTTAGGTTGTAATACGGGTCGTAGCTGCGCACGTTGCGATATTCGTGGGCGGTGTGGGGATCTCCGTACTCCGCCGTTTCCTGTAGCGCGTACGGCATTGTGAAGTCCATCTCAGCATCTAGAATGTCGGCGAGCGGGACCTCGGCAAGCACGGCGCGGAACAAATCTGGCCCCATGAGGGCCGCGGCAAGCACGGTGCCCCCGCCGGCGCTCGCTCCCTCGATGACAATGCCGTCCGGGTTGGCGAATCCCTGCTCAACGAGCCCCTCGGCAGCGGCGATCAGATCAGTTTGGGTAATACGTTTTCAATCGCGGGTAGCCGCTTCGTGCCATGGACGTCCGAACTCGCCCCCCAGTACGTGCACAATGCCGAAAGCAATTCCGCAGTCGAGCAGGCTCAAACGCTTGGTCATGGAGAGGGCCAAGTGACGAACGAGGGCCATCTCGGTATTCCGTAACAACCGTACACGTTCAGTAATACTGGCCCAGGGCTCGTTCAGCCACGACGGTGTCGGGCGTCACGAATGAGGTAACCCAGTAAACCAGTTTCGGTGTTCGGAACGAACATCGTGCAACCCATGAGCCTGGGCCGTGTTGCAGAGACTTAAGCGGAAGGTGGGCATGCCGAACGGGCGAGAAGCGCCTTGCCCTCCAACAACCGGGTTCGGCCGCAGCGCGTCCCTCTCCTTCGAGCGCCGTGTCAAAGCGATCGGGCTTGGCGCGACGGCGCTGCCCGCCGCGAGCTACCGCAGGCTGAAAGATGCCTTCGCCACTCGCCCGTATCATCTACACCACGGGACACGTTTCGTGCGGAACCCGACACATTGAGGCGCAAATATGCCCC
>NZ_RZOZ02000288.1:0-281 GCF_003999155.2 Mesorhizobium sp. M1D.F.Ca.ET.231.01.1.1
CGGGCGCACAGGGCGCGAGCGCAGCCGGCGTGGCTGGCGGGACCAGCGACGCAAGCGGAGCGAGCGGAGCGAGCGCCACCACGGCGGCCAACGGCCGCCCGCGCGACATCCCGCCTTACGCGATTGGCTGGACCCTCAAAGGCACGTACAACAAGACGCCGGTCTCGGGCAGCGGCAAGGTGGGCGGCGTGCTCGCGCTGCAGGACGCGAACCGGCCGTTTCCCGTGCAGGCGGACGTCAAGGCGGGCGATCTGCATGTGGGGCTCGTGGGCACGATCACC
>NZ_RZOZ02000289.1:0-281 GCF_003999155.2 Mesorhizobium sp. M1D.F.Ca.ET.231.01.1.1
CAGGGCTCCAGCGCGCAGTTCAACATCGAGCTGAAATCGCGCAAGGAAGGCCGCCGTGAAACCACCGCGCATGCCCTGGCACGGCTGAGTGCGAAGGCCGACCGCTACCCCGACCTGCAGCTGCGCCTGCGCGCGATCCAGGACCTGCCCAGCAACGACGGCGGCGGCGCCAGCCAGGGTGCGCAGTACCGCATTTCCCTGCAGGGCAACGACCTGGCCGCACTGCAGGAATGGCTGCCCAAACTGCAAGCGGAACTGAAGAAGAACCCGAAGTTGCGCGA
>NZ_RZOZ02000290.1:0-281 GCF_003999155.2 Mesorhizobium sp. M1D.F.Ca.ET.231.01.1.1
CGCGCATGCGGGCCGGGCGAGGGGAGCTTGCCGACGCAGCGGCGATCCTGCGCCGCGCCCGTCAGTTCGATGCCGGGCATGCCGATCTGCCAGCCAGCGAGGAAGCCCTGGCGCGCGCGGTCGACCAGCGCCTTCGGCAGGCGCAGCGTTCGTTGCAACGGCAGCAGCTGGACGCAGCGGCCAGGGGCTTCCTGGCGGTGCTGGCGGTGGCCGCCGATGATTCCAACGCCCAGCGCGGGCGTGAGCAGGCCTTGCAGGCGGTGGTGGCTGCGCGCCACCAC
>NZ_RZOZ02000291.1:0-281 GCF_003999155.2 Mesorhizobium sp. M1D.F.Ca.ET.231.01.1.1
GGAAGAGGACGTTCGCAAGGTCTTCGAAAACGGCGACGCCGCCTTCGCGCTGAACTGGACCTACATGTACAACATGGCCAACGACCCGAAGGACTCGAAGGTGGCCGGCAAGGTCGGCGTCGTGCCGGCGCCGGGCGTTGCCGGCACAAGCGAAGTGTCGGCCGTCAACGGCTCGATGGGCCTTGGCGTCACCGCGGTCTCCAAGCACCCGGACGAGGCCTGGAAGTACATCACCTTCATGACCTCGCAAGCCACGCAGAACCAATACGCCAAGCACTCTT
>NZ_RZOZ02000292.1:0-280 GCF_003999155.2 Mesorhizobium sp. M1D.F.Ca.ET.231.01.1.1
ATCGGGCCCTTGGCCCGCGACGTCGACGATCTCATCCTTGCCCACCGTATCATTGCCGGCGCCGACGGCCTCGACACCGAGGTACCGCCGGTGGCGGCCGACGAGGCGCCGGAGCCGCCGCTCGGCCGGCTCCGGGTGGCCTTCGCGCCGGAATTCCCCGGCGTGCCGACCGCGTTCGACATCGCCGAGGCAATTGCAGGCTTCGCCGGCGCCATCGAGGTCGGGGGAGCGCATGTGCGGGAGGCACTGCCGCAGCATGATTTCGTGGCGGAAAGGGCGC
>NZ_RZOZ02000293.1:0-280 GCF_003999155.2 Mesorhizobium sp. M1D.F.Ca.ET.231.01.1.1
GGCCATTGTCGCTTCCGGAACCCTGGACCACGAGGCATGCCGGGCCGAGGCGCGCCGCCGCTTCTCGCTTGAGCGCATGATCATATCCTACATGGATGTTTACGAAGCGCTGGCAAAGCTTGGCACCCGCCGCGCCTTGCTGGGAACCGGCTGATGGGCGGTCTGCGCACCGAGATCATTAGTGATACGAGCGCATTCGAGGATCTGGAGCCGCATTGGTGGCAGCTCTGGCGGCAGAGCATCTCGGCCACGCCATTCCAGTCTCCTGCCTGGCTCATTC
>NZ_RZOZ02000294.1:0-280 GCF_003999155.2 Mesorhizobium sp. M1D.F.Ca.ET.231.01.1.1
GGGGCAACGGCCGCCGAACGTAAACTGGTAAAGTGCCCCGCCCGGCCGTAGATTGGCAAAGACACCTTCCAGTATCGCGAAGGTTCTGCGCGGCGATATCAGCCGGAACGGCAGCCCGCTGACCGCCGCGCCGACGACCGGGCCGTCGAACAGCGTCAGGTGGCGCAGGCCGACCACATCCATTTCGAATATGCGGGCAGCCGGGAAGCGGCGCGTCAGCAAAGAGGCGAAGTCCGGATCGGCCTCGACCAGCGTCAGGTTCCGTTCCTGAACGCCGCGC
>NZ_RZOZ02000295.1:0-280 GCF_003999155.2 Mesorhizobium sp. M1D.F.Ca.ET.231.01.1.1
CGCTCCCCTCGAATCCTGGATACGAGGAGTTGGCTGAGCATTTTGTTCCCGCGGACATCTCCGAGGAGGGATTGAAGCGCGCTGAGGCTGCGTTCGCGGCATATCAAGCGCGCCACGGCGAATTGAAACTTCGGGAGGCGCGGGGATCGGGGCAGTACACCAATCCGGGCGGCCTGTTCTACGGCGGAACCGAGCCTACCGAAGCCAGGCGAACTCTCGAGGAAATAACGAAGGAATTCAACGTAGCGGCCCGCGATGAGGTCATCATCATAGATTACCA
>NZ_RZOZ02000296.1:0-279 GCF_003999155.2 Mesorhizobium sp. M1D.F.Ca.ET.231.01.1.1
GCACGCGGCCACGTCGATGCTGGAAAAGGCGTTCTCTTGCAGCGTCATGAATACTTCGTCATCCTTATCGAACGCCAGCTCGCGCTCGCCGTCGAGTGCGACGATGCCGGCGCCGTGCTGCACACGCTCTGGCACGGCATGCTCGAGGCGGTGCCAGCAGGCAACCGGCACCGACCGCATCAGTCCGGGCGCAATGGGCGCCATCAGCTCGAACGCGCATTGCCCGTGTCGGCCCAGTTCGATGGCGAGGCCACCGCGTTCGTGCCGGCCGACCGGTTC
>NZ_RZOZ02000297.1:0-279 GCF_003999155.2 Mesorhizobium sp. M1D.F.Ca.ET.231.01.1.1
AGCGGGACCATGCGGTATCGTAGGCGCGGGCGCGCAGCCGGGCCATGCGGGCAGGGTCGGAACAGAGTGCGACCGTCAGGTCGGCAAGTCCTTCGTCGGTGTCGGACAGCAGCAAGTCTTCGCCGCCGGAGACGTCGAGCCCTTCCGCCGCGAGCGGCGTCGCGATCACCGGCACGCCCGCGGCCATCGCTTCCAGGATCTTGATGCGCGTGCCGCCCCCGGTCCTGAGCGGGACGATGCAGAGATGCGCTGCCGACAGCAGGGGGCCGACATCGTCGG
>NZ_RZOZ02000029.1:0-4959 GCF_003999155.2 Mesorhizobium sp. M1D.F.Ca.ET.231.01.1.1
GGCCCAACATGGCGCTGCACATGCCGCTGTTCCTGACCGACGAGGAGGGCCGTTTCGCGATCGGTTGCAGCGAGACGATCCTGGTGACCGATGGAGGGGCGGAGGTCCTGAGCAACGGCGATCGCGAACTTCGATTCCTCTGAGCTGAAAGCCATAATGGGTCGGCGATCGTCGCGTAGCAAAGAGACGCAACGCCCGCTCGGCAGCGTTGTTGGTCGGGCTGATCCGGCCGTCGGCGAACAAGGTCATAAACCTTCCCACCCTTCAGCACATACTCGATCGGCTCAGCAACCGGAGAGCTTCGGGACAGTCTTGCCCGCTCGCTCCGCATCCCCTAAGCGTCTCTGCCAACGGCCGGCTTTCCTGCTGGCGTCCTCGCAGGCGTTCGTCGGCGGCAAGACCTTTGATGTCGCGCTCGACATCAACAGCAGGTCCATTGGTTGACCGCCTCGAGCGCGATCCGCGAGATCGGTGCGGCATCCTTGCGCGCTTGGCATTGGTAGCGACGTCGGCAAGCACGAAGAACTTTCGGCGCGCATCCGCCCAGCACAGCGCCTGGGGTCAGCGGACCAGGATTGCGGCCCACTTTGAACAACGGCATCGGCCTGAACATTTAAGCACCACCCGTCAGTGAATGAACGCCTTTTGATCTCGCCGGCTTCGGCGGCGAACCTGAGGGCCTTTGGTACGAAAGCGAGGAGGCGCCGCCTTGTTCTGTAACGGGACCCTACTTGTAAGCTCCTTTGAGTGATAGCCCGGAACGGCAGCTGTTTGGCGCGAAGGCCGAACAGAGCAGCGCCAATGAGATCAGACCACAAGGACTGGCACGGCCGAATGCTCGACCGTAAGCTCGCCCGCGGGCCGACAAGCGCATTAGGAACCGCCTTGTCCCAGCGAAGCTGCGCTTTCCCAAAGCCTGCATCGAGGAGATCGGCTTACCGCCGCGTTGCCTGACCGGCGCAACCCCACGGCGTTCGCCCCAGGGCGAGGGGCTAAGGCGCCTCAGCCTGATCGTCACCGGCCGACCTCTTCGCTGCCAGATCGCCTCCGTCCTCTCGGCTTCGAAAGCCTCCTGCACCACAGTCTGCAATAGCCATAAGTCCTGGCGTTGATCTCCAGCGCCCGGCCGCAGGCGGCGTTGACGCGCTCGCGGCCGAAGCCCTTGACGAGCCGTATGACGCCAAGACAGGCGCGGAAGCCTTGTTCGGGATGCGGCCGATCCGCCAGTATCTTCTGGCACAGCAAGGCCGCATCGAGACCGATCGCGGAAGCTTCCCGGTTGATCCTCTCGATCGTCCACGGCGGTGCGATGAAGGCATGTGATCCGGCTGGCCACGGTCAAGACGCTCGCCAGCTTCGACTTCTCTTTCCAGCCCTCGCTCGACCGCGATCGAATCTTCACGCTGGCCCAACTCGGCTTCGTCGCCCGCTGCGAGGTCATCCACTTCCTCAGCCCGCCCGGCACAGGCAAGAGCCATCTGGCCATTGCGCTTGCAGTCGAGGCTGTGAAGGCTGGAAAGAGCGTCTATTTCTGCACGCTCGCCGAACTCATCGCCGCGCTGGCAAGGGCCGAACGCGAAGGCCGCCTGCAGGAACGCATCCGCTTCTTCTGCCGGCCTGCTCTGCTCGTTGTCGATGAGATCGGCTACTTGCCCGTCGTCCACGGTGGCGGCAATCTGTTCTTCCAACTCGTCAACGCCCGCTACGAGAAGGGCGCAATGATTCTCCCTCAAATCGCGGTTTCGCCGAATGGGGCGAGGTCTTCGGCGACCCTGTCGTCACAACCGCACTTCTCGATCGCCTGCTTCACCATGCGGTCGTCGTCCAGATCGACGGATCGAGTTATCGGCTCCGCCAGCACGCCGAGCTCATGCCCGAACACTTGCGATCAAAAGCCTCCATCACGCCGCCGACAATAAATCCACCATCGCGGCCGCGCGGCCGGCCACCGAAAAATGGACACCCCTCCGCGACAGCCTGAGCGGCGAAACTGGGGAATTTTACTTCGGCACTTTTGGGGAAAATTCGAGCGGCATTGACACCTTGTGATCTCGCTTGACCAGGACGAGTTTCCCTCCGGCACAGTTCTCAAGCTCTATCGCATGCGCTGGCGCATCGAGCTCGCCTTCAAGCGTCTGAAGAGCCTGATCGGACTGGCCACGCCTCCCGCCAAAGAGCCAAGGATCGCAAAGCCTTGGATTCTTGCCCACTTCCTCATCGCGCTTGTGACCGAAACCCTTTCGCAGGAGTTGGGTGTCTCTCCCCTTGAGCGACGGGCGCCCGCTGCTGTGGCGCGCCACCCGCCAGATCGTCGCCTCGCTGATCGCAGCGATCTTTGCTCAACCGCCCTTGGCAACCCTGCGCCAAAATCTCCATGCCTTGCGACATCGATGGCGTGAGCCACCTCGAAAGCGCAAATTTCAGTCCATGCCGAAGCTATCTTAGCGCATGCCTCCAAGGGGGCGGCATCATTTCGGATTCAGGGGGCGGTTAAATCTCGGAACGAGGGGGCGAGATCATTTCGGAATCGGAGGGCGACATCCCTCGGAATTTGCATCCCGTCCATCCGCAAAAGCATGGAGTGTTCCTCTTGTTCGCTAAATCTCGGCTTTTCTTCCAACCGTTTCTTCCTGTAATTCAGGAATTGTCTGCTATTAATTTGTCTCAGTCGCGGGGTGCACTCCAGAACTGTCCTCTCAGTTTTCTAGACCAGTCCCGTGTTCTTGTCGAACGCTCGAAGTCACTGGTTGACGCGATCAGAATCTCGCCTCCCTGCATACGCTCTCGAGCCTGAGGGCGACCCCAAAGAGCTGCGCATCGGAGCCGGGTGCACCAATAATCTGCACAGACACGGGCAGGCCGCCGCTCGGCGAGGCTACCGGGAGCACTATCACCGGCGCGCCTACCAGATTGAAGAAGGAAGTGAACATCGTCAGGGCACTGCCAAGTGGAATAGTCTGCCCGGCTATGTCCACGTCGATGGTCCCGACCTCCGGCGCTGTGATCGGACAGGTCGGCATCAACAGGAATTCGAACTTCTGCATGGCCTGCGCAAATGATCGCCTGTAGGTCGACAGCACGCGCTTACACTGGACGTAGCTTTCTGCGGACAGGAACTGACCCATCACAATGCCGCCGCGCATGTCGGCACCGAATCGATCTCGGGCGCTGGCAAGATTAGGGCCGTGATACGCAAGAGTTTCGGCGAGCTGGATTGTCAGCGAGACTGCACGGGCCTCGGACTGATCGGGGAGTGCGATCGTGCCGAATGTGGCGCCCCGCCGTCCGATGTGTGTCTTCGTGGCGAGGAACGCGTCGTGCACCGACGCGTCGCATTTGTTCTCGCAGCCGTTGACCAAGGCAACCCTCGGCGCCGCGCCGGGTGGCGTCGCCGACGGGAGCTTCGCGATTTGCCTGACGACAAGCTCCAGGTCCTCAACAGATGTCGCGAGTACGCCCGCATGGTCCAGCGACCAACAATAGGGGATGACGCCGTCGAGACTGATCAGGCCATAGCTCGGCTTGTACCCGGCGATGCCGCAGAGCGCGGCCGGGATACGAACCGAGCCGCCCGTATCGGTGCCAAGCGCGAACGGCACGATGCCCGCCGCCACGGCTGCCGCGGAGCCGCTGCTCGAGCCACCAGCGAGCCTTGTCTCATCATGCGGGTTGACGACTGTTCCGGCCCAGCGGTTCTCACCGGTCGCGCCAAATGCGAATTCGTGGAGATTGGTCTTGCCGATCAGGGCCGCCCCCGCTGCCTCAAGCATGCAAATGGCCGCCGCCGACCTCTCCGGCACATTGTTCTCTAACACCCTGCTGCCGCCGGTGGTCCTGATCCCGCGCGTTTCGAACATATCCTTGGCGGCATAAGGAATTCCATCAAGCGGTCCCAGAACGCGGCCGGCCTTCCGGCGTGTATCGGCCTTGGCCGCCTGGGCGAGTGCATGGTCGGCGGCAACCGTAATGAAGCTGCGCAGCGAGGGATTGGTCCGTTCGGCCGCAGCAATACAGTCGCTGATGATCTCGACCGCGGACCGGTTGCCGCCCTCGAGTGCGGCCGCAATAGTTTTGATTGACCTCCATTCAGTCATGGCCAGTGTCTGTTGCTTGCGCTAGGGCGTCCGGAGCAACTTGGCCCAGGTCTCTGGCGCCGATTCTGCGCAAATCCGATAGCAAACTCTCGAAGCTAGGAACTACCCCGAACCGGGGCGTCACCAACTTTTGAAGATCCTCTTCGGCCCATAGGTTGTCAAAAAAATCGACGTTAATGGCCTGCAATGTCTCCAGACGGAGCTTCACCATTGTTCCTCTTTCCCACAACGGCAAGGCCGCGCAGATTATCGTGAGTAGTCGAATCCGGTTTAGTGATGAAAATTCCCGTCTCCGAAGTTCCCCCTCAATAGTAATGTTTAGATCACGAGGGAAAATCATACTGGCCTCGGTGCCCGGCTCATCGCCCGGTTCAGTCGGCGGGCTCGAGGTCGCACTGACCATCGAGCGCCCGGTGAGTAGCCGGGAAAGCATCCGGCGCCCGTGTAGACCTCAGCCGCCGCCTTGGCTTCCCGCAAGTGACGCTCCTGCGAGGCGATGGGTTGCTGGCCCTGGGGTCGACCAACCCGCCCTACATCGTCACCGGGAGGAATAGTCACTTTCGTCGCTATGCGAGGAGCGTCGGCCCATTATGGCATCTAGCCAACGATTTCGAAGTACCTCGCGTGGGTGATATCGTGGATGCGATTGATCAAGCTCGAGTAGCTATGTCCAGCGGCAATCGCGGCTAGGACAAATTCGGAGTTCATACTCAGCCCCGGCATCGAGTTGATCTCCAAGACAAAGGGCTGACCGGAGCGGTCGATCCGGAGGTCGACGCGGGCGTAGTCCCGGCACTGGCAGGCACGGAAGGTCGCAACCGCAATGTCCTGCAGCAAAGTTGCAAGGCTGCTCTCGACTTGCGCC
>NZ_RZOZ02000002.1:0-647585 GCF_003999155.2 Mesorhizobium sp. M1D.F.Ca.ET.231.01.1.1
GACGCTTACAACTTCGGGCGCCGGCTTAAGACACTGACGGGGCTAACCCCCTACGAATACATCTGCAAATGCTGGACAAAGGACCCTGAACGCTTCAGGCTCGATCCAATCCATCAAATGCCGGGACTAAACAGCTAGGCTCCGCTCAGTTCCGGTCCTCCGGAAAGCTCGGGATCGGCATGAATTCGACGCCGTCATCGGCGAGGCTTTTTGCCTCTTCCGTCGTCGCCTCGCCATAGATTCCGCGCGGGTCGGTCTCGCCGAAATGGATCTTGCGCGCTTCCTCGGCGAACTTGTCGCCGACATAGTCGGCGTTCTCGCGCACCTTGTCGGCCAGCGCCTTGAGCTGCGCCAACGCCTGCTTCTGCGCCTCGCCCATGGCCAGCGCCACCTTTTCCTGGGTGCGCGAGGTCGAGACGGCGGGCGCCATCAGCGCCTTGTCGACCTTGTGCGAGCCGCAGGCCGGGCAGTCGACGAAACCCCGCTTCTTCTGCGTGTCGAAGTCGTCATTGCTGCGAAACCAGGCTTCGAACTCGTGCTCGTGCTCACAGACAAGCGAAAAGCGAATCAGAGGCTGCACCCCTTAGGCGCGGCGTCTCGCCGGCATTGACGGTGAAATCGCGCGCGTTTTTGAGATTGGGGATCTTGCGGCGCGCGGCGGCAGACTGCGCCGGATCGATCTCGGCGACGATCACGCCCGGCACGTCATGCGCGGCCTCGGCGATGATGCGTCCCCACGGGTCGACGATCAGCGAGTGGCCATAGGTCTCGCGGCCGTCCTCATGCAGGCCGCCTTGCGCGGCAGCGATTACATAGGCGCCGTTCTCGATCGCGCGCGCCCGAAGCAGCACATGCCAGTGCGCCTCGCCGGTCTGGCGGGTGAAGGCGGCGGGCACCGAAAGCACCTCCGCCCCTGCCAGCGCCTCGGCGCGGAACAACTGAGGGAAGCGCAGGTCGTAGCAGACGGCAAAGCCCAGCCTCGCGCCATGGATGTCGGCGACGAGGGCCTCCGTCCCTGGCTCGTAAGAGGCGGATTCGCGCCAGCTCTCGCCATTGTCGAGATCGACGTCGAACATATGGATCTTGTCGTAGCTGGCTATCGAGGCGCCGTCCGGCGCGAACAGGAACGCGCGGTTGGCGAGCTTGCCGTCGGCGCGACGGATGGCCGTCGAGCCGACATGGAGATAAATGCCAAGCTCCTTCGCCAGCTTGCTGGCTGTCGAAACGACGATGTCCTTGTCCTCGCTGGTGAATGCGGCGGCGCCTGCCTGCTTGTCGCGGACGAGCGCGCCGGTCATTTCCGGCGTCTGGACATAAGTGGCGCCCCGGTCTGCCGCCTCGCGCACCAGCCTTTCCATGTCGGCCGCGTTGCGTTCCGGGCTGGTCCCCGAACGCATCTGCACCGCCGCGGCCTTGAAGACGCCCATGATCAAACCCTCGCTCCGTTGGCAAGCAGCGCGTCCAGCCGGCCCTGCGACTCCAGTTCGTGGAGGTCATCGCAGCCGCCGACATGGGTGTCGCCGATGAATATCTGCGGAAAGGTGGTTCGCCCATGCGCCCGGGAAATCATTTCCTGGCGCAATTCCGGCGAGAACGACGCGTCATGTTCGGTGTAGGCCACGCCCTTGCGCTCGAGCAGCCGTTTGGCGGCCGTGCAATAGCCGCACATCATCCGGGTGTAGATCGTCACATCGACCATCAATCAGTCATCCTGCAATGCCGCCGCTGCCAAAGGTTGCGGAACGCCGACACGCACCAAAATACAACCTTATATAGTCGCGGACTCATCGGCCCGAAAGTCCCCCGGCAGGACGCGGGCGAAGGTCAGCACGTCGACCGCTCCGGCGCCGCCCTTCTTCAGCGCCTTGGCCACCGCGCGCACGGTGGCGCCAGTGGTGAAGACATCGTCTATGACGAGCACCCGGCGCCCGGCGATCTCGATCTCGGCTTCGGGCGGGACGCGGAAAGCGGCGCGCACATTGTCCTCGCGCTCGTGCCGTTCCAGCCCGACCTGCTGGCGGGTGAGTTTTACGCGCCGGACCGCGGTCGGTGAGAAGGGCAGGCCGCTGAGTGTGGACACCGCCCGCGCCAGCTCGGCCGACTGGTTGAACTGTCTGCGCAAGAACCGCCGCCAGTGCAGCGGCACCGGCACCACAATATCGGCTTCGGCGATCAGTTCCGCGCCGGCGCGCATCATCCAGCGCGCCATCCACGGCGCGAGATCGGTGCGATCCTGGTATTTCAGCCCCTGCACCATCTGGCGCGCGACGCCTGAATAGACCACCGCCGCACGCGCCCGTTCGAAAGGCGGCGGATCGGCGATCGCTTCGGCAGAGAGAAAACCCTCGCCCATGTCATGGGTGAAAGGCGTGCCCATCACCGGGCACCAGGGCTTCTCCAGCAGCCGAAGCTTCGGCCAGCAGACGCCGCACAGCACGCCGGGTCGAGAGACGTGGCGGCGGCAGCCGGCGCAGACCGGCGGAAACAGCACGCGCGCCGGCCAGCCCAACGCCTGCCGCGCCATGTCCTTGATCGCAACGGTCTTGATCTTGTGCACCGGATCGGCCACGTGAAGCGAAACTCGCGCCACCATAGCATCGGTCCGGCGTGCGCGGACAATAGGAATAGCCCATTGCAGCCCTTGATCGACACGGAGCTCTGGCTTGCGCACAAGCGCCGGGCGCTCAAGCGCCCTGTCGACGGCGCCGATTTCCTGATGCGGCGGGCGGCAGAGGACCTTGCCGACAGGCTGGGCGCGGTCGAGCGCAAATTCGGCAAGGCGGCGGCGCTGTTTTGCCAGACGGCGGCTGCGGCCCAGGTGCTCGCCGGCAGCGGCAAGGTGATCGACACCGTTCGCGTAGAGATCGATGACGCCTTCCTTGCCGGCGAAGCCGGCATCGTCGCCCCGGCGGAAACCGTGCCGTTCGAAGCCGAAAGCCTCGATCTCGTCGTCTCGCTGCTGTCGCTGCAGGCGATGAACGACATCCCGGGCGTGCTGGCGCAAATCCGTCGCGCGCTGAAGCCCGACGGGCTGTTCCTCGGCGCTCTCGCCGGCGCCGGCACGCTTGCGGAGCTGCGCGAAAGCCTGCTTGCCGCCGAGACCGAGCTCTACGGTGGCGCGAGCCCCCGCGTGCTTCCGTTCACCGATGTGCGCGACGCCGGCGCGCTGCTGCAGCGTGCCGGCCTGGCGCTGCCGGTCGCCGACGTCGAGACGGTCACGGTGCGTTACGATTCGCTGTTCGGCCTTGCCGCCGATCTGCGCGCCATGGGCGAGACCAGCCCGCTTTTCGACCGCAGCCGGCGTCCGGCGACCCGGCGGCTGTTCGCCCGCGCCGCCGAAATCTATGCCGAACGGTTTTCCGATCCGGACGGCCGCATCCGGGCGAGCTTTTCGATCGTGTGGCTGTCCGGCTGGGCGCCCGACGCCTCGCAGCAGAAACCGCTCAAACCCGGCTCGGCCAAGGTCTCGCTGAAGACGATCCTGGAGAAGCCGACGGGACACTAGAGCGGAAAGGCGTTAGCGGTTTTCCTTTCGGAATTGTGCAATACAAATAGTCCGACGCCGGACCTCCAACGCCGTCAGTGCTTGGCAAAGGCGTTGGCAAGTTTGCTGTTGTTGTCGGAGAACAGCCACTGGATCGCATCGGCGGCCTTGCCGACGCCGCCGACGATTGCGAGCGACAGCACGGCAGCGATCAGGCCATATTCGATGGCCGTGGCGCCCGTTTCATCTTTTAGGAATTGCTGAAGCAGGTTTTTCATGGTCGTCGATCCCTCTTGTCGGGAACCATAAGGCCTACCCGTTAAGAAAGGTTAACGGCAAAAGCTTAACGGGGGGTGAAATAGCCGTTTCTGTCTGAATTTATTAACCAATTAGCAGTCGCCGTGGCGGCTGCCGTCGTTACGGATCACGCAGATGGAACCGGGCAGCGGCTGCAGCACGCTTCGGCGCAGCGTGTAGGTGTCTCGGTGGCCGATCGAGCCGGTGCTGGCCATGTCGAGACCTCCGATCAGACCGTTTCGCGCCCCCTGCGGCCGCGTCTGGTTGTCCAGGAAAGGCGTCGCGATCAGCGCCAGCGCCACCGCGGCCGACCCGAAAAGCAAGGCGATCCGCAAAATACCCATGCCGGCATCGGCGGCGCGGAAGGTGCGGTCGGTCCGGATCGAGTCCCACTCTCTCTCGAGGCTCATGGATTGGCTCCAAACAAATCGGCATGCCGCCGCGCGGACGGCTTTGCCTCAATCTTCCATGTCGAGATAAATCTTCCATTAACGCTGCCTAAAACAGGCGGCAGGTTGATGGTCACAAGAGATCGATGAGGAACTGGATCAGCGGTGCGTCCGCCGGCGGCATCGGATAGTCGCGCATCTGGCGCGGCCTGACCCATTTCAGCCCCTGCCCTTCCTTCGGCTGCGCGATGCCGCGGAACTTCCGGCAGACATAGAGCGGCATCAGCAGGTGGAAATCGTCATAGCTGTGGCTGGCGAAGGTGAGCGGCGCGAGGCAAGGGATCTCGGTCTCGATGCCGAGTTCCTCATGCAGCTCGCGCACCAGGCATTCCTCGGGTGTCTCGCCGGGCTCGACCTTGCCGCCCGGAAACTCCCACAGGCCGGCGAGCTGCTTGCCTTCGGGGCGCTGCGCCAGAAGCACGCGCCGGTCGGCGTCGACCAGCGCGCAGGCCGCGACGAGGAGCAGGCGCCTTCCGGCTGGCTTGATCCCGCTCATGCGCCGGCCGGCCGGCGATAATGGTAGCGGTAGACCTCCTCGAAGCCGAGCGACCGGTAGAGCGACAGCGCCGCAACATTGCCGGCCTCGACCTGCAGCCAGGCTTCGCGCGCGCCGCGCAGCCGCGCCCATTTCAGCGCCGACAGGATGAGGTTGCGGCCATGGCCCTTGTTGCGCGCCGATTTTTCGGTGGCGATCTCGAACAGTCCGGCGAGGTCGCCGTCATGGACGCAGATCAGCGTCGCCAGCGGCTCGTTGCCGTCTTCTAGCGCAAACAGCCCGGCTTCCGGCTGGATGGCGCCGATGATCTCCGACAGGCCGGGCCGCAATGCGACGTCCGAGCCGTTCGTCTTGATCGCAGCGCCGATGAACCGGCTGATGTCCTTCAGCGGGATCTGGTCCATGGCCGCGTCGAGCTGCGCCTCCTTGAGCGGCAGCCGCATCACCAGCGACTCGTCGAACCGGTTCCAGCCCGCCTCGTCGAGATGCTTCGACAGCACCTGCCCCGAAAGCGGCGACATGCGAAAGGTCAGCGGCCTGCCATAGGCCTCGAAGCGGCGGCTGGCGCGCACGATGCGCTCGGCAATGTGCTGGGTGTCGCCCGGATCGAGCGGATTGACCGAGTTCAGGCGCTTCGCCGGATGGCCGGCCGTCAGCCGCACCACCCATGTCCCGTCGTAGTGGACGGCCGCCGCCGGCCAGGCGCGAAAACCCGCCGCCTCGTAGCGGCGCACGATCGCGAGCACGCTTGCCGGATGCCTCGACACCGGCGCCATCAGCTCCGGTAATCGCCGTTGATGGCGACATATTCCTTGGTGAGGTCGCAAGTCCACACCGTCGCCTTGCCGCGGCCGATGCCGATGTCGGCGCGGATGCGGATGTCGTCGCGCTTCATATAGGCCGAGGTCGCTTCTTCCGAGTAGGCCGGATCGCGCTCGCCCTCATGCGCCAGGCGGTTGTCGCCGAACCAGATCGACAGCCGGTCGCGGTCTGCCGGCTCGCCCGCCTTGCCGACGGCCATGACGACGCGGCCCCAGTTGGCGTCCTCGCCGGCGACCGCCGTCTTGACCAGCGGCGAATTGGCGATCGAAAGCGCGATGCGCTTGGCCGAGCGGGCGGACTTGGCGCCGGTGACGGTGACCTCGACCTGCTTGCGCGCGCCCTCGCCGTCGCGCACCACCTGCAGCGCCAGCGACTTCAGCACCTTGCCCAGCGCACGGCGGAAGGCGCCGAGCCGCGCATCCTTCGGATCGCCGATCACCGGAGCGCCGCGCGCGGCGGCCTTGCCGGTGGCGAAGATGAGCAGCGTGTCGCTGGTCGAGGTGTCGCTGTCGACGGTGATCGCATTGAAGGTCTTGGCCGTGCCGCGCGACAGCAGATCCTGAAGCACGGGTGCCGCGATCGGCGCGTCGGTGGCGATGAAGGAGAGCATTGTCGCCATATCGGGCGCGATCATCCCGGCGCCCTTGGCGATGCCGTTGATGGTCACGTCGGTGTCGCCGAGCTTCACCATCTGCGTTGCCACCTTCGGATAGGTATCCGTGGTCATGATGGCCTTCGCCGCCTCGGTCCACAGGTCCGGCTTGCCGTCCTTCACCAGGCCGGCAAGCAGATGGCTGAATTTGTTGGTGTCGAGCGGCTCGCCAATGACGCCGGTCGAGGCCAGGAACACATCGCTTTCGGAGCATCCGGCGGCCTTCGCCGCCGCCTCGCCGGTCAAAGCCGTCGAAGCGCGACCCTTCTTGCCGGTGAAGGCATTGGCATTGCCGGAATTGACCACCAGCACCCGCGCCTTGCCGGCGGCAAGGTTCTGGCGGCAGTAATCGACCGGCGCCGAAGGGCATTTGGACTTGGTGAACACACCGGCGACGGCCGTGCCCGGATCGAAGACCATGGCGAGCAGGTCGGTACGATTCCGGTACTTGATCCCGGCCTCGGCGGTGGCGATGCGCACGCCCTCGATGATCGGCATCTTGGGATATTTCTTCGGCGCGAGCGGCGAAATGGTTGCGGACATGGGCACCCCGGAGCGGCAGGAACGCGAAAGGAAGGCCGGTTTGCCCGATAGAACGCGCTGGCGCAAGAGGCGTTCTGGCCGCGCCTCGCGGGCGTCGCGGAGACGCTGCAACTTAAAACGGTCCGTTTCGTTTCAGCCTCGGACCCAATATGATCGGCAAAGAGATTCATCGGCTAAGGACGCGGATATGGGCGAAGTCGCCGCCCCGAGGCGCAAATCGATCGGCGCGAAGCGAAACCCGGAAAGCGCCGACGCCATTATCGAGGCCGCGGAAGCGGTGCTGGCGGAGGCCGGCTATTCCGGCTTTTCGATAGAGGCCGTCGCGCGGCGGGCGCGGGCCGGGAAGCCGACCATCTATCGCTGGTGGCCGAGCAAGGCGGCGTTGCTGATCGAGGTCTATCAGCGGCAAAAGCGCGTCGCGGTGCCCAATACCGGCAGGCTCGAGGATGATCTTGTCGGCTTCCTCGTGAATCTGTTCGCGCATTGGCGCGACACTTCGTCCGGCAATGTCTTCCGCTCGCTGGTCGCCGAAGCGCAATCCGACGAGGCCGCCGCGGTGGCGCTTGCCGACTATGCGAGAGGGCGGCGAGCCCACACCAGCAGCATAGTCGAGCGGGCCAAGGCCCGCGGCGAGGTGTCGGTGGATGTCGATGCCGAGATCGTGGCCGACCTGATCGCCTCCTACGCCTGGCGACATCTTTTGACCAACCGCCTCGATGAAGACGAAGCGACGATCCGGGCCGCGGTGCGCTATGTGGTGCGCGGCATAGCCGCATAATACGCGAAAGGGCGCCCGCAGGCGCCCTTTGCAATGGGTTCTGGCCTCTGCCGGATTACTTGCCGCTCTCCATCGTGTCGACCGCCGCCTTCAGCTTCGCGTCCGGAATCTCGACCTTGGCGGCTGCACGCAATTCCTTGACCATGGCGAAATACTTGTCGCGGATCACCGCCTGCTTGGCCTGGTCCTTGACGTCGTCGAAGGCCGGCGGCTGCTTGGCGCGCTTGTCCTCGACCTTGATGACATGCCAGCCGAACTGCGACTGCACCGGCTCCTTCGAGTATTTGCCGACATCGAGCGCGAACGCCGCCTTGTCGAATTCCGGCACCATCTGCCCGGGGCCGAACCAGCCGAGGTCGCCGCCGCTCGACTTGCCGCTCGGGTCGCTGGTGTGCTCGTTGGCGAGCTTCTGGAAATCGGCGCCGCCGTCGAGCTGCTTGATGATCGCCTCGGCCTCTTCCTTCGTCTTCACGAGGATGTGACGGGCGTGGATCTCGTTGACCGGCGGCGTGTTGGCGATTTCCTGGTCGTAGCGGGCACGGACATCTGCATCCGTCACCTTGTCGACGACCTCCTTCTCGACGACCTCGCCATGCAGCGCGCGCTTCTGCAGGAACGCCATGCGGCGCTGGAAATCGGCATTCTTGTCTAGACCGCTGTCGACCGCCTTCTTGGCCATGACGCGGATTTCGATGGCCGCCGAAAGGGCGGCGGCGCGGCGCTGTTCCGGCGGCAGCTGCGCGAACTGCTGCGACAGCTCGCCTTCGGCGAGCGCGAGGTCGGCCTCGGTCAGCTTCTCGCCGTTGATGGTGGCGACCACGGCGTTCGGGTCGACCGGAGCGGCGGCGGGCGCCGCGGCATCCGGCTGGGCGGGCTTGGTTTCCTGCGCCATCAGCGGCGACAGCGAAAGAGCCGAGAGCCCGAAGGCCAGGCCAAGGCTGGCGAGCGACGCGCGGCGGAACGACAGGGACATCAAGATAAACTCCAATGGGATTGCCAATAAGGATCGCTTGAGCGGAAAGGTTCCAGATCAGTCGGATTGTGGCGGAAATTGGCGCTGCCCATAGGGTCAACGCGGCGTTGACATCGATTGAGCCCCCTCTTATCTGTCCAACGACTTGGCGTCCAGAACCGTTTTCCGGGCGCTTTTTGCGTTTGTCCGCATTCACGCGGATTTGATGGGCCCGCCAGGCGCCCGTCGCAAACGGCTAAAATTGCTATCGAAAGGGCCATTGGATGGTCAGTCTCGGCGGTCTCGCCCGTAAGGTTTTCGGCTCCTCCAACGATCGCCGAGTCAAGGCGACCCGGCCCCGGGTCGAGGCGATCAACGCCCTGGAAAACGAGATGCAGGCGCT
Source organism: Mesorhizobium sp. M1D.F.Ca.ET.231.01.1.1 (assembly GCF_003999155.2). Classification (NCBI taxonomy): domain Bacteria; kingdom Pseudomonadati; phylum Pseudomonadota; class Alphaproteobacteria; order Hyphomicrobiales; family Phyllobacteriaceae; genus Mesorhizobium; species Mesorhizobium sp. M1D.F.Ca.ET.231.01.1.1. Next base: position 8,877 of record NZ_RZOZ02000002.1, read on the forward strand.
CTCCGACGCCGAGCTTGCCGGCCGCACGGAGAAATTCCGCCAGGATCTCGCCAACGGCGCCTCGCTCGACGACCTGCTGATACCGGCCTTCGCCACCGTGCGCGAGGCAGCCCGCCGCGTTCTGGGCATGCGCCCCTTTGACGTTCAATTGATCGGCGGCATGGTGCTGCACAATGGCGGCATCGCCGAAATGCGTACCGGCGAAGGCAAGACGCTGGTCGCCACCTTGCCGGTCTATCTCAACGCGCTGGCCGGCAAGGGCGTTCATGTCGTCACCGTCAACGACTATCTGGCCAAGCGTGACGCCGAATGGATGGGCCGCATCTACAAGTTCCTCGGCCTGACTGTCGGCATCATCGTGCACGGCCTTTCCGACGAGGAGCGCCGCGACGCCTACGCCTGCGACGTCACCTACGCCACCAACAACGAGCTCGGCTTCGACTATCTGCGCGACAACATGAAATACGAGCGCTCGCAGATGGTGCAGCGCGGCCATGCCTACGCCATCGTCGACGAGGTCGATTCCATCCTGGTCGACGAAGCGCGCACGCCGCTGATCATTTCCGGTCCGCTCGAGGACCGCTCGGAAATGTACAACACCATCGACGCCTTCATGCTGAAGCTCGGCCCGGCCGACTACGAGGTCGACGAGAAGCAGAAGACCACGATCTTCACAGAGGACGGCACCGAGAAGCTGGAAAACATGCTGCGCGATGCCGGCCTGTTGAAGGGCGAGTCGCTCTACGACGTCGAGAACGTCGCCATCGTCCACCACGTCAACAACGCGCTGAAGGCGCACCTCCTGTTCCAGAAGGACAGGGACTACATCGTGCGCAACGGCGAGATCGTCATTATCGACGAGTTCACCGGCCGCATGATGCCCGGCCGCCGCTATTCGGAAGGCCTGCACCAGGCGCTCGAAGCCAAGGAGCATGTGCAGATCCAGCCGGAGAACCAGACGCTGGCCTCCGTCACCTTCCAGAACTATTTCCGCCTCTACAAGAAGCTCGCCGGCATGACCGGCACGGCGCTGACCGAGGCCGAGGAATTCGCCAACATCTACAATCTCGAGGTCACCGAGATCCCGACCAACCTGCCGGTCGTGCGCAAGGACGAGGACGACGAGGTCTATCGGACGGTGGACGAGAAGTACAAGGCGATCGTCAAGGAGATCAAGGAAGCGCGCGACAAGGGCCAGCCGATCCTGGTCGGCACCACCTCGATCGAGAAATCCGAGCAGCTGGCCGAACGCCTGCGCAAGGACGGTTTCAAGAACTTCGAGGTGCTGAACGCCCGCCACCACGAGCGCGAGGCGGCCATCGTCGCCCAGGCCGGCAAGCCCGGCGCCATCACCATCGCCACCAACATGGCCGGCCGCGGCACCGACATCCAGCTTGGCGGCAATGCCGACATGCGCATCGCCGAGGAGCTGGCCGACATGCCGGCCGGGCCGGAACGCGACGCGCGCGAGAAGCAGATCCGCGACGACGTCGCGCTGCTGAAGGAGAAGGCGCTGGCCGCAGGCGGCCTCTACGTCTTGGCCACCGAGCGCCATGAATCGCGCCGCATCGACAACCAGCTCCGTGGCCGCTCCGGCCGCCAGGGCGATCCGGGCCGCTCGAAATTCTTCCTGTCGCTGCAGGACGATCTGATGCGCATCTTCGGCTCCGAGCGCATGGACGGCATGCTGCAGAAGCTCGGTCTCAAGGAAGACGAGGCGATCATCCACCCGTGGATCAACAAGGCGCTGGAAAAGGCGCAGAAGAAGGTCGAGGCACGCAACTTCGACATCCGCAAGAACCTCTTGAAATATGACGACGTCTCGAACGATCAGCGCAAGGCGGTATTCCAGCGGCGCATCGAGCTGATGGACGGCGAAGGTCTGGCCGAAACCGTCGCCGAGATGCGCGAGGGCGTCATCGAGGAGATCGTCGCCAAGAACATCCCCGAAAATGCCTATGCCGAGCAGTGGAACGTCACCGGCCTGAAGGAGGAAGTGGCGCAGTACCTGAACCTGGACCTGCCCGTCGAGGAGTGGGTCAAGGAAGAGGGCATTGCCGAGGACGACCTCCGCGAACGCATCACGGCGGCTGCCGATGCGGCCGCAAAGGAACGCGCCGACCGCTTCGGCCCCGACGTGATGAGCTATGTCGAGCGCTCGGTGGTGCTGCAGACGCTTGACCACCTGTGGCGCGAGCACATCGTCAACCTCGACCACCTGCGCTCGGTCGTCGGCTTCCGCGGCTATGCCCAGCGCGATCCGCTGCAGGAATACAAGGGCGAAGCCTTCGAGCTGTTCCAGGCCATGCTCGGCAATCTGGAACAGGCCGTCACCGCGCAGCTTATGCGCGTCGAGCTGGTTCGCCAGGCGGCTGAAGCGCCGCCGCCGGCGGCGCCCGACATGTTCGGCAGCCACATCGACGGCACCACCGGCGAGGACGACTTCCAGGGCGGCGAGACGGCGTTGCTGGTCCGCCAGGAATCCAATGCCATCGTCGCGCCGGAGAATCGCGATCCGAAGAACCCGGCGACCTGGGGCAAGATCGGCCGCAACGAGGCCTGCCCCTGCGGCTCCGGCAAGAAATACAAGCACTGCCACGGCGCATTCGCTTAATCTCTTTCCTTCTCCCCGTTAACGGGGAGAAGGTGCCCGAAGGGCGGATGAGGGGCATCGCCGGCGTTGGCGGTTTACTTCAGGCCTAGAGCAATTCCAGGAAAGCGGAGCGGGCCGGCGATCTATGAATCACTGAAACGCTCTAGGGAACAAGCCTCTACAACAACCCCGACGCCCGCGCCGCCGCGGTTGCCTCGCCGCGCGAGACGGCTTCGAGTTTCTCCAGCACCGCCGAGACATGATGATCGACGGTCTTCGGCGAGATGGTCAGCTGCGCGGCGATCTTCTTGTTGGAGAAGCCGCGCTCGATCAGCTGGAGGACCTCCATCTGGCGGTGGGTGAGGCCGGCAAGGTTGGCGCGCGTTGCCTGCCTTGGTCCCCTCGCCACATGGCTGACACCGCTCTGCCGCATCATGCCCCGCACATGCTGCGCCACCGGCCTTGCGCCAAGTTCCTCGAAAATGTCGAGCGCCTCGCGCTGCGCCACCTCGTCGCCTTGTAGCAGGGCGAGCGCGCGCTCGAAGGGGGCGCCCATCCGGTTCCAGAAAGCCGCGGCGCCCTGCCAGTCGCCGGCAAGCGAAAGCCGATGCGGCTCGGCCATGCCGTCGATCACGCCGGGATCGCTGTCCGGCGACAGAAATAGGCGCCAGGTGACCAGCTCGCCGACCACGGCGCGCGCCGGCGACAGGTTTTCGGCAAGATCGATAAGGCGCAGCGCCTCGTCCCGGTCGCCTTGCCCTAGCCAGGCAAGCTCCGCCATCACCGCCGCGTAAGGCGCCAGCCGCTGTAGCTCCATGCCCTTGTCGAGGAACCGCTTCATCTCGTCCAGCACCGGCTCGGCCGATGGATCGCCGCGCCGGATGCGCAGCCTCGCCAGCGCCACCAGCGAGGGATAACGAACAAGCGCGGTCGTTGCCTCGTCGTCGATGACGTCATGCGCCACCGCCGCCGCCTCGTTCCACAGACCGCGCCGCAGCAGCAATTGCGCCTGCACGCCGCGCATATAGTCGCGCCAGGTCGCGAGATCGTTCTCGACGCAATAGGCGATGCCGCGGTTGAGCAAGGCTTCCGCTTCGACGAGGTTGAGCCTGTTCATCTCGACGCAGGCGCAATTGGTAAAGGCGCGCGCCGCATGCTCCTGGAAGTTCCCCGTAAGGGCGATTCCAAGGCTGCGCGCGAGGTCGCGCCGTCCCTTAGCGAAATCCAGCCATTGCCCGGCGGCGCCGACATTGTTGAGCGCGTGGCAGAGGATGTCCGGGCGGTTCAGCCGCTCCGCCAGCTCGACGGCCTTGGCTCCAAGCGAAAGCGTCTCCTCGAGCCGCTCCGCCAGCATCGCCAGTTGCGACAGGTTCGAATAGGCCATGGCAAGCTCGGCGCTGTCGGGTGCCGTCTCCAGAAGCTCGACGGCCTGCGCGCCGAACCGGTCCGCCGCCGCGCGGTCGCCGACGAGATAGGCGAAGCGCGACAGGCATCTGAGGCTGTCGCCTTCCTTCAACCTGTCGCCAAGCGCCTGCCACAGCCGGCGCGCCTCTCCCTGCGCCCCCATGGCCGCGTCGATGCGGCCGATCAAATGGCATTCGAAGGCATGGCCTTCGTGCAGCGCCGCCTGGCTTTCCATCGGCAGGCCGTCGCAATACCGCAAGGCGACCTCGTAATGGCCGGCGGCATCGCGATGCGCGCCGACCAGCGAAGCCTCGCGGGCGGCAAGCGGCGCCAGCGCGCGCACGGCCTCGAGGTTCTGCGCCTCGACAGCATGGTGCACCAGCCTTGCCGTGGCCACGTCCGGGTTCTTCTGCAGCGCTGCGAGCGCCCGCTGGTTGTACTCGCGCCGTTTGTTCGGCGTCAGCGCCATCTCGATGGCGCGGCGGGCTATCTCATGCCGGAAGGCGTAGCCGTCGCCGAAATCCTCGAGCATGCCCTGGCTGACGCATTCGGCGAGCTGACCGGCGGCGGCGATTCCGCACAGGCCCTGCAGCGCCCAGCCGTCGGCGCGGCGCGGAAACACCGACACCGCGTCGAGCATCGAGCGGGCGCCGGGCGACAGCCGCTCCGCCCGCGCCAGCACCGCGTCGCGAATGCTGGCCGGCAGCGCGGTGTCGCTTTCGGCGGCAAGCAGTTCCGTGACGAAGAAGGCATTGCCTGCGGAGGCCCGGTATATGGCGCCGCCGTCGCGGCCGGCCAGTTCGGCCAGCGACAGCACCGCGGCCTCGCTGAGCAGCGGCACCTCAATACGTTGGACATTGCCGGCCGGGATTTCGCCAAGCGCGCGGCGCACGCGCATCTGTCCCTGGCTGCGGTCCGTGCGCGCCGTGACCAGCAGCAGAATGTGGGAGTTTGCAATGCGCCGCCCGAGGAAGCGGACAAAATCGAGCGTCGCGTCATCCGCCCAATGCAGGTCCTCGATGACCAGCAGACACCGGCCTTTCGCCTCGAAGACGTCGAGCGCATCGGAAAACAACGGCAGCCTTTGCCCCTGCCGATCATCGATCGCGCGCGGCAGTTCCCATTGCGCCTCGCGGGCGAGGTCGTAGAGCGGCCCCAGCGGGTCGGGGATCGACAGGTCCTCGCAGGCGCTGCGCAGCAAGCTCACCCCTTGCCCCACATGATCCATGCCCACATGATCCACGAAAGCCTCGACCAGCGCCGTCTTGCCGGCGCCGGCCTCGCCCGCCAGCGCCGCGACGCGGCCACGACCTTTTGCCGCGTCCGCCAACAGGGCCTCCAGTTGCCGCAGCTGCGTCTGCCGTTCCAGCAGCATTGTCATCTCTCTCGCGAAGTACGAATTTCACCGTGGCGGGCGTGCCGCCTCGATAGTCCGGATGAGCGCGCCACAATGTGACCTTCCACACATTGCGGTGCTTCTCTCCACAAATAACGTCGCCAATATAGGGAATCGTCCCGCCCCAATATGGGGAAAGACTCCGATGCGCGGATTTTGCGAGCGTGGTTTTAGTCCGGCTGCGCTCGGACCGAGCGCGATTCAATCACCAAAGGAAAGCAATCATGCCTCGCTATCTGGTTGAACGTACATTTCCCGACGGGCTCAACGTGCCGATGAACGATGCCGGCGCGACCGCCATGGGCGGCGTCATCGCCCGCAACGCCGAAAAGGGCGTGACCTGGGTGCAGTCCTTCGTCTCGCCCGACAAGTCGAAGAGCTTCTGCGTCTACGACGCGCCCTCGCCCGAGGCGATCCGCAGCACGGCGCAGAAGAATTCGCTTCCCGTCGACAAGATCACGGAGGTGCGGGTCCTCGACCCCTACTTTTATCGCTGATCCGCGACGCAGCGATGCGCTCCAGATCGTCCCCGCCGGAGGCGGACCTGATGTCATGCCGAACAGCGAGAGTGTATCCGCCCCGGCGGATATCCTCACGCCACGGCGCGGCTTCATCCGGCGGGCCGTGTCGGCGCTGCTTTCGCCTCTGCGGAACCGGCGCCGCCGGTTGCCGCCGCGGGATGACTATCTGAGACGCGACATCGGCTTCGAGCAGCGCGAGATGCCACGCGAATATTGGGAGTATTGGTGGCATCACCGCTGATCTTAGACCGGCGGACCTGAGCGGTCCCGCCAGCAATTACAGGCGCCGCAGGCATTCCAGGGCCGCCCATCGACCTGGCCGGCTCTGCCTTGCGCGCCTCAACCGAATTGGAGAGGAAAATGAAAATCCACAACTGGTCCCGGTGCCTCATCGCGGCATCGGTCCTGGCCGTCCTGGCAACCGGTGCCGCCGAGGCCGAGACCGTCAACCCGCTCGCCGAAAAAGTGCGGGCGGCCGACAGCCGCTTCGAGGACGTCGCGGCCGCGAAAGCCGAAGGCTATGCGCCGATCCCCTGCGCCAGCGGCCTCACCGGCGGCGCCATGGGCATCCACTACGTCAACGCCGCCTATCTGAAGGACGACGCCGTCGACGTCGCCAAGCCCGAGGCGGTGATGTACGAGCCGATGGCCGACGGCACGCTGAAGCTGATCGCCGTCGAGTATATCACCTCGAAGGGTCCGGCCTCGCTCGAAGGCCATCTGTTCAATTTCAACACGGCGCCCAACCGCTACGGCCTCGGCCCGTTCTACGAGCTGCATGTCTGGGCCTGGAAGCCGAACCCCACCGGCGCCTTCGCCGACATGAACCCGAACGTGTCGTGCGATGCGATGAAGGGGATGTAAGAGACACCCTTTCCTTCTCCCCATTTCACGGGGAGAAGGTGGCCCGAAAGGGTCGGATGAGGGGGCAACGCCAGCGCCCGATGTCTACGATCCATGCAACTTCCGCAGGATTTGCCGTAGCGCGATCCTTCGAAAGCCTGCACTGCCGCTCATCCTCCTGCCGGCGTTCGCCGTTCGAAAAGCCAAGCAATTGGCTTTTCGTCTGCTGCGCGGACCACGCCCACCTCACCGTATATTGACGGGGAGAAGGAAGCGCTCCACCCAACCGTTTCTTAAGGTGTTTCGGATAGACCGGAATGCCGAAAAAGAGGCGGAAAACGGAGAGTATTCGGGGTGCGCTTTTCCGCGGCGACGACTGCCGGGCGGTTCCTGCCGCAGCGCTGGGCGCTGCGCATGCGGCCGCTGCTTGGCCGCATCGATGCCGCGCTGTTCACCGCCGACGAGCGCGGCGAAGCCGGCCGCATGTCGCTGATCGCCTTTTCCATCCGCATCGTCAGCGCCGTCATCGCGTTCATCAGCCAGGTGCTGATGGCGCGCTGGATGGGCTCGTTCGAATACGGCATCTTCGTGCTCGTCTGGGTGACGATGGTGATCGTCGGCAACCTCGCCTGCCTCGGCTTCCACACCTCGGTCATCCGCTTCATTCCCGAATATCGCGAGCGCGGCATGCTTGCCGAACTGCGCGGCATCGTGATGGCGAGCCGCCTGTTCGTGCTGGTCGCCTCGACGCTGATCGCAGGGCTGGGCGCGCTCGGCGTGTGGCTCGCCTCGCCCTGGATCGAGAGCTACTACGTCGTTCCCTTCATCCTCGGCGTCATCTGCCTGCCGATGATCGCGATGGGCGATCTGCTGCAGGGGCTGGCGCGCGCCAATTCATGGGCCCTGTTTGCGCTGTCGCCGACCTATCTCGTCCGGCCGGTGCTGATTCTGGTGTTCATGGCGGCAATGCTCGCCATGCGCTACGTGCCCGATGCCACGATCGCGATCTTCGCCTCGATCGCCGCCACTTATGTCACGACGCTCGGCCAGCTGATGGGCGTCACCTCGCGCATGGAGAAAAAAATCCCGGCCGGACCAATGACCGTGCATTTCGGCCAGTGGTTCCTCGTCTCGCTGCCGATCTTCCTGGTCGAGAGTTTCTTCTTCCTGCTCACCAATGCCGACGTGCTGATGGTCGGCGCCTATCTCGACCCCAATGACGTCGCCGTCTATTTCGCGACGGTGAAGACGCTGGCGCTGGTGCATTTCGTCTATTTCGCCGTCAAGGCGGGCGTTGCCCAGCGCTATGCGCAGTTCACCCATGGCGAGCCCGAAAGGCTCGCCGCCTTCGCCCGCGAGACCGTCTCCTGGACGTTCTGGCCCTCGCTGGCGATGGCGCTGCTGGTGCTGGCGCTGGGCGAGCCGATGCTGGTGCTGTTCGGCCCCGAATTCACCGCCGGCTATCCGCTGCTTTTCCTGCTGGTCCTAGGCGTCGTCGCGCGCGGCGCCGTCGGCCCCTGCGAAAGCCTGCTGACCATGAGCGGCAACCAGAACATCTGCGCCGCCGTCTACGCCATGACGCTTGCCCTGAACATCGGTCTCAACGTCATCCTGATTCCGCACTTCGGCCTCTGGGGCGCGGCGATCGCCACCAGCCTCGCCATGGTCTTCGAGGCCGGCGCGCTGTCCTTCACCGTCTGGCGCAAGCTCGGCATCGTCATGGCGATTTTCGTGCCTGCAAATAGGGAAGTCGCCTGATGGCCGCGGTTCCGTTGCTTGAAGAGACCAGCGGCGGTCCGGCCGGCGCCATGGTGTCGGGCCTTGCCGGCCTCGTCAGGGAGGCCGATCCCGCCCATATCGAGCTCTTCGCCAACAACCGGCCGGAGCGCAAGCTCGCGATCTATCCGGCTTCGGCCGGCTTCGACCTCGTCGAGGAGCTCGACTATCTCAGCGCCCGCACGATCGAGCCCAACGTCTTCTTCAACCCGCGCTTCGTGGCGCCCGCCATGCCGAGGCTCGAGGACCGCGAAGTGCGGCTGGCCGTGATCCGTGACGGCGACGAGTACCGCAACCGGCTGCGGCTTCTGGTGCCGTTCTCGGTCGAGCGCCCGGCGATCCCGCTCGGCGTCCCGGTCATGCGCACCTGGGCGAGCCCTTTCGGGCCGCTCGGCACGCCGCTGGTCGACCGCGACGATCCGGTCGGCGTCATCGAGGATTTCTTCTCGATGCTGGGGAGGCCGCATCTCAAATTGCCGAAGGTGTTCGTGCTGCCCGACATGAAGCTCGACGGCCCGGTGGCGAGCCTGCTCACCTCCTTTGCCGACAGCCGCGGCCTGACATTGGTCGTCACCGGCAAGGCCGAGCGCCCGGTGCTGGAAAGCGATGCCGACGGCGACGACTACCTCAAGACATCGCTGCGCGCGCATCACCATCGCGAATTCCGGCGCCTGAAGCGGCGCCTCGCCGACCTCGGCAAGCTCGAGCATCTCGTGGCGCGCGGACAGGACGAGATCCGCCATGCCATCGAAAGCTTCCTGACGCTGGAAGCCGCCGGCTGGAAGGGCCGCGAGCGCACGGCGATGGCGATCGACCGCTACCGCGCCGCCTTCGCCCGCGAGGCCGTGCACAGGCTGGCCGAGCACGACATGTGCCGCATCCACTCGCTGAAGCTCGACGGCCGCACCATCGCCTGCCTGGTGGTCTTCGTCGAGGCGGGTGTCGCCTACACCTGGAAGACGGCCTATGACGAGACGCTCTCCGCCTATTCGCCGGGCACGCTGCTGATGATCGAGGTGACGAAGCAGCATCTCGACGACCCCAACATCGTCATGACCGATTCCTGCGCAGTGCCCGACCATCCGGTGATGAGCCGGCTGTGGATGGAGCGCAAGCCGATGGGCACGCTGGTGGTCGGCCTGACGCCCGACGCCGACCGGCTGGCCCGCCAGGCGGCCTCGCAGTTGCACCTCTACCGCGAGACCCGCAACATGGCGCGCCTCCTGCGCAACCGCATGCGGAGCCTCTTGAAAAGGCGCTAGATGAAAGGCGGCATACCGGCTATGGCATCCGGCGGCCGGATCCGGCCGGCCCTCACCACAAAGCATTTCCCGATGATCGAAACCTTCCTGCGCTTCGCCCGCCTCTGTGCGCCGCTTGTCCTGCTCGCCACGCTTCCGGCCCGGGCCCTGGCCGATACTTGCCCCGAGGATTGCTCCGAGCCCGCGCCGCCGCCCGTCAACGTCTACAGCCACACCACCACCGGCAATATGAGCCAGGCGACGTCAGCCGCGTTACCGCGCGTCTATGTGCCCAACCGCTCCTCGAACAGCGTCTCGGTGATCGACCCGGCGACGCTCAAGGAGGTCGACAGGTTTCCGGTCGGCAGCAAGCCTCAGCACGTCGTTCCGTCCTGGGACCTGAAGACGCTCTGGGTGGCCAACAACGGCACCGGCAGGAACGGCAGCCTGACGCCGATCGACCCGACGACCGCCAAACCCGGCAAGCAGGTGCCGGTGGACGACCCCTACAACATGTATTTCATGCCCGACGGCAGTGCCGGCATCATCGTCGACGAGGCGCTGAGGCAGCTCGATCTGCGCGACCCGCAGACCATGGCCCTGAAATCGATCATCCCGACGCCGACCTGCCCTGGCATCAACCACGCCGATTTCTCGGCCGACAATTCCTACGCGATCTTCACCTGCGAATATGGCGACGGCGGCCTGGCCAAGATCGACCTCAAGAACCAGAAGGTGCTTGGCCATCTCGATCTGTCGAAAATGGGCATGCCGCAGGACATAAGGCTCTCGCCCGACGGCAAGGTGTTTTACGTCGCTGACATGATGAATGACGGCGTCTTCCTCATCGACGGCGACAGTTTCAAGGAGATCGGCTTCATTGCGACCGGAATAGGCGCGCACGGCTTCGTCGTCAGCCGCGACGGCAAGCGGCTCTACGTCTCGAACCGCGGCTCGCACAAGATGGAGCAGGGCCGCGCCGACGGGCCTGGCAGCGTGACGGTGATCGACTTCGCCACCCGCTCGGTCGTCGCCCAATGGCCGATCCCGGACGGCGGCAGCCCGGACATGGGCAATGTCAGCGCCGACGGCAGGCAGCTATGGCTCTCCGGCCGCTTCGACAGCGAAGTCTATATGATCGACACGACCTCGGGCGCCGTGACCAAGATCCGCGTCGGCGTCGAGCCGCACGGGCTGACGGTATGGCCGCAGCCGGGGCGGTATTCGCAGGGGCACACGGGGAATATGCGGTAGGGGTGCGTCGGTTGGCCTGCCACCCGAAGCTCGCAGAGCGAAGGATGGTGCCCCTAGCCGGCGTTGGACGGGCAAGCGGTTGCCTTGGTGTGACTGACAACGCGCTTTTACTCTCCAGCGACCTAGGCGGCAGGAGAAAGCGGTCAATCGTCGCCGCTATAAGACTTGATCACCTCATTCCCGTTTATTACGAAGCTGATGCCTCGCTTACTCCAAGTCACCAACGCCTTGTTTGTTTGTTTCACGCGGATCGTACTCAAATCGATATCCAAAGTGTGATGACCGGCATGCTCGTGCCAAACTTCTACCCGTGCACGCTTGTTGAAATCTTGCCAAATGTTGACCTGTCGACGGCCGTCCCGGGAGCAATACTGAACGATGTGAACGCCCTCATGATCCGATAACTCTGTTTCAGGCGCAAACTCTGTCAGGAGGCTCCCTTCTGGACCCATTTCAAACGCTCTTTTGGTATCATTCTCGTCAGTAACCGTCATACTAGGATGCGAACCTAGCAACCGAAAATCCTTCGGGAGCACATATTCAGCATTATAGTTTGGAATGACAGAATGAAAAGTGAGGATTGGATCGCTTCCCGCTTTCCTGTGCTTATCTTTGTCTTGAAAGCGACCTGTTATCACAATAGCACAGACATGAGCCCGCTTAGAGCTCTCATCCTCGACTGCGTTCTTTACCTCATCCAGAACCGACTGAAAGTGGCGCGGATCTCGATAAGGGATCTGCAGATGAATGACGCCCGGAACGTCACGCGGGAGCTGCCTACTGGCGTCCTTAATGAGGCCAACTATTCTTTCTGACTGTTTTGTATCGGCGAACGTAAACGTATCTATTTTCCAAAGCTTCCGAGCAAAGCTTTTTTTGACCCCTCCAATTTCGGCTTCGTAATACTCTCCGCCATGCATCATCGACTCTGCGCCATCGAGTGCCCGTACTTCAAAGGGCAGCTCCATATGCTCGTCAGCTTCCAAAATCTTTGCAACTCGTACGGAAAATTCATCCGTGTCTGCGCGTGTCAATAGCGGATAATTCTTAATCACGTCAGAAGCCGCCACTATAATGGCGTCGCTGTCGCGCGGCTTGAGCCTGCTATCGGCGCGTACTAAAACTGAAAGACTCACAGGTGATCTTTTCAATTTTTTTGCGATAGCCGCCTGGATATCCAACCAAACTTGCTGCTCAACTCGAACATCATCGAGCATGCTTTTGCACTCAAGGTAAACGAGAGCGTCGTCACTTGACTTGAAAACTAGGTCAGGCCGCTTTTCGCCTTTGATATTGCTCTCTGGAACGAAAGTGATGTCCTGCTGCAACTCAAATGAGTACGTAATACACACAAATAGTTCAAAAAGTGTAGAAAAAAACTGAGTTTTATCGATAAGCTTATTGAGTATATCTCCATAATATTCGCTCGACCTCAGGCGATAGAGAGCAAATCGGAGGCCGAGCAGAAATGTGGCCTCCTCCGAAACTTGCATTGAGCCGGATTCGAGCGACTTGGCCGCGCTGTCCAACAATTCGTACCAAGCGGGTACAAACGGATGGACAGAGTTCATTGCCCGAAAGCGAGCTTCTAAATCTTCCGCGCCGGCGAACCTGTCGTGGCCCCGCATCAACCTAGGGAAGATGGATTCAGTCAATAATTCGCGTAGAGAATTCGCTCTTTCCTCAATGTTCTTGAACGTGACTCTGTTCGGAGGAATCTCGTCTTCGTCCATTCGACTTAACCCGTTCGGCCACAACACAATCGCAGCGTATCGGGCGGTGTCGCTCCGCCGCGAAGATGCAACCAGCGACTGCAAATCGGCGTCGGAGGCGTTGATCTTTGTAGCACGTAGAGTGGCGATGGCGGCAGCAATCGACACCGGACCGGAATTTTCAGCCATCAGCTTTCGAGAAAGTGGAGCAATCAGTCATCCGATTTCCTCGGTGTGTATTTGTCTGCGTTCGCGACGAGCGGTGTCGACGGCTTCGAGCTCGGCCACCGCTTCGTCTGATCTTCGGCTGGACGACTCAGCGGCAGACGACGCTCTACACCCAAAAAGCCCAGCGCGGGCGCATGGCAGCTAGGTCGCGCACCTGCTCGTCCCGAAACTAAAAACTGACAGAATTGTCCCACCGCACAACGTGGTTGCCGAAAGCGGGACAAAGAGAGCCAAAAAAGTGGGCAAAATCAACGCATGAAAAAGGCATTGGTGCCCTAGCCGGGGCACGCCGCCCAACGGTCGGCGCTGGCGAAGTCCAACGAGCTCAGGCGCAAGACGGCGGCAAAGCCCGCGAGGAAGGCGGTCAGGCAGCCGGGCCGCGGGGCTTGATCGTCAACCATTCTGCTGGACGAGACGCCAGGAAAAAGGTTCAGCACGAACATTGACCGCGTCAGCGAACCAGCGCTGCGCGCATGCAGAATTGCCGAAGAGATCGTCGCGCCGCTTGCAGTCGATCGCGGCTAACGAGCCGGCAGGGTCAGCCTGAGACAATTTCGTAGTGGAGGATCTGGGCGTCGCCGAGGGACGATCTCCGTCCCGGCGAGATTACGCCGGAGCCGAAGAGGAGAATGTCTTCGCGGCGCACGAATACTTCATGGTCGGATCCCATCGACACAAATGTGCCCGACGAGCTTCGCTCGATAAGCCGGGCCTTGCCATTCGAAATGGTGAACGCCGCGTGGTGCCTTGAGACCCAGGGCCGCTGGACGACGATATTGCATTCCGGGGATCGACCGATCGTCACCAATTCGTTGTTTCGACAGGATCGCAACTGATCTCCATAGCGGATGACCAGATTGATCTGCGGCGGCGGAGCGACGTGCCTGTCGATGATGGTACCCCGGCTGGTGATCTGCGTACGGGCCTCATCGTCGCTCCACAGAGTATAGACATCGAAGAGTTCTTGCTTCCCCTTCAAGGCCATTTTGTCGAGGAGCCGCAAGCCACTGCGGCTCCCCGCGGGAAGCGCTTCGCAGAAACTCTGGCTGATCAGCACCTCCCCGGGATTGGCCGTGGTAGACAACCTTGCGGTGACATTGACAGCGTCACCGAATACCTCGCCCCGCGTGCGAATGACCGCCCCGAAATGCAGTCCGATACGGGCGCTCAACGGCCCTTCCGTCAGTTGCCGGCTGATTTGGCAGACGGCCCTTAGCGCCGCCTCCGGGTTCTTGAATAGGCTGAGTACATCATCGCCTTTCGAGTGGATGAAATCACCGCCGTACCGGGCGACGATCTCGCGCATCGCGCCCAGGCAATCCGAGACCTGCTGCAGAGCGGCATCGTCGCCGAGGCGCTCATAGAGGGGCGTGCTGCCCACGACATCAGCTAAGAGGACTGCGGCTAGAAGTCTTTCCTGATCCATCGATCTCGTACCCGCCCCGAGAACACAGCGTATATAACACACCAGAGTTGCCTTTGACTTGTCTTGCGTGTCTGGGCCGGGCGGTGCGTCTCGACTTTGAAGACAAAATTGTCCCATCAAAAAATTCGATGACGAGGTGCGGGACAAAAATCGGAAAAAAGTCAGGTAGCCCAACACCTACATAAAGGCGTTGGTGCCCCTAGCCGGGATCGAACCAGCACTCCTTGCGGAACTCGATTTTGAGTCGAGCGCGTCTACCAATTCCGCCATAGGGGCTCAGGCCGGGCGGCCTGGATGGGCGCGGACTATACGAGTGGACGGGTTTTCGTCAACTGGGCTGTTGCCGATTTGGCAGCGCTGGCCGCGCCTTTCGGTTTCGTGACCGCGCCGCCATTGTGCGGCGCGGAAAATCTTTCTAGACAGGCGGGCATGTCGAGGCGCCCAGAGCGAAAAGCGCTGGATGCGGCGCTTTGGGTCCTTGTCTCGCGCATCCCAGTGACCGAAAACCACTGCGCTATCCGGGGCGGCATGCATTAGGAGAGCCGATGCTTCGCGGACTTTACGACTGGACCCTGTCGCTGGCGGCGCGCAAATCGGCCGAATGGTGGCTGGCCTTCATCGCCTTCGTCGAAAGCTCGGTCTTCCTGGTGCCGGCCGACGTGCTCTATCTGCCGATGGCGCTGTCCAGGCCCGAGCGCGCCTATCGCTACGCGCTGATCGCCACGGTCGCCTCGGTGCTGGGCGGCATTTTCGGCTGGTTCATCGGCCATTATGCCTATGAGGCGGTGGCCAAGCCGATCCTCGAATTCTACGGCAAATACGACGAGTTCGAGCAGCTGCGGGTTTCGTCCGGCGTCGGCTTCATCGTCCTGATGCTCATCACCTCGGGCGCGGCGCATTTGCCGCCGATCAAGGTGGTGACGATTCTTTCGGGCGTCATCGGCGTCAACCTGCTGCTCTTCATCGGGCTTGCGATCGTGGCGCGCGGCGCCCGTTTCCTGCTGCTTGCCTGGCTGCTGCGCCGCTACGGCGAATCGATCAAGGAGTTCATCGAAAAACGCCTTGGCATGATTGTCAGCGCCGGCGCCGCTGCCCTTATTTTGCTCTATATCGCGGTCAGATACGCGCACGGATAAGCCCAAGCGAACGGGATCAAGGACCGATGACAGCGACCATGAATGCCGACACCGGACGCCAGCGGACGCGCGCCGCGCTGTTCCTTGCCGTCGCCATGGCCGCGACGGTCGGCTCGGCGCTGGCCTTCCAGTATATCGGCGGCTACATCCCCTGCCATCTCTGCCTGGAGCAGCGCACGCCCTACTATGTCGGCGCGCCGCTGATGCTGGCGGCGGTGATCGCCTCGATGCTGCGCGCGCCGGCCTGGGTGACGCGCGGGCTGCTCGCGATCGGCGGTCTCCTGATGCTCTACGGCCTCTATCTCGGCGTCTACCACTCCGGCGTCGAATGGGCCTGGTGGCCGGGGCCTGCCGACTGCACCGCCGGCGCCGGCCCGGTCGACACCGGCGGCAAGGGCGTGCTCGACGCGCTCGACAAATTCGTGCCGCCCTCCTGCGACAAGGCAGCGCTTCGCATCCTCGGCCTGTCGCTCGCCGGCTGGAACGCCATCGCCAGCTTCATCCTCGCCGCCGTCGCCTTCCGCAGCGCGCTGTCGCGCGACTGAGCCGGCACCACAGCGCCGACGCGAGATCGTTCAAGAATTCGGCAGGATGAGTTGGATGGAGTGATTTTCGAGAACCGGAGCGGAGCGGACATTAAGTCCGTGAGCACCGGAAGCGCAGAAAATCGCTTCAGGCGGCCAGCCTCCCGAATTCTCGAACGATCTCAAGGTTCCAGTTCGACGTCCCAATAGAGATAATCCATCCAGCTTTCATGCAGATGGTTGGGCGGGAACAGGCGGCCGTTGTTGTGCAGGTCGTGCACCGTCGGCTGGTATGGCTTCTGCAGCGGCCACATCTTGGCCTGCGCCGGCATCATCCCGCCTTTCCTGAGATTGCAGGGCGAGCAGGCGGCCACGACATTCTCCCAGGTCGTCGCCCCGCCGCGATGGCGCGGGATGACATGGTCGAAGGTGAGGTCGTCCGGCGTGCCGCAATACTGGCACTGGAAGCGGTCGCGCAGGAAGACGTTGAAGCGGGTGAAGGCGGGATGCCTGGACGGCTTCACATAGGCCTTCAGGCTCACCACGCTGGGCAGCTTCATCGAGAAGGTCGGCGAGGAGACGGCGTGCTCGTATTCGGCGACGATGTTGACCCGGTCGAGGAAGACGGCCTTGATGGCGTCCTGCCACGACCAGAGCGACAGGGGGTAATAGCTGAGCGGACGGTAGTCCGCATTCAGCACCAGCGCGGGAAGCCCATCCGGAGATACGGCAACCGTCACGTCCTCAGCCTCCTTGGTTCTAGAACCGAACGGCGCGAATACTGTAAGCCCGACATGACAGGGATGTGAAGCGGATTGTCGTTCGTCCAAACGGTCAAAAACGCATGATTTTCATGCTTTTTTGGCCATTTCGACCGGGGGCGCCGCGTCCCTGCCCTTCAATTCGCGATAGTAGGCCCAGAAAAGCCGCGACGCGACCCCTCGCCACGGACTCCATGATTCGGCCAGCCGAATCAGTGTTTTCTCCGGCGGACGGGGGTCGATGCCCAGCGCATGACCGACCGCCGTCTGCAGCGCGACATCGCGCGCGGGAAAGACATCCGGATGGCCGGCGGCGAAAAGCAGATAACATTCCGCCGTCCAGGGGCCGATGCCGGGCACGGCCGTCATGGCCGCGATCGCCTCGCCTGCGTCGAGCGAGCAAAGGTGATAAAGATCGAGCCCTGCGGCCACAGCCTCGGCGATCGCGATCAGCCCGCGCTGCTTCGGCCGCGACAAGCCGGCCTCGCGAAAAATGTCCTCGCCGGCGCCAAGTATCGCTTCCGGCGTCAGCGGATCGACCAGCCTGGTCAGCCGGCCGAAGATGGCATCGGCGCTGGCGCGGGACACCTGCTGCGAGACGATGATCGAGGCAAGGCTGCCGAATCCGGGCTCGGAAAGCCTCAGCGGCACCTCGCCCGCCATGCCACGCACCTGCTCCAGCCGCGGATCGATGAGGCAGAGCGCGTCCAGCCCTGCCGCAATGTCGTCGAGCGTGGCGATGCGTTGCACGTTTGCTTGTTCCCTAGGCGTCCGCGAAGTGGCAATTGGTGGTGGCTAACTATCAACCGGCGGAAGCGCCTTTCAACCCGAATGCCGCCCGAGACATGACGCTCCTGACATTTCGCTTCGCGCCGAGCCCCAACGGCGAATTGCACCTCGGCCATGCCTATTCGGCCTTGCTCAACCAGCAAATGGCGACGCGGGCGGGCGGACGGCTCTTGCTGCGCATCGAGGACATCGACGTCACGCGCTGCACGCCTGAATTCGAGGCTTGCATATTCCGCGACCTCAAATGGCTGGGGCTCGATTGGGAGGAGCCGGTGCGGCGCCAATCCGAGCATTTTTCCGGATACAAGGCCGTGCTCGACCGGCTGATCGCCGAGGAGCTCGTCTATCCCGCCTTCATGAGCCGGGGCGAGATCCGCGCCTTCATCGCCGGAACCGAAAACCATGGCCGCGACTGGCCGCGCGACCCCGACGGCGTGCCGCTCTACCCGCCTCTCGACAAGGCCTTGCCGATGAAGGAGCGCAAGCGGCGCATGGCCGAGAATGCGCCTTTCGCCTGGCGGCTCGATGTCGAAGCGGCCATGGCGCGGGTGCCCGGCGCCTTGTCATGGACCGAATTCACCGACGAGACCATGGTTGCGGCGCACCCCGTCGAAGCAAAGCCGCAGGCCTGGGGCGACGTCATCGTGGCGCGCCGCGACATCCCGACCAGCTACCATCTCGCCGTGGTCGTCGACGATGCGCTGCAGGGCGTCAGCCATGTCGTTCGCGGTCAGGACCTTTACGCGGCCACCGGCGTGCAGCGCCTGCTGCAGGAACTGCTGGGCCTTGCGCCGCCACGCTATTTCCACCATCGCCTGATACTCGGGCCGGACGGCAGGAAGCTGTCGAAGAGCCTCAAGGATACCGGCCTTGCCGCGCTTCGGGACGCCGGCGCGTCGCCGCAGGCGGTCAAGCGGCTGATCGGGCTTTGACTACAGGCGGGCAAGTCCCGCTTTGATCAGTGCCATCACGCTGATGAAGACGAAGGCGCCGCTCAAACCCCATGCCACTGCCAGCCTGAGGTCCCTGAAGGTGATGCCGTGCTCATTGGCGACCATCACCGCGACGAAGAAGCCCAGCGTGAACAGCAGCGTGTTGCCGGTCGAGCCGAAACCGTCGTCCTTCATGATGGCATCGAGCGCCGTGCCGAAAAAGAAACCGAACACGGCGACGGTCGCGACCGCGAACAGGAGCCAAGTCGTACCGAGATGCAAAAGCATGCCTGCTCATGGCGTGCCTTAACGCCATGCCCCTCTGGCACCCGTGTTGAATTCGAATGAGCTTATGGATCAACCGTTTCGTTTTGCTTGCCGAATTGAACGGCATTAGAGCAATTGCCGTCATCAACTTTTCACCCGCAGCCAGAGCCCTCCTCCCAATGCACAGCATCAAGCCGTTCATCCCCGCCTCCTTCGTCGTCCTTTGGGCGACAGGCTTCATCGGCGCACGCTATGCCATGCCGTGGGCGGAGCCTTTCACCTTCCTCGCCATCCGCTTCGTGCTGGCCGCGATCCTGTTTGCGGGCCTGACTGTGTTGCTCGGCTCGCGGCGGGCGAGCCGCGGGGAAGCGCTTCACGCGACGGTGGCCGGCGTCCTCATGCACGGCGTCTATCTGGGTGGCGTGTTCTGGGCGATCCACCGGGGCATGCCGGCTGGGCTTTCGGCGCTGATCGTCGGCCTGCAGCCGCTGATCACGGCGGTGCTTGCCGGCAAATTCCTCGGCGAGGCGATCCTGCCGCGCCATTGGGCGGGC
This sequence comes from Mesorhizobium sp. M1D.F.Ca.ET.231.01.1.1, assembly GCF_003999155.2. Taxonomy (NCBI): domain Bacteria; kingdom Pseudomonadati; phylum Pseudomonadota; class Alphaproteobacteria; order Hyphomicrobiales; family Phyllobacteriaceae; genus Mesorhizobium; species Mesorhizobium sp. M1D.F.Ca.ET.231.01.1.1. The sequence continues at coordinate 28,234 of NZ_RZOZ02000002.1, forward strand.
CTTGCCGTCGGGCTTATGGGCGTCGTCATCGTGCTCTGGCCAAAGCTCGGCATGATCGGCGGCGGCGTCACCGCGGCAACGCTGACGGCCTCGCTGGTCTCGGTGCTCGGCATGGCCGCCGGAACGATCTGGCAGAAACGCTTCGCCTCTGGCAGCGACCTCGTCTCGGCGACGATGTGGCAATATGTCGGCGGCTCGGTCGTGACGATGCTGGGGTCGCTCGCCTTCGAGACGCGCGCGATCACCGTCAACGGTGAGCTCATCTTTGCCATGGCCTGGCTGGTCCTGGTGCTGTCGGTCGGCGCCATTTTCCTGTTGATGGTGATGATAAGGGACGGCGAAATGTCGAAAGTCGCGTCGCTGTTCTATCTGGTGCCGGCCGTCACCGCCGTCATCGCCTGTGCCCTGTTCGGCGAAGAGCTCAATGCGCTGCAGATCGCCGGCATGGCGATCGCCACTCTTGGCGTCGGCCTGGCCACCGCCGGGTCGCGCGGACCTCAACCAACGCGGGCGCGCGCCTCGAGATAGCGGCTGATCGCGGCGTTGAGCTCGCCGCCGAGGATGAAGATCGCCGAGATGATGTAGAGGAACACCACCGCGATCATGATCGAGGCCAGCCCCGCATAGGTCGTCACGTAGGACGAGAAATGGTCGAGATAGGTGGCGAAGATGGTCGAGCCGGCCAGCCAGGCGACCAGCGTGAAGACGATGCCGGGAACGATCGAGACGAAGCGGCGCTTGCCGGCCGGCAGCCAGATATGCACCGAAAACAGGCCGATGACGATGACCGTGGAGGCGATCACGTAACGCCATATGGTGATCGTTCCCATATAGGGCTTGATCCATTCCAGATGCGCCTCGGCCAGCCGCCCGAGCAGCGGCGCGAACACCAGAAGCACGCTGACGGCGAGGAAGCAGGCCGTCGCGATCAGCACGAAGACGATGCTCTGCACCCTGCGGTGGATGATGCCGCGCGTCTCGGTCACACGATAGGCGCGGTTGAGCGAGGTGCGCAGCGCCTCGATGCCGTTCGAAGCGAAGTAGGCGGCCAAAAGCACGCCGTAGGTCAGAAGGTCGGTCCGTCGCACGGTGAGCACGTTCTGCACCTCGCGCGCGATCGGCTTGGCGATCTGCTCGGGCCAGGTATCGAAGACCAGGTGCACCGCCGTGTCGGCGAAGGCGCGCGCGCCGAGGAAGCTGGCCAGCGTCGTGGCGAAGATCAGGAACGGAAACAGCGCCATCAGCGAGGTGATCGCCAGATGGCTGGCCATTGCCCAGCCGTCGTCGGTGTTGAAATGGCCGATCGCATCGTAGAGCACGCGCTTGACCGCGACGATATTCCTGAGCAAGGGCCCGCGCTCCGCTCGATTGTGTCGACGCCGCGAATATGGGAAGGGATTGCGGCAAATGGCAAGGTCAGACAACGTTGCCCACCGCTGAACAGTTGCGTAGCATCATCGTCACCGGCGCCTCCTCCGGCATAGGTGCCTATTGCGCGCGGGCCTTGAAGGCGGAAGGCTGGCGCGTGTTCGCCACCGCGCGCAAGCCGGCCGACATCGCAGCGCTTCAAGCCGACGGCATCGAGGCCTTCTATCTCGACTATCGGGAAACCGACTCCATCGCCGCCCTGGTCGATGCCGTGCTGGGGCGCACGGGCGGCACGCTGGCGGCGCTGTTCAACAACGGCGCCTATGCGCAGCCCGGCGCCGTTGAGGATCTGCCTGTCGAGGCGCTGCGCGAGCAGTTCGAGGCCAATTTCTTCGGCTGGCACGACCTGACGCGGCGCGTCATGCCGGTCATGCGCCGCCAGGGCCATGGCCGCCTCGTCCACTGCTCCTCGATCCTCGGCCTCGCCCCAGTTCGTTTTCGCGGCGCCTATTCGGCGTCCAAACATGCCGTCGAAGGCCTGATGCTGTGCATGCGCCAGGAACTCGAAGGCAGCGGTATCCATGCCTCGTTGATCGAGCCGGGGCCGGTGACCTCGAAGATCGCCAGCAACGGCCTGGCCTGGTTCTTGAAGAATATCGACATCGAGAACTCTGTCCACCGCGCCGACTACCAGGCCCAGCTTGCGCGGCTGCAGGCCGGCGGCAGCGTCTCGCGTCTGAAGCCCGGACCGGAGGTCGTTCATGCCGCCTTGCGCCACGCGCTTCTGTCACAGCGCCCGCGCCCGCACTATGTGGTAACGGTGCCGGCCAGAATCGGCGTGGCGCTCAAGCGCATCCTGCCGGCATCAGCGCTCTACCGCGTGCTCGCCAGGCGCGCCTGACCGAAACCGAACTGGAGCCAGCCCATGGCAACCGTCTTCAACATCCTCGCCATCCTCGTCATGGCCGCCGTCGTGGTCGTGCTGATCCGCGGCCTCATCAACATGATGCGCGGCGGCTCCGGCTTCACCTCGAACAAGCTGATGCAGGCCCGCGTGCTGCTGCAGTTCATAGCCTTGGTGCTGATCATGCTGACCGTCTACTTCACCCGCAAGTAACGGAACGGGAGAGCGACGTGGTCAAGCTCAACAAGATCTACACCCGCACCGGCGACGACGGCACCACCGGCCTCGGCAGCGGCGACCGGCGGCTGAAATCCGATCTTCGCGTCGAAGCCTACGGCACGGTGGACGAGGCCAATGCCTGCATCGGCATGGCGCGGGTCCACACCGCAAAGGATCATCCGGCTATCGACGCCATGCTCTCCCGCATCCAGAACGATCTCTTCGACCTCGGCGCCGATCTGGCGGTGCCCGACGAGGGCAAGCCGCTCGACTACGAGCCGCTGCGCGTCGTCGCGGCGCAGACCGGGCGCGTCGAAAAGGACATCGATCTTCTCAACAAGGACCTGCAGCCGCTGAAATCGTTCGTGCTGAACGGCGGCACGCCGGCCGCGGCCGCCCTGCATCTGGCGCGCACGGTGGCGCGGCGCGCCGAGCGCATCATGGTGGCGCTGGCGCAGCATCCTGCCGAGCACGTCAACCGCGAGGCGCTGAAATACATCAACCGCGTCTCCGACTTCCTGTTCGTCGCCGCGCGAGCGGTCAATGACAACGGAAATGCCGACGTGCTATGGGTTCCCGGCAAGAACCGCTGACAATCGGGTAAGCGGAAAGGTCCGATGTTCATCCCGCTCTACGACACCAACAGGCTGCGCCACATCCGCCTGCAATATGTGACGATCGGGCTGATCGCGGCGAACGCGCTGGTCTATCTCGCGACCACGCTTGGCGGCGAAAGCTTCACCAACGCCGCGGTGCTCGGCCTCGGCTTCATCCCATCGGTGGTCCATGACAAGGTCGAGCTGTCGCCCGAATTCGTCGTCATTCCCGAAAGCCTCAGCTATCTCAGCTATTCCTTCCTGCATGCCGACATCTTCCACCTCGGCGGCAACATGCTGTTCCTGTGGGTGTTCGGCGACAATGTCGAGGATGCGCTCGGCCATATCCGCTACCTGATCTTCTACCTCGCCTGCGCGGCGGCCGGCGCTTTCGTTCAAGGGTTGGTGGGCTGGGATTCGCAGGTGCCGCTGATCGGCGCCTCCGGCGCCATCGCCGGCGTGGTTGCGGCCTATCTGATCCTCTATCCGAGGGTTAAGGTGTGGGTGCTGGCTTTTGCCCGTATTCCCCTGCGCATCCCCGCCTTCATCCCGCTGATCCTCTGGATCGTGTTCCAGATCGTGATGTTTGCCGCCGGCGGCGAGGACCAGATTTCCTGGGCCTGCCATATCGGCGGCATCATTGCCGGCGCCGTCCTGGTCCTGGTGCTGCGCAGCCGCGGCGTGCCGCTGCTTGCCGGCGCCGACGGCGAGCCGGAGCCGACGCCGAATGTCCAGCAGGTCCCCGTTCCGACCGAGTCCGGGGCAACGCCCGAAACGCCGGCGCAGCCGGCGCCGCAATGGGGCCGCGGCGCCGCGTCACCTCGGGACTGAACCGATTTGAGTGCGTCGTGCATATTGACGCGCCGGATTGCCGCCACTACGGAAACGCCACCCTGGGCATGATCCCGAAAAGTGGGAACCGGTTTTCGGAAAAGGTCATGCACAATCGAAAGATCGGGGTGGAACAGGTTCTTGGCGGTCGAAGACCAGAATTCCGCCCGGAATGTCGGCTTTCGACAACTCTGACAAGGCGTACACTGCTATAGCGCGCCCGACTATCTCAGGAGAGGTGACAGGAAAATGAAGATCCTTGTGCCCGTGAAGCGGGTTGTGGATGCGAACGTCAAGGTCCGGGTCAAGGCCGACGGGTTGGGCGTGGAGCTTGCCAACGTCAAGATGGCGATGAACCCGTTCGACGAGATCGCCGTCGAGGAAGCGATCCGGATCAAGGAAGCCGGCAAGGCCGAGGAGATCATCGTCGTGTCGATCGGCCCGCAGCAGGCACAGGAGACGCTCCGCACCGCGCTTGCCATGGGCGCCGACCGCGCCATCCTGGTCAAGACCGACGAGCAGACCGAGCCGCTCGGCGTCGCCAAGGTTCTGAAGGGCGTGGTTGAGGCCGAGCAACCCGGCCTCGTCATCCTCGGCAAGCAGGCCATCGATGACGATTCCAACCAGACCGGTCAGATGCTGGCGGCGCTGCTTGGCTGGGCCCAGGGCACCTTCGCTTCGAAGGTTGAGCTCGCCGGCGATCATGCCAAGGTGACGCGCGAGGTCGACGGCGGCCTGCAGACGGTGGAGCTGAAGATGCCGGCGATCGTCACCGCCGACCTCCGCCTCAACCAGCCGCGCTATGCCTCGCTGCCCAACATCATGAAGGCCAAGAAGAAGCCGCTCGACGAGAAAAGCCCGGCCGACTACGGCGCCGATGTCAAGCCGCGCCTCAAGGTGATCAAGACCGAGGAACCCGGCGGCCGCAAGGCGGGCGTCAAGGTCAAGAGCGTCGCCGAGCTCGTCGAGAAGCTCAAGAACGAAGCCGGCGTGCTCTGAAGCGGTCAGGAAAGGAACAGGAAAATGGCAATTCTCCTCATCGCCGAACACGACAACGCTACCCTTTCCGACCAGACCGCCAAGGCGCTGTCGGCGGCCGTGCAGATCGGCTCCGACGTCGACGTGCTGGTCGCCGGCAAGGGCGCCAAGGCCGCTGCCGACGCCGCTGCCAAGCTGAAGGGCGTTCGCAAGGTGCTGCTCGCCGAAGCCGATGAGCTCTCCGAGCGCCTGGCGGAACCGCTGGCCGCGCTCGCGGTGTCGCTCGCCGGCTCCTATGACGCGATCGTCGCGCCGGCCACCTCGGCCGGCAAGAACGTCGCGCCGCGCGTCGCGGCCCTGCTCGACGTCGCGCAGGTGTCGGAGATCATCGAGGTGGTCTCGCCCGACACCTTCAAGCGGCCGATCTATGCCGGCAACGCCATCCAGACCGTGCAGTCGACCGACGCCAAGAAGGTCATCACGGTGCGCACCGCCTCCTTCTCGGCCGCGCCCGAGGGCGGCGCGGCTTCGGTCGAGACGGTGAACGCCGCCGCGAACCCCGGCCTCTCCTCCTTCGTCGAGAACAAGCTCTCCGAGAACGACCGTCCGGAGCTGACCTCGGCCAAGATCATCATCTCGGGCGGCCGCGCGCTCGGCTCGTCGGAAAAGTTCCAGGAAGTGATCCTGCCCGTCGCCGACAAGCTCGGCGCGGCCGTCGGCGCAAGCCGGGCCGCGGTCGACGCCGGCTACGCCCCGAACGACTGGCAGGTCGGCCAGACCGGCAAGGTGGTCGCCCCCGACCTCTACATCGCCGTCGGCATCTCCGGCGCCATCCAGCACCTGGCCGGCATGAAGGATTCGAAGGTCATCGTCGCCATCAACAAGGACGAGGAAGCGCCGATCTTCCAGGTTGCCGACTACGGCCTCGTCGGCGATCTTTTCGTCATCCTGCCGGAGCTGCAAAAGGCGCTTTGACGACATCAACTCTGGCATATTAAAATCCGAAGGGTGGGGTAGACGAAGTCGCCCCGCCCTTTTAGTTTGCACTGCACAAAAAGCAGGCCGCGATGGCTTAAAAAAGCAATTCCGGGAAAAGCGCGTGGCGGTTTTCCGTTCGGAATTACGAGAAACAAAAAGAAGCGTTTCCGTGCTTCGCAGAAGCGGAGAGGCTTCAGACGGGATCGGGGTAATGAGCAAGATCGAGACGATCGGTATTGTCGGCGCGGGCCAAATGGGTGGCGGTATCGCCCATGTCTCGGCGCTGGCCGGCTACAAGGTTCTGATCCACGACATCTCGTCCGACCGCATCGAGAAGGGCATCGCCACCGTCAGCGGCAACATGGCCCGCCAGGTCGGCTCCGGGAAGCTCGAGGAGAAGGCGCGCAACGAGGCGATGGCACGCATCTCGTCGGCCGCCGCCATGGCCGATCTCGCCGCGGCCGACCTCGTCATCGAGGCGGCGACCGAGGACGAGACGGTCAAGCGCAAGATCTACGCCCAGCTCTGCCCGCAGCTCAATCCGGAAGCGATTCTCGCAACCAACACCTCCTCGATCTCGATAACCCGACTCGCGGCTCAGACCGACCGGCCGGAGCGCTTCATCGGCATACATTTCATGAATCCGGTGCCGGTGATGAAGCTGGTCGAGCTGGTGCGCGGCATCGCCACGGAGGACCAGACCTTCGAGGCCGCCAAGGCATTCGTTAACCGGCTCGACAAGACGATCACCGTTTCGGAGGATTTCCCGGCCTTCATCGTCAACCGCATCCTGCTGCCGATGATCAACGAGGCGATCTACACGCTCTATGAGGGCGTCGGCACGGTCGACGCCATCGACACGGCGATGCGGCTCGGCGCCAACCATCCGATGGGACCGTTGCAGCTTGCCGACTTCATCGGCCTGGACACCTGCCTGTCGATCATGCAGGTGCTGCATGAGGGCCTGTCGGACTCGAAGTACCGCCCCTGCCCGCTGCTGGTGAAATATGTCGAGGCCGGCTGGCTTGGCCGCAAGACCGGCCGCGGTTTCTACGACTATCGCGGCGACCATCCGGTGCCGACGCGCTGAACTTTCTCGACTGAAGCTCAGGACGCCGCGGCAAGCGCCGTCACGGTCTCATCCCTGACGTCCTCGTCCGGGGCCGCCGAAACGCAACCGCGTCCGGCCGCCTTGGCTGCATAACAGGCGGCGTCGGCGCGGGCGATGATCTCGTCCACTTCGCCGCAGCCGGCGCGGATCGGCGCCAGCCCGATGCTGGCGCCGATCGAATGCGCACGGCCGTCCCAACTGAAGCTCAGCTTGCGGATGGCATCGATGATGGAGCGCGCCGCGATCGCCGCTCGCGCCGGCGCCCCCGATTTCAGGATGACGGCGAACTCGTCGCCGCCGATGCGGGCGACGATGTCTTCCGGCCCGAGCGCGTGGCGGATGACGTCTGCGACGCGCTTCAGCAATGCATCGCCGGCGGCATGGCCGCCAGTGTCGTTGACCGCCTTGAAATGATCGAGGTCGACGAACATGAACTGGTGCTCGCCGCCGGTGAGACGGCACTGATCGACCAGTTCCTCCATCGTGAGGATGAAGCTGGAGCGGTTGGCGAGCCCGGTCAGCGCGTCGTGCGCCGCAGCGTAGGCCAGCTGGCGCTGCAGGGCGCGCGCGTCGGTGAAGTCCTGGAAGACGATGACCAGCCCGCAGAACTCGTTGCGGTCGTTCATGATCGGCGACACCATTTGGCGAATGCTGCAGCGGGTGTCGTCGCGCCGGACGAGAACGGCGCGGGTGTTCTGGTCGCCGTGAAGACGGCTGCCCGCCGAAGGCCGCGTCAGACCGATCCTCTGCCCGCTTTCCTCGTCGACCGGCCAATAGGCATGGCCAAGCACCTCGCCCAGCGCCTCACCGGCAGCAACGCCGGTCAGCTTTTCGGCGACCGGATTCATGAAGGTGATGCGGTTGGCGGCGTCGGTGCAGATCACCGCGTCGCCGATCGACTGCAGCGTGACCCTGAGCCGCTCCTTCTCGTCGGCCAGCATGGCCGCGGAAACCCGGAGCCGTTCTTCGGCTTGCTTGCGCTGGGTGATGTCGGTCAGGCTGCCGATGGCCCGTATCAGCCGGCCTTCGCCGTCGCGTTCGATCGCCTTGCCGCGGTCGAGGATCCAGACCCAATGACCGTCCTTGTGTCGCATCCGGAACTCGGCCTCGAAGAAGGCCGTCTCGCCGGCAAGATGCGCCCGGTCCGCGTCCGCAACGCGCTCGCGGTCGTCCGGGTGGATCATCGTCAGCCAGCGGTCGGGATCGCCGTCCAGCTCGCCATCGTCATAGCCCAGCATCCTGACCCAGGTCTCGGAGTAGATCGAGCCGCCCTTGCGCATGTCGAGGCTCCAGACGCCTTGTCCGGCGCTGGTCAGCGCGAAGTTCCAGCGCGTTTCGGCTTCGGCGATGCGCGCTTCGGCTTGTTTGCGCGCATCGATGTCCTCGATCTGCGACACAAGGTAGAGAGGGCGACGCGTCTCCTCTTCGCGGATGACCGAGCCGGCAAGCTGCGCCCAGACGGGGGTGCCGTCCTTCTTGAGGTAGCGCTTCTCGAAATGGAAGGAATCGATCTTTCCCTCCTTCAGCGCGATCATCGTCTCACGGCCGATCTGCAGATCGTCGGGATGCGTGATCTGGAAGAAGGTCAGCGCCTCGATTTCCGCCCGGCTGTAGCCGAGCATCGCGGCGAAGGCGGGATTGGTCTGAACGATGCGGCCATCGAGGCCGACGATGGCGACGCCGATCGCCGAATCTTCCATCGCGCGGCGAAAGCGCTGCTCGCTTTCGGCGATCTGCCGGCGGTCGTCGATGATCTTGCGGATGGACAGCGCCGAGACAAACAGCGTCACGGCCGTGACGGCGACAGATAGCTGCAGGCAGAGCTTCAGCGCCTCCGAACCGAGCTCCAGCGCCGGCAACAGGACCGATGCCGTCAGGCTAAGCAGCCCAGCTCCCATCAAGGCGAGCACAGCGCGCTTGCCGGCCCGCGGACCTTTCCAACTCAACCACGCCACAATGCGATCCCACCCAATGCGCAACTGCACGTCGCCACAACCCTGGCGGATCGATTTTAAGGAATGGTTGCACAAGCGGCGGCGAGCGTTCCGCTAACCGGCAAACAATTGCCGGCATGATTAAGGTACTGTTTCCAAACTGTACCGAAGGATCGGTGTGCAATCCTACCAGCGGACGAAAAACCGCCCGCCAAGCGCGCCGAGCGCGGTGAGAAACGCGATCGCGATCGTGTACCAGGTGGCGACGAACAGTGGCGAATCGTCGAAGCAATGCGCGGCATAGAAGGTCGCCGCCAAGCCGCCTGCCAGCAGGCCCGCGACCGCGCCGGCCAGCACCGGCCGCGTCGGCGCGCCATAGCGCAGCATGCCGAGGAAGACCGCCAGAGGTCCGATGCCGATCAGCGGGATGAAGCTCATGCAGATCATCATGTTCGTGCCGACGAGGCGGCGCCCCCAGTCGGCCTCCGGCACGACGAGAAGCTCAAGGACCACGGCGAGCACGACGAGCGCGGGCGCGGCGAGCATCCATAGTTTGGCGCGCCTGCCCGCCGCACCGGGCGTCGACAGCACCCTGATCAGGCGGAAGGCGCTGGCCGTGAGCGCCAGGGTGAAGACGAACTTCGACATGAAGCGCATCGTGTGCATGGCCGGCATGATGTCGGGGCGCGGGCCGATGGTCATGAAGAAGACCAGCGCCGCAACCGCCACCGCCACGCCGATGGCCAGCCACCAGGCCAGGCCGAGCGGCATCGCCTTGCTGCTGGCATCGGCGTCGAGCGCCTTGATGAGGTCCTCGGTTCTCATGTCACTGTCGTCCGAACCTTTTGGCGATCGCGGCAAGGCCGCGATGCAGCGAGACGCGCACCGCCGTCTCGCTGATGCCGAGCTTGGCCGCCGTCTCGCCGATCGAGCGGCCATCGACCGAAATCGCCGAAACCACGGAGCGCTGCGAAGGCGGCAGGCCGTCGAGGGCCCGGTTTATGTCGCGCTCGCTGACCGTCTCCGCTTCCGGCTCGGCGAAGGTCTCGGCGATCTCGTCGATCTCGACCTCGATGCGTCGGCCGCGCCGGCGGAACGCGTCGATCAGCTTGAAGCGGGCGATCGCATAGACCCATGGCAGCACCGGCGCGTCTTCTCGCCACGTGTGCCGTTTGACGTGAATGGCCACCAAGGTTTCCTGCACGACATCCTCGGGGTCGACCCCGCCCTGAACGATCTTGCGCCGGACGAAACCGCGGACGAGGGCGGCTATCCGGCGAAGAAAGTCGGCATAAGCCTTTTCGTCTCCGGCGATCGCGGCCCTGAGCAGCCGGGAAAGCTCGGCTTCGTCCTTGCCGGTCACAAGAGTTTACCCCCGATGTTCGCGCCTCGGCCCTGGTTTGTTACGTGGCCAACGAAATAATGTCCAAGCCAAAGTACCGGAAAATCACGAAAGTTTGCGGCACGGCGACCGATTGAAGCAGGGTCTGAATGTTGACTATCCTGATCAGGTATTGATAGGTGCGTCCGAGCCCGAACCCCTGTCTCAAGTTTTGAGGACCATGCCATGAAATATGCTCTTTCCACCCTTGCCGGCGCCGTTGCGCTGACGGCGAGCCTGATCGCCGGGCCGGCCCTGGCCGAGGATGCCGGCATCATCGTCTACAACGCCCAGCATGAGAGCCTGGCCAAGGAATGGGCGAAGGGCTTCACCAAGGAAACCGGCATCAAGGTGACGCTGCGCAATGGCGGCGACAGCGATTTCTCCAACCAGATCGTCGCCGAAGGCGCCGCCTCGCCGGCCGACGTGTTCCTGACCGAGAATTCGCCGGCGATGGCGCTTGTCGAGGCGGCCGGGTTGTTCGCGCCGGTCGATGCCGAGACGCTGGCGCAGGTGCCGCAGGAATACCAGCCTTCGAGCGGCAAGTGGGTGGGCGTCGCCGCGCGCAGCACCGTCTTTGCCTATAACAAGGACAAGCTGAAGGAAGACCAGTTGCCCAAGTCGCTGCTCGACCTCGCCGATCCGAGCTGGAAGGGCCGCTGGGCGGCATCGCCGTCCGGCGCCGATTTCCAGGCCATCGTCGGCGCCCTGGTCCAGCTCAAGGGTGAAGCCGCAACCGCCGACTGGCTGAAGGCGATGAAGGACAACTTCACCGCCTACAAGGGCAACAGCACGGTCATGAAGGCGGTCAATGCCGGCGAGATCGAAGGCGGCGTGATCTACCACTACTACTATTTCGGCGATCAGGCCAAGACCGGCGAAAACAGCAAGAATATCGGCCTGCACTATTTCAAGAACCAGGATCCGGGCGCGTTCGTGTCGATCTCCGGCGGCGGCGTGCTGGCCTCGAGCAAGCATCAGAAAGAGGCGCAGGCGTTCTTGAAGTGGGTCACTGGCAAGGGCGGCCAGGAAGTGCTGAAGACCGGCACATCCTATGAATACGCGGTCGGCAAGGGCGCCGGGTCCAACCCGAAGCTGGTGCCGCTCGCCGACCTGCAGGCGCCCAAGGTCGATCCGGCGATGCTGAACTCCAAGAAGGTCATCGACCTGATGACGCAAGCCGGCTTGCTTTAGTTCGCGTTCGTCCTAAAAGGACACCGACCGTGCTCCTGCGGGAATTCGCTTTCCGCGGGAGCGCTTTTGTTTTGGAGATGGCCTCGTCGATGACGATCAGCTGCCTATCCGGCCGCATCAGCGGTTCATCGGATCGCCTGCGTCCGTCGAGCCCGGAGAAGCATTGCCTCTGATGGCATCCGCGATCGACCTCACGCCCTCAGGCCCGACGGCTGCCGCAAGGCAGAGCCAGCGGTCCACGTCGTGGATCACGCTTGCCGCCGCCCTCGTCTCGCTGATCGCGCTGCTGCCGCTCGCCTTCATCGTCTGGACCGCGATCCAGACCGGTTGGGAAACCGTGATCGCGCTGATCTTCCGGCCGCGCGTCGGCGATCTTCTGGTCAACACCATCCTGCTTGTCGTCGTGACCGTCCCGATCGCCATCGTGCTGTCGGTGGCGCTCGCCTGGCTGACCGAGCGCTCAGACCTGCCCGGCAATCGCCTCTGGTCGTGGCTGTCGGTGGCGCCGCTCGCCATCCCGGCCTTCGTCCACAGCTATGCCTGGATCAGCCTTGTGCCCGGCCTGCACGGGCTCTGGGCCGGCGTGCTGGTCTCCGTCATCGCCTATTTCCCGTTCCTCTATCTGCCGATCGCGGCCGCGCTGCGCCGGCTCGACCCGGCGCTGGAGGACGCGGCGGCCGCGCTTGGCCTCGGGCCCTGGCGGGTCTTCGCGCGCGTCGTGCTGCCGCAATTGCGGCTCGCCATCTGCGGCGGTTCGCTGCTGGTCGGCCTGCACCTGCTTGCCGAATACGGCCTCTATGTCTTCATTCGCTTCGACACCTTCACGACCGCGATCGTCGACCAGTTCCAGTCGACCTTCAACGGCCCGGCGGCCAACATGCTTGCCGCCGTGCTGGTCGCCTGCTGCTTCGTGCTGCTTGGCGTGGAAGTGATCGTGCGCGGCGAGGAGCGTTATGCGCGCGTCGGCTCCGGCGCCGCGCGCCAGCAGCAGCGCGCCAGCCTCGGCCGCGCCACGCTGCCTTGCCTGCTTTTGCCCGCCGTCACCGCGCTGCTCGCGCTCGGCGTGCCGTTCGTCACCGTCGGCCGCTGGCTGCTCGCCGGCGGCGCGGATGTCTGGCGTTGGGACGAGATCGGCCTGGCGCTCGGCCAGACGCTGTTCCTCGCCGTCGCCGGCGCGCTGCTTGCCACGATCGCCGCGATGCCGATGGCCTGGATCTCGATCCGCGCGCCGGGCCGTCTGCAGCGCCTGCTCGAGAGCTGCAACTACATCGTCGGCTCGCTGCCCGGTGTCGTCATCGCGCTGGCGCTGGTCACCATCACCGTGCGCATCGCCTTGCCGCTCTATCAGACGCTCTTCACCATCCTTTTCGGCTATGCGCTGATGTTTTTGCCGCGCGCGCTTGTCAGCCTGCGCGCTTCGGTCGCGCAGGCGCCGGTGGAGCTCGAGCGCGCCGCCTCGAGCCTGGGCCGGGCGCCGCTCAAGGCGCTGTGGTCGACGACGATCCGGCTGTCGGCGCCGGGTGCGGCGGCCGGCATGGCGATGGTGGCGCTCGGCATCACCAATGAACTGACCGCCACCCAGATGCTGGCGCCGAACGGCACCCGCACGCTGGCGATGGCGTTCTGGTCCTACAGCGGCGAGATCGACTACGCCTCCGCCGCCCCCTATGCGCTGATCATGGTGGCGATGTCGCTGCCGATGACCTGGGTGCTCTATGTCCAGTCGAAGCGGATGGCGGGACGATGAGCTTCCTCGAACTCAACGGCGTGGCGAAATACTACGGCAAGGTGGCGGCGCTGGCCGGCGTCGACCTCACCGTCGAAAGCGGCAGCCGCACCGCGATCGTCGGACCCTCCGGCTGCGGCAAGACCACCTTGCTGAGGCTGATCGCCGGCTTCGAGGCGCCTGACAGCGGCCGCATCGCGCTCGACGGCAAGGTGCTCGCCAATGGCGGCGCGGCCGTGCCGGCGCATCGCCGCGGCATCGGCGTGGTGGCGCAGGACGGCGCCCTGTTCCCGCATCTCACCATCGCCGACAATATCGGCTTCGGCATGCCCCGAAGCGCCGAGAAGCGCGCAGAGCACATTATCGAGCTCGCCTATATCGTCGGGCTGGACAAGGCGATCCTGAAGCGCCGGCCGCACGAGCTTTCCGGCGGCCAGCAGCAGCGCGTCGCGCTCGCCCGCGCCATGGCGATGAAACCCCGGCTGATGCTGCTCGACGAGCCGTTCTCAGCGCTCGACACCGGCCTGCGCGCCTCGATGCGAAAGGCGGTGGCCGAACTTCTGGAGGAGGCAGGCATCACCACCATCCTGGTCACCCACGACCAGGCCGAGGCGCTGTCCTTCGCCAGCCAGGTGGCCGTCATGCGCGACGGCCTGTTCTCGCAGGTCGGCACGCCGCGCGAGCTCTATTTCCAGCCCAAGGACAGGATGGTCGCCGAGTTCCTCGGCGACGCGATCATCGTGCCGGCCAGGATCGCCGACGGCTTCGCCATCTCGCCGCTCGGCCGCATCGCCGTCGACACCGCCGAGCGGCGCGATGTCGCCCGCATCATGCTCAGGCCCGAGCAGGTGGTCCTCAAGCGAACCTCGCGCGAAGGCATGTCGGGAACACCGGACATGCTGTTCGGCGAAGTGACGGACTCCGAATTCGCGGGTTCGGCCTGCACTGTCGCGGTGCGGCTGCTCAACAGCCCCGATCCGCCGGATGCGGCCGCGATCGGCAACACGCCGCTCATCCTACGCAAGACAGGCATGGATGCCCCGTCTGTCGGCGAGATCGTGCGCCTCACCGTCACCGGCAAGGCGCATGTGTTTGCCTGAACGCAGGCTGGGCGCGGTTGCTCTACCGCACCCGCTCGCCTGTCGCCGGCGACCAGAGTGGCCATTGCTCCAGGAAATCGTGGCTATGGATGACGACCCGCTGGCCGTCGATCAGGATGATCGAATAGGCGGGCGGCGCCTGCTCGACCACTTCCTCGCCGACCAGGTCGAGCATGAAGCGGGCATGCAGGCCGCGCTGCGCCGAAAACGGAATGCCGGCGACCGTACCGGCGATGTCGCGATGGACATGGCCGAAGAAGATATAGCGGACATTGCCGTGGCGCGTCAGCATGTCGATGAGCCGCTGCGGCTGCTCAAGGCCGAGCGGATCGAGAATCGTCAGGCCGAGTTCCACCGGCGGATGGTGCAGGAAGAGATAGGCGGGGTTGCCCGCCGCCTCGGCGAGCCGCGCGTCCAACCAGGCAAGCCGGTCGTCGCACAGCTCTCCCGTGACGCGGCCTTCTGCCAGGCTGTCGATAAACACCAGCCGGCCCTCCGGCGTCTCGAAGAGCGATTGCACGAAGCCATTGGCGTCGGTTCCGTTTTCCGGGAAGGCGGCGACCAGATTGGCGCGCCGGTCGTGGTTTCCGGGCAGCAGCCGGTACGGCACGGTGAGCCGGCTCAGCGCCGATTTCAGGTCGGCATAGCTCTCGGCCTCGCCGTCGTCGGTCAGGTCACCAGTGAAGACGCAGAGCGTCGCATCGCCATTGCGGGCGTTGATGTGGTCGATGCAACGATCGAGCCGCTCATTCAGGTTCGCGCCAAATCGTACCTCGCGCTGACGACCGAGATGGACGTCGGTGACCTGAATGATCTTCATTCCCTGAACCCTCGATCAATTTTGCAAAGCCGGCCGTGCAAGGACCGCCCTTAGAGTGCAGGCTCCGGCACCGAGGCCTTGAACACGTCGAGCCGGCTTCCGGTCTCCGATGAGAAGAAATGCAGGTCGCTCTCCGCGAACTGCAGGCCGATCGCGCTGCCAGGCTCTGGATGCACGGTCTCGGAGGTGACCACCGAGAACGGCGCGCCGTCGAGATCGACATAGACGACCCGGCCGGCGCCGAGCTCTTCGACCAGATCGACCGTTGCGGCGAGCGCGCCGGGCGTGCCCGGCGCTACCATGCGCACGGCCTCGGGCCGGACGCCGACCGCAACCTTCGAGCCCACGGGAAGACCCGCGCGCGATACGTTGAGCTTGCGGCCGCCGCCGAGCAGCGACAGGCCTTCGAGCGTGACCTCGCCTTCGAGCATGTTCATGGCCGGCGCGCCGACGAAGGTCGCCACGAAGCGGCTCGCCGGACGGCTGTAGACTTGCGCCGGTGTGCCGACCTGCTCGACGCGGCCGCCATTCATCACCACCAGCCGGTCGGCCAGCGTCATCGCCTCAACCTGATCGTGCGTGACGAAGACCGAGGTGGCGCTGAGGCGCCGGTGCAGCTTGCGGATTTCCGAGCGCATCTGCACGCGCAGCTTGGCGTCGAGGTTGGAGAGCGGTTCGTCGAAAAGAAAAACCTTGGGCTCGCGGATCATGGCGCGGCCCATGGCGACGCGCTGGCGCTGGCCGCCGGAAAGCGCCATCGGCTTGCGGTCGAGCAGGTGCTCGAGCTCCAGGATGCGGGCGACGGCCTGGATGCGCCGGGCGCGTTCGGCTGCCGGAACGCCTGCCACCTTGAGCGAATAGCCGATGTTCTGGGCGACGCTCATATGCGGATAGAGCGCGTAGTTCTGGAACACCATGGCGCAGCCGCGCTCGCGCGGCTCGAGTTTGTTGACCACCGCGCCGTCGATGGCGATCGTGCCGCCGGAGATCTCCTCCAGCCCGGCGATCATGCGAAGCAGCGTGGACTTGCCGCAGCCTGACGGCCCGAGGATGACGACGAACTCGCCCGACGCGATGTCGAGATCGACGCCGTGCACGACCTGCATCTTGGCGTAGCTCTTCCTGACGTCGCGGATGGTGATGGAGGCCATTTTTTGTCTCCTTATTTTTCGGTGGCGATGAGGCCGCGCACGAACCAGCGCTGCATCAGCACGACGACGATCAGCGGCGGCAGCATCACGATCAGCGTGCCCGCCATGGCGATATGCCATTCCGGCGCGCCGCCGACATTGGGAATGAGCTGCTTCAACTCTGTCACCGCGGTCGCATGCGACTGATCCGTGGTGATGAGCAGCGGCCACAGATACTGATTCCAGGCCCACAGGAACATGATGGTGCCGAGCGCCGCCATGTTGTTGCGCGACAGCGGAAGGAGGATGTCGATGAAGAAGCGCAGCGCTCCGGCGCCGTCCATGCGCGCGGCTTCGGTCAGTTCGTCCGGCACCGTCAGGAAGAACTGGCGGTAGAGGAAGGTGCCGGTAGCCGTGGCGATCAGCGGCATGATCAGGCCGGTATAGGAATTGAGCAGCCCGAGGCTGAGCGAGACCTGCACGCCCGATATCTTCTCGATCAGCCAGGAGAGTCCGGTCACGTCCATGATCGCCTGATAGGGCGAAAGCACGTTGGCCACCACCGCATAGGTCGGCACGATGCGCACTTCGAGCGGCAGCATCAGCGTGACGAAGATCAACCAGAAGATCAGCGTCCGCCCTGGATAGCGGAAATAGACGATCGAGAAGGCGGTGAGCGCTGAAATGATCACTTTGCCGGCGGCAACGCCCGCCGCCATGATGAAGCTGTTGAGAAGCTTCGGGCCGAGGTCGGCTGTCGTCCAGGCCGTCTTGATGTTGATCCAGAAGTCGCTGCCCGGCAGCAGCGACATCGGCACGTCGTTGACGTCCTTCAGATTATGCGAGGCCGCGATCGCCACGATGACGAATGGGGCCACGCAGAAAACGAAGCCGGCGAACAAAATCAGATGCGTGAAGAAGTTGAGGATCGGGGTGCGCTCGACCATGGCCGCCTCAGCGATAATGCACGCGCCGCTCGATGAAGCGGAACTGGACGATGGTGAGCAGGATGATGAGCAGCATCAGGATGATGCTCTGCGCCGCGGCGCCCGAATAATCGAGGCCCCTGAAGCCGTCGGAATAGATCTTGTAGACCATCAGGTTGGTGGCGTTCGCCGGACCGCCGGAGGTCATGATGTCGACGATGCCGAAGGAGTCCTGGAAGCTCTCGGTGATGTTGATGACCAGGAGGAAGAAGATCGTCGGCGTGATCAGCGGAAACTGGATGTCCCAGAAGCGCCGGACGACACCCGAACCGTCCATCGCCGCCGCCTCGATCAGCGAGCGCGGGATCGCCTGCAGCGCGGCGAGGAAGAAGATGAAATTGTAGCCGACATATTTCCAGGAGAACGCGATGATGACGGAGGCCATGGCGTCGGCGCCGTCGAGGCCGGGGTCCCAGAAGCCCGGCCAGAACTTGTTGACGGCGGCCATGAAACCGGCTTCCGGGGCCAGGATGAAGCGGAACGCCAGCGCCAGCGCTGGCGCTGCGATGCCGTAGGGCCAGATCAGCACGACGCGGTAGAGACGTGAGCCGGCAAGCTGCCGGTCGGTCAAGGTGGCGAGCACCAGCGCGATGACCATCGCAAGGCCGGTGCTGATTGCAGCAAAGGTCAGGCTGGCGGTGATCGAGTTCCAGTAATCGGCATTGGCGAGGATCGAGCGGAAATTGTCGAGCCCGACCCAGATGTTGCCGCCGCCCCAGGGCTGCTGCAGCGTCAGCGACCAGTAGACCGCCTGCCCGGCCGGCCAATAGAAGAAGGTGAAGATCAGGATCAACTGCGGCACCGCGAACAGGATGCCGATCGTCCATCTACCGAAAGTGACGCGTTTTTCCATCGATCCGCTGACGCCGTTGAACCGCCAGCCCGCCTTGCCGTGAACAGACTAAAGCATGTCTCCCGAAAGTGGGAACCGGTTTCGGGACAAAGACATGCGCAATCAAGAACCTATGTGAATAGCCGCCCGTCGATTCTCGGCGGGCGGCTGGCAAATGCCTGAAATCAGGGCAGCGTCTTGTTCGGGTAGGTCTGCTGGAAGCGGTCGAGGATGGCGTCGCCGTTCTTGACCAGCGCGTCGATGCCGTCCTGCACGCTTTCCTTGTTGGCGAAGATCGCCTGCATCTGTGTGCCGAACTCGGCGCGGATCTGGGTGAAGTTGCCGAGCCGGATGCCGCGCGTGATCTCGGTCGGCTCCGAGGCGGTGAGGCTGGCGATCGCCACCTCACGGCCCTTATAGGGCGCCTTGTCGTAGAAACCGCTGGACTTCATGTACTCGAAGCCCGACTTCGTCACCGGAATGTAGCCGGTGTTGGTCGACCAGAACAAGGCGGTCTTGGGGTCGTGGATGAAGTTGAGGAAGGCGGCCGCGCCCTTGTATTCGGCGTCCGACTTGCCGGACAGCACCCACAGCGAAGCGCCGCCGACCAGCGAGTTCTTGCGCTCGGTGCCGGCATAGACCGGCAGCTCGGCGACATCCCAGTTCATGCCTTCCTTCTTGGTCTTGCCGACCGTGCCGTGGTCGCCGACCGAGCTCATGATGACCTGGCAGGTGCCGGTGGCGAAGGCCTGCACCATGTCCTGGCCGAGATCCTTCGACTTGATCTTGATCAGGCCGTCGTCATACCACTTCTTCAGGTCCGTGACGTACTGGACGAACTTGGTCTTGTTCACCTCCAGGCGGGCGTCGAGGCCGTCATAGCCGTTGTTCTTGGTGGCGAT
Organism: Mesorhizobium sp. M1D.F.Ca.ET.231.01.1.1; assembly: GCF_003999155.2. NCBI lineage: Bacteria > Pseudomonadati > Pseudomonadota > Alphaproteobacteria > Hyphomicrobiales > Phyllobacteriaceae > Mesorhizobium > Mesorhizobium sp. M1D.F.Ca.ET.231.01.1.1. The sequence continues at coordinate 47,224 of NZ_RZOZ02000002.1, forward strand.
CGGCTGGTTGTGGATGGCCGAGAACTGCTCCATCAACTGCCAGCTTTCATTTCCAGAGATGTTGATCGCCATCGGGCAATCATAGCCGGCGTCCTTCAGCGCCTTGAGGTCGGCGCCGACGTCTTCCCAGGTCTTCGGCGCCTCGGTCTTGCCGATCTTGGCGAAGGCGTCCTTGTTCCAGTACATCAGCGCCGTCGAGGAGTTGAACGGGAAGGACAGCATCTCGCCCTTCGACGTCGCGTAGTAGCGGGCGATGCCGGGGAAATAGTCGCTGTAGTCGATCTTGTAGCCGTTTTCCTCCATCAGCTTGTCCGCGGGCTTGTAGGCGCCCGACAGCATCATGGTGGCGGTGCCGACGTCATAGACCTGGACGACGGTGGGCTGCTTGCCGGCACGGAAGGCGGCGATCGTGTTCTGCAGCGTGGCGTCGTAATTGCCCTGGCTGGTGCAGACCACTTCATAGTCGGACTGCGAGGCGTTGAAGTTCTTGCACAGCGTGTCGACGACGCGCGCGAGATCGCCCGACAGGCCGAACCAGAAATCGAATTTCACCGGCTCTGCGGAGGCGGGTGCCGCAAGCGCGGAGCTGAGCGCGCCGGCGGCAAGGGCAGCGAGGCCCCGCTTGATGATGGTCATGGTTTTTCCCTCTTGAGTGGCAGTTTCACAAGGTTTTGCGCAAGTCCTTGCCCGCTCTCTTAGAGAAGGTATGTGACAGTTCTGTTGTGGGCTTTGCGGCCTGTGGACAGCCAGTCTCTCCTCCCCCTCGGCGATTGCGCCGGCATGAAAACGTCATATCGGCGGTCTAGGAAGCTAGGGCGCCGAAAGGCGCCGTAAAGACCGGCTATGCTTAACCGGCTAAATTGGATGCCGGCTAATTGGATGAATGACATGCTTGTCCCGCGATTGACCCATGTGCCGATGGCCGAACGCCAGGCGATGCGGGAAGGTCCGCGCGACAGCGCCACCCATATGCGTCACGCCGCGGCCATTCCGGCATTGGGCGAGATCGAGATCGGCGGCAGGACGTCCCGCGACGGCGCCGGTGAAAGCCTGACGGTGATGGCCTGGAATGTGGAGCGGCTTCGCCATGTCCAAGCGATCGCTGAGACGATCGCCGCCCAGGCGCCGGACGTGGTGCTGCTGACGGAGGTCGACAAGGGCATGGCCCGCTCCGGCAACGGTCATCCGTTGAGCCTGCTTGCGATCGGCTCGGCCATGCCTTTGCCTATGGCGTCGAGTTCGTCGAGCTGGGCACCGGCAACGAGACGGAGCAGTCGGCGGCCCGCGAAGCCCGCAATGAGGAAGGCTTCCACGGCAACGCCGTGACCAGCGCCGTGCCGCTCAGGCGCCCAATCCTCATTCGTCTGGATGCCGCCGGCGGCTGGTTCCGGCCCGAACGCGGCCAGCCGCGCATCGGTGGACGCATGGCGATCGGCGGCCAGGTGCTGCTCGGCGAGCGCCGGGTGACCGTCGTCTCGGTGCATCTCGAAAACCGCATCGATCCCACCGGGCGTGCGGACCAGACACGCCACCTCCTCGACGCCGTCGACAAATATGATGCGGATGCGCCGGTGCTGATCGGCGGCGATTTCAACACACTGACCGCGACCCATGAGGAACGGCACGACGACCCGGCCGCATGGCGCGCGCGGATCGCCGCCGAGCCCGACCGGCTGATCGACGTCGAGCGCCGCGAACCGCTGTTCCAGCTGCTTGCCGAACGCGGTTACCGCTGGCGCGATGCCAACACGCTCGACCGGCCGACCCAGCGCCGAGCAGCAGGCGATCCGACGCCGGTCGGCCGCATCGACTGGTTCTTCACCCGCGGCCTCGCGGCCTCCAAGCCGGCCACTTTGCCGGCGCTGTTGCCCGACGGCAGCCCGACCGCCGATCACGACGCGCTCGTGGTGACGGTACGCGTTGAATGACGGCCGCTTCGCCGCCGGCGACCACAACCTGAAAGACACGCCTCGGTTGCAGCCGCACTAATCGATTCTTCAGCCGTCGGGCCTTAATCAATCTTAACTTGATTGATGCGGGAAGATCAGGTGAAGCAGGATGTTGACCGTCTATAATTGCATCGTGCACGAGCACGATCTGAGGTTGGTTGTACTTGCCGCGCTCATCTGCGGAATTTCGTCTTTCTCGGCGGTCAATCTTCTTCGCCATGTCCAGCAGTCGACCAGTCGAAATCGGTATGCCTGGCTGTTGATTGCGGCCACGGCCACCGGATTCGGCATCTGGGCGACGCATTTCATCGCCATGGTCGCTTTCACACCGGGAATACCCAACGCCTATAACGCGGAGCTTTCCGCGCTGTCGCTGGCCGCCTCCGTCACCCTGACGGCGGCGGGAATGTGGATCGCCACCATGCGCGGCGGCATCGATCACTACCTTGTCGGCGGCGCCGTGCTCGGCGCCGGCATCGCCGCGATGCATTATACCGGCATGGCCGCGTTCGAGGTCCAGGGCAGGATCGTCTGGGACCAGCTGCTCGTCGCGCTTTCGCTGGTGGCGGGCATCACGCTTGCCGCGCTCTCGCTGCTCGTCGTGCTGCGCCGCCCGTCGACGCTGACGACGATCGCCGCAGCTGTCCTTTTGACGCTGGCGATCTGCACGCTGCATTTCATCGCCATGGGCGCGGTGTCGATCTACCCGGATTCCTCGATTGAGATCTCGAAATTCACGATCGCGCCGATGTCGCAGGCCTTCGCCGCCGCTGCGGCGAGCCTGGTCATCCTGGTGCTCTCGGCCGCCGCGCTGCGCATCGATCTGCGCTTCCGCCGCCACCGCGTCGAGGCCGAGCGCATGCACGGCCTGGCGAACGCCGCGGTGGAAGGGCTGATCGTGTGCGACGGCAGCCGCATCGTCAGCGCCAACGACAGCATCGCGGCGCTGAGCGGCATCGCCGCCGGCACGCTGAACACGATGACGCTTGGCGATCTTTTCGGCGAGCGGATCGCCTCGAGCATCGCTGGCGGCCACGGCCAGGCGCAGGAAGCCGAGCTGCGCGGCCGGGATGGCGCCCGGATCCCCGTCGAGCTGATCGCCCGCAGCATCGACTATTGCGGCAAGCCTCACGATGTCGTCGCCGTGCGCGACATCCGCGAGCGCAAGAAGGCCGAACAGGAGATCATTCGCCTCGCCCATTTCGACCCGCTGACCGGGCTTGCCAATCGCCGCAGCTTCGCCGGCCGGCTCGAAGCCGAGATCGCCGCGGCGGGCGGCAACGGCAAGGGCGGGCAGCTCGCGCTCATGCTTCTCGACCTCGACCGGTTCAAGGAAGTGAACGACCTTTTCGGTCACGCCGCCGGCGACGCCGTGCTGCAAAGAGTGGCGCAATGCGCTTCGAGCGTGCTCCGCCACGGGCAGATGCTCGCCCGTCTCGGCGGCGACGAGTTCGCCATCATCGCCCCGAATCTTCCCGACCCGCAGGCAGCCGGCCGGATCGCCGAGGCGGTGCTTTCCAAATTGCGTCAGGAGAACCAACTGTCACCCGGCGGCGAGCTGGTGTCGGCCAGCATCGGCATCGCCCTTTACCCGCTCGACGCCGACGAGCAGGCGGCGCTGGTCAGCCATGCCGACACCGCGCTCTACCGCGCCAAGGCCGAGGGCAAGGACACCTACCGCTATTTCGAGGCCTCGATGGGCGTGGAGACTCGCGACCGGCGCGCCATGGAGCACGACCTGCGCCAGGCGGTCGCGCGCGGCGAGTTCCGGCTGGTCTATCAGCCGCAGAAGGAGATCAGCAGCGGCAAGATGATCGGTTTCGAAGCCTTGATCCGCTGGCATCATCCCGAACGCGGCAATATCCCGCCGTCGGTTTTCATTCCTGTGGCCGAGGACAGCGGCGGCATCGCCCAGATCGGCGAATGGGTGCTGGCGACGGCTTGCGAGGAAGCCGTCCGCTGGAAAAATCCGCTGACGATCGCCGTCAACGTCTCTGCGGTGCAGCTCCACAACCCGAATTTCAGCCGCAAGGTGCACGAGATCCTCCTGCGCACCGGGCTGGCGCCCGACCGGCTCGAGCTCGAAGTGACCGAGACGGCGCTCATCAAGGACATGCCACGGGCGCTGGCCACCTTGCGGCAGGTCAAGGCGCTCGGTGTCCGCGTCGCGATGGACGATTTTGGAACCGGCTATTCGTCCCTGTCCAACCTGCGCGCCTTCCCCTTCGACAAGATCAAGATCGACGGTTCCTTCATCAAATCGGTCGACCGCAACGGTCAGGTGGCGGCCATCGTGCGTGCGGTGCTTGGCCTGGGGCGAGGCCTCGGCCTGCCGGTCCTGGCCGAAGGCGTCGAGACGCTGGACGAACTGCGCTTCCTCGACGCCGAGGACTGCGAGATCGGCCAGGGATACTATCTCGGCAGGCCGGGCCCGATCGAAACCTTCAGCGAGCTGACCGGCGTGGCGGCGCCGGCGGCCAACGATCGCGTCGTATCGCGCGGCGGCAGCATCCTCATGCTGGAGCCGGCCGCGGCATCGCGCTCAGCCTGACGGGCCGACCGCTGCTTCCACCAGCCGCTTGGCGTCGGGGCTCGACCATTCCGCCGGGCCGTTCATATGTGCGATCAGGCAGCCTTCGCCGTCGATCAGCATGGTGACGGGCAAACCCAGCGCCAGCCCGCGCGTCTTGACCTCGTTGAACAGAGCTATCGTCGGGTCCCGGTAATAGCCGAGCGTCTCGACGCCGATCTCCTTGAGGAATTTCTTCGGCTTGGCGTCGTCGCCTGTGTCGACGTTGACCGCCACGACCTCGAAGGCGTTGCCGCCCTTTTCCTTCTGCAGCGCATCGAGCGCAGGCATTTCGGCGCGGCAGGGCGCGCACCAGGTCGCCCAGAGATTGAGCAGCACGGTCTTGCCGGCATGGTCGGCGATGGTCATCGGCTTGCCGTCGGGGCCGTTGAAGGCAAGGCTCTTCAGCGATTGCGGCGGGTCCGCCGGCTGCAGTGCCGCCACCTGGCCGACCGCCTTTGCCGCGACCTGCTTGGCATGCTCGGCCTTGGCCTTGCAGGCGACGTCGTCCTTGCCGTCGGTACTCGCGGCGGCCTGGGGCGGGGCGTTGTTGCCAGAACCGCTCTCGCTGACATATACCGCGACCGCGCCGGCCAGCACGCCCGCCACCAGGGCGGCGAGGATGAGACGCGGGGCCGGGAAGAATTTATTGCCGTCTGCCATTTTCTTAAGAACTGCTCCGGAGCACGGGTTATAGCGATGAGCGACAAGAAGGCCAGCAACCAGATGTGGGGCGGACGTTTTGCCTCGGGTCCCGCCGCGATCATGGAAGCGATCAACGCGTCGATCTCCTTCGACCGCAAACTCTACGCGCAGGACATCCGCGGATCGATCGCCCACAGCGAGATGCTGGCGCAAACGGGCATTATTTCGGCGGCCGATCAAGAAAAAATCGCTCACGGCCTGAACACGATCCTGAAAGAGATCGAAGACGGCGGGTTCGAATTCTCGACCAGGCTCGAAGACATCCACATGAATGTCGAGGCGCGCCTGGCGGACCTGATCGGCTCGGCCGCCGGGCGGCTTCACACCGCCCGCTCGCGCAACGACCAGGTGGCCGTTGATCTGAGGCTCTGGGTCAAGGAGGAATGCCAGCGCGTCGCCCGGGCGCTGAAGGATCTGATCGCCGCTTTCCTCGAACGCGCCGAGGAGCATGCCGCTACCGTCATGCCGGGCTTCACCCATATGCAGGCCGCGCAGCCTGTGACCTTCGGCCATCATTGCATGGCCTATGTCGAGATGTTCGGCCGCGACCTCTCGCGCGTCCGGGACGCCATCGAGCGCATGGACGAAAGCCCGCTGGGCGCCGCTGCCCTTGCCGGCACCAGCTTTTCCATCGACCGCCACATGACGGCGAAGGCGCTCGGCTTCCGCGAGCCGATGCGCAATTCGCTCGACAGCGTTTCCGATCGCGACTTCGCGCTCGAGTTCTTGGGCGTCGCCGCGATCTGCGGCACGCATCTGTCGCGGCTCGCCGAGGAGATCATCATCTGGTCGACGCCGCAATTCGGCTTCGTCCGGCTCTCGGATTCCTTCTCCACCGGCTCCTCGATCATGCCGCAGAAGAAGAACCCGGACGCCGCCGAGCTGGTGCGCGGCAAGACCGGCCGCATCAACGGCCATCTCGTCGGCCTGCTGACGGTGATGAAGGGGATGCCGCTGACCTACGGCAAGGACATGCAGGAGGACAAGGAATCGGTCTTCGACGCCGCCGAGACGCTCGACCTGATGCTGGCCGCCACCACCGGCATGGTGCGCGACATGACCGTGAACGCCGCCGCCATGAAGAAGGCGGCCGGCGCCGGCCACGCCACCGCGACCGACCTTGCCGACTGGCTGGTGCGCAATCTCGGCCTCCCCTTCCGCGAGGCCCACCACGTCACCGGTCGCGCCGTCGCGCTTGCCGAGGAGAAGAAGGTCGGCCTGGAGAAGCTTTCGCTGGAGGACCTGCGCTCGATCCATCCCGGCATCACCGACGGCATCTTCTCGGTGCTCGCCGTGCAGAATTCGGTGAAGAGCCGCGTCAGTTTCGGCGGCACCGCGCCGTCCGAGGTGAAGAAGCAGATCCGCTACTGGAAAAAGCGGCTCGCCAGGGCGTAATGCCGGGATGCAATGCGCCGAAAACTCGGCTAAAAGCGGCGGCACAAGAAACATTTTCGAACGGATGGATCGATGACCCGAGGCAGGATTTTGGTGACGCTCGCGCTGCTGGCGGCGGTCGTCACCGTCACGGCCTGCGGCAGGAGGGGCGGCCTCGATACGCCTTACGAGGCTGCCGTTGAGGCCCGCAAGGATGCGGAAAAGGCGAAACAGCCGCTGCCGCCCGAGCCGGAAAAACCGGTCAAGGACAAGAAGTTCATTCTCGACCCCTTGCTCTAGAGCCGACGAGATCGTCCGATCTCACCGTGCCCCAATTTTCGGACCTTTTCCCGTGAACCATTTCGATTACCGCGACGGCGTGCTCCACGCCGAGGATGTGGCGATCCCCGACATCGCCGCCAGCGTCGGCACGCCCTTTTACTGCTATTCGACGGCGACGCTGACCAGGCATTTCCGCGTCTTCAAAGAAGCGTTTGCCGGGCTCGACGCGCTGGTCTGCTACGCCATGAAGGCGAATTCCAACCAGGCGGTGCTGAAGACGCTGGCCGGGCAAGGGGCCGGCGCCGACGTGGTGTCGGAAGGCGAATTGCGCCGGGCGCTGGCCGCCGGCATCCCGGCCGGCAAGATCCTGTTTTCCGGCGTCGGCAAGACCGCGCCGGAAATGGATTTCGCGCTTTCCGCCGGCATCCTCTGCTTCAACGTCGAATCCGAGCCGGAGCTGGAACTGCTGTCGGCGCGCGCCACCGCGCTCGGCAAGGTGGCGCCGGTCTCGCTGCGCATCAACCCGGATGTCGACGCCAGGACCCACAAGAAGATCTCCACCGGCAAGGCTGAGAACAAGTTCGGCATCCCGTGGCAGCGGGCGCGCCAGGTCTATGCCCGCGCGGCGGAACTCCCCGGCATTCGGGTGACCGGCATCGACACCCATATCGGCAGCCAGATCACCGAGCTGCAGCCTTTCGACGATGCCTTCGCGCTGCTGGTGGAACTGGTCGGCGTGCTGCGCGCCGATGGCCACGCGATCGAGCATGTCGATCTCGGCGGCGGCCTCGGCATCCCGTACCGCGTCGACAACAGCCCGCCGCCTTTGCCCGACGCCTATGCCGAGATCGTCAGGAAGCACGTCACCCGGCTCGGCCTGAAGGTGATGTTCGAGCCGGGCCGGCTGATCGTCGGCAATGCCGGCGTCCTGGTCTCCGAAGTGATCTATGTGAAGGAAGGCGACGCCAGGAATTTCCTCGTCGTCGACGCCGCGATGAACGACCTGATCCGGCCGACGCTCTACGACGCCTTCCACGACATCAAGCCGGTGGTGCAGCCGCCGGCTGCCACGCCGCGCATGAAGGTTGATATTGTCGGCCCCGTCTGCGAGACCGGCGATTTCCTCGGCCTCGACCGCGACCTGCCCAGGCTGAAGGCCGGCGACCTCATCGCCGTCTCCACGGCCGGCGCCTATGGCGCGGTGCAGGCCGGCACCTACAACACGAGGCTGCTGGTGCCCGAAGTGCTGGTCGACGGCGACCGCTTCCATGTCGTGCGGCCGCGCCAGACCTATGAGGAACTGATTGGGCTGGATTCGCTGCCCGACTGGCTGAAGTAGCGAAGCCCTAGATCCTCTGCCGGATCAGCGCCTTCGCTTCGGCGATCCTCTCCTCGTCGCGGCGGTAGAATATCCATTGCTTGGTGCGCTTGGCGCTGAGCAGGCCCGCCTGGGTCAAGATGCGCATATGCTCGCTGAGCGTCGCCTGGGTGATGCCGAGCTTTTCGGCGATCAGCAGCGCGCAGACGCCGTCCTCGACCAGATCTCCATCGGCCTGGCGCGGGAAATGCGCGCGCGGATCCTTCAGCCAATCGAGGATCTGCAGCCTGCGCTCGTTGGCGATCGCCTTGAAGATTTCAACCTCTTGCATTTAGTCATTTTGCTAAGTTACTAATTGAAGTCAATCCCGAGGAGCAAACCATGTTGAACACAAGCACGTCGGACACGGGCACGTCGGACACGGGCACGTCGGACAAACGGACGATCACGCGCGAACGCATCGCCGCCGTGGAACCGCGCATCCGCCCATACATCCGCCACACGCCGGTGATGCGCGTCGACATGGCGGATTTCAGCCGGCCGGCTTTTCCGGTCGACCTGAAGCTTGAATGCCTGCAGCATTCCGGATCGTTCAAGGCGCGCGGCGCCTTCACCAACCTGCTCGAGCGGCAGGTGCCGGAAGCCGGCGTCGTCGCGGCTTCGGGCGGCAATCACGGCGCCGCCGTCGCCTACGCGGCCATGAAGCTCGGCCACAAGGCCACCATCTTCGTGCCGGAAGTCAGCCCGCCGGCAAAGCTCGAGCGCATCCGCGGCTACGGCGCCGAGCTGGTCGTCGGCGGCGCGCGCTACGCCGAGGCGCAGGCAGCCAGCGAAGATTTTGCCGAAAGGACCGGCGCTCTGCAGATCCACGCCTTCAATCAGGAAGAGACGCTCATCGGCCAGGGCACGCTCGGCCTCGAGATCGACGCCGACCTGCCCGATCTCGACACGCTTCTCGTCGCCGTCGGCGGCGGCGGACTGATCGGCGGCATCGCCGCCTGGTTCTCAGGCCGCATCCGCATCGTCGCCATCGAGCCCGAGGGCGCACCGACGCTTTACCGCGCCTTCGAGGCCGGCAAGCCGGTCGATGCGCCGGCCGAGGGCATCGCCGCCGATTCGCTGGCGCCGAAGCGTGTCGGCGAAATGATGTTCCCGATCGCCAAGGCCTTCGTCGAGCGCTCGATCCTGGTCGGCGACGACGACATCGTGGCCGCCCAGAAGGCGCTCTGGGATCGCGCCCGAATCATCGCCGAGCCCGGCGGGGCGGCCGCCTTTGCCGCGCTGCTTTCCGGCCGCTACGCGCCGGCTTCCGGCGAGCGCGTCGCCGTGCTGGTCTGCGGCTCCAACACGAATCCCGCGAATTTCTGACGATAAACGGGGCCAACCGCTTCACGTTTTTGGAACCCGCCTCGCCTTTGCCGTGTTTGCTGGTATTCTTCTGCTCGTGAGGTCCGGGCCATCCCGCCCGGGCAGGAAGGGCCGATGACGGAACCCATTTCCAGCGGCGAACGCGGTCTGGCCGGGCGACTTGCCTTGAGCCGGCTGGCGACGCGGGCCTCGATGATCCTCGAGCGCGGCTGGCCGTTGCTGCTGCCGCTGGCGGTGGTCGCCAGCCTGTTCCTCAGCGTCTCGTGGCTGGGCCTGTTTCAGCGCCTGCCGGATCTGGCGCGGATCGGCCTCCTGATCCTGTTCGCCATTTCGGCGCTGGCGGCGCTCTATCCGCTGCGCTTCTTCCGCATTCCTTCCGCCGCCGAGGTCGACCGGCGCATCGAGGCGGCGAACGAGCTGCTGCACAGCCCCGTGCAGGTGCAGACCGACCGGCCGAGCGGCGCGGAGAGCCTTTTCTCGCAGGCGCTGTGGCGCGAGCATCAGAAGCGCATGGCCGAGCGGCTCTCCAGCCTCGGCGCCGACAGGCCGCGCACAAGCGTGCCGGATCACGACCGCTGGGGCCTGCGGGCCGTGGTGGGGCTGCTGTTCGTCACCGCCTTTGCCTTCTCGTTCGGGCCTTTCGGCGGCAGGATCAGCGACGGCTTCGTCGCCAGCGCCGCGCGCGATACGGTGCCGCCGCGCATCGATGCCTGGGTGACGCCGCCCGCCTACACCGGCAAGCCGCCGCTGTTTTTGACCGCCGACGCCAATCAGGCGGCACGCACCTTCAGCGTCCCGCAGGGCAGCGACGTCTCGCTGCGCGTCACCGGCGGAACCGGCGAGGAGACGCTGAGCTATGCCGACACAAGCGGCAACGACCGCGCCATCGAACCGGCCGCGCCGAAGGGTGTCACGCCCGCCGCCCAGACGGGGGCCCCGGCCCCCACCCAGCTCAAGGTGCGCCAATTCTCCGGCAAGCTGAGCACCGACGGCACGCTGACGCTCAAATCCGGCGAGGACGATCTCGGCCGATGGGCCTTTGCCATTGTTGCGGACAAGCCGCCGGCGATCCGTTTCGTCGGCGAGCCTAAGCGCGCCGTGAACGGCGCCATCGAGCTCAACTACCAGATCGACGATGATTACGGCGCTGCCTCCGCCAAGGCCGTCTTCGAGCTGTCGGATCCGCCGCCGGCCAATGCTCATCCGCTCTATGGCCCGCCGGACATGCCGCTGACGCTGCCGCGCCGCGGCGGCAAGGCGAACGCGGCCAAGACGACCAAGGATCTGACCGAGCATGTCTGGGCCGGCAGCAGCATCAAGCTGACGCTCACCGCCACCGACGATGCCGGCCATACCGCCACCAGCGAAATCAAGACGCTGGTGATGCCGGAGCGGCCCTTCTCCAATCCGCTGGCCCGCGCCGTGATCGAGCAGCGCCGGATGTTGGCGCTCGACGCCAACGCCAAGCCGCGCGTGCTCGAGCTGATGGACGCGATCACGCTGCGCCCCGAGGATACTTTCGACAACATGTCGCATTACCTCGCGATCATGAGCGCAAGGAGCCGGCTGAAGCTCTCCGAGACCGACGACCAGCTGCGCAGCGAGGTGGGTTATCTGTGGGAGATCGCGCTCGGTATCGAGGAAGGCAATCTCTCGGCCGCCGAGCGGCGGCTGCGCCAGGCGCAGCAAGCGCTGCAGGACGCCATCAAGAACGGCGCCAGCGACGAAGAACTCGAGAAGGCGATGAAGGAACTGCGCGAGGCGATGAACCAGTTCCTGCAGGAATTCGCCCAGCGCGCGCAGCAGAACCCGAACGCGCCGCAGATGCAGCAGAACGGCCGGGAGCTGCGCCAGAGCGACATCAACCGGATGATGGACGAGATCGAGAACCTCGCCAAATCCGGTGACCGCGACCGGGCCCAGCAGCTGCTGTCGGAGCTGCAGGACATGATGAACAACCTGCAGGCCGGCCGTCAGCAGCAGGCTGGCGAGCAGGACAGCGAGATGCGCCAGCAGATGGATAAGCTGGGCGAGATCATGCGGCGCCAGCAGGAGATGATGAACGACACCTTCCGCCTCGACCAGATGCAGCGCGGCGAGCGGCAGCGCGGAGCAAATCGTGAAGAGCAGCTTGGCGAGGATGGCGAGCAGGGCCAAGCGGAAGACGGGCAGAAACCCGGCCCCGGCGACGACCGCGATCCGCTCGGCCGGCCGAAGCCGATGACGCCGCAGGAGTTCGCCGACGCGCTGAAGCAGCTGCAGGAGGGCCAGGGCCAGCTGCAGAGCGATCTCGACAAGCTGAAGAAGGGCCTCGAAGGCATGGGCATGGAGCCCAATGAAGGCTTCGGCGAGGCCGGCAAATCCATGGGCGATGCCGAGCAGTCGCTTGGCGAGGGCGACGGCGACCAGGCGGTGGGCCATCAGGGCCGCGCGCTCGAGGCCCTGCGCCGCGGCGCCAAGGAAATGATGAAGCAGATGCAGGCCATGCAGGGCGACCAGGGCGGCAGCGAGCAAGGCGGGCGTCAGCAGGACGCCGACCGCGACCCGCTCGGCCGGCCGCGCGCCACGAAGGGTCCCGACGACGGCAACTCGGTCAAGGTGCCGGACGAGATCGACGTGCAGCGCGCCCGCCAGATCCTCGAGGCGATCCGCAAGCGCCTGGGCAATGCGCTGAGCCCCGACATCGAGCGCAGCTATCTCGAACGGCTGCTCGAGCTGAAATAGCGCGCCTCAAAGCTCTTAGACTGGATGTGACGGCCAGCCTACCTTTGGGATGCTGGCGGGACAGCGCCCCCCTCTGTCCTGCCGGACATCTCCCCCCTCGTGGGGGAGATGTCCGGCAGGACAGAGGGGGGCGCGAAGGATCGCTGCGCGCCGGTATTTATGCCACGGGCGCGACCTGCCTGGTCAGCATGAAAGCCTCGCGGATCGCGCTCTCCATGCCGTCGATCGCTTCGCCGGTCGCCAGCGGATTGCGATGCAGCACCACGTTGGAGGAATCGATGTCGCCGAAGCCGTCGGCGGCCGTCAGCTCGCGACAGTCCGGCGGGATGTTGCTGCGCGAGATCGGTGCGATCGCCAAACCGGAAGTGACCGCCAGCGTCAGGCCGCCATTGGTGTCGCTGGTGTAGGCGACGCGGTAGTCGAGCCCGCGCTGCTGCAGCGACTTGATCGCGAAGTCGCGGCACCAGCCGTTACGGCTGTAGAGCGCGATCGGCACCGGCCGCTCCTCATGCATGTGGTGCAGAGCCGATGTCACCCACACTGTCGGATCGTGCATCAGCACCTCGCCTCCGGAGGAGCCTTCCCACTCGAACACGACGGCGAGATCCAGTTCCCCGGCCGCGAGCGCCCTAACCTGCGAATCGGAATGCGCGTAGCGCACCGTGACCTCCACGCGCGGGTGGCGTTTGGCGAATTCGCCGAGCGCCCGCGACAGGATCGAACGGCCATATTCGGCGGGGATGCCGATGCGCACCAGGCCGCCCAGCGGCGGCGCCACCAGCGATGCCGCGGTCTCGTCGAGCAGCGAGACGATGCGGCGGGCGTTGACGATGAGCTCGCCACCCCGGCGCGTCAGCGCCACCCCGCGCGAGCCGCGCTCGAACAGGCTGTCGCCGACCATGTCCTCCAGCTTCTTCATCTGCATGGAAACGGCCGACTGGGTGCGTCCGGCCTTTTCGGCGGCCTTGGTGAAATTGCCCGTCTCGGCCACCGCCACGAAGGTCCGCAGGAGGTCGCTGTCGAGTGTGGGCTTCATGGACGTCGCCATAAGAAATTTTGATTGCTGGCATCATTCCAATTCGTTTGCAACATGTCAAACGCGGCGGGATATTTCCCTCACCCATTGGATATGCGGCCGTGAGATTCGGCCGCGGACCAATTCGAAGAGTCCTCACTCGTGCCCGCTGCCCGCAACGGTAGCGGGCTCTTTTTCGCTGGAACGACGATGCAGAACCGGATGGTGCTTGGCATTCTGAGCCTCTGCCTGGGCGTTCTCGTGTTTTCGTTGCAGGATCCGCTGGTGAAGGCGGTTTCGGGCAGCTATCCAGTGACCGAAGTGATGGCGATCCGCGCCATCGTCGCGCTGCCGATCCTGGTCGTCGTCGTCCAGGCCGATGTCGGCCTGAAGGCCTTGCTGTCAAAGCGGACCGGCATGCTGACGCTGCGCGCCTTCATCCAATTCAGCTCCTATACGGCCTACTACCTGGCGATCGCCGCTCTGTCGCTGGCCGACGCCATAGCGCTTTATTTCATGGCGCCGCTCTTCATCATGGCGCTTGCCGGGCCCTATCTCGGCGAGCACGTTTCCTGGCGGACGCTGACGACCGTGCTGATCGGCCTGGTCGGCGTGATCGTGATGCTCCGTCCGGGCGCCGGAGTGTTCGACTGGGCGGCGCTGCTGTCGCTCGGCTCGGCGTTCCTCTACGGCTTCTCGCAGCTGATGGCGCGCCGGATCGGCGATACCGAATCCTCCACCGTCATGGCCTTTTACCAGAACGGCGCCTATCTCACCGGCGCTGTGGCGGTCGCCATCATGTTTCATCTTGCCGGCATCACCCATGCCGGCCATCCGAGCCTCGACTTCTTGGTGCGGCCCTGGGTGTGGCCGACGATACCGGACTTCATGAAGATGGCCGCCTGCGGCTTCGTTGCCTCCGCCGGCATGATCCTGCTGTCGCAGGCCTACCGGATGGCGCCCGCCAATCGCGTCGCCACCTTCGAATACACCGGCATCCTCTGGTCGCCGCTCTGGGGCTTCCTGTTCTTTGCCGAGGTTCCTCGCGAAACGACAGTGCTGGGTGCTGCGCTGATCATCGGCGCCGGCCTGGTCGCGCTCAACGGCGAACGCCGGCGCGGTGCGGCGCCAGCAATCGCTGCGCCTGGCGAAGCAGTTTGAACAGTCAAGCGAAGCAGCTTAGCGCCCGACCGACGCGGGCGCGGATCTCGGCCAGCGTGAACGGCTTCTGCACGACGTCGAGGATGATGCCGTTCAGTTCCTCGGCGCGCTCGCGCTGGTCGGCATAGCCGGTCATCAGCATGATTTTCATCGCCGGGAACTGTCTTGCCGCCGCCGTCGCCATCTCGATGCCGTCCATCTCCGGCATGCGGATGTCGGATACCACGAGATCGTAGCCGCCGCGCGCCTGGTTGATCAGCGCGAGCCCCTGCGCGCCGTCGGCGGCGATGGTGACGCTGTGCCCGTCACGCTCCAGCGCGCGGGCAGCAAGGGTGCGGACGGACTCATCGTCCTCGACGATCAGGAGCTTTGCCATGCCGAGATAGATGCCGCCGAAACGTTGACGTTTTCTGAAAATTTGAAACGCCGCTGCGGCCTTTTCGGCGCGACCGTTACGCGTCGCCCTTCACGACCCCGACAAACGGCAATTCCCGGAACGCATGCGCGACGTCCATGCCGTAGCCGACGACAAAATAGTCGGGGCAGTCGAAGCCGACATAATCCGCGTTGAGCGTGGTCTGGCGCCGCATGCGCTTGTCGAGCAGCACGGCGATCGCGCAGCTTTTGGCGCCGCGCGACAGCATGAGGTCGCGGGTGAAGGAAAGCGTCTTGCCCGATTCGAGGATGTCGTCGATCAAAAGCACGTCGCGGCCGGCGACCTCATTGTCGATGTCGCGCAACACCTTGACCTCGCCGCTGGTGGTGCCGGCGCCGTAGCTTGAGATGAAAATGAACTCGACCTCGGGCGACAGGCCGACATCATGCATGGCGCGGATGAGGTCGGCGGCGAACACGAACGAGCCCTTCAGGATCGAGATCACCAGCAGATCGTGATAGTCGCGCCCGGCGATCTCCTTGGCGAGCTCGAGATTGCGGCGGGCGATCGCCGACGCCGAAAACAGGACCTCGATATCCTTGCCGCGCACAACTGGCATCAACTACCTTTCTAAAAAAGATCGCCCGGGCGTTTTGAGATTCAGATCAGGCCGGCGTCACCTGAATATCAATCCGCCTCAACCGGCGAAGGTGACCGATACGGCCCTAACGCCGTTTCTAGGCACATCGAGACGGCTGGAAAAGCCGAATCTTTCGCCGGGCGCCAGCGAGCGGTTGGATGTCCCCAGCCTGTAGCGGATGACGTTGCTGGCATTGTCGGTGACGCGGATCTCGAGCGGCGGCAGCGGCTGCGATCTTGCGCCGTCATTGGCGGCCTCGCCGTCGACGAACAGGACGGGCTTCAAGCCCGAGGCATCGATTCGCGACGTCACGCCGGAAATGCTGAGCGCGCTTGCCGGCGCAGAAGCCGCCCAGAAGGGGCTTTGACGCACCAGGGCGTGTCCGCCCGACACCCAGAAGGCGACGAGCGCTGCGCCCACTCCGGCGGTCCAGAAGATCGGACCGCCGCGCGAGGCCGGCCGCGCGGGCACGCCCTCCGGTTTGCGCAGCATGCCCATGCCTTCGATGGATGGCGTCGAGGGCGCTTGCGGTGGCAGCGGCGCCGCGATCGGTTCCGGACGGGCAGCGAATCGCGGCAACACCACATAGTCGGCATCGACGATGTCGGCCGGCGCGTCGAGCCTGACGCGCTCCGGCGCGGCGTTTGCTGCCGCACCCGTCATGATTTCGCCGGAAACAGGGCGCGCGGTTCGATCCTCAGCCATTACGGCCCCAGTGCAATCTTCGTTTGTTTTGGGTAAACGCAAATGGTTAACGCTTCCCCACCGGAACCGCCGTGAAACGTCGAAAACCAGCAGAAATTAACCAACCATTAACCATGCCGGCCGATGGTCTTGGCAGAGAACAGGCTGGCAGGACGCCGCCTAAGGTTTCAGGTCGCCGAAAGTGATCCGCTTCGAAAATGTCGGCCTTCGCTATGGCATGGGTCCGGAGATCCTCCGCGACATTTCCCTGCACATTCCGGAGCGCTCCTTTCAGTTCCTGAGCGGTCCCTCGGGCGCCGGCAAGACGACCTTGCTGCGCCTGCTCTTCATG
Source organism: Mesorhizobium sp. M1D.F.Ca.ET.231.01.1.1 (assembly GCF_003999155.2). NCBI lineage: Bacteria > Pseudomonadati > Pseudomonadota > Alphaproteobacteria > Hyphomicrobiales > Phyllobacteriaceae > Mesorhizobium > Mesorhizobium sp. M1D.F.Ca.ET.231.01.1.1. The sequence goes on from NZ_RZOZ02000002.1 coordinate 63,741, forward strand.
TCGCTGAAACCGACGCGCGGGCTGATCACCATCTTCGGCAAGGATCGCTCGCGCATCTCGCGCGGCGAGTTGCCGCTGCTCAGGCGCCGCATCGGCGTGGTGTTCCAGGATTTCCGCCTGCTCGATCACATGACCACCTACGAGAACGTCGCGCTGCCGTTGCGCGTGCGCGGGCGCGAGGAAGCGAGCTATCGCACCGACGTCACCGAGCTCCTGAAATGGGTCGGCCTCGGCGACCGCATGCATGTGCTGCCGCCGGTGCTGTCGGGCGGCGAGAAGCAGCGTGCCGCGATCGCCCGCGCCCTGATCGAGCAGCCCGAGATCCTGCTTGCCGACGAGCCGACCGGCAATGTCGATCCGCCGCTCGCGCGCCGGCTGCTGAGGCTCTTCATCGAGCTCAACCGGCTTGGCACCGCCGTGGTGATCGCCACCCACGATCTCGGCCTGATGGAGCAGGTCGATGCGCGGCGCATGATTCTCGCCGGCGGAAGGCTGGACGTCTATGACTGATCTTCCGGCCGATCACCTGCAGGACGAAGCCGCCGGGACGACGGCGACCGTCCGGCGCGTCCAACGCAAGATGGCGCCGATCGTACCGGCGCAGAACATCGCCGGCCGGGCGCTGGTGCTGGTCATCGCCATCATGACCTTCCTGTCCTGCCTGACCTTCGGCGCCGTGACGCTGGTGCGCGACACCGCTTCGGTGTGGGAGAACCAGATCTCGCGCGAGGCGACGATCCAGATCAAGCCGGTCGAAGGCCTCGACATGGAAGCGGCCCTCGCGCAGGCCTCGCAGATCGCCAGCGAGTTTCCCGGCGTGACGGGCACGAAGATCGTCGACCGCGATGCGACGGCGCGCCTTTTGGAGCCGTGGCTGGGCACCGGCCTCAACATCGACGAGTTGCCGGTGCCGCGCCTCATCGTCGTCACCATCGACGAGGCCAATCCGCCCGACTTCGCCGCCATGCGCGCCGCGATCACGCCCAAGCTGCCGAGCGCCGCGCTCGACGACCATCGCACCTGGGTCGACCGGCTGGTCGCCATGGCGCGCACGACGGTGACGATCGGCTTTGCCGTGCTGGCGCTGATCTTGTCGGCGACGGTGCTGACCGTGGTGTTCGCCACGCGCGGCGCCATGGCCGGCAACGGTCACATCATCGAAGTGCTGCATTTCGTCGGCGCCGAGGCCCGCTTCATCGCGCGCGAATTCCGCTGGCATTTCCTGGTCACCGGCATGAAGGGCGCCGCCGCCGGCGGCGGCGCCGCGATCGCTGTCTTCATCGTCTTTTCCTGGTGGTCGTCGCGCAACATGGCGACGCCTGAGGCGGATCAGGCGACCGCACTCTTCGGCAATTTCGCCATCGGCTCCACCGGCTATCTCGGCGTCGGCCTGATGGTGCTGGTGATCGGCGCGCTGACGGCGGCGACCTCGCATGCCACGGTCGTCGCCTACCTCAGCGATATCGATATCCGTCAGCCGGAGGCGGGCTGACCATGATCCGAAGCCAAGGGTCGGCGAATGCAGGAGGCAGCAACCGGGTTTCCGATGCGATTGCGATCCAAGTGCATGATCACGCAAGGGAAACTGCCGTAACGCAATGTGCGCCGCCCCATCTATCAAAGGCCGCATTTCAGAGTTAACCATAGGACGTTTTCAGGATTAACCTGGGGATGATGGACGCGCGGGATTCCTTCGGAACGGCTGGACGGATGCCGGCGGCGCTTGGACGCGGCGCGGCGCCTGCAAGGCCCGGTCGTCTCAGGTTCGCGCTTCGTCTCTGCGGTTTCTTCCTGCTTGCCCTGTTGGCGCTTTTCGCCGGCGGCTTCGGCTGGTTTGCCGATAAGGTCAGCAACATGACGACGCCGGTCAATCCGGCCAGGGCCGACGCCATCATCGTGCTCACCGGCGGCCAGTCGCGGCTCGACGCCGCCATGGATCTGCTGGCATCGGGCAAGGGCGAGCGGCTGCTGATCAGCGGCGTTCACCCCTCGGCCAGCCGCCGCCAGCTGCAAATGGCGACGGGCGGCGACAAGCAGCTGTTCTCCTGCTGCGTCGATATCGACCGCGCCGCGCTCGACACGATCGGCAATGCCGAGGAGAGCGCCAAATGGGTGGAAAGCCACGCCTATGGCAGCATCATCCTCGTCACCAACAACTACCACATGCCGCGCAGCCTGCTGGAGATGAGCCGGCTGCTGCATGGCGCGCGGCTCGAGCCCTATCCGGTGGTCAACACCAAACTCGGCAATGGAAGCTGGCTGACCAAGCCGGAAGCGCTGCGCGTGCTGCTCACCGAATACAGCAAATATGTGCTGGCGCTGGCGCGCGGCATCGTTCCCGTGCGCCCGACCGCAGAGGGCGTCACGCTCGCCGAAGCCTCCACGGCAAAAAACTAGAGCAATTCCCGGAAAGGTGTGAGCGGTTTTCCGTCCGGAATTGCGTAAAAACAGGGAGATAGGGCGTTTCGCCGTTTCTGTGAAACGGTGAAACGCACTAGGCTTCACCCGGCGCATTGCCGCGCAGCCGCGCGATCTCCTGTTCGAGGCTCTGGATACGCCCGTCGCGTTCGGCAAGCGCCGCCGCCACATCCGCCGCCTCGAAGCGCTGCGGGATGTGCTGCGGGCAATTGGCATCCCAGGCCGTGACGCTGAACAGGATCGCCTGCTCCGGCCGTGCCTTGTAGTTTGCCGGCATCAGCCTTGCCGTCAGTTCCGCATCGTCCTCGACGACCCGCGCCCGACCCCAGATCTTGATGCGTTGCCGAAGCATGTAGTCGATGAGGAAAAGGAAGGCCTGGGCATTGTCTTCCAAGTTGCCCTGCGTGATGAACTGCCGGTTCCCCGAAAAGTCGGCAAAGCCGATCGTGTGCTCGTCGAGCACCTTGAGAAAGCCGGCCGGCCCGCCGCGATGCTGGATGTAGGGCTGGCCCTGGGCATTGGCCGTCGCCAGGAGCACGCTGGTCTGCGCCTCGACGAAGGCCGCGAGATCGGGCGTGATCGCCGCGCGCCAGCCGCCGCGCTCCTCGACGCGGGCATAGTTTCCGCGCGAACCCTTGCGGGACTGGATCGCCTTGACGGTGGGCGTGAAGGCGACATCGCTGGTGAAGGCGTTCATGGCGGCGCTCCTCGAACGAAATCCCATAATATTTAATCCCTTCCGAAATCCGAAGACAGAAGGCATATTTGCAATCTATCCTTCCGTTATCTGGAAGAATGAATGGACCGCCTCGACGCCATGTCCCTGTTCGTCGCCACGGTGGAGGCCGGCAGCCTTTCCGCCGCCGCGCGGCGCGCCGGCGTCCCGCTGGCGACGGTCAGCCGCAAGCTCTCCGTGCTGGAGACGCATCTGAAGACGCGTCTGCTAAACCGCTCGGCGCGACGCCTCACCCTGACAGACGCCGGCCAATCCTATCTGGCCGCCTGCCGCCGGATCCTGGAAGAGGTCAGCGAAGCCGAGCGCGCTGCCGCTGGCGAATACTCGAGCCCGACCGGCGAATTGGTCATCACCGCGCCGGTCGTCTTCGGCCGCCTGCATGTGCTGCCCGTAGTCACCGCCTTCCTCGCCGCCTATCCCGACGTCGACATCCGCCTGACCCTCTCGGACCGGATCACGCAATTGGTCGAGGAGCATATCGATCTCGCCGTCCGCATCGGCGAGCTGCCGGATTCGGCCATGGTCGCGATGCGCGTCGGCTCGATCCGCCGCGTCGTCTGCGCAAGCCCGGCCTATCTCGCCGAGCGCGGCACGCCGCTCGAACTGCGCGATCTCGCCGGCCATGACTGCGTCACCTTCGAAGGGCTTGCCGCCCCCGCGACATGGAGTTTCGTGTCCGGTAATAGGGAATCCGTGGTTCCGGTCCGCTCGCGGCTGCAGGTCAACACCGCCGAGGCGGCGATCGATGCGGCGATCGCCGGTCTTGGCCTGACGAAGGTGCTTTCCTATCAGGTGGACGCCGCCGTGCGCGCGGGCGCGCTTCGCGTGGTGCTCGAGCCGTTCGAGCCGCCGCCATGGCCGGTCAATCTCGTGCATGCCGGCCAGGGCCTGCTGCCGGTAAAGCTGCGCGCCTTCCTCGATTTCGCGGCGCCGCGCCTGAAGGAGCGGCTGGCGCAATCCTTATGACGGCGGCGCGCTCGCTCACCAGGCCGTTTCCTTTTTGTCTGCGCTTGGTGTAACCAACGCACACTTCCACACCGGGCCCCTTCCCGCATGCTCTATATCCGCTCGCTGGCGTTCAACCTTGCTTTCTATCTCAGCCTGGTCATCCAGATGATCTTCTGGACGCCCTTCTATTTCCTGTCGCCCCGCCACCGCGCCTGGTTCGTGCCGAAATTCTGGTCGCGCACCTCGATGTGGCTCTATGACAAGATCGCCGGCACCAGGAGCGAGATCACGGGCGTCGAGAACCTGCCTGAAGGGTCCTTCATCCTGGCGCCGAAGCATCAGTCCTTCTGGGACGCGATCGCCTTTTTTCCGTATCTCGACGACGCGTTGTATATTCTGAAGCGGGAACTGACCTGGATCCCCTTCTTCGGCTGGTACATCATGAAGATGCGCATGATCCCGGTCGACCGCGGCAGTCGCGCCAAGGCGCTGAAAGCGGTCGTCGCCGCGACCAGGCAGGAAATGGCGCGCAATCCGCGCCAGCTCATCATCTATCCCGAAGGTACCCGCCGCCCGCCGGGCGCCGAGCCGTCCTACAAATACGGCATCGTCGAGCTCTATACCCAGCTCGGCGTCCCCGTGGTACCGGTCGCCCATGTCGCCGGCCTCTATTGGCCGCGCCGCAAGTTCATGCGCTATCCAGGCACCATCAAGGCCCGCTTCCTGCCGCCGATCCCGCCCGGACTCGACAAGGAGGAATTCATGCAGCGCCTGATCGGCGAAACAGAAGCCGCCTGCGACGAGCTGCTGGTCGAAGCGGCGAGCACGGCGAACCCGCCGCCGATGCCGCCGACGGCGGTGAAGCGGCTGGCGGAGCTCGGCGCGACGAAAACGGCGAAGGCCTGAGAGCCCTCCTACGGCAGCGCTGCCAAAGCAGTCGTCAGCACCAGTGTCGCGGCAAAAGCGAGATTGATGATCCGCGCGGCCCGCGGATTGCGCAGCAAGCGCGCGAAGACCGTGCCCGCGAGAAGCCACAGGATGTGGATGGCCACGATCATCGCCGCGAGCACCAGCAGCTTTGTCGACATGCCGAGACCGTCGGCCTGCGACGAAGCGCCGGCGAACACGGCGCCGATCGCCACATAGGCTTTCGGATTGGCGACGGCGAGCATGAAGCCGCCGAGAAAAGTGGGACGCGCCGCCTTGTTTGCACCTTCGGCAAGCGGCGGCGCCATTGCTATCCTGAGGGCGAGATAGAGGATGTAGGCGGCCGAAGCGACTGTCAGCACGGGCGCCAGCGCCGGCATCGAGGCGAGCATGCCGGCCAGGCCGGCGGCCACCACGAGAAGCACAGCGATCGTCCCGAACACGACGCCTGACGTGTAGCGCATTGACGGACGCAGTCCGAAGGCGGCGCCTATGGCGGTCACGCTGATCGTCGCCGGACCGGGACTGCCCATGACGACGGTGGCCGCCAACACCAGCGCCAGCAGTTGCTGCCAGGACTGCGCTCCAGACAGAATGTCTCCGATCATGCCGAATCCGATTCCTGTCGCGATGCGTCAGGAATTATCGCGACGCCGCCCGCAAAGGTCTTGGACGATCGTGCGCGGAGCCGATCGGCTTCGCGCACCTGCCTTAAGAGACGTTAGGCGCTGGCGCGATCGAGCGCGGCGATGTCGTCGGCGGAAAGTTTCAGCGACGCCGCGCGGATCAGGCTGTCCATCTGGGCGGGCGTCGTGGCGCTGGCGATCGGCGCGGTGATGCCCGGCCGCGCCATGATCCAGGTGAGCGCCACTTCCGCCGGCTTGGCCGAATGGCGCCCGGCGGCCGCGTCGAGCGCGGAGAGGATGCGCATGCCGCGCTCGTTGAGATACTCGGCCACGTCTTCGCCGCGCTCGCTCTGGCCGAGATCGGTCTTGCTGCGGTATTTGCCGCTCAAAAAACCCTTGGCCAGACTGAAATAGGTGATGACGCCGAGATCCTGCCCCTTGCAGAGATCGATCAGCGGGCCATCCAGCGAAGAACGATCGTACAAATTGTATTCAGGCTGCAGAACCTCATAACGCGGCAGGCTGCGCAGGCTGGCGACATCGAGGGCCGCGCGCAACTGTCCGGCATCGAGATTGGAGCAGCCCGGATAGCGGATCTTGCCCTTCTCGAGCAGGCGCTGATAGGCGCCGAGCGTTTCCTCGTAAGGCGTGGCCGGGTCGGGCCAATGCGACAGATAGAGATCGATGACGTCGGTCTGCAGCCGCTTCAACGACTGATCCACCGCGTTCTCGATATAGGCCGCCGACAGGTCCTTCTTTCCCTGGCCCATGTCGGAGCCGACCTTGGTGATGACGACAATGCTGTCCCGATTGCCGCGGCTCTTCATCCAGTTGCCGATGATGGTTTCGGATTCGCCGCCCTTGTTGCCCGGCGCCCAGCGCGAATAGGCATCCGCCGTGTCGACGGCGTTGAAGCCGGCCTCGGCGAAGCGATCGAGCAGGTCGAACGAGGTCTTCTCGTCGGCGGTCCAGCCGAAGACGTTGCCTCCCAGGACCAGCGGCGCGATGGAAAGGTCGGTGCGACCGAGACGGCGTTTCTGCAAGACTGATCTCCGTGATGCTGGGAAGGCCTGGACGCCCAAAGAAGGGCTTGGTGGGATGGATTGCCGTTAAGCTAGGTCGCGCCTTGCCGAGGTCAAAGGCATGGTTCTGCTTTTTGATCGGGCCAGAGCAATTCCAGCAAAAGTGCGTAGCGGTTAGGGTCAGCGGCCTCGCTGTAGCCCTTGTGTCCGGGATTGCGGAAAAACAAAAAGATAGAGCATTGGAGGCGATCTGGTTCGCCGGAAATGCCCTTCACGAAGGCGCGACCCGCCGCCCCACGTCTTCCAGCCAGTGGTCGCGGATGCCGAGCGCTTTCAGATGCTCCACCGTGCTCAAGACATAGTCCTCGTTCCTGCCCGACTGGCCGACCGCGCCGCGCACGACTTCTGCCGCATGGCCGGCATCGAGCCCGCCGGCATATTGCTCGTGCGCGCGGTCGACAATGTAGGCGACCGCTTCGACCGTTCCGCCTCGTCCTGCCCCATCCAGCCGGACATCGAGGGTGCGTTCGAGATAGATGCTGGTCACCAGTTCGCGCTCGCGCAGATAGGAAAGCACTTCGTCGCGCAAATCGCCGGGCACGCGAAAGGCAAGACCGATGCACGAGCCGCCGCGGTCGAGGCCGAGCACCAGTCCCGGCCTCTCGCGCGTGCCGCGATGCACGAAGGAATAGACGCAAAGCGACCGGCGATAGCCGTAAAGGCGGGCGCGCCGCGTCTCGACATGTGCGAATCCCGGCCGCCAGATCAGCGACCCATAGCCAAAAACCCAAAAATCGCCCATATCGCCAAGCCTGATCGCATTCGAGTGACGACACCGCACCGATAAGGTGTTTGTTCCGTCCCCGCTTCTTGTGCGTGAGATTAACAGCCCGCTCGCCGCACGAGGGGTTAACGAGAGCCGCAGCATGACGTCAAGTGACCAGCGATCGCGCAAACCTCGCCGCCGGCTGTTCTGGCTTGCCGCCTTCATCCTGGTGCTGTTCGCGCTCTACAGCGGCGGATGGTTCTATCTCGCCGGCCGGGTCAAGACCGAGGCCGAGCGGACCGTTGCCGAGCTCGGAGGCAAAGGCATCAAGGCCGACTGCGCCAATCTCACGGTCAGCGGTTATCCGCTGACCTTCGCTGTCTCCTGCGACAGCCTGGCCTATCAGGACGATGCCCGGAATGTCGCGGCGTCGATCGGCGATTTTAGCGCCGTCGCCCGGATCACCCAGCCCTTGTCGCCCGTGGCGGATCTGCGCGGGCCGTTGCGGACCGTCGCGCCAGGCATGCCGCCGCTGTGGCTCGACTGGGACCAACTGCGCGCCACGGTCAAACTGTCATGGCCGCTTCCCCGGCGCATTTTGCTGCAGGCGGAGGGCCTGTCCGGACAGACCGATCCGGCCGACGACACCGATCCCATGCAGTTGTTCAGCGCCGGCCAGGCTGCTGGCCAGTTGCAGCCTAACGGCCAGGATATCGTCTATACCGGCAGCTTCAGCGATCTTGAGATCAACGCCAACGCGATCGGCGGCCGCGTGCTGCCGGCGCTGGACGGCGGCGGCGAGGCGACGCTGAAGAACGGCGTCGCGCTGCTTGCGGCGCCGCCGAAAAGCCTGCGCGGCCAGATGGTCGACATTGCCAGCCTCGACCTGTCGTCGGGAACGGCGCGCGTCACCGTGTCCGGACCGATCTCGGTCGACGCGGACGGCCTGATCGATGCCAGCCTGAAGATCAAGCTCAAGGACCCCAAGGCGGTGGCGGCCATCCTCGCCGGCGCCATTCCAGAGCGCAAAAATGAAATCGAGCAGGGTTTTGCCGGCATTGCCATGCTCGGCAGCGAGCCGTCCATGCCGCTCAAGGTCGTCAAAGGCAAGGCTTCGCTCGGCTTCATCCCGCTCGGCAAGATCAAGCCGGTAGAGTAGGCCGATAATGCCAAGGCCGGTCAAGCTGCTCAGTGTCGGCGCCTTCACCCTCGATACGATCTTGCGTGTCGAGACGCTCCCCACGCATCAGGGCAAATTCATCGCCGGCGATGGTGTCCAGATCGCCTCGGGCATGGCGACGAGCGCCGCCTGCGCCGCGCATCGCCTCGGCGCCGACGTGTCGCTCTGGGCGAGCGCGGGAGACGATGCGGTCGGCGACCGGCTGATCGCCGAGATCGAGGCGGAAGGCGTCGACTGCGGCCTGGTCCGCCGCGTCGCCGGCACGCGCTCTGCGCTGGCCGCGATCCTGGTGGATACCCATGGCGAGCGCATCATCGTTCCCTTCTATGACGGGAAGGCGCAAGCCGATCCCGGCTCCCTGCCGCTTGCCGATCTTTCCGGCTTCGACGCCGTGCTGGCGGATGTGCGCTGGCCGGGCGCCGCCGCACTTGCCTTGACGGCCGCGCGGGACGCCGGCCGTCCGGCGATCCTCGACGCCGACACCGCGCCGGTCGAGGTGCTGGAACGGCTCTTGCCCTTGGCCTCGCACATCGTCGCCTCTGAGCCGGCGGCGCGCATCGTCTGCGGCCACGCGCTCGACCCTGAAAGCGCCTGCGCCGATCTTGCCTCGCGCACCGACGCCTTTGTCGCGGTGACCGGAGGCGCCGCCGGAACCTGGTGGCATGACCGGGCAGCCGGCCGCGTCCGCCATGTCGAAGCGCCAAAGGTCAAGGCAGTAGACACGCTCGCCGCCGGCGATGTCTTCCACGGTGCTTTTGCCGTTGGCCTTGCCGAAGCGATGCCGGCCGATCAGGCGCTGCGCTTTGCCAGCGCCGCCGCAGCGCTCAAATGCCTGCGCTTCGGCGGCCGGCTCGGCGCGCCGGACCGGGCCGAGACACTGGCGATGATGGCGGCCCACTGGCCGTCATCCCAGCAAGGCAAAGGGAGCTGAGATTCAGGTCAGGCCGAGTCGAAAATGGCGGTTTCCGAGAACCGGAGCGGAGCGTACTTAAAGTACGTGAGCACCGGAAGCGCAGGGAACCGCCATTTGCAGGCCGGCCTCACCTGAATATCAGCTCCTTTTAGGATGCTCGACCGCTTGGCGGCCGAAATCCGGCACATCGATGTCCTGGCCGGCCTCGATGATCGAGCGGCGGATGGCGCGGGTGCGGGTGAAGAGGTCGAACAGCTTTTCGCCGTCGCCCCAGCGGATCGCCCGCTGCAGCGACGCGAGATCCTCCGAGAAGCGCGCCAGCATTTCCAGGATCGCGTCCTTGTTGTGCAGGCAGACATCCCGCCACATGGTCGGGTCGGAGGCAGCCAGGCGGGTGAAGTCGCGAAAGCCGGAGGCGGAATATTTGATGACTTCCGTCTTGGTCACGGATTCCAGATCGTCGGCGGTGCCGACGATGTTGTAGGCGATGATGTGCGGCAGATGCGAGACGATGGCCAAGGTCATGTCGTGATGCTGCGGGTCCATCGTGTCGATGTTGGAGCCGCAGCGGCGCCAGAACTCCGAGAGCCTCTCCAGCGCCTCGGGGTCGGTGTCCGGCAGCGGCGTGAAGATGCACCAACGGTTGTCGAAGAGGTCGGCGAAGCCGGCATCCGGCCCGGATTTTTCCGTGCCCGCCAGCGGGTGGCCAGGGATGAAGTGCACGCCTTCGGGCACATGCGGCCCGACTTGCGCGATGACGGAGGCCTTGGTCGAGCCGACATCTGTCAGGATGGCGCCTTTCTTCAGCGCCGGCGCGATCTCGGCGGCGACCTCGCCGGACGAGCCGACCGGAACCGACACTATGACGAGATCCGCGTCGCGGACCGCTTCTTCTGCATCGATCGTGTAGGAATCGCCGAGACCGAGTTCCCCGGCCCGGTTGAGCGTCGATTTGCTGCGCGTCGCGATGGCGACATGGCGCGCCAGGCCCTCGCGGCGGATGACGCGGGCAAGCGACGAGCCGATCAGGCCGATGCCGACCAGCGCTATTCTTTCGAACATCGGTGATGCCATGGTCTCTAGCTTTTCAGGAAGGTCTTGAGCGCATCGACGACGCCGCGATTGGCTTCTTCGGTGCCGACACTCATTCGCAGCGCATTGGGGAAGCCGTAGCCGGTGACACGGCGCAGAATGTAGCCGCGCGCACTCAGATAGTCGTCGGCCGCCGCCGCCGAATGCATCTTGTCGTCCGGGAAGTGGATCAGCACGAAATTGCCGACGCTGGGCGTCACGCGCAGCCCGAGCTTGGTCAGTTCCTCATTCAGCCAGGCCAGCCATTTTGCATTGTGCTCCACGCTGCGCTCAATATGGGCGCGGTCGCGGATGGCCGCGATGCCGGCCTCGATCGCGGTCGCGTTGACGTTGAAGGGGCCGCGCACGCGGTTGATCGCATCGACGATATGCGCCGGCCCGTACATCCAGCCGACGCGCGCGCCGCCGAGGCCGAGCTTTGAGAAGGTGCGGGTCATGGCCACATTCTCGGCGCTGCCCGCCAACTCGATGCCGGCTTCATAGTCGTTGCGCCGCACGTACTCGGCATAGGCCGCGTCGAGCACCAAAAGCACGTTCTTCGGCAATCCGGCGTGCAGCCGGCGCACCTCCTGGAACGGCACGTAAGTGCCGGTCGGATTGTTGGGATTGGCAAGGAAGACGATTTTTGTTCGCGGCGTGACGGCAGCCAGGATCGCGTCGATGTCGGCGCGCTCGTCGGTTTCCCTGACCGCCACCGGCTTGGCGCCAGCGGCCTGGATGTAGATCTTGTAGACCATGAAGGCGTGCTCGGTGAACACGGCCTCGTCGCCGGGCGCGAGATAGGTCTGCGCCAACAGGCCGAGGATCTCATCGGAGCCGTTGGAGCAGATGATGTTTGCCGGGTTGAGGCCATGCACCTCGGCGATCGCCTCGCGCAACCGGCGGGCGGAGCCGTCGGGATAGACATCCAGTTTTGCAGCTACCTCCCGCGCGGCCTCGATCGCCTTCGGCGAAGGCCCGAGCGGATTCTCGTTCGACGACAATTTGTAGACCTTCGTCACGCCGGCGGGCGCGGTGCTTTTTCCAGGCACGTAGGCCTCGATGTCCATGATGCCCGCGCGGGGCGTCGGACGTGGCTGATCCTGCTTCATGTCACAAATCCGTCGAGAAGGCCTCGGTCCGGAGGCCGCTGCGGAAATACAGGCCGTGGCCCGGAATGTCGAGTGCCGCGCTCGCGCCGGCAGGCTGGCCTCAAATGCTGCCCCTCGGATGCTGGCCGTTGACGAAGCGCAATGCTGGTCCTAGAAGAGCAGCCGGACTTCCCGTGGTGATTTGGCCGGTCGGCTTGCAGCCACGTTAAACAATTCGCTAAAGGGCCGTTTGCAACCTGTAACCGGCTTTGCGAAGGCGAGCCGGTTTTTTGTTGTCCGCGGCCGGCCGGACACCGCGTCGGTGAGATCGATGCGGACTGGATGGGGAATGCAATGGCCGCTCAGCGCGCTCCAAGGACCAACAACGAGGCCGACCGCCCGTCGAGCCCGGTGCTGCAGTTCGGACCCGACAAGCCGCTGAGGCTCGATGCCGGCACGGTGCTGTCGCCGTTCCAGGTCGCTTACCAGACCTACGGCACCCTCAACGACGCCCGCTCCAACGCCATCCTCGTCTGCCATGCGCTGACCGGCGACCAGCACGTCGCCAACACCAATCCGGTGACCGGCAAGCCTGGCTGGTGGGAGGTGCTGATCGGCCCCGGCAAGATCATCGACACCAGCCGCTTTTTCGTCATCTGCGCCAACGTCGTCGGCGGCTGCCTCGGCTCCACCGGCCCGGCCTCGACCAATCCGGCGACCGGCAGGCCCTATGGCCTCGACCTGCCGATCATCACCATCCGCGACATGGTGCGCGCGCAGCTGATGCTGGTCGACCATTTCGGCATCGAGAAGCTGTTTTGCGTGCTCGGCGGCTCGATGGGCGGCATGCAGGTGCTGCAATGGGCCGCAAGCTACCCGGAGCGCGTCTTCTCGGCGCTGCCCATCGCCACCGGCGCCCGCCATTCCTCCCAGAACATCGCCTTCCATGAGGTCGGGCGGCAGGCCGTCATGGCCGATCCGGACTGGCACGGCGGTAAATATCTGGATTTCGGCAGGCGTCCGGAAAAGGGGCTCGCCGTGGCCCGCATGGCCGCCCACATCACCTATCTCTCGGAAGCAGCGCTGCACCGCAAATTCGGCCGCAACCTGCAGGATCGCGAGGCGCTCACCTTCGGTTTCGACGCCGATTTCCAGATCGAGAGCTATCTGCGCCATCAGGGCATGACCTTCGTCGACCGCTTCGACGCCAACTCCTACCTCTATCTGACCCGCGCGATGGACTATTTCGACCTCGCCGCCGACCATGGCGGACGGCTGGCCGACGCCTTCGCCGGCACCAAGACGCGCTTCTGCCTGGTGTCCTTCACATCAGACTGGCTGTTCCCGACCGAGGAGAGCCGCTCGATCGTGCATGCGCTGAACGCCGCCGGCGCCTCCGTCTCCTTCGTCGAGATCGAGACCGATCGCGGCCATGACGCCTTCCTGCTCGACGAGCCGGAACTGTTCGCGGCCATCAACGGCTTCATCGCCTCGGCCGCACGCGCCAGGGGGCTCAGCCTGTGAGCGGCGCGCGATCCCTCTGTTTTGGCCGCATTTGCGCGGCGCCAGGATTCCCCGTGGCCGCAAAGGCTCCAAGGCCGGAGGTGTGCCCATGAGCGTCAATCGTGCCCAGCGAGTCGACCTCGAGGTCGTCACCGGTCTCATCCCGCCGCATTCGCGCGTGCTGGATGTCGGCTCGGGCGACGGCGTGCTGCTGGAGCTTCTGCAGGAGACCAGGCAGGTCGACGGCCGCGGCCTGGAGCTGTCGCAGCGAGGCGTCAACGAATGCGTGGCGCGCGGCCTTTCCGTCGTCCAGGGGGATGCCGACACGGATCTGAAATTCTATCCCGACAAGGGTTTCGATTTCGTCGTGCTGTCGCAGACCATGCAGGCGACCCGCAATCCGAAGGTGGTGCTCGACGAGCTGCTTCGGATCGGCAACCGCGCCATCGTCTCCTTCCCCAATTTCGGCCACTGGCGCGTGCGCTTCTCGCTGCTGATCAAGGGCAGGATGCCGGTCACCAAGGACCTGCCCTACTCCTGGTACGACACGCCGAACATCCACTTCTGCACCATCCGCGACTTCGTCAATCTGTGCGAGGAGCTCGGCGCGACGGTCGAGAAGGCCACCGCGCTCGACGCCAACGGCCAGAAGATCGGCCTGTCGATGCCGTGGTGGTTCTGGAACTTCTTCGGCCAGCAGGCGGTATTCCTGCTCAAGCGCTGACTGCGGTCGTGGAAAGATGATGGCGGTGCAACATCCAACCTGTTCGGTCGGGGTGGAAGTCGTTCCTGCAGTGTCGGGCATGGCTGAGGATAGGTCGTCGCAAAGTGTTGCCTTCAAACCGCATGACATTGAGGAAATACGTACCGACCCTGACGCTGAAGCGACGCTTCAGGTGACATAGGCGCATCTTTTCGGTACCGTTTTTGTCGAATCCATCGGGGCGGTGGACATAAAGGGCAGGTGCGGGATCGATCCGATCGTTGCTTGTCCGCCCCACAACGAAGGTTAGATGCCGACCGCTTCCGACACAGCTCCTCTGATCACCGTGATCACACCGACGCACAACCGGCGCAGCCAGGTCGTGCGCGCGGTGGAAAGCGTTCTTGCCCAGACACTTACCCGCTTCGAGCACATCGTCGTCGACGACGGTTCGACCGACGGCACCGCCCTGGCGCTCGCCGAAATTCGCGACCCCAGACTGATCTATGTCGGCGCGAAATGGCGGGGCGCCAATGCCGCGCGCAACGCGGGCATCGAGCGCGCGCGGGCGCCGATCGTGACCTTCCTTGATTCGGACGATGTCTATCTGCCGGACCGCCTGGACCGGACGCTGTCGCACTTCGACAAAAACCCTTCTCTCGAAGTGCTGATCAGCTCCTTCATCTCTGTGAAGGGCAACCGCAGCACCAAATGCATCAACCGCCAGGCCTTGCTCGACAAAAGCACGCTGCAGCGCGCTCTGGTCTCGCAGACGATCTTCATCGCCGGCTCGGCGATCACCGCCCGGCACGAATCGCTGCTTGCGATCGGCGGCTTCGACAGCGACATCACGCGCATGCAGGACCGCGAATTGCTGCTGCGTTTTGCCAACCGCAGCGGCGCCTTGCTGTCGGATGATATCGACTGGAAGAAGTACAATTCGGAAAATTCGATTTCCGGCCGACGCGACGGCTATGTCGAGGCCTATGCCAACCTGATCGGCAAGCACCCCTACATCGCCGACCGCTATCCCGACGTCCCGCCCTATATGATCGCGCGCCAGATCATCGCCGACATCCTGAAGGGCAGGCTGCCGCAGGCATTTTCGGGCTATCTCGCCAACCGGTCGTCCAAGGCGCTCGGCTACTCGCCGGCCGAACTGCTGCGCGGCTATGTCGTCGGCCGGCGTTGGCGCCGCGACTGCTATGACGAGTTCCGCGCCAAATACGGCGCCCGGGCGGTTTAAGGGCGCCTGGGGCAAAACCGTCCGGAATTGCGAAAAACAGAAGTTGGAACGTCTGGCGCGCTCCAGTTCATCGATCCAGCTCCGGAAAATACGGATCGGAGAACCGCTGCCGCAGCCGCTCGCCAAGCAGGCAATCGATCGGCGCCTGGGCATCGACGCGAACCGTTCTGAGGTGACCGACGCCGCTCACCTCCTGGATCAGCTTGCGGCGGATCGCGGTCGAGAATTCGGACGCCGCATAGATCGGCAGCACGAACGAACCTGGGCCGCCGGTGACGCAGTCGGCATAGTAGCGATCGAGATGGCTGACGCTCGGCGACGGGCTGATGAGGATCGGCAGGCCGTTGATGATGATGCCCTCGGTCAGGGCCGCATCGCGGGTCATGGCGACAGGTAGCCCGGCATTGTTGGGCCCGTCCCCCGATATGTCGATGACCCGGCGCGGCGCCGAAAAGCCGTTTTTCTGCAGAAGCGCGGCGCCGAAGCCGAGGGCGCCGGAAATCGAGGTGCCGCGAAAGCTCCGGAACGGACGGCCCGCGATCTTGTCGGCGAAGGCATTGGCGCTGTCCGCGCCGTCGATGACCTGCCAGCCGATCACGCCGTCATTGCGCACGACGCCCGCCCATTCGAAATAGGCTATCGCGATGCGGCCCCTCGAACCCGAACGCACGGCATTGATGAAATCGGGATGCCGCAGCGCCTCGACATAGCCGGCGCGCTGCAGGGCGAACTCCCCTTCGTCCATCGATTGCGAGATATCGACGGCCAGCACCAGTTCGACATCGACGGCAGTGCCGCCGATTGCAGGCATTGGCGCTGCCTCGGCGCAGGCAAGGCATGCAAGCAGGCTGAGCAGCTTGAGCATGGCAGGCTCCCACCACGCCGGGATTCTTCACCGCGATCACGGCGAAATAAAGCTATTTCCTGGCGTGCGCCGCGGCCGGCGGGGGTTCGATCGCGCCGGCCCGAAGGCGGGCCGGCTTGAGCGCCGATCGGCCGCTGTCCTTGACGATGGTGAGCGCGCGCGGGAAGAACTGGTTGTTGTGCAGGCCACGCCCGATATTGAGGATGGCGGCGTCCGGCAGCCTGGCCTGCAGCATCGCCAGCACGCGCCGCAGCGTGGCGCCGTCGAATGTATCCAGCGCCTCGTCGATGATCACCCATTTCGGCTTCCTCAGCGCCAGCCGCGCGAAGGCGAGCAGCCGCTGTTCCTCGTCGGCCAGTTCATGCTCCCAGCGCGCCGAGCGGTCGAGCTGCGACGACAGGCGCTCGAGGCCGACTTCGCCGAGCACCGCGGAAATCTCAGCGTCGTCGATCCTGGCGCCTTCGGCATGGTTGAGAACGTCGCGCAGCGTGCCGAGCGGGAAATAGGGCGTGCGCGGTACGAAAAACGGCCTCTCCCCGGCCGGCATGCCGATGCGCCCGCTTCCCCAGGGCCAAAGGCCGGCGATGGCGCGGAAGAACAGCGTCTTGCCGGCACGCGGATCGCCGGTGATCATGACGCGCTCGCCGGCCTTTATCTCGGCATCCGTCTCGGCAAGCCTGGTGCAGCCGTCGGGAGAGGCGACCTCGAGCTTGTCGAATGTCAGCTTGCCATTCGCGTTCTCGCCGAACGCGATGCGCTTTTCCTTGGCATGCAGGATGTCCGTTTCGCCGAGCGCGATGCGGAAGTCGGCGACGCGCATCAGCGTTGCCCGCCAGTCGGCGATGGCGCCGATATTGTTGATGAACCAGCGCAGCGAGGAATTCACCTGGTTGAAGGCGCCGACAGCCATCATCAATCCGCCGAAGCTGATATCGCCCGCGAAATAGACCGGCGCCGCGACCAGGATCGGCGCCACCACGGTGATCCAGCCATAGGCATCGGTGATCCAGGACAGGTTGATCTGGGCGCCATAGATGCGCCGCATGGCGCCGAGCACGCTGGCGAGATCGACCTCCAGCTGCCGGCGGCCGTCCGCCTCGCCATGGGCAAGCGCGATGGCGTCGATATTCTCATTGACGCGGACCATGGAGGAGCGCAGCTCCGCCTCGCGCGTGTAGCGATCGCTGTTGAAGCGGATGAGCGGCCGGCCCACCAGCCAGCTCAGCCAGGAGGCAATGCCGGCATAGAGGATCGCCGCCCAGACCATGTAGCCGGGTATCGTCAGCGAATGGCCGCCGATATCGAAGACGAAGCCGGAGGAGAGCTCCCACAGCACGCCGATGAAGGACACAAGCAGGATGAAGGATTGCAACAAACCGACGCCGAGGTCTGTCGACAGGTCGGAGAGATGCCCGGCGTCCTGCTGCATGCGCTGGTCGGGGTTGACGCCGATGGCGCCCGCGTGGGTGAGCCGGAAGGCGCGCGCCGGCCGCATCCATTCGGCGATGAGGTCGAGCGTCAGCGCCTCGCGCAACTTCAGCCGGATCGTCTGGTTGAGCCAGGTCTGGCCGACATTGAGCACCAGGAGGCTGCCGGCGATTGCGGCAAAAACCATCAGCTGGTGCAGGAACCCCGGCAGGTCGCGCCGCGCCAGCGCGTCGTAGAAGGGCTGGTTCCAGCGGTTGAGCAGGACCTGCCCGATCGAGGTCGCGACGATGACGCCGACAATGCCGATCGAGGCCCACAGGAGCGGCCTGCGCACCGGCGACGTCTTCAGCGCCAGCCTGATCGCCGCCAGTTGGTCGGAGAGGCTGCTCGACTCGACCGAGAACGCTGCCTGTTCGGCGCGGGGCTTGTCATCCATACGCGGTATCCCTGCTTTCGGAAACGGTCATCGACGCCGATGCCGCACCCCGAACCTGGCCCTGAGATAGGGTGATGATTGCCTTGCGATGCAAGGATTGCCCCCGATCACGAACGCGTCATCTGCTTTGTCCGACGCAGCGTGTCGGCCGCCTTTCGGCCGAGCCGCGTCGCGCCCTGCGGCGAGAAGACCGGCACGAAGACGCGGCGCGAGGCGCGCTGCGCGACCGGCACGCCCTGGTAGAGGCGCTTCTGCGCCTCGACGACGATGACGCCGGAGAAGATCGGCCAGAACCGCCGGCCGGCCCGCTCCAGCACGTTGTGGAACTGCATCATGAAGCGCCGTGGCGACGGCGGGAAGAACAGCGCATCGGACCACGCGGCGGGCGTGAAATTCGCCTCGCGCAGCAATTCGGTAAGCTGGCCGCGCGAGAACGGCCGGCCGTTGCCGAAGGGCGTGTGCTCAAAGCGCGCCCAGACGCCGCGCCGGTTGGGCACGACGATGACGACTCTACCCGCCGGCGACAGCACGCGCCAGATCTCGTTCAGCGTCTCGCGCGGATTCTCGACATGTTCGAGCGAATGGACCAGCAGCATGCGGTCGATGCAGGAATCGACCAGCGGCAGCTCCTCGTCGAAGACGAGCGCGGTCGCCGTCGGTCCCGTCGCCGGCCACACCACAGCCCCTTGCGTCGCCGGCATGAAGGCAAAGACGCGCTCGGCGTCGGTGCCGAAGCGCTCCAGCCAGGGCAGCGTGTAGCCGAGGCCGACCAGTCGCTCGTTCGGAACGGCTGCCCATATCGACGACAGCGCCATGGTGATCGCGCGCTCGGCAAGGCGCCCGAGCGTGGTCGAATAGAAGGAGCGGAGATCGACGATATCGGAATGCATGGCTGGGACGGTAGCCGCGATAAATGCCGAGTTCAACAAAGGCGGATGACATCGGCGGCCGGGCGCCCTATGTCTGCGGCGATAACGGAGAGCGCCGATATGCCGGTCGAAATCGAACAGTTCATGTGCCGCACCGACAATTTCGGTGTGTTGGTTCACGACCCCGAAAGCGGCCAGACGGCGATCATCGACGCTCCGGAGGAAGCCCCGATCCTGGCCGCGATCAAGCGCACCGGCTGGACGCCGACCATGATCCTGACCACGCATCATCATGGCGACCATGTCGAGGCCAATCTGGCCCTGAAGGAGCGTTTCAAGCTCACCATCATCGGGCCGGAAGCCGAGAAAGCGAAGATCCCCGGCATCGACGAGACCGTCAGGCAAGGCTCCGTCATCCGCCTTGGCGAGGAAAGGATCGAGGTCATCGAGACGCCCGGCCACACCGCCGGCCACGTCTCATACCATCTGCCGGCCTCAAAGGTCGCCTTCACCGCCGACACGCTGTTTGCGCTGGGCTGCGGCCGGCTGTTCGAATGCAAGCCGCCGGTGATGCACGAGTCGCTGAAGAAGCTTGCCGCCCTTCCGGCCAAGACCGTCGTCTATTGCGGCCACGAATACACCTTGGCCAATGCCCGCTTCGCGCTGACCGTCGACCCCAGCAATTCGGCCTTGAAGGAACGCGCCGCAAGGATCGAGGCGCTGCGCGCCGACAACAAGCCGACCCTGCCGACGACGATCGGCGAGGAACTGTCGACCAATCCGTTCCTGCGCTGGCACGACCCGACGATCCGCAAGCATCTCGGCATGGAGAGGGCGAGCGACGTTGAGGTGTTCGCGGAGATCCGCAAGCGCAAGGACAATTTCTGATGCATGCCGCCCGAAAAGTATGTGGCTTTTGGGATAACGACATGCATCAAGGTCAAAGACCTCTTTCATGACCAGCGCCGCCGAAATCATCGCAACGCTGGGGCTCCAGCCGCACCCCGAAGGCGGCTGGTATGCCGAGACGTTTCGCGATGCTTCGGGAGGCCCGCGCGGCCATTCCACCGCGATCTACTTCCTTTTGGAGAAAGGCCAGCTTTCGGCCTGGCACCGGGTGAAGGATGCGGCGGAGGTCTGGCACTTCTATGCCGGCGCGCCGCTGGCGCTCGCCATGCATGAGGAAGGCTCCGGCGCCGTCATCGAACAGGTGCTGGGCGCCGCGCTTGCCGCGGGCGAGCGGCCGCAGATCGTGGTGCCGGCCGGCTGGTGGCAGTCGGCGCGCAGCCTCGGCGAATGGACGCTGGTCGGCTGCACGGTGGCGCCGGGTTTCGACTTCGCGGCTTTCGAGCTTGCCGAGCCGGGCTGGCAGCCGAAAACCTCTTAACTCAAGAGAAAACCAAGCGTGATTGCCAGCTGGGCCGCATAGTAGAGCACCCAGACCGCGTAGCGCATCCAGACGCGATGCGGCGAGATCGCGGTAAGTAGGAAGCGCTCGGCCGCCAGCAAGCCGTCCGAGGCCATGAACAGCGCGGCGCCCGCGATCACCCACGGATAGCCGGTCGTTAGCGCCGAGATGCCCATGGCGAGGATCGCCGCGACATAGACGGCGATCGGGATACGCAAGGGTGGACCGACGCGGCGCCACAGCGCTGCGAGCATCACGATAACGAACGCCGCCATCACCAGGGCGATCGCGCCGCGCCAGGGTTCGGCCGCGAGCAGCCCGATCCCCCCGCCCGCCTCGAGGAACAGGGCGACATAGGCGACATGCGCGGCAAGAAAGCTCGCCAGCCCGCCAAGGAACGCCTTTTCGCCGTCGCGCGAGAGGAACGCATCGCCGGCGGCGCTGAGCGCCAATGCCGCGACGAGCAGCAGCGGACCGCCCTGCATGACGGCAAGCGCCGCCAGCAAGGCGACGGCCAGCGTCTTGGCGGCGGAGCGGGCGAGGCGCGGCGAAAGCTCAAGCGCCAGGACGTAGATCGCCGAGGCGGCTATAGAGAACAGAAGCGTCGCATTCGGGTTGGCCTCGATGCCGCCCGCGAACGGCATCATGCGCTTGCTCCGCCGGTCGCCGGCTTGCGCAGCAGGAGCGACTTGGCCGCGAGCGCCGCCCCGCCGGTGATAAGCACGCAGGCGGCGAGGATGCGCAGCGACGGCTCGGCCACTCCGGCCGCGATCAGCACCAGCGTCGACAAAAGCGGCGCGGCATAGCTTGCCGCCCCCAGCACCTGGATGTTGCCGCGCTTGACGCCGATGTCCCAGGCATAGAAGGCGGCCCCCACCGGCATCAGGCCGAGCCCGACGACGGCCAGCCACTGGCCCGGGCCGTCCGGCAGCACGGTCGTTTCGAGCAGCAGGTGGCAGGCGAGCGAAAGCACCGACGTCGCGGCGCAGAACCATGTGACGATCGAGGTCGGCACCGACGGGAAGCGTCGCGACAGGAGCGAATAGGACGACCAGAGCAGCGCGCAGACGCCCGCCATCGCATAGCCGAAGGCGTAGCGCGCGTCGAAGGCGAGCCCGCCGCCCTTGGTGACGATGAGGAAAGTGCCGGCAAGGCCGAGCAGCGCGCCGACGACATGGTTCCAGGCGAGCCGTTCGCCCGGCATCAGCGCCGAGCCGAGCACGATGAGCAGCGGCCACAGATAGGCGATCAGGCTCGCCTCGACTGCCGGCGCGTTGCGCAGCGCCGTGAAGTAGAAGAAATGATAGCCGAACAGCCCGGCAATGCCGATCAGCCACACCTGCGGCGGCACCTTCCGGCTCTTGTCCGGAGCCGGCATCACCAGCCTGGCGGCAAGCCCGACACAGGTGCCGATGGCGAAGGTGATGGCCGACAGCAGAAACGGCGGCACCTGCCCGGAGGCGTCGGTGAGCAGGGCAAGCAGCGCCCACATGGCAACCGCCGAGAAACCGATCAGTGTTGCGCGCCCCATACCTGTCCCCGGCGGGGCGCCGTGGCGCCCTTAGCAATTCCAGGAAAAGTGCCTGGCGGATTTCCGCCCGGAATTGCGCAAAAACAAACTAGTTCACTGCTTCGAATCGTCGCGCGCTTATGGTCAGCGGACCGATCTGGGTCCCGACCGTGGCACGGATCGGCGCATATACGCCGGATTGGCCGAGCGGTGCAAATGTCACCATCATGCGGCTCTTGTTCTTGAGGAATTCAAGCGCCTTGCGGCCCTTGCGATAGCCCGCCACCGGCTCGAAGCCCATCTTGCAGGTGACGGTGTCGCCCTTGTAGCCGGGCACCGAGATCGAGCCTTTCGAGGCATAGGTCAGCGACAGGTCGGCGCGCATCTCCCCATCGTAGAATTTGACGGTCCGGCCGCAGACCTTGTCCAGGCTGTCGGCATGGATGACGGTGGCCGCCATCGGGTCGAGCACCGATTTCAGGTCGCCGGCGCCGACCGGCACCCAGCTCTTGGGATCGCGCTTGCCGGGCTGCGGAACGACCTTCGTCGAGGAGACGCCGCCACCGGCGAAGCGTATGTCGACCGCGGATGCCTTCTTGCCGGAGGTGTAGTCTGCGCGGAAGGCTTGCGGCCGCATCTGCTGGCCCGAAATCGTGCCCTTCGATGAGATCGTGCCCTTGGTGTCGTCGAACAGCTTGGCAATGCCCGCGGCCGAGACAGTGCCGTTGATGGCGTAGTTGTCGCCGTCGTAACGGCTCGAAAAAGTCGCCCTGGCGACCGAAAGGCCAAGGAAAGAAACCGTGTATTCGCCCTTGAAGGACTGTGGCGAGGCTGCGGCGAAACCCGACGTCGGAACGATGACGGCAAGCAGGGCGGCAAAGGCTTGGGATGATCGAAGCATGGCGGGCGGCAAGTCCTTGATACGGGCGGAGACGCAACGGTTCCAGCCTGGCAATTCCTTCGCGAAGGGCTTATACGGCGAAATCCGGCCTTTATATGGAGCGCGCCTCGCCGTAGCGCACCTGGCGGAGCTTGACGGCGTGGCGAAATGCAACTATGGAACGCCAACTTTTCCAAAGGCCGCCTGACCGAGACCGCGCGCCGCCTGGCGCGGGCAGAATGGTTTGGCAGGTTCAGAACTGAAGGTTAGACAAGATGTCCCGTACCTGCGAGCTCACTGCCAAGGCAGTCCAGACCGGCAACAATGTGAGCCATGCCAACAACAAGACCAAGCGTCGCTTCCTGCCGAACCTGGTCAATGTGACGCTGATTTCGGAAGCGCTGAACCAGAACGTTCGCCTGCGCATTTCGGCCAACGCGCTGCGTTCGGTCGAGCATCGCGGCGGTCTCGACGCGTTCCTGGCCAAGGCAGACGCCAAGGAGCTGTCGCAGCGCGCCCGCCTGCTCAAGAAGCAGATCGCCAAGAAGCTCGCCGAGCAGTCGGCCGCCTAAGGTGCTTTTCAGGCGGCGTCGACCGCCTTCCAAGGAGTGGCGTGCAGATTCGGCATGACATTCCGCTGGTTCCATTACCCAGGATAAAAAATGAACTTCCTCACACGATACCTGCCCTTCGTGGCCGCCATGGCGCTTGTCGTCGTGGCGTCGAACATCCTCGTCCAGTTCCCGATGCAGGGCCAGGTCGGCAGCCTGTCGCTGGCCGACCTGCTGACCTGGGGCGCCTTCACCTATCCTTTCTCCTTTCTGGTCACCGACCTCGCCAATCGCCGCTATGGCCCGGCCGTGGCGCGCAAGGTGGTGTTCGTCGGCTTCATGACGGCGGTGATCTGCTCGATCCTCGTTCCGCCCTTCCTGTTCCGCCACGGCCTGATCGAATTCGAGACCGCCGCCGACCGGCTGGTGCGGATCGCCGCCGCTTCCGGCGCCGCCTTCCTCATCGCGCAACTGCTTGATGTGACCGTCTTCAACCGGCTGCGCCGGCAGAGCTGGTGGCGCGCGCCGATCGTCGGCACGCTGGTCGGCTCGGTGTTCGATACGCTGGTCTTCTTCGGCGTCGCCTTCTCCGCCGCCTTCGCCTTTGTCGGGCCGAACGACGGCTTCGCGCTGGAAACGGCGCCGCTGATGGGGGTGCTGCCCGTCGAGACCATGCGCTGGGTCTCCTGGGCGCTCGGCGATCTC
Source organism: Mesorhizobium sp. M1D.F.Ca.ET.231.01.1.1 (assembly GCF_003999155.2). Lineage (NCBI taxonomy): Bacteria > Pseudomonadati > Pseudomonadota > Alphaproteobacteria > Hyphomicrobiales > Phyllobacteriaceae > Mesorhizobium > Mesorhizobium sp. M1D.F.Ca.ET.231.01.1.1. Next base: position 87,543 of record NZ_RZOZ02000002.1, read on the forward strand.
TCGGTCAAGCTGATCATCGCGGTGGTGGCGCTGATCCCCTACCGGCTGCTCGCCGCCCGCTGGAACCAGCCGGCGCTCGCGGTCTAGAGCATGATCCCAAAAAGTGGGAACCGGTTTTTGGAACAGATCATGCTCCAACAAAAAGAGAGAGCATGATCCCCTGGGTTCAGCTTGATTCAGCCCGCACACCGGACGGCGCGCAGGAACTTCGCCTGAAGCGGCGCGGCGATGAATTCTCGATCATGCTGGGTACGAATGAGCTGATGAACAGCCGCCTCAGCGGCTCCGAGGAGACACTCGCCAAGCTTTCATGCGAGCGGATCGCTGGCCGCAGGCAGCCTCGAATCCTCATCGGCGGGCTCGGCATGGGCTTCACCTTGCGCGCCGCCCTTGCCGCGCTTGACGGGGACGCTGCCATCACCGTTGCCGAGCTTGTCCCCGCGGTCGTCGCCTGGGCGCGCGGCCCGATGGCCGGGATTTTCGAGGGCTGCCTCGACGATCCCCGCGTCACCATTCGTGAGGCTGATGTCGGCCAATTGATAAGGGCCGAGACGGCCGCTTGGGACGCCATCCTGCTCGACGTCGACAATGGTCCCGAAGGCATCGTCTACAAGGAAAATGACTCGCTCTATAGCGCGGCCGGCCTCGCTGCCGCGCGTGCCGCCTTGAAGCCCGGCGGCGTCCTGGCGGTCTGGTCGCAGGGACCGGACGGCGGCTTCACGCGGCGGTTGAAGCAGGCGGGCTTCATTGTCGAGGAGATCGCCGCGCGCGCCCGCGGCAAGCGCGGTGCCCGTCATCTGATCTGGATCGCAGCCAACGGCCACTGATCCCTGCCGGCCGCTCACCGCTGGAGCAGCACGCCCCTGACGCTTTCAACAGCCGGAAACCAGCCGGCTTTACGCTTTGTTACGGCCGTTGGTGCAGGATCGCGAAAACGATCCAGGACATCGCCGCCAGCATGACCATCCAGGGCACGGGTTGGAAACATGATCTCCTGCTCGCGTCCTGCGCGACGCTGCTGGTGCTGGCGATCAACGCGATCTCCGGCTTTCCGACCATTGCGGACCTTGGCGCCGACAACGACAGCATGCTGAGGCTGGTCGAGGTTAGAGACCTGCTGGCGGGACAGAACTGGTTCGATCTTCACCAATACCGGATGGGCCTGACCGGCGGCTTCGTCATGCACTGGTCGCGGCTGGTCGACACGCCGATCGCGCTGATCATCATGGCCTTCCACGCGCTGGGCGCCGGCACGGCCGCCGCCGAAAGGGCGGCGCAGATCATCTGGCCGCTTTTCCTTTATGGGCTCACCATATTCGTCATCCTGCGCGCCTCGCGGCGCTTTGCCGGCGCCGACGTGGCGATGCCGTCGCTGGTGCTTGCGACCGCGGCGCTGTTCTTTCTCGGCATTTTCAACCCCGGCACGCTGGACCACCATAACGTCCAGCTCCTGCTGACGGCGGCCAGTCTCTGGTTGCTGATGGAGGCTCCCTTCTGGCGGCCGGCCGCCTTTCTGTCCGGCCTGTGCGCGGGCCTGACGCTGGCCGTCGGTATGGAGACAGCGCCCTATGTGGCCGCGCTTGGCGCCTGTGCCGCGGCGCTCTTTATCGTCGACGAAAGGGAGCGCCAAACCGCGCGCGGCTTCGGCCTCGGATTTGCGGCAATAGCCTCGGTGGTCCTCGTGGCCACCATACCGCCGGCGGCCTGGGGCGTGGCCCAGTGCGACGCCTTCTCGGCCTTCCAATTTGTCATCGCGGCGCTGTCGGGCTTCGGCCTTGCGGCCATTGCCGGCCTGTCCGGGCAGTCGACGGCCAGGACGCGTTTCTTCTTAATGTCCGCATTGGCCCTGGCGATCACGGCCGTTGCGATCGTGTTCTTCCCGCAATGCCTGGCATCGCCCTATGCCGGCATGGACGAGCGCATTCGCACCTATTGGCTGAACGACGTCGTCGAGGCGCAGCCCTTCCTCAGCGTGGCCGTCAACCAGCCGAAGCTGATGGCGGCGCGCTATGTGACGCCCTTCATCGCAATCCTGCTGATCGGCCTTCAGCTTCGCAGCCGCCGCCTGCGCCGCGAGGAAGCCCTTGCCGCCATCCTGCTGATCGTCGCTTTCGCCGTCAGCCTCTGGCAGGTGCGCGGCTCGACCTTCTCGGTCGCCTTGGCCGTGCTGCCGCTCTCGACCTGGGTCGCCAGGATCCGCCTGCAGGCAAACGCCGCGCAGTCATGGCGCGTCTCGACCCGCATCGCGGCGGCATGGCTGGTGTCGCTCAACGCGACCTGGGCCGGCGTTGCGGTCGCCGCGCAGGCGGTGGTGCAAAAGGTGCCCAGGGACGTCAACTCCGACGCGGACCATGCGCTGATCTGCGGCAAGGCCGCAGACTTCAGCCAATTGGCCGCCATGCCGGCAACGACGGTGCTTGCGTCTTCCAACCTCGGCTCCGCTGTTTTGTTGTTTACCGGGCACAGGGCGCTGGCCGGCCCCTACCATCGCAATGTCGGCGGCAACCTCGCCATGCTCGACGCCTTCATGGGAACGCCCGACACCGCCCGCGCCATCGTCGAGCGCGAACATGTCGGGCTGGTCGCCATATGCCGCGGCAATTCGGAAGAGCTGGCGCTCGCCGCCGAGGCCCCCACGGGCCTGGCCGGGCGGCTGCTGAAGCGGGACGTTCCCGACTGGCTGGAATTGGACGGCGCGACGGCGGACAAGCCGGTCGAGATCTACAGGGTCCGCTGAACAACAGGATCGCCGCAGCGCGGCTCAATCCTGATGCAGGATAAACTCCAGGTAGAGGTTCCGCTGCAGGATCGAGTGGTTGTCGTCCGACACCAGCGACACCATCAGCGCGCCGTCGTCGCGGGTCCAGACGTCGAGCCCTTCCATGTTGTCGATCTGGTAGCCCATATCGGCTTCCATCAGCACCGGGCCGTCGGCGACCGCGCCCTTCTCGATGCTCTCGCCATAGATGCGCCGCAGCCGCATCTTCACCCCGCGCGCCATCGAGAAGCTGCGTTCCAGCAAAAGCAGGTCGCCATCGGGCAGGAAGGCGCCGTCGGTGATGTCGAAATCGCCGTTGCGCTTGACGGTGAAGACGCCCTTCCTCGGCCCTTCGATGATTGCCGCAAAGATGTTGCCGGCCTTGTCGAGGCTCTTTTCCGAAACCACGACCAGGCCGCCCTCGTGCTGGCCGTAGGGATTGGCATGCGTGACGGTCTCGAAGCCGCGGTTCTGGCGCAGTTCCCGGGTCGGGACCAGATAGTCGAGCGTCTTGAACGGTGCCTTCATGTCGTCCGGGTCGATCTTGAACTGGACGACGCGCTGCTCGCGCTCGAAGCCGACGGTGGCGATGCCGTCCTTGACCGCCAGGCCTTCGGCGTCGACTTCCCATTTCTCGTCGATCGGCCGACCGGAAGCGTCGACCATCTGCTGCATGCGGAAACTCGACACGCCCGAGGGGCGCTTGTCGGCATCGCGGGTGATGCTGCCGAAGAACCAGAAGCCGGTGTCGGCGACGCCGATGAAATCGCCGCCGGGCTTGAGGAAACGGAAAGCCGACAGCGCGCCGAAATCGCGCGACGGCGAGGTCATCTCCAGCCCGCCGATAAATTCGAGCGGTCCGAACAGTTTCTCGTCATGGCCCACATGGAACGCAGTGATCGGCCGCGCCGAAACCTCGACCGCCTCGACCGGAGCTCGCTCGGCCGCAATCGCTGCCGAAGCGGTCGCGCAGGCCGCCGCGCAAGCGAAAACCGTCCGCCGGAATCCGCCCCCCGATAAGATCATCCGGCGCGCCGCAAGCCGCCGCGCCGAGTGTCGCGCGCGCTTTCCTCGCCGAACAGCGATGCCAATTGCTCGGTCATGGCGCCCGCCAGTTCCTCGGCATCGACGATCGTGACGGCGCGGCGATAGTAGCGCGTGACGTCGTGGCCGATGCCGATGGCCAAAAGCTCCACCGGCGAGCGCGTCTCGATGAGCTCGATCACCGCGCGCAAATGGCGCTCCAGATAGTTGCCGGGATTGACCGAGAGCGTTGAATCGTCGACCGGCGCGCCGTCCGAGATCATCATCAGGATCTTGCGCTGCTCCGGCCGGCCGATCAGCCGATTATGCGCCCAAAGCAGCGCCTCGCCGTCGATGTTCTCCTTGAGCAGGCCCTCGCGCATCATCAGGCCGAGATTGCGCCGCGCCCGCCGCCACGGATGGTCGGCCGACTTGTAGATGATGTGGCGCAGGTCGTTGAGCCGGCCCGGATTCGGCGGCTTGCCGTCCTTCAGCCATTTCTCGCGCGCCTGCCCGCCTTTCCAGGCGCGGGTGGTGAAGCCGAGGATTTCCACCGAAACGCCGCAGCGCTCCAGCGTGCGCGCCAGGATGTCGGCGCAGGTCGCGGCGACGGTGATCGGCCGGCCGCGCATCGAGCCCGAATTGTCGAGCACCAGCGACACCACCGTGTCGCGGAACTTGGTGTCGCGCTCCTGCTTGAAGGACAGCGGCTGCATCGGATCGATGACGACGCGCACCAGCCGCGCCGGATCGAGATAGCCTTCCTCCAGGTCGAAATCCCAGGAGCGGTTCTGCTGCGCCATCAGGCGACGCTGCAGCCGGTTGGCGAGCCGGCCGACGACGCCGGAGAGATTGGCGAGCTGCTTGTCGAGGAAGGCGCGCAGCCGGTCGAGCTCCTCTTCCTCGCAAAGGTCCTCGGCGCCGACCGTCTCGTCGAAGGCGGTGGTGAAGACCTTGTAGTCGATTTCCTTCGGCAGGTTGAGGAACGGATTGTCGTTGCGGCGCGCTTCGCCGGGCGTCTCGGCGTCGGAATCGTCCTCGTCGGAGAGGTCGTCCGATGTCGCGTCGGTCGCCTCCGTCTCGGCCGAGTCTTCCTCGTCGGCGGAGGCCTCGGCATCTTCGGACTGCGACTGCTCGGAGCCGGAATCGTCCTCGCCGCCTTCCTCGCTTTGCTCCTCGCCCTGCTGCTCGTTCTCTTCGTTGTCCTCGGTATCTTCGGTCTCCTGGTCGTCGCCGAGCTCCTCGGCCATTTCCATGGAGACGAGCATGTCGCGCACGATGCGGGCAAAGGCCTGCTGGTCGTCGAGCTTGGACGACAGGCCGTCGAGGTCGGTGCTGGCCTTCTCCTCGACCCATGGGCGCCACAGGTGGACCAGCCGCTCGCCGCTCCTCGGCACGGCGCGGCCGGTCAGCTTCTCGCGCACCATCAGCGCCACCGCCTCCTCGAGCGGCGCGTCGGCCTTGTCCTTGACGTCGAGCAGGTTCGCCTTGGCGTATTTGTCCTCGAGCATCGAGCCGATATTGTCGGCCACGCCCTGCATGGCGCGGCTGCCGATCGCCTCGACGCGCGCCTGCTCGACGGCATCGAAAATAGCCCGCGCCAGCTTGCCTTCCGGCGCCAGCTTCGAGTGGATGCGCTGATCGTGGCAGGCGCGCTTCAGCGCCATGGAATCGCCGATGCCGCGGGTGATCGCGATATCGTTGCGGGAAGCCTTCTTCGGCAGCTCGGGCAGGCGGGCGCGATTTCCCGCCAGCGCCGGCCGGTCCTTGGCGAAGCCGACCTCGAGGTCCTTGTCGCCGGCGACGGCGCGCATGCAGACGGTGACGGCGCGCTTGAAGCTGTCCGCTTCAGACCCGTTCTTCGGCTTGTTGCGCGTGTTGTCGCCCGGACCCGCCATCGATCATTCCCTGCGCGTTTTGGCTCGAAAGGCCAAGCCTCTCGGCACGCGCTACCCCAGCACCACGTTGGCGGCGCTCTCCGGCAGATCCTCGCCGAAGGCGCGCTGGTAGAATTCGGCCACCACCGAACGCTCCAGCTCGTCGCACTTGTTCAGGAAAGTCAGCCGGAACGCCATGCCGATATCGCCGAATATCTCGGCATTCTCGGCCCAGGTGATGACGGTGCGCGGGCTCATCACGGTCGACAGATCGCCGTTGATGAAGGCCGAGCGCGTCATGTCGGCGACGCGCACCATCTTGTTGACGATCTCTTTGCCCTTGCTGTCGCGATAGTGCTTGGCCTTGGCCAGAACGATCGAGACCTCGTTGTCATGCGGCAGGTAGTTGAGCGTGGTCACGATCGACCAGCGGTCCATCTGCGCCTGGTTGATCTGCTGCGTGCCGTGATAGAGGCCGGTGGTGTCGCCGAGGCCGACCGTGTTGGCGGTGGCGAACAGCCGGAAGGCCGGGTGCGGGCGGATGACCCGGCTCTGGTCGAGCAGCGTCAGCCGGCCCGACGATTCCAGGACACGCTGGATGACGAACATCACATCCGGGCGGCCGGCGTCATATTCGTCGAAGCAGAGCGCCACATTGTGCTGATATGCCCAGGGCAGGATGCCGTCCCGGAATTCGGTGATCTGCAGGCCTTCTTTGACGACGATGGCGTCCTTGCCGACGAGGTCGATGCGGCTGACATGGCTGTCGAGGTTGACGCGCACGCAGGGCCAGTTGAGGCGCGCGGCGACCTGCTCGATATGCGTCGACTTGCCGGTGCCGTGATAGCCAGACACCATGACGCGGCGGTTGTAGGCGAAGCCGGCCAGGATCGCCAATGTCGTCGCCTTGTCGAAGAGATAGTCCGGATCGATGTCGGGCACATGTTCGGTCGCTGCCGAATAGGCGGGTACCACCATCCTGGAGTCGAAGCCGAATTTCTCCCTCACCGACACGGTCGTGTCGGGCAGGTTGGCGATGTCGCGATCGACCTTGTTCATCACTATCAACGTCTCCACGGGCGAAACGCCGCGTTTCGCCGGCAATCGATTTTGTTCGGGGGCGGTCTTAGAGCCTTTTCCAAGCTTATGAAAGTTGGAAAACGACACGGACCGTAGGGCCGCTCAGCACAATCCTGCTTGCTTGAGCACGCGATAGGCCTGCAGCACATCGCGGAACCGGTCTTCCGAACCCCTGTCGCCGCCATTCGCATCGGGATGGTGGCGCTTAACGAGTTCCTTATAGCGCGCCTTGATGTCCTTGCCAGTCGCCTTTGTATCAAGGCCAAGCGTTTCCAGCGCCTTGGCCTCAAGCGGCTTCGCCTTGCGCTCGCGCACCTCCCGCGTTCCGCCGCCGAACAGGTTGAAGGGGTCGCGCATGCGGTTGTAGTAGCCGGCGCGCCCCGAACGCTGCTGCGCGAAATCGGGCGCCGAACGCATCCCGCCGCCATTTGCGCCCATGCGCCAGGTCGGCCGGTGGCCGGTCAGCGCCTCCTTCTGGAAGCGGGCGATCTCGCTGTCCGACACACCGGAGAAGTAATTGAAGCTCTTGTTGTATTCGCGCACGTGCTCGAAGCAGAAGCGGAAATACTCTCCCTCCTTCAGCCGCCCGACCGGCGCGCGATGCGTGCCGGCCTCCTTGCAACCGTCCCACTGGCAGATCGGGGCGCGCGACTTCAGCTCGGCGTCCTTTTCCGGCCGGATGCGGATTTTCTCGAAATATTTGGGATACGGTTTCATCTCACCCATTTATGGGCTGTTCGCTGGTGCGAAACAAGAATTGACATTTCGCCGATGATCGCCCTAACCGCTGAATCGCGGCTTAAAAGCGGTCGAAAGCGCGGATTTTGCGGCGGTGCCGCTGATGTGGTGAAGGAACGCCCCGATGTCCATACAGTCGACGATGGAAAACAAGCTGAAGGCGGCCTTTTCGCCGGAGCGGCTCGCCGTCATCAACGAAAGCCACCTTCACGCGGGCCATCATCATGTCGAGTCGGGCCACCACGCCCGCTTCGACGGCACCGGCGAGACGCATTTCCGTATTCGCATCGTCTCGCCGGATTTTGCCGGAATGAGCCGCATCGACCGGCACCGCGCCGTCAACCAATTGCTTGCCGACGAACTGAAGGCCGGCGTGCACGCGCTGGCGATCGAGCCGGCCGCGCCCGGCGAAAAGACGCGCTGGTAGGTGCCGCGGGTTCCCAGGACCTGCTCAGAGCAATTCCAGGAAAGTGTGAGCGGTTTGCGTCCGGAATTGCATCAAAAACAAAGGCTTAGATCAGTTCAGCGTTTCCGTGAAAAGCTGAACTGATCTAAACCACCGCTTCGATGAGGAACGGCCCCGGGCGCGAAAGCGCGCTGTCGAGCAGCGCCTCGAAGCGCTCGCATGTGTCGGCACGGGCCGCTTCCACCCCCATGCCGTTTGCCAGCGAGACCCAGTCCAGCGCCGGCTGATCGAGATCGAGCATGCGCCTGGCATTCTCGCCGATCGCGTTCACCCCGACATTGCGCATTTCGGCGTGCAGGATGGCATAGGTCCGGTTGGAAAAGACGATCGTCACGACGTCGAGCCTTTCCCGCGCCTGGGTCCACAACCCCTGCACCGTGTACATGCCGCTGCCGTCCGCCTCCAGGTTGATCACCTTGCGGCCGGGACAGGCGATTGCGGCACCGGTCGCCATCGGAATGCCGCCGCCGATCGACCCGCCCGTGCCCATCATGTAATCGTGCGGCGCGGCGAAAGCCGAGAGCGCAAAATAGCGTCGCGCGGAGGTGACGGCCTCGTCGCAGACGATCGCATTCTCGGGAAGTTTCCGCGCGACCGAAACTGCCACCGCGTCGTCCGTCAGCGTGCCGCGCGGGCTCGGCTCGTCGGGAAATGCCGTGGCGACGGACACCGGCTGTAACGGCTTGATGCCGAGCTCATCGCCAAGCGCCGCAAGCGCGGCCTCAAGGTCTTCGCCATGCTCGGCCAGCGTCATCACTTCACAGCCTTCGCGTACGAGCCGGCCCGGCTTGCCCGGATAGGCAAAGAACGCCACCGGTTCCTTCGCGCCGACGAGGATCAGCACGTCGATATCGGCAAGGAGCGCCCTTGCCGCGTCGATTGGGTATGGAATGCGGGTCGGCGCGACGCGCCCGCGGCCGCGCTGCATCCGGGCTACCAGAACCTCGCTGAACAGCCGGACATCCAAGGCGGCCGCTATCCGGCCGGCGATTTCCAAAGCACGCTGGCGCGCAGCGCGCCCGCGCAGGACCATGCCGACACGACCATGTGAGGCGCGAACGGCCTCGGCGATCTTGCGCACGACATCCATGTCGACCGCGGGTGGCGGCACAGGCGCCGCCCTGGCCGATGACACGGGGCCGGCATCGCCCCATGCGGCGTTCGCCGGCAGGATCAGCGTCGCGATGCCGGGAGGCGTCAGCGATGCGCGGACGGCTGCTTGCGCGGACGGCGCGACGTCGGCCGGACCCGAGATGCGGCGGACCCAGTTCGACATCGGCGTCGCCAGGCTTTCGATGTCGCTGGTGAGCGGCGCGTCGAGCGGCAGATGGTAGGAGGCGTGGTCGCCGACGATGTTGATCATCGGCACGCGGGCGCGCCGGGCGTTGTGGATGTTGGCGAGGCCATTGGCCAGTCCGGGGCCGGTGTGGAGCAGCGTTGCGGCCGGCCGGTCGGTCATTCTTGCGTAGCCGTCGGCGGCACCGGTCACCACGCCCTCGAAAAGGCCGAGCACGCAGCGCATTTCCGGCTTGCGGTCCAGCGCGGCGACGAAATGCATTTCCGAGGTACCGGGATTGGCGAAGCAGACGTCCACGTCATTCGCCAGCAGCACGTCGCAAAGTACGTCCGCGCCATTCATCGCGTTCCCTCTTGTCCGGTGGCCCCCGGACAATTGACCCGATAAGTGTCCGCGCCGCAATGTCCGGCCCCGACTTTGCCGCGATCCAGGCGGCAATCAGGCGACAGTCGCCTTCAGGAAAGCCATGACCGCTGCGGTCAACGCGTCGCCGTCCTCGCCGAAGCGGCGGTTGATCGCCATGTGCGAATAGGCGCTGCCGTCGAACAGCCTGACCTTGGTCCCCCCTGCCCGCAGCCGGTCCGCCAGATTGCGGGCCGCGGCCGCGCGGATCGGCGTGTTCGAATAGGCGACGAACACGGGCGGATGCCTGGCCGCCCCGATATAGGTCGCGGGCGACAGCGCCCGCCACTGGCCGGGATCGGAAAAGGCCTGCGCATAAACCGGACGCAGCCTGCCGCCCTGCGCCTTGGCCAGGGCCTCGATGTCATAGGCCTCGGTATCGTCGAGCACCAGCGCGGCAACACCGGGCAAGCCGCCGCGAAAACCCGTCAGCGCCGCGAGATGGCAACCGGCCGAGTGGCCCATCACCACGATACGGTCGGGATCGCCGCCATATCTGGCGATATTGGCCCGCACATAGCCGTAAGCCTTCTCGACGTCGCTCGCCTGGGTGGCGACGTCGGCCGCGGGCAGCATGCGGTAGTCGATCGAGACGAACACGAAGCCGTTGGCGAGCAGGAAAGCCGGCTTGGCATTGACATTGCCGCGGTTGCCGAACCGCCAGGCGCCGCCATGGATGAAGAAGACGACCGGACCGCCCTTGGCGCCCTCGCGCGCATAGATATCGAGCTTGGCCGGTCCGTAGTCGAGCGTCCGCGGCGCCGGCTGGCGCGGGCGCCAGGCCGATGACGCAGCCGTCGGCAGCAGCGCGGCAACGGACGCAACGACGAAACGTCGACGATCGATCATGATCATCTCCTGCCGCCCCCCTGCCCGACCGCCCTTCCGCCCCGACCGCCTTCCGCCCCGACCGCCTTCCGCAAAGAGTGCATGCGAGCGCGGCAGACGTCCAGTTGAGGATTGTTGACCGGCTGCGCAGCTGGCTCGCCAACGGCGAGCCGGCAACCCTCTTTCGCGCCTTCAAATGCGCCGGCGCGCAACGCTGCCGCGTGAGGAGGACCATGGAACATTTCCCCAGGCCGGCAGTTTGAGTGAAGGCTCGGCCCTGGAGGAAGCCCTCGTCCATGCCGGGCGGATTGCTAGTCTGACCGGAGAGCCGATGCCATCGGCCGGCGCCTCCGAAGGGTGACCACCAATGACGAAGACGTATCGAGCTTCAGCCGCGCGTGCCAACGGGTGCTCAGGCCGTTTGCAGTCTCTGCGCCTGTTCCCGGCAATTGCGCTGGCGGCCTTGCTTTCGGCTCCGGCCGCCGCCCATCAGGCGCCCAAGGGCTGGCAGTATGACAGCTCATGCTGCTCGGGAATGGACTGCTATCAGGCACCCATGGCCGATGTGAAGGAAACGAAATATGGATACCAGCTCTCCACGGGAGAGCTCATTCCCTACTCCGACAGTCGGATCAAGCGCTCGCGTGACGAGTTCTTTCACGAGTGCAAGCCCGGCGGCGACTCGAACTCTCAGCACTCATTCTGCCTCTATGTTCCCGACCACGACATGTAAGCGGGGGAAAAACCAAGATTCTCCTTGAAGGTCTCCCGGCTATCACCACCTTAATAACATAGGTGAGCATTCCGTCTGAGTCGGGTGCTTTGAGACGTCGATGCCCGATTGCAGACGCTCTCCTTCATGTGAGGGAACCACAATGCTTTCCGGCAGTTGAATACGAGACGAGCCGACTTGGCCGACTGGAAGCCAGAGCGGCTCTGAGGGCAGAATATCATGCGAGAGAACCAATCCGACGTCTTCGATCTGTTTTCGGAGATTTACGCCAACGCAGCCCAGGAAGAGATCAGCCTTCAGCAATATCTGCTAGCCTGCCGCGAGGACAAATCCATGTATGCCTCCGCGCCTGAGCGGATGGTCGAGGCAATAGGCGAGCCGAACCTGGTCGACACCAGCAAGGATGAGCGGCTCGGGCGCATCTTCTCGAACCGTACCATCAAGGTGTACCCCTCCTTCTCCGATTTCTACGGCATGGAGGATACGATCGAGCGCATCGCCGGATATTTCCGCTATGCCTCGCAGGGTCTCGAGGAGCGCAAGCAGATCCTCTATTTGCTCGGGCCGGTCGGCGGCGGCAAGTCCTCGCTTGCCGAACGGCTGAAGAAGCTCATGGAGCAGCGCCCGATCTACACGCTGAAGGTCGGCAATCAGATCAGCCCGATTTTCGAATCGCCGCTCGGCCTGTTCCACCCCGATCGGATGGGCGATCTGCTGGAAGACAAATACGGGATAGCCCGCCGTCGCCTGAACGGACTCATCTCGCCCTGGGCGGCCAAACGGCTGGACGAACTGTCGGGCGATATTTCCAAATTCAGCGTGGTCAAGCTGTCGCCGTCGCGTCTGCGCCAGATCGCCATCGCCAAGACCGAGCCCGGCGACGAGAACAACCAGGACGTCTCGGCCCTGGTCGGCAAGGTCGACATCAGGCAATTGGAAAATTTCAGCCAATCCGATCCGGATGCCTATTCCTACAGCGGCGGCTTGAACCGGACCACCCAGGGCCTGCTCGAATTCGTCGAAATGTTCAAGGCGCCCATCAAGGTCCTGCACCCGCTGCTGACGGCAACCCAGGAGGGCAGCTACAACGGCACCGAGAATTTCGGCGCCTTCCCCTATCAGGGCATCGTCGTTGCCCATTCCAACGAATCGGAATGGCAGCAATTCAAGAACAACAAGAACAACGAGGCCTTCCTCGACCGCATCCTCGTGGTCAAGGTCCCCTATTGCCTTCGCATCACCGAGGAAAGGCAGATCTACGAAAAACTTCTGCGCGAGAGCGATCTGGCGAACAGTCCCTGCGCCCCCGAGGTGCTGGACATTCTCAGCCGTTTTACGGTCTCGACCCGCCTTGCCGAGCACGAGAATTCGCCGCTCTACACCAAGATGCGTGCCTATGACGGCGAGAACCTCAAGGAAATCGACCCGAAGGCGAAATCGGTCCAGGAGTATCGCGATGCCGCGGGCGTCGACGAAGGCATGACCGGGGTCAGCACGCGTTTCGCCTTCAAGATCTTGTCGCAGACTTTCAACTACGACACCAAGGAGGTCGCCGCCGATCCGGTGCACCTGATGTACATCCTCGAGGAGGCCATCAAGCGCGAGCAATTCCCCAAGGAAACGGAAGCCGCGTACCTCGAGTTCATCAAATCGGAACTTGCAACGCGCTACGCCGAGTTCATCGGCCACGAGATCCAAAAGGCCTATCTGGAATCGTACAGCGAATACGGCCAGAACCTTTTCGATCGCTACATCGCCTACGCCGATGCCTGGATCGAGGACCAGGACTACAAGGACCCCGATACCGGCCAGATCCTCAATCGCGAGGTCCTGGACAAGGAATTGTCGCAGGTCGAAAAACCGGCCGGCATCGCCAATCCCAAGGATTTCCGCAACGAAGTGGTCAAATTCACCTTGCGCGCCCGGGCGCGCAATCATGGCCGCAACCCGTCCTGGACGAGCTATGAGAAGCTTCGCGAGGTCATCGAGAAGCGCATGTTCGGCCAGGTCGAGGATCTGCTGCCGGTGATCAGCTTCGGCTCCAAGCAGGACAGTGTTACGGAGAAACGGCACAACGAATTCGTGGAGCGGATGGTGGAGCGCGGCTATACCCAGCGGCAGGTGCGCCGGCTGGTCGACTGGTACATGCGCGTGAACAAGGCTGGCTGAGCAAAGCCCGAACGGTTCCATGCCGATCTTCATCGACCGCCGCCTGAATCCGAAGGACAAGAGCCTGAGCAATCGCCAGCGCTTCCTCAGGCGCGCCCGGGAAGAGCTCAAGCAGAGCATCCGCGACCATGTCCGCACAGGCCGCATCGCCGAGTTGGATCGGGAACTCGCCGTGCCGATGCCGCGCAAGGGCACCAGCGAGCCGAGCTTCAGCGACGCCAAGGACAGCGGACGGCGCCAGCACATCCTGCCCGGCAACAAATCGTTCAGCCCCGGTGATCTGATCCCCAAGCCCGGCGGCGGCGGCGCGGGCTCCTCGGCGCCGGGAACCACGGAATCCGAAGACGATTTTCGTTTTGTGCTGTCGCGCGAGGAAGTGCTCGACCTCTTCTTCGAGGATCTCGAACTGCCCGACCTGGTCAAGCTCAACCTCAAGCAGATACTGAGCTTCAAGCCAAGACGGGCAGGCTTCACGGCAAGCGGGTCGCCGACGAACATCAATGTCGGACGCACGATGCGAAACAGCCACGGGCGCCGCATTGCGCTCAGGCGTCCCAAGCAGGCGGAGCTGGACGCGGTCGCCGCGCAGATTGCCGAGCTGACATCCAAGCCGACTAGCCCGGCGGTGCGCGAACGCCTGGCGGCCCTGCGCGAGCAGCTTGACCGGCTCGAGCGCCGGCGCAAGCGAATTGCCTATGTCGATCCGGTCGACATCCGTTTCAATCGCTTCGACCCCCAGCCGGTGCCGAATGCAAGCGCGGTCATGTTCTGCCTGATGGACGTCTCCGGATCGATGGGAGAGCGCGAGAAGGATCTGGCCAAACGCTTCTTCGTGCTGCTGCACCTTTTCCTGACACGCCGTTATGAGCGCACCGAGATCGTCTTCATTCGCCACACCCACGAGGCCAAGGAGGTGGACGAGCACACATTCTTCTACCACACCCAAAGCGGCGGCACCGTCGTCTCCACGGCGCTCGAGGAAATGCATCGCATCATCGAGCAGCGCTATCCGGTCAGCGAATGGAACATCTATGCCGCCCAGGCTTCCGACGGCGACAACTTCGCCACCGATTCCGAGCGCTGCATAGAACTGCTCGACCGCAAGCTCATGCGCCTTTGCCAGTATTTCGCCTATGTGGAGATCATCGACGAACGGGAAAGCCACATTTTCGGCTCGACCGAGAACGGGACATCGCTCTGGCGCGCCTACAACGCCGTCGACGGAAAATGGCCGAATTTCCAGATGAGGCGCATCGCTGCCCCGGCCGATATCTATCCGGTCTTCCGCGAGCTTTTCGCCAGGCAGCCCGCCCTGCGCAAGAGTGCGTGAGGCCGAGGGGGTCGATGGGACAGGGCTGATGGTCAGTCAGGCGCGCAAATCCGAGTTGCTGTTTTCCGGGTCTGACTGGAATTTTGCGAAACTGTCGCAGGTCTACGATGAGATCGAGGCGATCGGGACCGAAGAACTTCGCCTCGACATCTATCCGGTGCAGATGGAGGTCATTTCCTCCGAGCAGATGCTCGACGCCTACTCATCGGTCGGCATGCCGCTGATGTATCGGCATTGGTCGTTCGGCAAACGTTTCCTCTATGATGAACTTCTCTACCGCAAGGGCGCCCGCGGTCTGGCCTACGAACTGGTCATCAATTCCAATCCCTGCATCGTCTATCTGATGGAAGAGAACACCATGGCCTTGCAGGCCCTGGTGACCGCCCATGCGGCGCTGGGCCACAACCATTTCTTCAAGAACAATCATCTTTTCCGGCAATGGACGGACGCCGGGGGGATCCTGAGCTATCTCGATTTTGCCAAGAGCTACATAACCCGGTGCGAGGAACGGCATGGCCTGGCCGCCGTGGAGGCGATCCTGGATTCCGCCCACGCGCTGATGGAGCAGGGCGTGTTCCGCTACCGCCGGCCACCGAAGCTGTCGTCGGAGCAGCAGCGCGAAGGGCTGCGCGAGCGCCTCGAATATGAGGAGCGCTCCTTCAACGATCTCTGGCGGACGTTGCCGCCCTCGCCGGGAAAGAGCAAGCCCGATGCAAGGGACGAAATCCTTGCCGAGCGGAAGAAATCGCTCAATCTGCCCGAGGAGAACCTCCTCTACTTCCTCGAGAAGAACAGCCTCGTCCTGGAGCCCTGGCAGCGCGAGATCGTCAGGATCGTTCGTGTCATCGCGCAGTATTTTTACCCGCAACGCCAAACCCAGGTGATGAACGAAGGCTGCGCCACCTTCGTGCACTACACGATCATGAACACGCTTTTCGATCGCGGCCGCATCAGCGAGGGCGCCATGCTCGAGATCTTGCGCAACCATTCGAACGTGGTTTTCCAGCCGGCGTTCGACGATCCGCGTTTTTCCGGCATCAATCCCTATGCGCTGGGTCTCGACATGATGCAGGACATCCAGCGCATCTCGACCGAACCGACCGCGGAAGACCGCGACTGGTTTCCGGACATCGCCGGCCGCGGCGACTGGCGCGACACCTTGCTCGACGCCTGGGCCAATCACCGTGACGAGTCCTTCATCCGCCAGTATCTGAGCCCCACCCTGATCCGGAAATGGCGGCTCTTCGTGCTGGCCGACGGCGCCGACGAGCCGCATTACGAAGTCGCCTCGATCCACAACGAGCGCGGCTATGCCAAGATACGGTCCGCGCTGGCCCAACGCTACGACGTGGGGGCGAGCCGGCCCGACATCCAGGTGGTCGACGTGGACCTCCTGGGCGACCGGCATCTGCGGCTGCAGCACAATGTCAAGGACGGCATCCTGCTCGAGGACGCGAGCCGCGACGCGACCCTGCGCCATATCCGAAGGCTGTGGGGCTACGACGTCAGCCTGGCGGCGACCGATGCCGAAACCGGCGCGACGCTCAGCGAGCGCTCGACAAAGGAACTTTGAGATCGGAAGCCAACTTCGCCGAGCGGAGCGTGCTTGAAAGACGGCAGCATCGGCCTGCGCCGGCCTTAGCTTAACCTTCGCCGGCGGGCCGAATCCGCAGTCTCGCAATACGGTTCTTGTCGCGCTTCATCACGACGAAACGCTTGCCGTGGAACGTGAAGGCCTGCTTCTCCTCGGGGATCGTCTGCGTCTCGTGGATGACGAGGCCAGCGATCGTGGTCGCCTCCTCGTCCGGCAGGTCCCAGTCGAGCGCACGGTTGAGATCGCGGATCGGCACCGTGCCGTCGACAACGACCGAGCCGTCCGCCTCCTGCTTGACGCCCTGCATGTCGACATCGTGCTCGTCGGCGATCTCGCCGACGATCTCCTCGATGATGTCTTCCAGCGTCACCAGCCCTTCCATCTCACCATATTCGTCGACGACGATGGCGAAGTGCGCCTTGCGGCGCAGGAAGGCGTTGAGCTGGTCCTGCAGGGTGGTCGTATCCGGCACGAACCATGGCTTCGACGCGATTTTTGTCACGTCGATCTTGGAAAAGTCGTTGCCGACCTCGTTGAGGGCTCTCAGCAGATCCTTGGCGTGCAGCACGCCGACGATGTTGTCGAGCGAGCCTTTCCAGAGCGGCATGCGCGTGTGCGGGCTTTGCAGGATCTCGCGCACCACCATTTCCGGCGGATCGTCGGCGTTGACCGAGCGCATGTTGGTGCGATGGACCATCACGTCCGAAACCTCGAGTTCCTCGAGATCGAAAAGCGCGCCCAGCCGGTTGCGATCCTCGCGCGCCTGCCCGTTGCGGCGGGTGTCGTCGCCGTTGTCGTCCGGCTCGTCGTCCTCGGGCGCCGTCGGCTTGATCGGCTGCAGGCTGTAGCCGAGCGCCGCGAACAGACGTGTGCGCAAGAGAAGCGCCAGCACGACGACAGCGGCTAGGACGGCTGCGGCGATCCAGCCGGCGTCGATCATCTGGAATGGCTCATCTTGAGCATTCGGAATGGCTCATCTTGAGCATTCGGGATGGCTCGCCTTGAGGAACGACAGCACTTCCGAGGGCGGCACGTCCTTGGCGATGAAGGCCTGGCCGACGCCGCGCGTCAGGATGAAGGTGAGCGCGCCGCGCGAGACCTTCTTATCCTGGGTGATGAAGCCAAGCAGCGCCTCGGCATCCGGCAATTCGCCGGATATGTCGGCCATCCGCCAGGGCAGGCCGACGGCGCGAAGATGCGCCTCCACGCGCTCGGCATCGTCAGGGCTCGCCAGGTTGAGGCGCGCGGAAAAACGGTGCGCCAGCGCCATGCCGATGGCGACGCCCTCGCCATGGACGAGACGGGCGCCGTCGTAGTTCGTGGCGGCTTCGAGCGCATGGCCGAAAGTGTGGCCGAGATTGAGCAGCG
Organism: Mesorhizobium sp. M1D.F.Ca.ET.231.01.1.1; assembly: GCF_003999155.2. Taxonomy (NCBI): domain Bacteria; kingdom Pseudomonadati; phylum Pseudomonadota; class Alphaproteobacteria; order Hyphomicrobiales; family Phyllobacteriaceae; genus Mesorhizobium; species Mesorhizobium sp. M1D.F.Ca.ET.231.01.1.1. The sequence continues at coordinate 105,206 of NZ_RZOZ02000002.1, forward strand.
CGCGATCGCCGGTCTCGAACTCGTCGCGGGCGACCACGTCGGCCTTGGCGCGGCAGGCCTCGGCGATGGCTTCGGTCCGCTCCTGGCCGCCGGCGAATACCTTTTGCCAGTTCTCCTCCAGCCAGGCGAAGAAGCCGGGCCGGTCGATCAGCCCGTATTTGGCGAGCTCGGCATAGCCGGCGCGGAACTCGCGGATCGGCAGCGTGTCGAGCACGCCGGTGTCGGCCAGCACCAGCTTGGGCTGGTTGAAGACCCCGATCAGGTTCTTGCCGCGCGCGCTGTTGATGCCGGTCTTGCCGCCGACGGAAGAATCGACCTGCGCCAAGAGCGAGGTCGGCACCTGTACGAAATTCATCCCGCGCCTCACGATGCCGGCGGCGAAACCGGCCAGATCGCCGATGACGCCGCCGCCGAGTGCTATCACCACGTCGCGCCGTTCGAGCTTGGCGGCGAGCACGCCGTCGACCACCTCTTCGAGGTGGACGAAGCTCTTGGTCTTTTCGCCGGCCGGCAGCGTGATGACGGCGGCCTGGATGCCGCCTTTTGCCAGGCCGGCCTTCAGCCTTTCGAGATGCGCTGCGGCGACATTCTCGTCGGTGACGATGGCCGCGCGCGTGCCCGGAAGGCGGCCCGCGATTTCGGTTCCGGCTGCGAAGAGCAAGCCAGGCCCGATCAGTATGTCATAGGCGCGCTCGCCGAGCCCGACCTCGACCTTCACCGGTTCGGTATGGCTCATTGTTCCACCTCGCCGCTGGTGGCGATGGCGGCGATCCCGAGATAGGCGCAAAGCGCGCATACCACCTCGCCGGCGATGACCTCCTTGCGGTCGTCGCGGGTCGGAACCGTGATGTCGGCCGCGGCATAGACCGGGTAGCGCTCGCCCATCAGCTTCTCCAGCACGCCGCGCGGATCGGGATTCTTCAACAGCGGCCGATTCTGCTTCTTCGAGACCCGCTCCATGAGGAGATCGAGATCGGCCTTCAGCCAGACAGAGACGCCGTGGCCGCCGATCGCCTCGCGCGTCTGCGCGTTCATGAAGGCGCCGCCGCCGGTCGACAGCACCTGCGGACCGTTCTCGAGCAGGCGCAGGATCACCCGCTGCTCCAGCGCCCGGAACTCAGGCTCGCCATAGCGCTCGAACAACTCCGGCACGGTCATGCGCGACACGCTCTCGATTTCCTGGTCGCTGTCGATGAAGGGCAGCGAAAGCATCGCAGCCACCTTGCGGCCGATCGCCGTCTTGCCGGCGCCCATCAGGCCGACAAAGACGATGCAGCGGCTGCCGAGGCGCTCGAGCAGCGCGACACGGCCTTCGTCCGGCGGATTTGCTGGTAGCGCGTTCATGCGGAACCCTCTTTGCGCCGTATCGACATCAAAAGCCTGTTTGCGTCAAGCAGGGCGCCGCAGGCGGGCCTGATCGTGCTGCTTCCGTCGAGAACCTTTGTCGACAAATCCTTTGCCCAATCCTTCCTCCTTGAATTGGCCGGATTGGCGTCCCATAAGGGCACAGGGTTTGGAATCGCAGAACCAGAAGACGGGCGAAGACTGAATGCCGACATTGTTTCGCTTTGTCGTGACGCTGGCGGTTCTTGCAGGCGTCATCTATGGCGCGATGTTCGCGCTGGCGATGTTCGTGGAGCCGAAGAAGGCGGAAATGAGCGTGCGCATTCCCGCCGAAAAGCTCAATCCGAAGAAGAACTGACCCCGGCCAGATGAACAGCGCGGCCCGCATCGAAGCCTTTTTGGAGATGATGAGCGCCGAGCGGGGCGCGGCTGAAAACACGCTGTCCTCCTACCGCCGCGACCTCGAAGACGCCTCCGAAGCCATTGGCGGCGGCCTGGCGGGAGCGGGAGCGGCCGATATCCGCGCCTATCTCGACGACATCGCCGCGCGTGGCTTCGCGCCCACCTCGCAGGCGCGCAAATTGTCGGCGATCCGCCAGTTCTTCAAATTCCTTTACGCCGAAGGCCTGCGCGGCGACGACCCGACCGGGACGCTGGACAGCCCGAGGAAGGGCCGGCCGCTGCCGAAGACCATGACCGAAGCCGAGACCGGCCGCCTGCTCGACCGCGCGGCCGAGGAGGCGGGCGCCGCGGCACCGGACGGCGACCGGCTGGCGGCGATACGCCTGCACGCCCTGGTCGAGGTGCTTTATGCCACGGGTCTGCGCGTTTCCGAATTGGTCGGCCTGCCGGTGACTGTGGCGCTGCGCGACGACCGCTTCTTCATGGTTCGCGGCAAGGGCGATAAGGAGCGCATGGTGCCGCTGTCGGCCAAGGCGCGCGCGGCCATGCGGACATGGCTTTCGGAACGGGCAACCAGGCCGGCCTTTGCCGACAGCCCCCATCTATTTCCCGCCTCATCCGACAGCGGCCATCTTTCCAGGCAGGTTTTCGCGCGCGATCTCAAAAGTTTGGCGGCGCGGGCCGGCATCGCCTCGGCCAAGATCTCGCCGCATGTCCTGCGCCACGCCTTCGCCAGCCATCTCCTGCAGAACGGTGCCGATCTTAGAGCCGTGCAGCAACTGCTCGGCCATTCCGATATCTCCACCACGCAGATCTACACCCATGTGCTGGAGGAGCGGCTGGTGCGGCTGGTCAACGATCATCATCCGCTTGCCGACTAGGCCTCATATCGCTATGTGAGGGCGACGTTCCACCGCCCGGGGCCAGCATTTCCATGGTTCCGCCAGCCATTGCCTTCCGACGGATCGGTCCGCCCAAGCATGTACAATTACCTCGATTTCGAAAAGCCGGTGCAGGATCTGGAGCTCAAGATCCTTGAGCTGAAGAAGCTTGCGGAGAACGGCGAGGCGGTCGATGTGGCCGACGAGATCAGCAGGCTGGAGAAGCGTTCGCGCGATGCGCTGCGCGACCTCTACAAGGCGCTCACCCCGTGGCAGAAGGTGCAGGTGGCCCGCCATCCGGACCGGCCGCACTGCCTTGACTACATCAAGGGCCTGTTCAGCGACTTCACGCCTTTGGCCGGCGACCGCAATTTCGGCGACGACCAGGCGATCGTCGGCGGCTTCGCGCGGTTCCGCGGCGAGCCGGTGGCGGTGATCGGCCAGGAAAAAGGCTCGGACACGGCAAGCCGCATCAAGCACAATTTCGGCTCGGTGCGGCCCGAAGGCTACCGCAAGGCGGTGCGATTGATGGAGCTTGCCGACCGCTTCAACATCCCGCTGCTGACGCTGGTGGACACCGCCGGCGCCTATCCCGGCGTCGGCGCCGAGGAGCGCGGCCAGGCCGAGGCCATCGCGCGCTCGACCTCGGCCTGCCTGGCGCTGAAGGTGCCGTCGATTTCCGTCGTCATCGGAGAAGGCGGCTCCGGCGGCGCCATCGCGATCGCCACCGCCAACCGCGTCTACATGCTGGAGCACGCCATCTATTCGGTGATCTCGCCCGAGGGCGCAGCCTCGATTCTCTGGCGCGACACCACCCGTTCCAAGGACGCGGCGACCAACATGAAGATCACCGCCCAGGATCTTTTCGAAATGAAGATCATCGACGCCATCGTCCCCGAGCCGATGGGCGGCGCCCAGCGCGCGCCGGAAACGGTGATTGCCGCCACCGGCGACCTGATCGCCAAGACCATGAAGGACTTTGCCGGCGCCAACACCGACTTCCGCGAGCAGCGCCGCGAGAAATATCTGGCGATGGGCCGCAGCCTCTGACCCCGCCGTGCATTCAACTGTGGCGAGAATGAACAATTTCGCCACAAAAATGCCGCCGGATTCGGTTCAATGGAAATCGCCGTGAGGGGTTGGCTGAGGCTTGCGGTAAGGAATTTTCAAGGTTAACGGGCTTACGGTCCATTGGTGTTCAGCCTGCGGACCTGGCCATGCCGAAGCCATTGGCCGAGAGAAAAGACGTAGCCGTACCGATGTTTGCCAAGCTTGCCCGTGCCGGAGTCCTGATCGCCGCGATAGGCGTTGCCGGCTGCAATGATTCGTCGATGAAGGACTTCGCGCCGGAGGCCAACAAGCCGCTGCCGGACAAGATCCTTGCCGACATGAAGGCCAAGGGCATGGTCCGCACCTCCTCGGTGATGGCGCGCATCTTCAAGGAAGAAGGCAAGCTGGAGATCTGGAAGGCCAAGACCAACGGCCGCTACGATCTCGTCGCCAGCTACGACATCTGCAAATGGTCGGGCAAGCTCGGTCCCAAATACACCGAGGGCGACCGCCAGGCGCCGGAAGGCTTCTATACGGTGCGTCCCTCGCAGATGAATCCGCGCTCGAACTATCATCTGTCCTTCAACATCGGTTACCCCAACGCCTATGACAGAGCCAACGGCCGCACCGGCACCAATCTGATGGTGCACGGCGCCTGCTCCTCGTCCGGCTGTTATTCGATGACCGACGCGCAGATCGAGCAGATCTATGCCTTCGGCCGTGACGCTTTCCAGGGCGGCCAGACCGATTTCCAGATCCAGGCCTTCCCGTTCCGCATGACCGCCGCCAACATGGCGCGCTACCGCAACGACCCGAACTACGAGTTCTGGAAGATGCTCAAGGTCGGCTACGACAATTTCGAGATCACCAAGGTGCCGCCGAAGGTCGACGTCTGCGAAAAACGCTACGTCTTCAACCAGGTCGCGCCCGAAGGCACGACCTTCGACCCGACTGGCGCCTGCCCGGCAAGCACCCAGCCGGACTCGTTGAAGACGGCCTATGCCGACTACGAGAAGCGTTACGACGCGGCCTACAATGCGGCCGTGAACTCGAGCACCCCGGCGCCCAAGCCGACCATTGCCGGCATCAAGGAAGCCAGCATCGTTTCCGACTGGTCGAAGCGCCGCGCCCGCGGCGAGCGCGTGCCGATCGACCCGCCGTCGATGAATTCCGACGGCTCGGTGACGGAGACGACGCGCATGGGCCGCATCGATTCGCCACTCGGCCGCAAGATGGCTGCGCTCGACGCGGAGAAGGAAGCCAAGCGCAAGGCTGAGGAGCAGCGGCTGGCCGCGATCGAGGCGGCCAAGGCCGCCAAGGAAGCAGCCAAGGCGCAGGCTCTGGCCGAAAAGGAAGCCGCCAAGCAGGCGGCGCAGCAGCCGGTGGTCACCGCGGGCGTCGAGGCGGCTCCCGCGCAACCGGCACCGGAAGCGCAGCAGGCCGCAAGTGCCGACGAAGGCACCGTGTCCAAGTTGAAGAAGAAGCTGCTCGGCATGTTCGGCGGCTAGATTTTTCGATCTTGGCCAGATCAACCGCTATCTACGACTTGAAGGGGCTGAATTGCCCGTTGCCGGTGCTGAAGGCCCGCAAACGGCTGGCCGCGATGCGGCCGGGCAGCCGCCTGTGGCTGGAAACCACCGACCCGCTGGCCGTGATCGACATTCCGGCATTCTGCGCCGATGCCGGCCATCAACTGATCGAGACGGCCGCGGTTGCCGGCGGCCATCGTTTCCTGGTCGAGCGCGGCGGCATCGCCTGAGCCTGTCTTTTCGGCTTACAGCCCGGCGATCGCCAGCGGATTCGCCTCGAGCGCCGTCCGGTCGGGCGTGTCGATGGACGGCTTGTTGGTGAAGGCGGCGAATAGCCGCTGGATATAGTGTTGCGGCATATCGAGCGTGATCAGCACCAGCCGGGTGCCGCGCTGCCCGTCCGGCCAGGCCGGCAGCCTTGCCGGCGGATGCAGGATCTTCTGCACGCCGTGGATGACCAGCGGCCGTGACGGATCTTCCGCGAGCTCGATCACGCCCTTCATGCGCAGCAGCTTCTCGCCATGCGTCGAGCGCAGCAGATCGAGGAACATCTCGATCGCCGAGAACGGCACCGGCCCGTCATGGACGAGCGAGTGGGCGTGCACGCGGGCATCGTGGCGGTGGTCGTGATGGTGATGGCCGTGGTCATCGCCGTGGTGATGATGGTCGTGATCATCAGCGGCCTCTTCGCCGAGCCAGCGCCGCACGTCGGCGCTCTTGGTTTCGGGATTGTAGAGGCCGCAATTGAACAGGGCCGCGGCGCCTGTAGCGGGATCATTGACGTCGAGCAGGACGGCGCCCGGATTTACCTGGTGAAGTCGGGCCCTGAGGGCCTCGACATCGCTTGCCTCGGCGAGATCGGTCTTGGTCAGCACGATGCGGTCGGCGACCGCCGCCTGCTTCACCGCTTCCACATGCGCATCGAGCGCGGCCTCGCCGTTGACGGCGTCGACCAGCGTGATGACGCCGTCCAGCCGGAAGGCCTGCATCAGCGCCGGATGAGCCATGATCGATTGCAGCACCGGGGCGGGATCGGCAAGCCCTGTGGTCTCGACGACGACACGCGCCAGCTTGGCGATGCGGCCGGTCTGCAGCCGGTCGACGAGATCGGCCAGCGTGTCGACGAGGTCACCGCGCACCGTGCAGCAGAGGCAGCCGTCGGAAAGCTGGATGATGCCGTCGGAGGCCTGCTCGACGAGCAGATGGTCGATCGCCACCTCGCCGAACTCGTTGATGATGACCGCCGTGTCGGCAAGCGCCGGATCCTTGAGCAGCCGGTTGAGCAGCGTCGTCTTGCCGGCGCCGAGAAAGCCTGTGACGACCGAGACGGGGATGGGAAAGCCGCCGCGCATCTGCCCGGTCATCGCTAGTTCGCCGCCTTGGCCGGCTGATCCCCCTGCGCCGCGGCGGATGCGGTGGCGGCGGGCGCGGCGCCGGCCGGCAGCGGCTTGTCGGGCCGCCAGGTCGGCAGCGGCACATCGGCATAGTTCTGATCGGTCTGGTCGACGAAGGCCTTGGGCGCCGGTCCGGTCGCGCCGCCGAGGCCGACCGCGATCAGTGTCGGGTGGTCGAGCTTCACCTGATAGGGCGATTTCGGCTTGTCCTTGGCGGCAACGGTGGGCGCTGCCTCGGATTGCTCGTCCTTCGGCTTCTTCTTGCAGATCTCGTCATGCAGATCGTTGGGCGACAGCGTGTCGCCATAGGGCTGGAGCGCCGCAAGCGTCGTCGAGCCGGCAGCCGGTGCGTCAAAACCCTGGTCGAGCAGCCTCGCCGCCGTCTCGGCGCGGCTGATCGCCGATCTTTCGCCGAGCACGACCGCGACCAGCGTGCGGCCATTGCGGGTCGCCGAGCCGATCATGTTGAATCCCGACGAGCAGACGAAGCCGGTTTTCATGCCGTCGGCGCCCGGGTAGCGCCCGATCAGCAGATTGTAGTTCGGAAGCGCCTTCTTGCCGACGGCAAGTCCTTCGATGGAGAACCACGGCGCATATTGCGGAAAATCATTGCGGAGCGCCGTCACCAGGACGGCAAGGTCGCGCGCGGTCGTGTACTGGTCCGGCGAATAGAGCCCGTTCGGATTGACGAAATGCGTTCCGACCATGCCTAGCCTGGCGGCCTCGGCATTCATGCGGTCGGCGAAGGCCGCCTGCGATCCGCCGATGTTCTCGCCGACGGCCATGGCGATGTCGTTGGCCGATTTGACCAGCATCATCTTCAGCGCATTGTCGAGCCGCATCACCGAGCCTGGCTTGAAGCCCATCTTGCTCGGCGGCTCGCCGGCCGAGTGTTTCGTCACCTTGATCGGCGAATCGAGCGCCACCTCGCCGGCGGCGATCGCGCGGAACGCGACATAGGCCGTCATCAGCTTGCTGAGCGAGGCCGGATACCAGCGCTTGAAGGCGTCCTGATGCTCCAGCACCTTGCCGCTCGTGAGGTCGAAAAGCACCACCGGATTGGCCCGCGCAGCGCCGGAAAGCACCGGCAGCGCCAGCGCGCCCGCAAGCAATAGGTTGAGGAAATGCCCTTGCCGCATGATCAATTCCGAAATCGCCTCTTGCCGTAATTGCCGCTGGCTCCGTAAGATTTCGTTACGCGACGGCCAGCTTGGTGCGGACCGTCCCTCGACCCGGCCGCACCATGCGGTGCTATTTACCCTATGTGACGCCAAAATGGCAAAGCGCCACAATCACAATTGCTGAGCAGCGGCCTTAACCGTTCGCTCCAACAAAGAAATGGACCGATTATGCCGATTCTCAACCGTGCCGCGGAAATGCAGGACGAAGTCGCCGGCTGGCGGCGCCATCTGCACCAGACGCCGGAACTGAACTTCGACGTGTTCCAGACCGCCGCCTTCGTCACCGACAAGCTGAAGGCTTTCGGCTGCGACGAGGTTGTGACGGGGCTCGGCAAGACCGGCGTCGTCGGCATCATCCGCGGCCGCAACGGCGAGGGTTCGACCATCGGTCTGCGCGCCGACATGGACGCGCTGCCGATCAACGAGATCACCGGCAAGCCCTATGCCTCGACCGTTCCCGGCAAGATGCATGCCTGCGGCCATGACGGCCACACCGCCATGCTGCTCGGCGCGGCCAAATATCTCGCCGAGACGCGTAATTTCGCCGGCTCCGTGGCGGTGATCTTCCAGCCGGCCGAGGAAGGCGGCGGCGGCGGCAACGAGATGGTCAAGGACGGCATGATGGAGCGCTTCGGCATCGCGAAGGTGTTCGGCATGCACAATATGCCCGGCCTTCCCGTCGGCGAGTTCGCCATCAAGCCCGGGCCGATCATGGCGGCGACCGCCGAATTCACCATCACCGTCAAAGGGCACGGCGGCCATGCCGCCATGCCGCACGGCACGATCGACCCGATCGTGATCACCAGCCAGCTGGTCGGCGCCTTGCAGACCATCGCCTCGCGCAGCACCGATCCGGTCGAGGCCGTCGTGGTGTCGGTGACCAAGTTCCATGCCGGCGATGCCTATAACGTCATTCCGGAACAGGCCGAGATCGCCGGCACGGTGCGCACGCTGAAGAAGGAAGTGGCCAGGAAGGCGGAAGAGCGCATGCGCGCCATCTGCGCCGGCCTGGCGTCGGCATTCGGCGCGACGATCGAGGTCGACTTCGATGCCAACTATCCCGTCACCTTCAACCATGCGCAGGAGACGGTCTTCGCCAGCGATGTCGCCGCCGGCGTCGCCGGCGACGCCCATGTCCACCGCGCCATCCAGCCGGTGATGGGCGGCGAGGATTTTTCCTACATGCTGGAAGCACGCCCCGGCGCCTTCATTTTCATCGGCAACGGCGACTCGGCCGGCCTCCACCATCCGGCCTACGACTTCAACGACGAGGTGATCCCGCACGGCATGAGCTACTGGGTGCGGCTGGCCGAGACGGCGCTTGCCGCCTGACGCTTTTTGCGGAGAGGCGATCTCGCCTGGCCGCCGCCCGGCGCCACGCAGCAAGACACTGGCGATCGGCCGGTAACGCCTCTGTCGGTAGCTAATCAAGTTGTCCGGTTTGGTAGCACATCATTTGTCCGCTTCAGTTTTGCGTCGAAGCGGTTCACGCAGCTTGCCCGGTGGGGCAGGTTTGCTGGATTGCGGTGCCTTGTGAGCTGTATTGGGCAATGCGGCGCGGCCCGTGGAAGATTGCGAGCGTACCATCCGGGTATTGCCTGACCTTGACCGCAGCCTTGACGAAATGGTGTCGGATCGGACTTTGCGGCAGCTGCAAGCGCAGCCGCGCGAAGGCGACGGTATTGTCGCGGGCAACGACGCGCTCTTCCTGGATGCACAGGATCTCGGCCAGAACGGCTGGATCGGCGGCGACGAAGGCGCTGTCCTGGACCGCGGCCGGCCTGGCGAAGCGGGCGTTGTGGGCCGGCAGATAGGTCTGTGCGATGAAGCGGTTGGCGGCCTCGATATCGGCAATGCCGGCCAGCGCCAGCTCCTTTGGCAGCCGATCCTGCAAGGTGCAGAACATCCGCTCCGAGCGGCCCCTGGCTTCAGGCGAATAAGCCGGGATATGCTCGATGCCCAGTTGCCGCAGCGCCCGCCCGACCTGCGTCAGCCGGCTCTTGTCGACCGCCTCGCCGGCCTTGAGCGTCACGAAGTAATGGCTGCCGCGATCGGTGTCGAGGCTCGAGGGCAGGCCTTTGGCGGCAAAGGTCTCCATAAGCCCCTGAAAGCTCGACGCCGTGCTCTTCCTCGGCAACCAGAAAGGCCGAATAGAGCTTGCTCGTGGCGTCGTCCATCGTCACGATCAGGTCCAGCTCCGGCTGGCCCGCCAGCCAGGCATGCCGGCTGCCGTCCTGGTGCAGCATCATCCCCTCGCACGGCTTCCTTTCCCGCTTGCGCCGATGCGCCCCGCGTCGCTTGGCCCGCTCGACCAACCCGGCCGCATGAAGCTGCGTCTTGATGAAGGTATAACCCAGCTGAAGTCGTGATCGCGTATCAGGTGCTCGTGGAAATGCTTCACGTTCCAACCGAGGTAACGGTTCCGGTAAAGCTCGAGCATCTCCTCGATTGCCTCCGCGGGCACCCGGCGCGTCGAAAGCTTGCCCAAACGCCGGTCCCTTAAGCCATCCTCCCCAGCCTCGTCGTAGCGGTCACGGTACCGGCGGAACTGGCGTTCCGACATCCCTAGCAGTTCACCCGCCTCCATCATCGAAAGATCGCCACCATTCCAGCGGCTCAAAACGTCCCGAAACTTCTGCATTCTCCGGTCCTGCAGCCTTGCTGTCCGTCCCATCCCCAGCCTCCATTCGCTGGCGATAAAACCGGACAACTCGTGTGCTACCTAACCCGGACAACTCATGTGCTTACGACATCGGCCGGTAACGCCTCTTGGCGAACCGGCCCGAAGCGTTTATGTGTCGGGCCGCGTGGTCCCGTAGCTCAGTTGGATAGAGCGGCAGATTCCTAATCTGTAGGTCACAGGTTCGATTCCTGTCGGGATCACCAGCTAAATCAATAGTTTAGATGCCATCGGAGGCACCTCTTATGTCGCATCATGTTACAAACGACTTCCGTTGATTTCCAAGGGTTTCCTGGGATTGTCGGCACGTCCACGCGACATGGACGCGACATAGAAAGCTGGAGGGCGGCACAGACAGGTCAGCCCTTTCAGTATGGTTCAGCGGGTTTGATCTTCTACGGATTTCAGCGGCAAGTCTTGCCGATGTCATTGCTTATCGCCAGGGACATCGGCCAGATCCGCCGGTACCAAGCCGGCTTCAACGGCCCATTGCAGTTCGGTTCTCGACGTCGCCAAGCCCTTCTCCTCATCGATCGACCAAAGTTGAAGCTCGACAGAGGGCGAGTAACTGAAATACTCGCCGGAGCCCTCAATCTCGCCATCGGCACGTGGCTCCTCGAACTCAATCTTGGCGAACGTTGCCGATATATCGAGGAAAAGCGGACTGATGAGAGCGTCGACCTGGTGGAGGCGGCGTCGCACCCACGCCAACATTGGGCCCATCCTGCGCGCCTCGTCGCCGGTAGCACTTTCCAAATGCGAGAGAACGGCGGTTAGCTTGGCGCGTTGAGCAAGCTGCTCGTGGATGGCATCGACGAAAGCCATGCGTTGCTTTTCTCGTGCTTTGAAAGCCTCTTCGCGTAATCGGCGTGCTTCCGCTTCTCTCCACTGACGTTTCCGCTCTTCGTCGGCACGGCGTCGTTCCTTGATAAGCGCCGCATGTTCCGCGAAGCCAGCCAAAACGGTTGGGAGAATATCCTCGAGCGCTCGGGTTTTTCGGTCCGAATAGGTCCGGCGAAGTCCGGAATAGGAGTTCGCTCGGATGACGATGGCCAGCCGTCCCGACGGAGCATGCCATGGCGTCCTTGGGTTACCCCAGCGGTGATTTTCGTCCCTGCGCTTCAACTCGACGGCGGTTGGCTCATGTGGGGCTTTCCCTGGCCGCTCCTCAAGGCCAAAAGCGACGGCCTCTCCATCGACAACAAGATCCAGTCCGTTGTCGGCGACCTGGGGCCGAAACCCCTGCGTTTCGGCCAGCACAAGAAACCGGCTCAAGACTTGAAGTCCGCGCTCAATGGAGGGGAGCGCGATTTTCAGTGGCACGACACCACGACCCCGAGCTTCAACAAATCCTTCCCCGTCCGGGCGAGCCTTGTAAATCGCGCGACGGGTAGCGTTCAGGACTGCAGCTTCCACGGCATGGGTTTCGGTTGCTACAGATGCGTCGTCTGGCACTGAAGCTGCGAGTTCTTCCAGCCGGTGACGCGCCCTTGCCTTCGCTTGTCGCACTTCTTCGGGTAGTCGCTCCTCGACCCCTCCGAGGATACGAATTTGAGCGAGGCGCGTGTCGGCCAGCTTCGGCAAAGGCACTTTTCGCACCGGTTTGCCGTGTTCGAGCTTTGCCCAGTATCCGCGTTCTGGGGTGGGGATCTTATGTCGATCGCAGGTCTTCTTCAGGGCTGTGCTGGAGACGCCGTACTCGGCGGCTACCCTTGTCATTGCCCTGGACCAAACCTGCTCATAAAGTTGATCGCGCGATACGTTTCGCACACTTCGACCTCCTCGTTGTCGAAAGCTCACACATACCACCACGCGACTGGGCGTCGCCGGAATATCCACCAAGGGACGGGCGGGCGATACCTATGAGATCACAAGCTATGGGCGACAATCTTGGCTGAGGCGATATTCGTGCGACGCTCAAAAATGTGCAGGAGCGGGATGAGCACGGGTCGCCCAAATACCGTGAATACCACGGTAGACAGATCCCGATTTACGATCCACCGCCGGGCATTGGACTCATCGACGAAATCCGCGGCGAGCCACTCTGGACGGCGTGGCTTCGCGTTTCCCCACGCTTTACGAGCGACGCGTTCGCCTCGCTGAGCAACGGACGATCACTGTTCCTGGCTATACACGAGCGAAAAAGGGACCGCGCGCTGGGTGCAGAGCGTGAGCTTGCAAACGACCGACCCTGCCCAGGATTAAACCGCGATTGAGTGCTCTCGCTCACCATTGCCGAGGTGCCGTGCTTCGCCTGACCGGGATCAAGCCTTCGCACGGGTGGGGTGGCTGTAGGATGACAGGCAACGCCGTCAGCCAGAGTCTTTCTAAGGTTGTTGGCTGCGTGGCCCATCACTGCTGGCTCATTGCGTGATCAATCGCCCTTGGAAAGCATGAGCGATCTGGAATCAATAAGTGCCCATGGGATCAGATCACCGCAACCATCAAAGGTGCGCTCACTCGAGTTCGCGACCCCTGCCCTCCGCGAGCCACCGCTAGACAAGCAAGATCTATCTTCTTTATCGTTGCCTAGTGGCCGACACCCTCACTCTTCTCGAACGAAGTCAGCGCATGGCGCGCATCAACGGCGCGGATACCAAACCAGAGCTGATTGTTAGGGGGCTACTGTGGCACATGGGATACCGATTCCGCCTCCATGCGCGGGATCTGCCCGGCAAGCCCGACATTGTATTTCGTGGCCGTAAGCGTGCAATTTTCGTGCACGGCTGCTTCTGGCACCGCCACCCCGATCCAGCGTGCCGGTTGGCGCGTTTACCGAAAAGCCGGCTCGACTTCTGGGTGCCGAAGCTGGAGGCCAACCGCAGGCGTGACGTGGAAAATATTTCGCAACTTAGAGCGCTCGGATGGCGGGTCCTGCTTGTGTGGGAATGCAGGATGAAGGATAGAGAACAATTGGGAAACACGCTTTATCGGTTTGTCGAGGGGATTGATGAAGGCGATTGAGCTTTTCGCAGGCGCCGGGGGCCTGGGACTAGGGGTTAGCCGGGCGGGGTTCACGCCGATCGAAGTTGTCGAGTGGGACCGCTGGTGTTGCGACACCATACGCGAGAACCGCGCGCGGGGCTTGGATGGGATGCGTCACTGGCCGCAGCCGCGCGAAGCGGATGTCCGTAGTATCTCGTTTGATGGTCTCGCCGGCATCGATTTGGTGACGGGAGGCCCACCCTGCCAACCTTTCTCACTGGGAGGGAGGCATCGCGCGCAGCATGATCATCGCGACATGTGGCCAGAGACGGTGCGGATCGTGCGTGAGACCCAACCGTCAGCTTTTATTTTCGAGAATGTGAAGGGTCTCACTCGCGAGACTTTCGCGATCTATTTCAGCTATATTTTCCTCCAACTCACGTATCCCGAAATAGTGTTTCGTGGGGACGAGACCTGGCTAGATCATCGCGCGCGATTAGAACAGCACCACACCTCCAGCCGGTCTTCAGGGCTGAGCTACCGGGTGCTCCCGCCAAAAGTGCTCAATGCGGCCAACTACGGCGTGCCGCAAAAGCGCGCGCGCGTCTTCTTCGTTGGGTTCCGCTCGGACCTAGGCGTTGAATGGTCGTTCCCGCGCGAGACTCATTCCCGTGACGCGCTTCTATGGGATCAGTATCGAGGCGGCGACTATTGGGATCGACATGAGGTAGCTAAGTCGCATCGCTTAGCCGACGAGCCTGCAATACGCGCTGCTGGGGCGATTGTCGTTAGACCAACCACGCTTCCCTGGACAACCACCCGCGACGCGCTGATCGGGTTGCCGGATCCCGAACTGTCGCCTGGGGCGACGCACGGGTTCAAGGACCACCGGTTGCAAGTCGGAGCCCGCTCGTACCAAGGGCATACCGGAAGCCCGCTCGACGAACCCGCCAAGACCTTAAAGGCGGGCGTTCATGGAGTACCCGGCGGCGAGAACATGCTGCGCCGTCCCGACGGCTCAGTGCGCTATTTCACGGTGCGAGAGAGCGCGCGGCTGCAGACATTCCCGGATGACTACGCATTTCACGGCTCCTGGAGCGAGACGATGCGCCAACTCGGCAACGCTGTTCCGGTCGACCTCGCCCACGTAGTGGCATCCTCGGTTCGCGAGCATTTGGATCGAGCGAACGCTCATGCCGGCCGAGTATGACTTACACCCTTTCTACCATGCACGGCGGTCGGCATTGCGATCTCGTGTGTTTGCAATCCAATTCTGTTAGCTCTACCGAGAACAACCGGAACAACCGTGATATCGTCAGGTCGTCAATTCGAATCGCCTGCATGACCCGTGTACATGAACCAGGCGGGCGCTTAGAGCGATCTAATGAATGTAACGCAAAACAGGTCCCATGCGGTCATGGCCCAAAGGTACGAGGCCGCAGACAGCCTAGACGATTTTCCGACTCCACCGTGGGCCACTCGAGCGCTCATTGAGCATGTGCTTGGAGTCGATGACGTCGGGTCGATGAGTTGTCTCGAACCCGCGTGCGGACGCGGCCACATGGCTGAAGCGTTGCGACCCTACTTTCGAAAGCTGGAAGTGAGCGACATCGGCGGCTACGGATACGGTGATCGCCGCGATTTTCTTTCGATTGAGAGGCGCCAAATCATCGACTGGGTAATCACCAACCCGCCCTTTCGCTTGGCTGAAGACTTCTTTCTTCACGCTCACGAAATCGCGCGCGTCGGCGTCGCCCTTCTGGTGCGCACCGTCTTTCTCGAGAGCATTGGTCGGCACTTGCGGGTCTTCTCCAAATTCGCTCCAACAATGGTCGCTCAATTCTCGGAGCGAGTGCCGATGGTAAAAGGGCGGTTGGATCCAAAGGCGTCCACCGCGACCGGATACGCCTGGATCATCTGGCGAAAGCCACTGGTTCGGGACACCCGCCTTGTCTGGATACCGCCGTGCCGCAAAGTCCTGGAGCGAAGTATGGATTACGAGCCCGGGTTCCTCAATTGTTTCTCCGTGCCCGCGAACATACCATGTGAGCCGCGCGGAATTTCCAAAGATCTATTCACAGACCTGTAGGTCATACATCGTCAATCAGATAGCTCCATGCTCGATCAAGGCGTAGAGCCCATCGCGGAATCGAGCGTTGACCGCCTCAATCGCGGCCTGAACAGGAAAACCGAAGTGCTGATCGAGGTCATCTCCAACCAACGAGAATGGTTCGGGGATCGATCGTAGCCCGTAGTAGAACACAATGTAGGCGGTGGCGCCTCGCGCCGGAAGTCCCATCGAACGGGCATAATCTCTGAGATGCATCTGGGTGCGCAGAAGCTCGTTCAAGATCAGGCGCTTTTTCCCAGCATCATATTCGCCGTTGCCACGTTTCACATTGTACGACCCGATACCGCCGGTAGCGCTGTCGAAAACGAGAAGATCAACCGGTATGGTTTGATCATACTCGCCATACAACATTGATATCTCCCTATAGGCAGCGGGCGGCATAGCCTTTTGCAGTTCAAGTCGAGAAGCTGGGCCGAGTTTGAATTCGTCCTCTGTCCATACTTGGAAACGTCCGCAATCCTTCAATCTCTCGAGCAGCGCGCGGCCCAGGATCTGGCCATGTCGCTTGTAGGCCGAACTAATAATGCTTGTCGCGCGTGAATACTTTGCGCCTCCGATTGGATCGGATCGAAAGCTCGTATCGGCCAGTTTGGTTAACGCCGCGTTTAGCGTCGGCTGCATCCGCACCAAGAAGGCCTCGAGATCTTCTGTATGTCGCTCTTTCATCATCGCCCCCGGGACTTGTATCATCTACGGTGGTACACGCACTACCGAATCGAAGGGGGAACGATGGCGCAACCAATACCTCAGACGGCCGGCACGAGGGAGTTTGATCTCGCTCCTTCGCCACGTGTTCTCCCGATGCTCGGCGAGATCAACCTCGACCAGTGGCGGTGTGTCGGTGAGTTGGTGGATAACTCGATTGACGGCTTTCTTCACGCGAAGCGACGTGGCGAGGGTGTAGACGATCCCGTCGTGCAGATCACCCTTCCGGAAGCTGACCGAGAGGAGGCCGTCGTTCAGATCGTCGACAACGGCCCGGGAATGACGACCGGGAACCTCGAGAAAGCCGTGAAGGCGGGTTGGTCGGGCAACAACCCAACCGACAATCTCGGTCTTTTCGGAATGGGGTTCAACATTGCAACCGCACGATTAGGTCTGACCACTGAAGTGTGGACGACCCAGGCCGGCGATGCGGAGTGGCATGGTCTCGAGATCGACTTCGATCGCCTGCAGCGTCAGGGGAATTTCCGCACCCCGTTGCTGACTACGCCGAAGCCCGACTCGTCTGTCCACGGAACGAAGATTATCATACGTCGGCTTAAGCCGGCGCAGCGCCAGTGGCTTGGGAAGTCCGGCAATCAATCACAACTCAGAAAGAGGCTTTCGCAAGCTTATGCCGCGATGCTGCGACCTAATGGCCACCCAATTGAGTTCAAGCTATATCTAAATAATCGCGTGGTGCTTTCGCGCCCGTTTTGTCTTTGGGGGGAAACTCGATCAACCGAACTACCCGACCTTGGCGAGGTGCTCGCTGTCCAAACGTTCAACTATCCCCTCAGCGACCGCCACCATTGCATATCCTGCATGAACTGGGTCGCGATTCCAACTACCGCGCCTGAGGTGTGTCCGGTCTGTGGAGGCGAGGGAACTCTTCAGAGACGCACACGGCGTGTGCACGGTTGGCTCGGTCTTCAACGCTATGCGGATGCCGTCGACTTCGGCCTCGATTTCATCCGGAACGGACGGAAGATCGAACTTAGCAGCAAAGACCTCTTCATCTGGCGCGGCGACAACGGTGAGGAGCCAGAATACCCGATCGATGACCCAAGCCGACGCGGCCGCTTTGTGGGCGAAATCCACATTGATCACTGCCGGGTGAATTTCGCCAAGGAACGCTTCGATAGGACTGACCCGGCTTGGGATGAGATGGTGAAGCTCATCAGGGGCGAAGGGCCGCTGCGCCCAGAGAAGGCTCGAGAACTCGGGCACGCCAACAACAGCAGCCCCCTCTTCAAGCTTTATCGAGCGTTCCGCCGAATGAGGCCGCATAGCAGCGTCGCTGGCGGTTGGAGACGCCTTCTGGCGGTCCCGGACAATGGGATCGCAAAGGAACTCTCTCAAAAGTTCTATGACGGACATCCCGACTATCAGGAGGATACCCATTGGTGGCGCCTCATCGAGGAGGCCGAGCGGCGGCTGCTTACAACGTCCGGCACCCCGGGTGACGATAGTAATGATGACGAGGAGCTGCCGGAAGGCTTCCTCGACGAGCCTAAGCAGCCACAAGCGGAAGCGGAAGCGGAAGTGCCGCAGGTCGCGCCACCACCCTCGCCAGACTATCGCGCGCAACGGCGCGAGGCTCCGAGCCTGTCCAGAACCTACGTCTACGCCCCGGCTGGTCAAACCTTCACCGTTAGGGCATTTGACTGTGTCGCGCATGATCCAGACATCGGCACTGACGCCGCCTGGAGTCTTATCATGGGCGACGTGGCGACCAGGACCTATCATTTCTTGTTCAAGCCGCGAGCCGATGTGTTTCGTTCCATCACCC
This sequence comes from Mesorhizobium sp. M1D.F.Ca.ET.231.01.1.1, assembly GCF_003999155.2. NCBI lineage: Bacteria > Pseudomonadati > Pseudomonadota > Alphaproteobacteria > Hyphomicrobiales > Phyllobacteriaceae > Mesorhizobium > Mesorhizobium sp. M1D.F.Ca.ET.231.01.1.1. The sequence goes on from NZ_RZOZ02000002.1 coordinate 123,217, forward strand.
TTGAACCTCTAGACGCGCTTCTCATCGAACTCTCGTTTCTCACGGGCGAGTATCTGCGGACCGCGAAAGTAGCGCCTTCCAATGCCGCACTGCTAAGTTACTATCGTGAGCACTACGCCCAAACGGCAAGCTTGGACGCTAGAATGATCGCGTTGGACGCGAGCGATGCGCTATCCACATTGGCTAGAGCGATTCTCCACAACATGCCGGGCACTGAAACTAGTAAGCTGTTCGACGCCCTCACTGTTGAGCAGCGGTCCGATGTCATGCGGGCACTGGCTCGAAAAGGTATCGCGCCTGCGGCTCCAATCGCGGACGGCTCGTTTCTCACCGCCGCACCTGTGACGATCCTCGGGCAGATTATCGAGGCGTTCCCTAACCTCGTCTTCGACGGAACGTTCTGGGACACACCCTATTCCTCGCTTGACTATGGTGACGCCCAGCTAACCGAGCGCGCTAAACAGCAAGTCATCGACCGAGCGAAGTCGCTCGTCTCGGATGCCTCTTGGCTGGCGGAGGCTGACAGCACAATACTAGGCGACATCCGCAAGGAGGAACTGGTACGAGGACTGATGTCCGTCAGTCTCCTACGTCCTGACCGGGAAATCCTGTGAGCCACCCGTTCCTGGATGAGCGCCGCCTGCTCGACGGTCCATGGCAGGCCTTTGAGCGCGACGTAGCAAGAGCGTTTATGTTTGCCGGGTTCGACGATGTCCGCATCGTCGGTGGCACCGGCGACATGGGCGCCGATGTGGTGGGCGTGAAGGCCGGCCAAGTTTGGGTTGTCCAATGTAAGTTCACGAGCACCTCATCACCCCCGAAGGCGGCGGTCGAGGAGGTGCTCGCGGCGGGCCGATTTTACGAAGCCGATCGCATGGCTCTCGCGACTAGCCGCGCGCCAGGCAAAGCCCTTATCGACGAGTTGGCCCGTGTAAAGGGACTTGGGTTCAAGGTCGATCTGCTGAGCCCAAACAAACTTATGCAGATTATGGCGAGCGTACCCGATCTGCCGCCAACGCGCAGGGAATTACGATCCTATCAGGACCACGCCTGTGATCGTCTTTTTGCTGCGCTGGAGGAGACAGGTCGCGGCCAACTTGTCCTGGCGACGGGGCTAGGAAAAACGGTCGTGATGGCGGAGGTCGCATCACGCCTTTTTGACGCCGGTACCCTAGAAAACAGACGCATCCTAGTTCTAGCCGACAAGCGTGAACTTGTTCGCCAGCTCCAAATTGGGTTCTGGGCGCAGCTGCCGAAGGACGTCGCCACACATCTTCTCGCGCCAGAAGAGGAACCTGCCTACTGGGAAGGAGTCACATTTGCGACGGTTCAGACGGTTCACAGCCGCGTTGAGAAACTGCCGGAATTTGACGCTGTCTTCGTGGACGAGGCACATCATATCGGTTCACGAACATATCAGGAGGTGTTGCATAAACTCGCTCCTAAGCGGCTCGCTGGGGTGACCGCCACCCCATGGCGCGGCGACGAATTCGACATTGATAGCGTCCTCGGCCAACCTCTCTCTCGCGTCGGCATCGCTGAGGGTTTGAAGTTTGGTTATTTGAGCGAGGTCGATTATCGGCTGCTTGCTGATAACATCGACTGGGAATTTATTCAGAACGCTTCGGCCTATGGCTACACGCTGACTGAATTGAACCGGCGGCTGATCATTCCCACCCGGGACGAGGAAGTGGCGCGCATTTTCGCCGACGTCTTCAAGCAGGAAAACCGCAAGTCCGCGCTAGTCTTCTCGCCGAGCGTCGATCACGCGGAGCACTTCGCTGCCACGCTCCGCCTGTTCGGCTTTCAGGCTGAAGCCATGTTCGGCGACTCGCCAGCACGCGAGCGAGACAAGCTGATGTCGCAATTTAAGAGGGGCACTCTTGATGTCCTCTGCACCGTCGATCTATTCAACGAGGGCGTCGATGTACCCGACGTTGATTTGATCGCGTTCATGCGCGCGACCCACAGCCGTCGCATTTTCGTGCAGCAGCTGGGCCGCGGCCTTCGAATAAAGCCAGGCAAGGACAAGGTGGTTATCCTCGATTTCGTAACAGACCTGCGGCGCATTGCCGAAGTCACCGAACTGGAACGGATGGCGGGGCTTAACGCGCCGACCGAGAAGCTGCCATTGGGCAGCCATCTCATCGAATTCGCGGATCGGTCCGCAGGCTCCTTCCTGATGGAATGGGTCAAGGACCAAGCGTCACTCTTGCTTCGCGAGGGGGATCCTACGTTAGATTTGCCCAGCTTCGAATATCCGAACACGCTTCCGCGCGGGGGCGTGCATTGACCGTCCCGAGGGAAGTCCGAGACGCGATTAAGGAGCGCCTTTGGCAAACGGCAGACCGCCTCCAATGGGATTCGCTCACCCAATCGGAGAAAGCGCGCCATTATCAGCAATGGACCGACAGCGATATCGGTCGAACCCTCGCTGCCCACATGGATGCTCGGTCTGTAAGGGTCTATATCAAGGATACGCTCCTCAAAGGCTTCAGCCGCCAACAGCTTAACCTGCATGAAGGCCAAGTATTGCGCGTTCTACAGCGACTCCACCAAGACGTAGCGGAAAGGTTCATAAAGCCTCATGGCTTTCGTTTCACCGACGGCGCCTTTGTGGCGTGGGGGCGAGCGGACGACTGGAAATCGCTACTAGGTGCTTTGTTCGAACGATCTTACGGAACCCGCGACACAGAACTAACAGCATTTCTATTTCGAGCAGCGCCGAGGTACGTTCGCCCGTCTACCCGGGCACTCGTCGAGGCAGCCGCGCACCGCCTTGGAGTGACTAGGTGTATTTGGTTCGACTGACGAGCATAGGGCTCGGCGGCCGCGAGAGGCGGGCGTTGATCGTAGCCCTGGTACGGTAGTCGGGGGTCAATCAGCCCATCAGCAAGGTGCCGAGAGCCTCGCAACTAGGTGTACCGCGTATCCCAGGGATGTCCTCTTCGCTCTCGTAGCCCTCCATGGCGATCCAATCGTGAAGCCAACTTCCACAGACCTGTTGCAGGAGGTCGGCATCCCTGGAAGCAAACGCGACGACTGTGTGCGCCGCAGGGTTCCGCACCGCGTCGATGAGCTTACCGTGGAGCGGACGGATTTGTTCCGCATCGACAAGCGCGGATGCCCCCTTAGTGCGTTGCCGGGCGAGCATGGCGGGCACGATGGTCAAGAGAGCTGACAGTGTCATCTTCTGTCCTGCTGACGGGAACACGAAAGCTGTCTGGCCACTGAAATATCCGTCGAAGTCCGCTTCGACCAACTCCACGGGCGAGTTGGCGAAATCGATCGAGCAGAAGCCCGCAGCGATGGTTTGTAGGATAGTCTCCGGGACGTTGACGAGGGCGTTCACTCTCCCGGCGGGTTCTGACAAAGCCAGGGCCGATCGGGTTGCGCCTACGATCATGAACAACAATGCGGTGCGCAGCTCCGGATCCGCAGCTCGCCTGGCCAGCACGTCGGCTCGCAGCCTCGGAAAGCCGACGACTCTCTTGATGCATTCTGCCCATCTCCCGATCTGGTCAAGCCAGTCTCTGAAGGGCTGAAGACGCTCGGGATCGAGCCGGCCCAATTGCTTGAGGCCCTGATCGACCGCCGGCCAGTCGATGCCGAAGAGGCCTCGGTTCGTTTCCGGATGAAGCGCCGATCGCAAGCTGATGAGCTCGCGGAAGGCGGTCAAGCGAGGGTTGGGATCGGTTAATGTCGCAGCAAGCATGCCTGCCCGTCGGACATCGCCCTCCTCCAGCGCGGTCAGGCAATCCCCATAGGCGCTCCATTGGGGAAGAGTTCCCTGCAGAATTCGACGCGCCAGTATCTGGGTGGAGCAGATGAGCTCGTTGCTCTCGTTGCGCTTGCACAAAAAATTGTGGAGCGGGTTCTGGAGCAGGAAGGCTTCTTGCGCCGGCCTAATCTTGCCGAGTGCCAGAGACACAAAAAGCTCCTGACGCTGTGCTGCGGGGATCGCTATGAAACGGTCCAGGAACCGATCAACGGCAGGCCCTGCGCGATGCAAGCATTGCGCGACTAGCTGACCCTCGCCGCTGTCGGCCACGTCCAGCAGAGCTTCATAAACCGCGTCTGGGCCTCCCGCCTTGCTGTACAGGCGGTTCGCCGCAGGCGGCGCGATCCCACGTTCCTGGGCTGCGGACACGAAGTCCTCACGGGACAGCAAGCTCATCACAGCTTGGTCGTGATTGTCGCCGTATACGGAGTTCAGAAACGGCTGCTGCGCGTCTAGTTCCCGACGGATCGCGTCGTAGCCGATCGCTGACAGGGCGAGCGTGGTCAACTTCCGCTCATGCTCGAGCGATCGCATGCCCGACAAGACCGAAGTCATGCCGCCATCGCGTATGGTCGCGAAGGCGTGGAACCGCTCGATGACCAGAATGGGGTAGGAACCAGCATCGAGCGCCGCCTCGACTACGTTTTGAAGCACGTCGCTCGGGTAGTCGATTGGATCGACGTCGACCGTGACCTGCGCCTGTTGCCTGATCCGCTGCGCGACAGTCGCGGTGAATTGGGCGCTCGACAACATTGCGTCGGAAGTCACTCGAACACAGATCGGCCTGTGGTTGGCGAACTGAGCAGGCATAGTGAAATGGTTTTGTGCCCACTCGGCAACCATGCGCGCCGTCTGCGGTTCTTTGCAACCGGACGGCACCAACAGCAGCATGGATCGACCGGGCACGGCGCCCCAGACCATGCGAGCCCTCGAAGCAAACCAGCCGCAGTCCCGCCTCATCCCGCCACCTGCTGCTGCCGCAAATTGAATTCCTGCCAGTTTCGCGGCGCCCGGAAACCCTCCGCGAAGAGTGGGATCTCGAAGCGGACCGCAGACGGCGAATCCATGCGCAGCACTTTGAGATCGACCAACGATCGTAGGCGCTGCTTCCAAGAGAGATTGCCGTCCAGCGAAAGAAGTGCCTGGTCGATCACGAACGGTATCGCGGCTTCGGGTGCCGTTAGCGAGCTCGCTTGCGCCACGCGATAAAGGAGCATCCATAGCAAGTCGCGCTCACGCGGTGCCTCGAGACCGAGCATGTTGTCGATCGGCTCGAGGATCTCGTACGGCTTGAACGGCAGCTCGGCGTTCCCCCGGACCAACGTCGCGACCGCGCCACGTATATCGAGTCGCATCGCCGGTCCCGTGCGGACCTGGAAGGAAGTGGTCGCGCCGACCTGCCAGAGGAACTGTGGCATGCCGGAACACAGCTCTCTCGCATACTCTACTGCGGTACGATCGAACTGGATGTAGGGCATAACACCGATGGGCGCTACGATTTTGGAGGCGGCTTCGAAGTCTTTGAAGCCTTCAAGCGCGATCGCCTGGCTGCTTCCGAAGAAGGCGTTCTTGTACTCGCGAGCGAAGACGTTGATGTGATTGCTTCCCGACAGCAGGATCCCGACGAGTCCCGTTGTCTGTGATACCTCGCGGAGGCTTTGCAGAAGCTGCTCGAGCTCTAGGCGCTTGCGGCCACCGACCTGATAGGCTGCAACGAGCGCTTCGGCTTCGTCCATCAGCAGAAGTAGGCGGACCTCGCCCAAGTCTGCCCACTCACGGACGCGGTCGCTCAAGGCAATCAGGGAATCCGACAGGCTTTGCTCATCGTAGCAATCCTGGATTGTCCTGCGGGCCCGCTTCCAGTCGTTGCCGAAGAACTCTCGGATGCGCGCGGAAAGAGCGTAATTCTGGTCGGTCGGGGTCAGGTTCTGACGTACCAGAGCGTGCGAGATCGCTTTGAATACGGTGGCCGCGACTGACTGGTCAGGACTTGCCAGCTCGACACGTCGTTCGGCGAGCGAAACATAAAAAGTGATAGCACTCTGCGCGCCAGGCTGCGCGTGCTGCCGGTGGAACTTGTACAGGAGCGAGGTCTTGCCGATCCGGCGCATGCCGGTGAGAAGCACGGGACTCGGCCGGCGCGCGGAGACGAGTACCTGCCTTAGACGCTCAAGCTCATCGATCCGGCCAACGAACGCATCATCGACGGCCGGCGTATTGCTGACGCCGGGATAAAGGTCGAGCAGCGTATCGGTATCGAGCATGCGCCCCGTCTGCCGGCTGCGATCGAGCGCACGGACGCTGCAGACCACGTCCTCGTGGATGAGGTCTCCGGTCAATGTTCGGGCGGCGAAGCGTAAGCGGACACCTTCTCGCCGGCCTGTTTGCTTTGCTTCGAACCACGACGGACCGAAGCGCAGCGGGAGTGTGAAGTCAGCGGCAAAGTAAATCGGACTTGCAGACAGTTCCCGACGGCGGGAAAGATCGGCGAAGGTCACATCGTCATCCGCGAAGAGGTGCACCTCGAGCAGTGCGGGCACCAATCCCTCGGGGGTGACCACGACCGGAAGATCGATCGAGCCGGTGCCCCGCCCTCGCTCGCGCAGCCGCAGATTGTCGTCTAGGCCGACGCGGAGCGCCGGCTTCACGGGCCGCGCCGCTGTCGGCAGGTTGCGTAGAAAAGCTCGGAACGGTCCCGGCTTAGCGACTGAGGCGATCTGATCGGCCAGCGCCTCCGCGACAGGGAGCAGATCCGGGCGATTGGACGCCACGGCCCTGAGATCAAACAGCTGCGCTAGCCGCGCCTCGATCGGATTGTCGTGGCGGTGCGCGAGTCTGAGCACGGCCTCTTGGGCGCCATGCTCATGGAGGAATACGAGAAGCGGGGTTCGGAACGCTTGCGGTTCCCGGATGCTTGTTGCTGCATCCCACACCCGTTCCGCGACGATGGGGCCATTGGCACCCGTTACCAGGCCATCGAGGACCCGACTTGTCCTCGATGGCAGCTCGCTTGCGATCATGCGACCGAATGGAGAGGTCGGTAGCTCACTCCAAGCCCCCCCCTGGGCGGGTGCGCGTGTCATGTCGCTGCCGCTGTCGGCGGCGACGGCGCCTGTGAGCAGCCGGTAGGCAAGTTCGGCCCAGCGGGACTCGCCGACGCCCGTCTCTTCTTCAGTCATGCTGGATAACCAAGCCGCGGCCGCAGGTAGCGCATCGGCGACTTCGGCGGCAGGGCGCGCGCTGAGGTCCCCGAGTGCGGTGAACGCCCTGGCGCGCGAGATTAGCTGTTCGGCAGCGTTGGTGCTAGCGGAGGCGGCAGCCGCACGGCATAACTCGGCGGCCTCGTTCCAGTCATCCCTCCTGATCGCTTCGCGCGCGCCATCTGGCAACGCCACCCCCGCTGAAGCATCGGTAAAGCTCAATTGGGAGGGGGCGCGACCGTCTGCATCGCCCCGGTCATCTGCCGGGGCTGCGGAATAAGGCGCGAATTCGAGCTGGTCGGATTCACGGCCCCTGGCCAGTGGTGAGACGACAACCTCGCCGATGTTCTCCACCTGATCGAGGCACGATCCAGCGCGATCCGAGCTAAGAATGCAATCGGCGACCTGGAGCAGTCGCTCGAGGCCCGTCTCTATCGCATCGGCATCGTCGATTTGGCTGAGTGAATTTGCGCGCTCGACGACGAATTCGAGGAACCATCGGGTCAGGGTTGCCAGCGCGGTGCGCTCTGCCACGACGAGCATGTGTGCGGACTTCGCCCAGCTCCCGAGTTTCACGGCCGAGTCCTGAACGAGGTCGGCGAAGTTGGACGCGACCTCCTTCGGAAGCCACCGATCCGCCTCTTCCATGCCCACTCGGAAGGCAGTCAGATCCGGCTCCAGCTCGGTGAGGCAGGTCTCGCTGCCTGCGAATGCCGCGTCGACCACCACGAGGTGACGTCGTTCATGTGCGCGAGCGGCGAAGGTGTCGTCCCACAGCGACTGGAGGTCGGCCGTCGGGAGGCGCCATCCGCCAACGCTCACCCCGGCGAGTTCAAGGAGCCTGAGCAGACGCTCCTGTTGGAGTGATCCGCCCTCGTTTTGGGGCTTCGCGGCAGCTTCCTCCAAAGCCAACTCGATTAGATCGAGATGATCGGCAGCTCCATCAAGGTCGAGCCGAGCCAGACAGGCATCGACTGCCGCGCCCTCCTCGGAGAGGAAGGTGCTGCCCGCCCCTTCTTGCATATTCAACTGTGTCCGACGAGCCTGAAGCGCTTGGACCATCGGTGCAACTGCTTCCCGCACCAAGGCCGACGCCTCCGCGTCCCCGGACCGTTCAGATACGTCGAGCGCCGCTTCGAACTCTCGCTTCGCGATTAGCTCCTCGACGATGTCTCGCGGACCGGCCGGCCGACCAACAGACCGCCATTTGACCACGCTCGCCGCCACATCCATCGCAGAAGGTCGTTGGCGGCCATACCGCTCAGGCAGATCGAGGTGGTCCGCCAACCAGCCGTCATCAGAGCTCGACCACGTCCGTATGCTTAACGGCTCAGCTGAGCCCAACAACGTCGCATGCCGATGCTGCAAACCATCGCCCGCGAGCATGTGCGCCAGCTGCCCCTCAAGCCACTCAACGCTACCTAAAGAGCCGCCGCCACGCAGCTGTTGTCTGGCGCTCTGGAGCGCGTCACGCACCGCGCGTGACCGTAGATCGAGCCGACGGTCGAGCTCTGACACGAAATCCGCGACAAGCAGTGCCGCCTGATCGAGGTATTTCTCCAACTGTTCAACGTGACGTGGCTCAAGTCGGTCGATCGGGCGGTCAGCATGGAACTGGGTCAGCACTTCGGCGACTGTTGCCTCTCGCGACGCGAGTGTAGCAGCCAGCTTTCTGGCCTTTAGTGCCTCTGGCCGTCCATCGATCAGGATTGGTAGCAGCAAGGACTCGCGCACCAGCTCGCGAAGACGCCGAAAATTACCCTTCAACCCAGCAGGAGCTTCGATGAACGAGGACAAGGCGGCTTCGGCGCCGTGGCCGTCGTGGCCCGGATCTTGAATCAACAGCAACAGCTCCTGTCCACTCCCCACAGTGTCGAGCGCGGCCGTGACCAACTCGGTAATCTTGCTCACTGTCCTGCCTACCAGTTCAGGATCGCTGAGCCCCGCGCCCGGATCGGAGATCTGTGCGAGAGGGCCGAAAATGAGCGCGTCTCGCAGCCGCTCCGCCGCGACCAGACGACGAATATCGGGACGCTCATCGAAAGCCGATGTGCTCGGATCGACGAATCGAAGAAGGGATCGACGACGCCCGGTCTCGTGCTGCGACAGGATGATGTTCAAGAGGCCTTCGGGCACCCTTGCCATTGCAGCATCGATGGCGGCCCGCATGAGGAGCGCTCCACCAACAATCCACGTGTCATCAGTCATATCAGTGACGATAATCTCGAGCTCTTCGGCACCGGAGTCGTGGAGAAAGGCGGCCAGGTCAGCGGTGGACCGGCTTCGCGCCCAGTCCTTCACTTGAACCAAAAATCGTGAGCGAGCTTCTCGTTCGGCGGCTTCGGACGCGGCCAAGTCGAGAAGGTGATCGAGATCCCGGCGACCTGCCGGCAGGGATGCCCCTTCGCGCCACTTGGCGAGGCAAGAGGCGGAAGGTTTCAGTTCCTCGAACGCGAGCACCAGTCCTTCGTGGGTGCGCAGCTGCGCGGCGATGTCCTGTTCTGCATCAACCCCGAGGTTCAGCGCAAGCTCCACCCCGACCACTCCTTCAATCGCCGCGCGGAGCGAGCATAGTTTGTCTTGGGCAGCGGATCTCGTCTCAACGAGAGCACTTCGGTCCGCTCGCGCAGCATCGACCGCATCAACGATATTCGCCCACTCCTCATCGGGAGCCGCAATCAATACCGTCGGATCAAACCCGAGCATCTCGGAGGCGTGCAATGAGGACCGCATGCTACGACTGGCTACCGCGTCAAGTTCGACCGCTTGCCGTTGCAGGTCACTCGACGGTGCGATTGTTGGTATCACGGGCTCGCCGGGAAGCTCGAGGCGAGGTCGGCTCGGATGATTGATTGGGAGCTCGGACGGCGCCTCGGCCGGTTGCGGAGCGGCTTGCTGCCTTGGACCTTGACCCTCCTCTCCGTTCCTTTGGCCCAGGCCTAGTTCGGCAAGCTCATTGCAGCCCAGTTCGAGCGCCGTCTCGAGCAGATCGAGTCCCTCCGCTGCGGGCAAGAGAGAGGCGAATAGCGTGATTGCCCTCGCAAGTTTGGGCCCGGCCACTGGGAATGGGCCGGCCTGCCGGGCCTGCCTTAGAATATCCGCTGTGAGGAAGCCACCCTCGCTGATCTCGGGTCGCTTCACGCTGATGCCCATGCACCAATCCACAAGCTCAGTAAGGCTGGGGTCTAGCATGTAGCCGGACCAAATAAGCTGGGCGAAGTTGACCTGCACTCTTCTCGTCCGGACCTGCGTGGCACCGCGACCGAATCTTTTGTTATCCTTCTCGGAGACGAACACAATCTCGGCCGTTCGCGATCGAGCAGCCGCGCAGTTGCCGAGCGTTGCTGCCATGGCCCGGTCTCGCGCGAGCGGATCGCCTGTCATCGTGCTTCGCCAACTCTGCGGGGCGGTGCGCTTGAGGTGGCTCTTCAGCCCGTGCCGGATTGTCGCGGCCGAACAGTCGAACCGGAGAGGCATAAACTCGAACAACGTCTGGCGCAGGTGCTCCGGCGGGAAGAGCACGGGAGGCAACTCAGCATCGCGCCGGATGGGCCAATAGGTCACAGCGGTTCAGCTCGGGTTTGGGGGTGCGCGCTAATGGTTGGTGGAGGCGGCTGCCGAACGGCTCCGCCGCGCATCTGGTAGACTAAACCACTTAGCGACATGAAGTAATTGCGTCGTCAATCCATTCTGCTTTGACGTGAGGGACGTCGTTTTGAGGGCGAACGCTGCCCGCTCCCGATTGCTTCATGCTTGCACCAATTCGCGAGATAAGGCCTTGAGCTCTACCTTGGACAGACAGTAATTGCAAGAAAGTGGAGACGGAGCAAAAGACGAAATCTTTTGCCTTGGGAAGAGCTCACTCGATTGCCCTAAGACCGAAGCACCTCCACCTGGCCATCTGCGGATTTGCCGGAACCGACCGCTGCTCGCGTTCATGGCATTCATTCTGAACAGAGTTGGAGTGCCTGATTTGTTTCAAACTTGGCCGAGCCTAGCGGTTCAGGAAAATCGCTCGGCTATGTGACGCCGAAACGTTTGCTTCCAGGGCTCTTGTTCCGAGCACTAATGGTCGAGTCTTGATAGCTCTTGTTCCAAGCACGGATTCAGGACCTAAGTCCTACCTTATGAACCAAGATCGATCCTGCCCCGACAATCGCCCTGCCAGCCGCCGCTCAAACCCCCGCCCCGCAGTGGCGTTCCACCAGTGGGGGGTGGCTCGCCTGGTGGCGCCGATCCAGCACGGGGTGGTGGCCCGTAGTCACTCGCCGGACACCCACTTGCGTTCCACACAACGTCGCGTCACTGGCCGCCGATACATCCCGGGCCCGACCAGGCCGACGCCCGAAGTTTACGGCGCTGCGGCCTGCATGTCCGGGCGAACCATATTCTTCAGCGCTTGCAATCTGACTTCGACCATCGGATCCGCTACGTTCTGATTGGCGATCTTGTAGGCTTCCACGAAAGCATCAACTTTCGCTCCGGCCGAAGCCATGATCCAGTCGTTGTAGTAGTCTCGGAGCAACTTGTCCTTTCGGAGCCCAGCCGGTATGCCGGTTTGCTTTAGAAACGAGACGAGCTCGTCACACTCGTGTCCCTCGCTCGCCTGCCCCCCTGGAAGTTGAGCAAGCGCCTCCGCCCAGTTGTCGTTCTCCCCATCCACGGCGCGCCCGAATAGCGCTAGCCGCATCACATAGAGCCTGGCGGACGCGAGATTGACGCAAGCCTGAGCAAGTTGAACATCGCGGGGCGGCGGCGCGATCCACGCCGGCAGGCGATCGAGCTCCATCGCCGGTGCGTTACTCATTTCGGCAACCTTGAGCGTCCCTCCGAATTGTTCGTTGGCAGATCGTAATTTCGCCTTTATTTCGTCGGCGGAATTATCGACTGGCGGCTCGTAAGTTGTGAGACCGAACTGAAGCGGCTCATCGTTCAAGATCCAATCAGTCTCAGCAAGATTGATGTAATACGCGATAACTGCTGGTGCATTCCCGCCGGAAATATCGATCTGCGGAATCTTTCTCATCTGGTAGCGCTTCCAAACGATCGGTGTTCCCTTTTGCGGACCCTCGATCATATAGATACCAGTCCCACGGCGCATCGAGATCGTGATGTGGTTGGGATCGTCCGGGAACCCCGCCTCGACAGTTCTGTAGTCGTCTTCCTTCGTAATGCCCAGATCTCGATCCAGGGCTTGGGAATAAAGAAACGCGCTGAGACTGTTCGAGACCTCGGCCAGCCGCAAGCGATAGATCGCGACCGCAATGTCTACGCCTTCCGTTCGTAGCGCGCGCTCGGAAGCGAGAATGCTTTCGCCGCTACCGATCAGACCGGCAATCTGACCCTGAGAGGCATTGATGAGCGCCTCGGATTTTATCGGATCCCTTACCAACTTGGGTGCAAGATCGAACAGCAGGAGGTAAGCATCTATCGTATTGGCCCAGATGAAAGGCGACGCGGTTTTCTTGGTCAGCACCGCCGACCCTGCGCCTGGGTTGCCCAAGCCATCGACCAGCGAGCTTCGCAAGTACCCCAGCTGGTTCTGCAAATCGATTCCGTCGAGCAGATTTGCGGATACCTCGGGCGCTAATGCAACATCGAAGAAAGCCTCCCCGTTCAGCGAGGCATCGACTGCGCCAAAGATACCGAACGATGCAAATTCTCCCTGGCAGTCCCGGAGTGCATCGAAGCTAATGACCTGATCAGCATATTTCTCGGCGCAAATTGCATACGCCTTCTTGACGGGGTGGCTCAGCAGCGCTGCCAAAGCCTCTTCTGTGATCTTATGGTCATGCTTCACTCTGTCGTCTAGCTTGCCAAGAAGACTGCCGAGCGTCGCCAGTTCCACATCCAATCGGTCGAACCGACTGTTCATGTTGTTGTAGATCAGCTGCATGCCGGCTTCGACCCGATCGAACCGGTTGTTCATGGTCTCAGCAAGGTTCTGGATGTCGTTGTGCAGGCTTTCGAAGCCCTGTTTGATCATCGAGGCCGTGGGATCCTCACCGAACGCACTGAACATGGAAATCATCGAGAGCGCCGCATTGGTGGCACTGAGGCCGGAAAGCAGCTTTTGTCCGATTTTTTCCGTGTTTCTGATGTCAATAATGTTCTGCGCGATCGACGACAATCCCTTGGTGGCGACGCTGACCTTGTAGGCGGCCTCGGGATTCTTAGCGAAGACGATCTTACCGAGCATGTCAGTGAATTGAGCGCCCGCCTCGATTTTGGCCTTCTGCTCGCGGATCTTGTCGGCCTTGTCCGCAGCGTCTTGCTGCGTCTTCAGGATATTGATGAGTTCCGTGTTCGACGCGGCGATGGAGTTCATTTGAGACTTCAACGCGCCGATCGGACCCTCCGGATCCTCGATATCGACTTTGACTCCCTTCAGCAGGTTCACGATCTGAATGACCTGATCGCGCATATTCTGATCTCGAGCCTCGAGCTTGAGCTCCTCGATCTTCGCATCTTTTTTGGTCAAAGCATCGACGATCTTCCGGTGCCAGCGCTCGTTGCAGCCGACGATCGGCTCGATCTCGAAGTCTCCGACGATTGCGGCCAGTGGATCCTTCATGTGATCCCGGATCTGAAGCAGTGGTGCCAAACCGTTCTCACTCATACACTTGATGTGATCGGGATCCTGATCACGAAGGACGTAGAGTCCCCCATCTTTGGTTGCAACGCCGTGAGGGAAGAGATCTCCGATAAGTGCAGCGTTTTTTTTGTCCAGTTGAAAGCCGGGAATACCGCCATAATACGGATTGAGCTTGTCCTTATCCTTGGCGCTCTTGATATGAACGAAGAGATCCTCTGCCTGCGCCCATCCGTCAGTGCTGAACGTCAAAGCCATAGTAGCAATGCCTACAGCAATTAACCCCGTTTTCATGACACCTCCCCCGGGAACGAAGCCGCAACTGCAGCTTGCATAACCTGATCTTTCGGCAACGAGCGGTCAAGAGCGTGGTCGAACTCGGTCGTTCGGGGTGATTTGGGTTTTGGAAGCGAGAACGGCCAGCCGCGAGGAGGTGCCGAACCTAAACGAGGGTGTCGGTCATGCGCGACTGATAGAGGCCCCACAACCACCCCTACCGCCCGCCACTGAGAAACCCCGCCGGGCGGGTCCTGGGGACGATTGTAGATTGTTACTGCATTATGATCGGCACAGGTCGGATCGAAGCACTATACGCCCGCCGGGAGCGTATTCTTGGACCGTTAGCGGAAGAACTGGTTCTAGGATATGATCCACGCTTGACTGCCGGCCTGGGGTACCATGGAAGAGAGAGTGCGCCGAACTCGTGGTGCCAAAAGTAGTTCGCGTTCAGCTAGTCGGAACCGAGTGGCCGCCGCCCCTCCGGGGGAACAGCGCATCCCATCCGCACGCACCGGAAGACCGCAAGTGCATATCGACCACGTTGCGGTTGTGGGTGAGTTTCTCACCGAGGTCGACAACATCGATGTCATCGTCGAGCTCGTCCAGAACGAACTCGATGCGGGCGCGACCCGAACAGAGATCGACATCGGCGACGATGCACTGATCTGCTTTGGGAACGGATCGGCGATGGAGCCCGAGGGATGGGAGCGTCTCCGCTTTGTGCTCGGCGCCGGCGCCCTAGTCGACGCAAAGATCGACGGCATTGGCTCGAAGAACCACGGCATTCGCGCTGGATTTCTCTTGGGCGACAACATAACGGTTCAGTCCGACCGCCATCGCATCGACCTCACGGCCAAAGGCCAACCTGAGGAGCCGGAGAGGTTCTATCCCGCCGCGTGGCCGAAGGAACTTGATCTCCAAGCGCCCAGGAGAGGTGTTAGGGTCACTATCCCGTACCGCACGCGGCCGGCCAAGATGGTAATCGGCAACCCGCTTACCGCCCCCACCGCGATTACGCTCGACAAGCTGTTCGAGGACGCCACCAGCATGGCGCCGGACCGCTTCCTCTGCGCGTCGGCGCCGGGACGCCCCTGGCGGTACGAACTCGTGCTGCGCCGACGAGGTCGGCAGGCCAGGATGACGTTCCGATCGACAGCTCCAGACAGGTCAGGGATCAGCTTGAGAACCTGCCACCTCTCCTCAAATGCCCGCGCAGGCAGACTCGTCGCCCGCATGGCATGCAGCACCTTCGATTTCACAACGGACGAAAGCGACGACGCGAAGGTGCCGAGGCTCTATCGACGCGGCAGCAAGATCGTTTGCGAACTATGCTGGCCGACCGACGCATCGGGACGGCCACAGCAGGGCGCAGGCACCTACCGTTACCCGATCGCACTCCCGAAGGATCAGGCCGGAAATGGTCTGGGTTTCGATGTCTCTGGACCAATTGTTGCCGGAAAGGCTCGACACTCTCTCGGCGAAGATCGACGGAACGTCGACCTAATTAAGGCCGCGCGCGCCGCATTCGTCGATCTGATGTTGAGGCATCTCGTCCCTACCCATGGCCCGGCCGCGCTCGCACTTCTCGAGAACGTCGAGAGCCCCAGGCCCGCAGACGTTAAGGCCATGGTCGACGCGCTGGTTGATGCCGGCGCGCTGCCTATCTGGTCGGCTGCCCCCCAATCCGGCCGGCGCCAACTCTATGAGACTTCGACGGCCGGACTCCCGCCGCAGCTCCCGATGCCGCGCTACGGAGGAGGTATGCTGGATGAGGGGCTCGCGAAGCTCGCTCCAGCCAAAATCGCGCTCCTTCATCCCGAGTCACCTATCTCGGTGGTGCTTGCGATGCGCGATATCGACGAGGTCAGGATTTTTGACGAGGTCACTGCCGCCCGGTCCGTGTTCGTCGACGAGGCGCCCGGAGCCGGCGAGAAGCAGGATGGCTGGCTCGAGAAATGCGAGCGGTCGCTGCATCTTCTCGAGCTGTCGCGCCTAAGCGGCAAGCTTGAGCCGAAGGAGACTTCAGAACTCAAGGCGTCCGGCAGGTTGCCGACTGCAGACGGCAGTGCGAAGCCATGGAGTTTGATGGAACGCGCAGCCGTTCCGCCACCGAAAATCCCCGGCGTTGAGAACCCTCGGCTGCTTCACCCGCGACTGGCGAAGTCCGCGATATTGAGGGACGGTGCGGGTATTATTTTACGCTTCAAGTTAGACGATTATCTCGCGCGGCTTGATTTCAACCGCGCAGGGGCGATCGCGCGCACGGCATTCTTCCAGTGGCTTCGGCGCAACCACTCTTCTCTGTCGCCGCGCTCACTGGGTAAGATTGCTGAATACCCGGTCTGGCCTGACGAACAGGGCGTGGGACGGTCGCTGGAAAGCTTCTGCTGGCCGAAGCAGCAATATCTGCGTGAGGCGCTCTCCATCGCGTTACCGATGCCGGCCCAACAGGTCGTGTCGTTTCCCGGACTGCGGCGCGCGTCGAACGCTGCGCTGCGCCTCAGGTCAACGCCAGGGTTCGAGGAATTAGCCTCATGGCACAAGACCGCGATGGACCGAGTGCGCGCAGCCACAGACGCGAACGCGGCGGCGGCCGAGATTGCCCACGCCGAGAAGATTCTCGACCGGGTGCGCGAGGATGGAATTGGCCCGAAGAACTTCGCCCGTGGCCATTTGAGTGTCAGTCTGTCGGGAGAGATTCGGCCCATCGTCCAGCTTCACGCTGACACGGCTGCCGTACGGTCGTGCCATCTCGCGGCCGAGGATCTTTTGCCGGCCGCACGCCGAGTTTTGCACTTGGCGCTGGGCGCGAACGCCACGCCGCTGCCGGAGGCGCTGATCAAGGTGCTTCGCGCCGACCCGCAGCGTTCGAGGCTGGCGGCGCGCCTCGACGCCTACAAGAGTACCGAGCGACCTTTATCCGAACTGTCCGACGAACCCATCATCGACCTCGATGGAAAGCTCCTGACTCCGTCGTCTCTCGCCTTCGAGGCCTCGACTGACATGTGGGGCGAATGGAAGCGCAAAATCCCGATCGGGGAACTAGCCCCCCAGGAGGCCAAGCTGCTCGAGGAATCGGGGGTGCTCAAGGGAGTGAAGGAGGAGTACTCGAGAGGTTTTTTTGAATGGCTGGCCGCCGTCCAGCCTGCAGTACTCAGCCGCCACAGGACGCAGATTGTTCGTCATTGGCTCGATCGTCGTGCCGGCCCTTCGCGGTGGAGTGCGCTTCACCCGACCACACCTTGCGTGATGGCCTATAGTTCTGACAATTCGCCCTCGCTTCACTCGCATCGGGAGGCGACCGCAACGAAGGCACAAATCTACCTGCCCGATATGCGTGCCATCCAATCGGCGGTGCTCGCGGACAATCCACGCATGAAACTCGCCGTCGTCGACGCGCGGGGCGTCGACGGCTCCGCGATCCAGGAGATCCGCGATCGCGGTGTGAAGTCCGTCGCGAACAAGATCGGCGCACCAACAGGGCTTTCGATCGTGGGTCAATCCCGATCCGACGAGCGGCTGGACGCAGAGCTTCGTCTTTTGCGGTCTAGTGACGTCCGACGGTTCCTCAAATCCATGCTGCCGCGGTTCGACGTGCCCAGCGAGGCCCTCGGACGACAATTTCGGAGATTTCTCGACGGAATTGCGGGGGTGCGGGCCGCCGACGGCCTCGAGGCGGTCTACACCGTCAACCGGCGGCACTACCGAGCGCCGGCAACAGCGGGCTATCTCGCGGAGAGGCGGACCTTTTACGTGGCCGCAAACAGCGGACTCACGATGCCATTCTACGAGGCCGCCGCCAAGGAGATCTTCGATGCGAACAGCCCGCCGGCGTACACATATGGCCTCTACCGGGCTGTGCATGAAATAACCGCGCCTGGCTTCGCGCAAACGCACTTCGAAGATCTCGACATCAAGGAGGAGGATCTCAAGCAGAGTCAGCATGACAAGACTGCCTCGACCGAGAAGGAGACCGGCGGTAGCGCGGAGAAGGGACACGGCCTCCCTGCCGACGTAAACCCATTCCTGCCCAAGCCGACCAAGATCGAGAAGCTGAGCGGGCGGACCTACACAGGGCCTACCCGGAAAAAGAAGAGCAAGGGATCCGCCTCGACCGACGCGCTACGCCACAGCATCGAGGAAGACGCACAACTCAACGACCTCAAGTTCAAGCACTATGCCGCGCACTGCCAGGCGTGCATCGGCGCTTACGACGTCCTCGACGCGGCTCCGCCCCAATCGTACGTGCACTCCCCACATTACCGAAAGTCGATCATCCACGCGCACCACGTGAGGCTGCTGGCCAATCTGGGCAAGCTTTCTACGAAAGATACCGCAGGGTTCGGCGCGCCGAACGTTCTCATTCTCTGCCGCTTCCATCATGCTCAACTCGGCGACCTTCTGAGCCGGGAGATGGTTCGGGCTTCGCTTCGAACCGCAGTGCGTGCGATCCGCAACTTCCCGGACGGCAAGGGTGGGACCGAGGTCCGAAAGGGTCTTCTGGTGAGAATCGAAGTCGCCGCTGACCCCTACGAGATACACTTATACTTCACTAGGGAGCATGGCCAGGTCTGGCTGGAAGACTGATCCGTCGCCTCGGCGAACGTTCGCCCCGGGGGTGTTGCTGGTTCGGCCTCGCGGTAAACCACATGCACGACGACATCGCGGTCAGCATCGGAAAGATTGCAGGCCGATCCATCCCAAAATGTTAACGGTGGCGATCATCGCTCCAAGCTGTTTGGCTGTCAGTCAACCTGTAGCCACACTAAAGGCGTTCGAAAACCTGAACGCCCGCGGGAAACAGGGGCCCCACATTGCCACCCCATCCCAGCTTTTGGGAAACCGCCCCCGGGGGCGGGGTGCCTAGACCCCAATGCCCAAGCGTTTTTTGTGGAGATGCGCTGGTCGAGCGGCGATTAGCTTTGCATCATCGAGCGCAGGATGGCCTGCATGTGCCCATGCAGATCGAGTTCGCCGCGAGCCTCAACAGCGAGCAGATATTTTGCCTTGATCCGGCAGTCATCTCGGCTGATCGCCGGATAGGAGCAGACGGCCAGCAGCGCCTCCTGCTCGACCCCGTCGGCCCGTTCGCGCTCAACGCTATTGCTACCCACTCGATGAACAACGCGATCGAATGCGTCATAGGCCGCCTTGTGCTCCGCGATCAGTTCCTGCAGCCTCGGTGAGGTCCTTACGCCAGCGGACACGGGGTCGGCGGCGACCGCGGCGCCAGTCAGCGCGAGAAGAGTACGGCGGGTCATCGCGGGCACTGGAGGTCCTCCTGCTACGGATCCTGCCGGAGCACGATAGCACCACGGTGGCGGAGCGCAGAGACAGTCGGACGCTGTCTGCTGACAATGCGGTCAGTGGACCATGCGAGCGACAAAAAGCTAGAACGCCACCCCAACCGGCTCTCGCCCCCCGGGGAGAGGAGTGCCTAAACGTCAATGCCCAAGCGTTCTTCGATTTTGTCGAGGCACCGGTGGAGAAGTTCCAGCATATTAATAATGCCCAGCAAGGCAGCGCCGCCGCACATAGCAGATCTGCCATATCTGCGTTGACATCACTTTCCTTGCCCGGTCAATGCCGGCGGCCTGCCAACACGATCCTTGCACGTCCCCAGCATCTGGGAGGCCATGTAGCCGCCAGCTTCAGGCTCTGCGATGTGCCGGGACGTGACCGCTCGGATAACGCCGTCTTTCCCCGGGGCGAACACCGTCGTCATGTTCATGCTACCCGCCGGCGTCCACTCGAAGAACACACACTGCCATAGCCGCCCCGCTGAGCAGCCACCTCTGCCGCACCCTGATTGCCAACCAGCTGCGCCCGCCTGCCGACCAGATCGATGGCCGCGAACGTTAGCTCGAACTCATCCTCGGTAACCTTTAGCGCGTTGTCCTCGCCCGCCATCCATGGCAATTCACTGTGCGAAGAGAACGCGGTGTGCGTGAACGTGCACCCCAGATAGGCCGGGGTCCACTCAGCCTCCTGAGCCGCCGCCAAGCCCGCCGACAGCACCACCAGCGCCACGCCCAGGCCCGCGGAACGCTTCATGGTCGCTCTCCCCCTTCGCGCGACAGCCACTAGGTCCAACGGTGACACGCCGCCGCGACACGGTGCCCCGTGTCGAGCCGGAGCCTAGCCACGCCGAAGATGCGAGTTCATTGTCACAAAGTGGCGCGCAATGGCAACTTCCATTTCAGCGATCACTAGCTCGTACAATAGCTTAGCGCTCTTTGCTCCGTTGTCAGCGGCGGTGAGAGTTAGATCAACTATTTCCTGCGGGGAGTTACCCATCCGCAAGGTCGGAGCCACAATCTGATCATACCCGGCTCTATCCCATAGGGTATCAGCCTCGTCACCTGCCTCTGTCGCGACTTTTTGCCTATCGCATTCAATGCGCTCTTTCGCCTCTGCAAGTTTATGCAAGAGGTCTTCGAGATCGGCCTGCACGATGGGTTCTCGCTTACTCAGCCGGGCCTTTGCGTATCTTGAGGCTTCCTGCAATTCGGTCAAAGCGTGCATGGCTGCGCCGACAGCCGCGCTGAACTCCCTGCCCGGAACTCGGACGAATTGGGGAGCTTCGGGTGGAGGCTTGCGGCGCAGAAAACCAAACATACTATTCAGTCTATCACCGTCTGGGACTGCAACCCAGACACGGACATGACCCTCTAAACTGACGCCCAGCCCGCCAACGCTCACCACCGGAATGGTGGGGCGTTTCAAATCAACCCTAGACCGTCTCCCCAAACCTGGAATGCCCGCTGGGGAATGGGGCCCCTCAGACCCGGGGTACCCCCGGCCACCGCGAAAGCCCCCGGAGGGGGGCCGGGGGATCAGCCCTGCCGCATTAGCTCCTTGACCTTAGCGATGGGCTACACGGGGTCTCTTCCCGCGTCGTCCTGGTCCGCCTCTGCTTTCCAGGTTTTGGCGCCTCGGCCGATTGGGCCTCGGCGACTGGTGCTAACCTTCGCCTCGGTCGAGCTTGCCGGCCTCGCCAGCATGCGCTGCACGGCCATTTTCGACCACTCGCCGCCCTGCGGCGCGGCAATGCCCTGCTCATCAAGCGTCCTGGCGATCTCCGACAGGCTCATGCCGGCGTCGCGCAGCGGCTGGATGACCTTGCTGACGCCCTCAGCATGCGCCTGAGCCTTAGCCTGGCGCGCCTCGTTCGCCCTTACCAAATTCTCGCCGCCGCCGCGCAGGCCGCCCAATTTCTTCCCCCGCGCCTTGGCCGCAGCGAGCGCCGACTTCGTCCTTGCGCTGACGAAATCCCGCTCCATCTCCGCCACCAGGCTGTAAACGTGCAGCATCGTCTTATCGGCGTTCGGCATGCTGGCAACCCGCAGTTTGAGCTTCGGGTCTTCCATCAGCGTGGCGACGTAGGCGAGGCGGCGGGAGAGCCTGTCCAATTTGGATACGAGCAACTCCGCTCCCTGCTTCTTGCCTAAGGCAATTGCCTTCTGCAACTCGGGTCTGCCGTTGTCGGCACCGCTGCCGATATCCTGGAACGTCGCGACCACCTCGTAGGGCACGTCAGAGTAGTTCTGCAGGAACAACTCGATATCGCGCTGCTGCGCCTCCAGGCCGAGCCCGCTCTTGCCCTGCTCCTTCGTCGAGACGCGAAGGTAAACGACATATCTGCGCATTGTTACAGCCGCACCAAAAACGGACACTGAGCCCGGCCCATAAACCCATTCGGCGAATACCAGAAGTCGATCTCGACGACCGATCGGCCAGTGAAATAGCGGCAATGGAAGTAGTCCTGCGCCTCCCCGGCAGCTTTCCGAACAGGATCGGCCTGCACCAGCTCGCTGCCTACCAGCACGCCACTGTTCGACAGCAGCAGCAAAACGTAAGCCGCTACGGCGGCAATGATTATCACGCGCACTTGTGCGTCTCTTTCACCCTGTCGGGCTTCCTCAACTTGACGCGCTCTCTGAGCCGCGCCTTGGCGTATGTATCGGTAGTCGCGCCGAGCGCGGCCTGATGGCGGCCGAACTGCATGGCGCAGCCCTGGCCGCAGAAATACGGGTCGGTGAACGACGCGCCGTCCCACACGACGGCACGCTTGATCCAGCGCTCGGCGTCAGTGACCCAAGTGACGCTGAGCACCGTCTGCACGCCGGTCAGGCGCTTGACCTCCTCAATGCTGTCGGGGAACTCGCTGAACGACTGGTGGTGGCGGTAGCGGGCAACGTGCTGCTCCCCGAAGGACACGTCGCGGAACACCCGGCGGATAGTCCGGCCACAGTTACGGCAGAGCGGGCGAGTCAAAATTCACTCCTGGGGAGAGAGAAAGGCGGCCCCATATCGCCAGTCGCCCCGCCAACCGGAACCCCCTTCCGGTGGCCGGCCGGTTGCCGCCGGCCTCATGCCCGCTGCGCCAATGCAGCCGGGAAGTTTTTCATTTTAATGCCATGGTAACATATGTCAACGACCGTTGTGTAATGTTACGACCTAAACACGGGCGATTGCAAGGACCTTTTGATGAACTCCGACGGCAGTTCAAATACCCCGACACCGAGCGGCGAGTGGCGAAAACAAAATGCCCCTTGCAGTCGCGCTGTGGGTGGATTGCCGTGGTATCTTGCGCGGTTGGTTACTGATACGAGCTCGGGCGGGACCGGTTGCCGCTGAGTGCGCGATTGCTACATGCATCACTGGTCCGCAGAGGAGCGTCGCCGCTCCTGGTGAAGCCACTCTGAAGCCACGCCAACGACCGCCCGGCGACGCGCGCCGGCTGGCCAGGGTTGATAGCCGCCGGGGTAACGTCCGGCCTGCGGATCCATATATTCGGACAGATAGGGTCAACCGAAACGGCGCAACACAGCAAACGGGCGCGAAACGGCGGTCCGCACGTCGAGTTCACTAGCGCCGTCTAAAAGCCGGTCGGCTTGGCCCGCTTTGCCGCCTTGGCTCGCCGAATGGTTTCGATGATACCGATCTCCTCCTCCGGCTCCGCCTTCTCCGGTTCGGCAGCGGGCTCGCCGCTGCCGGACTGCTGGTCGAGCAGCTTCGGCGCGAATTTTTCCTGCCACTGCTCCAAGCTCATCTGCTCGACTTGGCCCGGCTCGCGCATAGGTTTGCGGATCACACTCTCAACCTCGGCCCGGTCGACAATCAGCCCGAGGAGCTTCGCCTTGCCCAGAGAGGCGGCAACCGCTGCCGCCATTTGGTTGTGGTCCAGTGCAGCCGCGCGTGCTTCCTCCAACTCGGCTACGATGCTTTCGACCGTCACATCAAGCCGCCGCACCTGTCGCGCCTGCAACTCGGCGACGCGGGCGGTGATCTTACCATTCCTGACCAGTTTCGCTGCCCCGACTTCAGCGGCATTTCCGGTCGACCGATAGCCGGCCTCGCAATACGCCGCCTTGCCGCTCAGGCCCTTGGCGAGGCCTTGCGCGAACCGCTCGTGGCGCGTGTTTCCGAGGATGGGCATAACCGAGAGTACTGCAATGCACAGGCGGTTGCCACCATAACAAGCCACGAAGGGCAGCCTCCTAAGGCAGAGGCATCATCGTCTACCAAATTACAAAGCCACCCGAATGGCGCAGGAATTCGCTGAACTTGCGAAAATCGTTTACCGAAAGGTCCGGACGCGTGCTGTCGTCCAGTTGCTCGGCAAGCTGGTTGCGCCGGGCGACACAACTATCCACGACGCCCTCTTCTATGCAGCGATCGACCCTGTCGGCGAGCGCGATGCTACCCGCGGCTTCAAGGCCGTCACCATCATTTGTAAACCAGTGCTCGCAGGCTCGGGTTTCACTCGGGGCAAGATGAAGCACGATTCCGATAAGGCTGGACCAGTCCCAGCACCAAAAAGATTCGCCACTTAGTGCATCGGGGCGCTTTCCGCGAATATCCATACCCATGGCATTTTCTCCTTTCCAAACTGGTGTTCGTGGTGAGAAGGGCTACGTCGTCGCCCCTTTTTGCTGTGGGACCAACGTGACCTTGCTCGGTGTGCCGACCCTCGCGATTTGCGCCATCGGTGCGCCCTTGGAAAAGTCAATTGGCGCACCTCAATGCGCCATTGAATTTCCTTAGGGCACCTTCATCAATGGCGCGCCCTGCTTTGCGCCAATGGCGCGCCATCAAGTTTTGCCAATGGCGCAGGGCTGAAGTGATCATTTCAAGCGGTCCTTCCCGGTCGTTTCATGTCGTCGACGTGGAGCCCTTCGCGGTCCTTTCGAGCGACCTGACTATGGTACGTTTCCTTGAGGAGCAGGCCGGTTTTGACCCACGCAGCGACGATCTCGCGGCATTGTTTTTCTGTTTTCTTCGCTGCGTGCTTCTGGACCACTTTCCAAGCAGCGCGCGTCGTGGCGGCACCGGCGTCGGAGTAGCGTTCGCCGTCCGGCATGCCGGAGTCTATATCGGTGAGGATCCGGTTCACGAGATCGTCGGTGAGCCCTCCCCACGTTTCTGGCGGGATCCACTGCTCGATGGTCTGCACATTGTCGCCGTCAGGATAGAGGTCGTTGCCGTTGCGCAGAGCGACGCTGACCAGCTTGAACCACTTCGCAGCGGCGGCGGGCGGCGTGATGTTCACCTTGCCGCTGTCTACCCTGATGTGGAGCCGCCGATCGGCAGGAGGAACGCCGAACTTCTCCGCCTCGTCCTCGCTCATTGTCGTCAGCGTATAGACGAGGCGTGCGCCGTCCTTGATGGCGCTGGCGCCGCGTCCCCGGTCGGCGCTGCCCGGATTGGCACCGCCCTTTGCGGTGTGGTGCGGCACGTCAATGGCGATATTCATCTCGACGGCAAGGTTGGCTAGCAACTCGATCACTTGGTCCATCTGGTTGTTGTCGTTTTCGGTCAGGCCATGGGTCTTCACGAAGGGATCGAGACAGACGAAGTCGATCTTGCGGCGTTGAATGGTCCGTTTGATCGTCTCAGCCAACCCACTGACTCTAGGCTGCCCTTTGGCGTCGAGGGCCATCAGCTTGCCAGCTCTGCCGCCCGGCGCGGCTAGGAAAAGGTGATCCTTGACCTCCGCTTCGGAAACGCCATGGTGGAGCATCGCTGCCTTGACCCGACGGCGCAGTTCGTCTCTGTCGTCTTCGAGCGAGACAAGAAGGACGCGGCAGCGCTGGAACACAAACTCCCCCGTCAGGTTGCGTCCCGTCGCCAGCGCGAGCGCTTGGGCGAGGCGCAGCGCAGTCTTGCCGGTTCCGCCGTCCGCGAGCAGCGAACTTACGAAACGGCGGCAGAAGACATTGCCAAGCAGCCATTGGCGGGGCGGGATGGTGTCCGTGTCACCACCAGCGTCCCACTCACCGAGATCGGGCTCCCGCTCGCTGCCGTTCGCTTGGCGCGTTCTGTCGATCTTCTCCCGCAGAATCGCCTCGCCCTCTTCGCGCAGGATGTCGTTGGCATCGCGGGGCATCACGTCGCTTCCGTTCCGGGAATGCTCAATTCGGCATGAATGCCGCGTTGGATCAGCCGTTCGACCAAAGTCGTGGCGTGGCGACGACCGGCGACATCGTCATCCGTCAGCACGGTGACGCAATCGACGTGGCCGGGCACCTGATCCGCCAGTGCCGGCAGCCGCGAGGCCGATCCTGCGGCCCATGCACCGAGCCCGGTTGCCTGATGCGCGCTCAGCGCATCCTCGATGCCTTCAGCGACGGCCAGTCCAAGTAGGTCGTTCAGGGGCGCTAACACGATTGGCCAGCCCGCCGAGCGCCCAATCATCATCTTCGCTGGCTCCTCCGCCTTGCCGCTGCCGTCTGGCCGGAGCCGCGTCAGATGCACGCCCCGGAGCTGCCTGTCAGCAGTCGCCAGACGACCCGGCTCGACCTCGCTGGCCATGCCGAACGCTGCGATCAGGGCCGGAGGGTGATCGTCGCGGGCTGGCAAGAATCCGAGCGTCGGCGGCAGCGAACTGGAGATCGAGCGCGCCTCCCGCAGGTAACGTTCGGCCGGCGAGTCTTGGACAGGCTGGCGCATCGACCACAGCCACACGGCCTTGCGGCGCCGTTCCCTGGCGGTCTCGGCATCACGCGCGGCGATGGCTTCACGGGCGCAAAGCATCGCCTTCCGCTCGGCCTCGCCGATCTCACGGCGTCCGCCGCCATGGACAACGCCATGCTCGCCGCAACGGGCGCAGTGGAAGGTGATGAAGCCCGGTTCCGACCAGAGCCGGAGCACCGTGCGATTGCGGTTATATGGGTCCCGGCGGTCTGGGCCGCACAGCGGGCAGGCGACATCTGCGACTACGCGGCCGTCGGCGAGCCCAGCGAGATCGGAATAGGTAAAGCCCGTCATTGCCTTCTCGCGGGTGTGAAGACGTGCAGCCCTTTCCCGTCGAGGACGTGAACAGGGCCGCCTAGCATAGTCGCGACATCGCTCATGAATTCCGCCCGAGCCGCCTCGTAGGCTGCGGAAAGGCGGCGCCGCTGACGGGCCGACAGTTGAACCGGAGGCCAAGGTACCGCGATGCATTGCAGGCCTTCAGGCCCGTAGCTAAAGGTCACCTTGTGACCGTGCGGCAGGCGGAAGCTTCTCCGATAAACGTCCCTCATCGCTGCCATCCACGCGGATAGAAGTGGGGGCCCGCCCGGTGGCTCGCGTCGAACCGAAGCCAGACGCTGTCCTGCGTTCCGGTATGCTTGCTGTCACGGAACCATTTCAGGCGTGGGAGGCAGACAATATGGCTGCAGTGGTTGACCAGCGCCGCCGAGCGCGCAGCGTGTGCCCAACGCGCCGGCGCCAGCGTCCACAGCGGCCTGATCGTCATCAGGTGCCGAATGAGGTTCGAAAAGACTGGGTGCGACCAAGGCAAGTTTGTAATGAGCATGTCCGCGTCGCCGACCTCCCTTTCGGAGAGCATCAGCGCGTCTCGTTCGACAATGTCCTCCCGGCCCGGAGAAAGGTCGAAGGCGGCGACGCAGCGGTGCCCATGCGCGGAAAGGTGGTCGATCAATGCACCGTTACCCGCAGTCGGATCGCAGAACAGCGTTTGTGGCTCCAGCCATCGCAGCAGCGACGGCACCGCGGTTGCCGGCGTCACATAGAAGTCGTGCGGAACGGAGGCGAATTTCCGGTTGAGCCGACCCATCGCTCAGCCCCTCCATCCATTGCCGCCGTGGCTGGCCTTGCGCCGGCCCACCCCGATTTCGTCAACGGTCACGAGCTTCTCGGCGGCGAGGCTATCGATATCGTGTTTCCGGAAATCGAGGAGTTCGCGGTAGGTCTCGACCTGTTGCCGAAACCGGCACGGATGGTCTCCGCAGAAAGAACCTACGACGAGATCGTGCATCGTGACGGCACGCGCTGGCCGTCCCTGCACTGCTTGCAAAATGAAAGCAGGTTGACTATGTCTGTGATCGATCTGGCCGCCCGCTAGGTCACTTTTCTGAGCCGCCCGCAGCCCAAATGCGGGCGGTTCCGCATTGGAGGTCATGATTCATGCGACCTCCGTGTCCGGTGCAGCTTCCCCCACGAGGGCTGCGCGCAGCTTTCCGCGTTCCGCTACCCACTGGTCTCCGACCTTCTTTGCCGGAACCCTCCCGGACTCAAGCAGCCAGTACGTCTGGCGCGGGCTGCGATTGATCTCCAGTCCGATGGCCTTTGCGCCCCACACGAGATCAATCGCCTGAGAGTTCACCCTTTCGGTCATGCCTGCTTCCTCCGTTTTCAGCTCGTATTGCGGGGCCTCACTGTGACGATGTTATATCATGTGTCAGTCTTCATTGACATTCAAGTGTCAATTGCATATGACAGGATGATATGCGAACATATGGTAAGATATCGGGGAGAATGAAAATGGCCGATGACAAAGCGAAGACCCAGCGCCGTGTCTATGTGCTTCCGACCGAGTTGGTCGATCGCATGGTCGCGTATCAGCAAGAGATGGGGCTAGCGTCGGAGGTCGAAACCGCGCGCAGGCTTCTGGACGAGGCCTTGAAGCACCACGATACCGCCCTTTCCATAACTCGTCGCTTTCAGGATCGGTTGAAAGAAACAAGGCTGCTTGCCGACATTGCCAAGGATGTCCTCATCGGCCACCCGCTGCTTTCGACGCTGCGCATGGAACTTGATCGCATCGAGTTCACGCTGACGAGGGGTGATCAAATCACAGTGCACGCTGATGGTAGGGCCACCATTGTGGACCCCGAGACTTCGTGGCCGAGGAACTTGGATAAAGACGGTATTGATAGAGAAAGTGTCTTGAATAGAGACAGCATCCGAGACCCAGGAATCTGATCCGCATGTCAATTCGCAAGCGCAAATGGAAAACGAACAAGGGCCTCGAGAAGGAGGCATGGGTCGTCGATTACCTTGACTGCAAGGGTATCCGCCGCCTGAAAACGTTCGCGAAGAAGAAGGACGCCGACCAGTTCGAGGCGACGGCCAAGGTGGAGGTCAGGGAAGGCGTGCATGTCGCCGACAGCGACAGCGCCACCGTAAAAGCCGCCGGCGACTTCTGGATTGCCACTGCGGTGGCCGCCGGGCTCGAGCGCGGGACGATCGTTCAATACCGCCAGCATCTCGACCTCCATATTGTGCCGGCCATCGGCGAGACGCTACTGTCCAAGCTGACGGTGCCGGTCGTCCGATCTTTCGAGGATCAGCTGCGCGCCAATGGCGTCTCTTCGTCCATGGTTCGCAAGGTGCTCACCAGCCTCGGGTCGCTCCTCGCCGACGCTCAGGAACGCGGTCTGGTTATCCGCAATGCGGTCCGGGAGAAAAGCCGCGCCCGCCAGAAAGGCAAGGATAGGCGGCAGGAGAGGCGCCACAGGGGCAAGCTGAAGGTCGAGGTTGACATTCCCGCGCGCGAGGAGATCAAGGCCATTGTAGGAACCCTGACAGGCCGCTGGCGGCCAGTCCTGCTGACTGCGATCTTCACCGGGCTGAGAGCCTCAGAGCTGCGCGGGCTACGGTGGTCAGACGTCGACCTCGATCGACGAGAGATCCATGTTCGCCAGCGCGCCGATCGGTTTAATGAGATCGGGCGGCCGAAATCGGAAGCCGGCGAGCGCACCGTCCCGATGCCGCCGCTTGTCGCAAACACGCTGCGGGAATGGCGTCTCGCCTGCCCGCGCCCGCGAACGGGCGAGGAGGACGCCGACGGCGCCTGGCTGGTCGAGGAGATGCGTCCCGAGCAGCTCGTCTTCCCAAATGGTCAAGGGAAAGTGGAATCGCTATCCAACATCATGCAGCGAGGCTTCCTGCCCGCCCAGGTCGAGGCCGGCGTGGCAATCGACACCGGCGAGAAGGACAGCGAAGGCCTGCCCGTCATGCGGGCCAAATACACCGGCCTTCACGCGCTGCGCCATTTCTACGCCTCGTGGCTGATCAATCGGCTTGAAGACGGCGGCTTGGCATTGCCGGCGAAGATGGTCCAGGAACGTCTCGGCCACAGCTCCATCACGCTTACGATGGATACATACGGGCACCTTTTTCCAAGGGCTGACGATGCCAGCGAATTGGCCGCAGCTGAAAGCGCCTTCTTTCAGTGACCAAAGCCTATCCCATTATCGATGTCGAAGCCGAAGCCGAAATCCCAGAAAGCTTGGGCACGAAGGAGAAGTTTTGGGTCAGGCATGGCGAGAAGTTAAGCCTGGTGAAGTTCGGACGACCGGACACGGGTGAGGACTGGGCTGAAAAGATCGTCTGTGAGCTTGCTACCCTTTTGGGGCTCTCTCATGCTCACTATGACCTGGCAACGTTCCAAGGGAGGCGATGCGTCATCACACCGTCTCTTGTTGAGGACGGCGGTCGATTAATCCTAGGAAACGAATTAATCGCTCACTCGACCAAAGGCACCGCTGGAACCCGCGAATATCTGCAACGAGAGCACACGGTCGGGCGAGTGCTCGCTGCCCTCGCGGTCAGTCTCCGGCCGCTTGTTCGCACTGGATGGCACAATTTCATCGGCTATTTGATGCTCGATGCTTGGACGGGCAACACTGACCGCCACCACGAGAACTGGGGGGTTATTCGGTCCAGTGATGGAACGGTCCGGCTCGCCCCAACGTTCGACCATGCCTCTAGCCTTGGCAGAGAACTATCCGATGAAGAGAGAGCCAAGCGTCTCGCGACGAACGACATCCGATTTAAGGTCGAAGCGTTCGCTGCAAAAGCCCGCTCCGCTCTATTCGCAGAAGTGACCGACAGGCGACCCTTGGGGACAATAGACGCATTCGCACTAGCTGCTCGGTCAAATCGAAGCAGCGGCCTCTATTGGCTCAAAAAGCTCGAATCCATTTCCGAGGCCTCCGTCGAAGGGATTTTTATGATGGTGCCAGCCTCCGTCATGAGTGTAGCTCAAAAAGAGTTCGGACTTCGCCTATTGTTAGCAAACAAGCGCAGGCTTCTCGAACTGCGGGAGCACGGCCATGAGTGACGTCTTCTTCATCAATTGGCAGGACCCGATTAGTCGCCGTTGGTACACCGTCGCTAAGCTCCAGCGCGCGTTTGGCCAGTATATTTTTGCCTATACGTCTGGGTCCCTGCATTCGCCAAACTTCTCGCCCTTTGCTGGACTGACGGACCGCAATTCAATCTATGTCTCGCCTGAACTGTTCCCGATTTTTGCGAACCGCGTCATGAACGAACGCAGGCCAGAATTTAGCCAGTACGCTCGGTGGTCAGGGATTTATGAAGATCGGCAGCATACAGATCCGCTCTTGCTCATGGCTCGCATGGGAGGAGGGCGAGCTACAGACACTCTTGAAGTCCATCCCGTCCCGGAACAAAATCCCAACGGGTTTTATGAGACTGTCTTTTTTTGCCACGGTGTGCGGCATGTCCTCGAGCAAGCTCAAGCCCGAACGCTCGCGCTTCGTCCAGGCGAGCAGCTATTCCCGATGCTCGACTTTCAAAATCCGTTCGACCCTGACGCAGTCGCACTTAGATCGAGCGACCCGTCCGCAATGATCGGCTACTGCCCCCGCTATCTTGCCGGTGATCTAAAGAAGCTGGTCGCGGCGACCCACAACTCCATTCGAGTGTCCGTGAAGCAAGTGAATGCCGACGCACCGGTTCAATTTAGATTGCTTTGCGAATTGGTTAGCCCGTGGCCGCCAGGTTTCAAACCTTACGATGACGAGGACCATCGAACTCTCGTCTATTTTCAGATCGAAGATCTGGCTCCCGAGCTGCAGAAACGTGCTGCTCGCAATTAGCCTTCGCGACACAAACGTGACATGGAGCCACCAAAGCCTTGCGCTACAAGGACTGTAGGAAGTTTCCTAATCTGTAGGTCACAGGTTCGATTCCTGTCGGGATCACCATAGTTTTCAAATACTTAGCGAAATTATCGCCGTACTTTTTAGCGAAGCTTTTGCGAAATAAGTACGGCAAATTTCGCAACCTGAGCGGGCCCGCTACTATCCCGAGGACGATCACTACCTGATCAACAAGCCGGAACTCGTCAGCATCACGTCGTCTATGGCGACCTGGTCAGCCCGTAGGACTGTACAAGCGCTTCGCCTTGTCCTTCGTGGTCAGCAGCATGCGTCACCGCGGCTTCTCGAACACGCCAACGATGTAGGTTTGGCCGGCTTGTCGGTCATCGGCTGATGCTTCGCATATGTTGGCGCGAGTGCATATCTACCCAGCCCCGCGATTTCATCGGCCGAAATATCCTTGCCGTTTTGCAGGACCGGTCCATACTCATCGGTCGGGAGTTCGGTTGTATTGACCATGAAAAGTCTGGCGATCGCCTTTCTTGCCGGGATGGCAGTTTGTGTCACCAGCGTCGCCGATGCGCGACTGGACGCGCGCGTGATGACCTGCGATCAGACGCAGGCCCTGATCAAAAGCCATCGCTCGGTGGTTCTGACCACCGGCCGCAACACCTACGATCGATACGTCCGCCAGTTCGGCAACGAATGCGACTGGCCGGACGTGCCGACCGCCGCCTCGGTCCCGACACGCGACGGTCAATGCCGCGTCTATCGCTGTCAGGAACCGACCTTCAATCGATCTCCTTGAGGTTGGTTTCTCACTCTCGTGCATGGCGCGTCTATTTCGCAGCTATTTCGGACTCTTTCTGCAGACACAAAAACCCGCCGCTAGTTTTTCAGCCTATTGTGCACCGCGCTCCGCTACGGTCACGCCGTCCACGACTCTATCGCTCGGGCGCAGGACAACACGCCCCCCTTGCGGCAAGACCCAACCTCCGCCTGTTTGCCTGACCGACCTTAAGCGCGGCTTCGGCGTTCCTGAAATCGCGAATCTGTCACGGATCGATCACGGCGACGCTCCTTGTTCGCTACGGCCCGCGCCCGTCCAAGGATCGCGCCGGCTCCAGACGCCTAGCCACGCAGCATTGAAGGTCCAGACACGCGCGATGTGATCAGCATACATCAGCACGTCATAGCCTTGACTATCCGGAATGCTCAGGTTGCTCCGGGATTGGATGTCAGTGGCTTTGGGACGGCCTGAATGCCGTGTTCCTGAAATGCCTGATGCACGGCGATCAAAGCGGCGCGGCGGATCATGAAGTGTCTGCCCGCTTTCGCCTTGAATTTGGCCCGGATGACCAGCGTGCCGTCCTCAACCTCGGCAATTCCCTGGCTCTTGAACGGCTCGAGCAGATCTCCAGCAAGGTCCGGGTTGGCCGACATATCCTGCCCGATCTTCTTGAAAATCTTGCGGACTTTTTCGACATCGGTGTTGAACGCAACGCGAAAGACCAGTTTCTCTATCATCCAGTCGCGGCTGAAATTCTGGATCTTGCCAATCTCGCCATAGGGAATTGTCGCCAAGGCACCGCGTTGATGGCGCAGGGAAACCGACCGGACCGAGATTTTTTCCACGGTCCCCTTGGCGCCTGACGTTTCGATATATTCGCCGAAGCGGAATGCATCGTCGATCAGGAAAAACAGCCCGGAGACCAGGTCCTTCACCAGCGTCTGCGAGCCGAAGCCGATGGCCAGCCCGAACACGCTCAAGCCGGCGATCAGCGGCCAGACGTTGACCCCGACCGACACCAGGATCGAGAGCAGCGCCAAGGCCAGAATGCTCGATTTGCCGACGGCGCTGATCAGCGGTACCAACGTGCCCAGCCGTGAACGCGGCGCACCCAGCGCCTCCTCGTCACCAGCTGCGGCGGGCAATTCCGCGCGCAAGGCGCGAGCCGTCGCTGTGCCGACCACGTTCCACAGAAACGCCGCCACCAACATGATCAGCGCCACACCAGACGCGCCCTTGATGACCTCTCGCAGATCTATGCCGAACCCGGCAGCCAACGGTGTCGCCCAGAGTGTTCCCAGCATGGCAATCATGGTGGCCACAACGGTGAAGCGGGCGGTCTGTCGCCCTGCCGCTGCCAAGATCGAGATGTCACGAGACTCCAGTCCGCGCTGCGCCCAGTTCCCGATCATTGCGTCGAGATGCGGCGCGGCGAGAAATATCAACCCGGTCAGCAGAACGACCGACCCACGAAGCGATGCTCCCAGGGTCAGTGCGGCCTGAGTGCTGAGAAAGGTGATTATCAGGAACGCGATCACGATTGCCGGCCACATTTTGGCGAGACGGGTGCGCCAGCGGCCTCTGGGGCGCGGACCGGCGACGGCGGCTGCCATTGTGCGCCTGTGCCGCCATACCGCCCATGCAAACAGAAGGTAGATCGGAATTCCCAAGCCTGTTCGCAGCAGATCCCCCAAGGCCGGCCCGACGCTCCAGAGCCGCAACGTCGCGAGCAGCGTAGCGCCGATGATCGCCAAGCCAATGGCAAGCGAGAGGTCGCGCACGAGCGCCTCCAGATGGACGGAGCGCTCCGCGAACTCGATTCGCCGCGATGCCATCAAGAGCGATCTGACGGCGGCTAGAATGATGAAGCCGAGCACAGTCACCACCGTCCAAAGGCGAAGGGTTTGCAAAGGCAAGCCAGAACCGGCCAGCAGCCGCGCAGCAATGAAACCGATCACCAGCGCCACCACGGTCGCCGCCGCGCCAGCGAAGAATCTGCGCCATGCGCTACTTGTGGCACTCGGCTTCCTGAACCGCCGGGCGAGCAGGATGAACACGCCCGCGACGAGCGCAACAACCAACACAATCTCGAACAGGAGCGCAAGGAGAGATGTTCCCCCGGCCGCAAGTGAGGCCCTCAGGTTTTCAAACTCGACGGGGACGTCGCTCAAAGCGGCAAACCGCGCGAACAGTCCGGAGACGAAACGCTCGGCGAACTGTTCGAAGCCCGAAATCAACGAAGTAACGTCCGTGTCCGCCGTCGTGTTCACGATCTCCCCCTCTTCAACGCCTCGGAAGCCAGTTCCGTCGGCCGCTGTCTCGCTATCCAGCGCCTAACCGTCGAACAATTCAAGCTTTTCTGCCTGGCCCCTTACCCACGCGGGGTCCGAGCGCACTGAACTTATCGGCCCAGAGCGCAACGACCGCGCCAATGTCGCAGGTCTGATTTGCGCTGCCTCTCAAGCGTTGTCTGTGGCTTTCTCCTGCTCGACTTTCGGAAAACCAACATCTCATTCAGCTCTCTATTTGAACGCCTCCCCGTAAGCACGTACGCTGCCAAACGACAATGGCCCATTCGACGGGCAGTGCTTCATCGTAGCAGAGTGGGAGTGTTGAGAAGTTTGCGCGGCATACCATCACTAGCTGGGAGGTATCGCGACCAGGAAGCCACTGGCCAGCAGATATTCATAAAGATGCCGTAGCGGCGGTGCGGGACGCAACTGATCGGCAGTTATCCATTGCCCGCTGCCGTCAACCTCCCATCCGTGTCCCAGTTCGGTCTTGAGTAGGTGTAGCAACTCCTCGCGACGGCACGGATAGGCCAGAACGCGCACGTTGGAGCCGAAAAGCCGCGCGATACCCTCGAGCAGGCGGCCTTCCAGGTGCCGATATCTCACATCGTCGAAAATCCGCATCAAGGCAGGCAGCGGCACGGCAAAGCGCAATGGAGCCTGCGTATATCGACGCACGAATGCGGTGGTGCGGTACAACTGGCGATGCCGCGTCATCATTGCTGCACCCTTGCCCATTGCAGGTAGCGACGTATCAGAACCGACGATCATCAGGCGCACGTCGATCACATCCTTCACCTCAGGATTGCCAGCGACCTCGCGGCGAAGCGTTTCCAGGCACGCCGCAATCGCTTCCGGTGAAAGGTCGTCGTGCGCGTCGCTCGCCAGCGGCACTATGACCACAGACTTTTTATACAGAAATTCGTTGGCAGCGACGGCCGCACCCTCGCCGTCCAGCGTCACCGCCTCAGCCTGGCCGTCACGTGCCAAGGCCGCATGCAGTTCGCGCATGTCGCAACCCGCGAACGCGCTGCCACGCATCACGATCTGATCAATTTCGAGGCGATCGTTTGCGAGATTGTCGAACATCCTCGCAGGCAAATCGCCGGGGACTGCCCGCTCATTCAGCAGCGCATGCAGCAGGTTCACACCCAGAATGCCCACAGCCTCCTGCTGAAGCAGATTGGCATTGTCGCGAAGGTTTACGTGCAGCAGAATGTCGCTCGCCTCGGCCCGTGGGTGACCCTGAAAGCGGACACCGATCCAGCCGTGGCAATCGTTGGTGCCCGCAAAGTTACGGGCGGCGATGGTATCGGCGAAAGCGAATAAGCGCGTGTCTTTGCCGCGGGCATTGCCGACCTGTTGCACAAGCGATTTCCATTCACAGTCGAGCATCGCCTTAAGCCGTGGCGCGGACACGTAGCGCGTTCCGGAGCCGTAGAGGTCGTCGCTCACTTCCTTGTCGTAGGCTGAGACGGTCTTGGCCACCGTGCCCGACGCGCCGCCAACGCGCAGAAACCATCGCGCCACTTCCTGACCCGCGCCGATCTCGGCGAACGAGCCGAAACTCGTCGCATCGAGATTGACCTCCAGCGCCTTCTGATGCGTGTCAGCTACGGCGCTGTCGGATCGACCAGTCACATCGGCAGTGGCAGTATCGTCCATGGTGGGCCTCTGTGGTGGACTGCGGTTGCGTCTCAATACTGCCGCCCAACACCACGCGCAATTGATCCGCTGGGCGAGTTGGTCGCTCCGAACGAGTAGCAAAGCCAGCTGCGCCGTATGCTTCACCTGTTGCTGTTGAACCGCGCGAAGATCGCCGTTGCCGATGAGGCCGACAAACTTGCAACAAGCATAACGAGTCGGCTTTAGGGCGGCCAGCGGCATCGCTATGCCAGTCGATAGGCTGCCGCTCGTCAGACCGCATCTGTCGAATCAGCGCCCCGCGATGCCAAGGGCATTCATGTCGAAGAGTGGTAACGCGAGGAATGCCTTCGCAACCAGCGCATTGGCGAGATCGACGAAGAACGATCCCGCCAAGGTGATGAGCAAGAACGCCTTCGGAGCGGGACCGTAACGGCGCGCCACCTCATCCATGGTCGCCATCGCGACGGGCATTGAAGATATCCCAAAGCCGAGGAACCCGCCGACCGTAACCGCTGCCTCATAGTCCCGCCCCAGCAACCGGAATAGAACGAAATAGGCAATCGCCACGATGACGACGATCTGCAGCAGCACGTTGACGAAAAGTGGTCCGAGGATAGCGGCAACGGCAATCAGCTTTGTGCTCATCAGGCTGAGCACCAGAAACAGGTTCAGAGCGACCTCGCCGCCCTTTTGAATTGGGTCGGAGTCCAGGCGGATGCGGGTCCAGTCAGCAAGGTTCGTCAGGAAAACCCCAGCGAGCATCGCCGAAAGGAACCCAGGCAGCAATAGTCCCGCGCCCTTGGCCCAGCTATTGAGCTTGTCGCCAAGAAAGACCGATACAGCGACGATCAGGATGGTCGCCAGAATACTCTCAAGGTTACCGCGACCCTCCTGAGATGCTCCCGGCGCCTCCTTTTGCGGCTCGGCGAAGGAGACCTCAGTCTGCAGTGCCGCAACCGGGGAAAGTTTGTGACGCCCGATCAGCCAGCCGGTAATGGGTCCCGACACCAGAGCGCCGGTGATGACGGCAACAGTCGCCGCGCCGGCTCCGACAGCCTGTGCATTCTGAAGCCCGACGGCCTCCGCTTCCTTCGCCCAAGCAAGTGCAGTCCCCGGCCCACCGACGAAGGAAAGGCTCCCGGCAAGGAGCCCGTAGAAGGGGTGTGCACCCCAAGCCGCGACAGCGATGCCAGCCAGATTCTGGAAGACCAGCAGAAGCACCGTCACAGCGCAGAGGATGACCAACGGACGGCCACCTGCTCGCAGCGCTTTCAACTTTGCCGACAGGCCGATCGTCGTGAAGAAGACAAGCAACAGAAGATCGCGGAGCTTTGTGCCGAAGGCGACCTCGGTTCCGAACATGACCTGAACAAGGAGAACCAGCAGAGCCACTATCATGGCTCCGATCACGGCGTTGGGCATGTCGATGCGTTTCAGCATTGGAACCATTTGACGGATGCGGGTTCCCGCGAGCAACGCGATGAGACCAATGATCAGCGTCGCAAGTTCCGGAAATTCGATATGATCTGCGGCCATCGGCACAATTCCCCGTCTCGCGGCTCTGCGAGCGCACCTCTATCATCGTCACTACCAATCTCGTTTCGGCGAATGGCCAGACGTCTTCTTGCGATGCAAAAATCACAACCGCGCTGCTTAGCCAGCTTACCACCAATCGAGATCATCAAGTCCGGAAAACGCCCCATGGCGCTTCGATCCCACCCTCGAGAACTCCCATCAATCGCCAGGGCCGGAAGACGGCACGCCAACACGGATCAATCTCGAAAAATCTAGCGAAAGGCCCGACTTCCGCGCTCGGTCGCCTATGTGGGCTAACTGCCTCAAAGTCGACAATGGCAAGCGGGGTGTCGAGTGCACCCCGTGCATAAGCATAGTCGGGAAGATAGCCGTTGACGATGAGACGCCAGTCGAAAGGAACCACATCGCCGACAGCGCGCATCATCTTGACGATCGTGGTCGTGCAGTTCGTCGTGATGGAATTGTAGAATTTTGGCGTTGTGGAAAGCGCATTGGCATCGGAGACGTATTCCAGCAGGAGCGCCCGGGCCGCGTCCGGCGAGGCTTTTAGCCGATAGATCTGGACGTCCTCTCCGCGAACGTTCGACCTGACGCCGACAACGTCTCGCTCTTCAGCCGCGATAATGACCAGGGGATTGCTCTTGAACAGGTCCGCTACGGGCGAAAACTCGCCACCGATACGACGCCGCACCTCGATGGACCAGGCAAGATGGTCACCCCCTGAAAAGCCAAAACTCAGGATGACATGGGCGATTCTCGGTCCAGCCCAATAGGACATGAAGAGGTCGACGGTCTGAACGGTGGAGAGGTCGTAGGTTCGCGTTGTCCAACGTTCGGTGAAATCAGTGTCGCTGCGCCATTCGAAGTCGCGCACGTCTTTCAGCGTCAACAGATTTCCATCGCGCGTCCCGGTTACCTGACGGGCGACATCGGGCGCCCAGTCGGCGTCGCCCAAAGGTTTGATGGTACTCCACCAAACCAGAACCGTGACGAAAGCCGCGAGAAACAGGACGAGCCCCCCGAAGCGAAAACGGCTGAAGAGCGCAATGACGGTGCCGATGCCGAACAAGATGAAAAGGGCGCAGGCCATAACCCGTCCAAGCTCTGCCAAAGGCAAGCGGTACCAGATGGCAAGCCCGGCCCAGGCAGTGAAAATTGCAACGGCTGACGAAAGAAGGATGGCGAGCGAGATGCGAGCGATGCGATGCATTCATTCCCCTTCCAGCCAGACAGGACCAGCAGAGGCGTCGCTTCCAGTGTGGACGGGCTCGCTCTGCCCTCTGAAGGCCATTTTCACGGAACGTTCGACGCAACTTCGAGATGGGGCATCAATAAGCTTCGCTACCACTATGGCCTCGTTGAACCGCTATTTCTTGCACCCCTTCGTGGATGCCGCGGGCAGGTCGCAATTCTTGCTGCCGGTATTCGATTTCTGGCTTGGGGAGCCGGTCAAACTCTCGACCTCGTTGCCGTAGTTTTCCCTGGTGTTCTGATCGACCACTGCTAGGGGTGCCGAAATCACCAACCCTGCAGCGCTGCCGGTCACTGCCGCCGCGCCGGTCGTCGCTTGCACGATTGTGTCGCCAAGGCCGACCCTGCTGTCGGTCAGGGTCTGGCCGGCAGCCATCCGCGCCCCGATCAACTGGACGATCTGCGGTGACGAGGCGAACTTACCGTGATTCAAGCTGTCTCCGGATTTGACTTTCGTCAGGTCGATGACGGTTACATTGTTGCTCGCAAGTTCTTCCTTGTATGGAGCCTCTTCCGGATTGATAGAGCCGAGCCGCGGGATGTTGCCCCAAACCCGCCGCGAAAATGCGAGCGCCCGGTCATCCTGCGAGACAAACAGGGTGAACTGCGGGTGCTGTTTGCCCATGTCGGCAATCTGCGTGCGAAACACGTCGACATCGACATCAGGCGCTGCCAACATGACGTTCTTGAACTTCGCCGGCAGACCGCCATTGCGGATGGCCATCTGGCGCAGGGACTCCAACGCCAGCCAGTTGCCCATCGAATGGGCGAGGATCGAAACCTCTTTTACTTCGGGA
This sequence comes from Mesorhizobium sp. M1D.F.Ca.ET.231.01.1.1, assembly GCF_003999155.2. Classification (NCBI taxonomy): domain Bacteria; kingdom Pseudomonadati; phylum Pseudomonadota; class Alphaproteobacteria; order Hyphomicrobiales; family Phyllobacteriaceae; genus Mesorhizobium; species Mesorhizobium sp. M1D.F.Ca.ET.231.01.1.1. Next base: position 162,522 of record NZ_RZOZ02000002.1, read on the forward strand.
TCGTGCGCCAGGTATTGGAACAGCGTCTCGAGCGCATCTCGGGTGTAGTTGGTGCTTTCGCGATCGTAACCATAGGCCAGCGTACTGCCTCGCGAAGGCCATGTGACCAGGATCGGAGCGCTGTCGGTGCCGGTGTCTTTCGCGATCTGCGCAAAGCGATAAAGGGAGTCCTCGAAGCGGTTGTTGAAACCATGGATGAAAACCAGAACGCTGTGGTCCGGGCTCTTCCTGACGGAGGCGTGTAGCCACTCCTTCGCGCCATCCCGTGTTAATTCTTCGGCTTTCACCACTGCGAAATCGGTAGCCGGGTTTGAGGGCAGCTTCTTGGGCCAGGCGACCTCGCCGACCTTGCGCGCCGACACTGGCGGGATCGACACCGTAATGTCCGCAAAAGAGGGAGCGCTTCCGCGCTCGCCCGTATACATCTCGGCCGGATTGGCTGAGCGAGCGCGCGTCGTCGTCACCAGCATTTCCACCTTGCTGGATGACGGGGACGTATCGGCTACGGGCAGCAGCACGTTTGTGGGACGAGACGCGCAGCCGCCAACCAGGCCGATCAGGGCGAATGCCAACAACGCGTTTGTGATACGCTCGACTTTGAACTTGCTTATTACGCCGGTTTTCAAAACACCCCCCCAAATGCCGCCGACTTTACTTGATGCGGGCGACGCCACCCGAAATCTCGATCGTTTCCGACCCGGTCAGGGGCTCGAGGTCACCATTGGGCCAGGTGACGAAACAGCCGTTCGGACAGAATTCCACGGTCTCGCCGGCATGCAGTGCAAGCTTCGTCTTGCCGCCGCCTTCCGTCACGATCAGCGTGCGGATCTCGCTGTCCTTGTTAACCACGCTGGCAGCCAAAGCCGACCCACCCAAGGCAAGAACAGCAATGGCGGCGACGAGCGACTTCAACACTTCGCACTTGATGGACCGATTTAACGGCGGACAATACTTAAACTGCTTTGTCAGCGGGGTCGTGAACCACCAGTTCCGGTTGATCATGAAGCGGCCTCTGCCAACGAGTTTGGTATTGGCGATAGCATCACCTTTTCCGAACCAGGCTAGTCACCGGTCACCTGCCATTTGTCATCGGGATTGAACAGCGTTATCCGTCCGGCCGCGGCCTCGGTGTTTGGGCCCAGATCGGCCTCGTAGACGATATCTTGCTGATTGACCACAAAGGTTTTGACGCCCGTTTCGGCGTATTTCACAGGCCAGGCCACAAGTGCGAAACCGGCGATCATGTTGCCGTTGATGATATAGTTGTAGGCGCCACCGGCGATGTTTTTGCCTTGGCCGGTCAGGATGCGGAAGCGATAACCAAAATAGCCATTGCCCTTCTTCGCCTTGTCGAGAGCAGCCTGGATGATGAAGTCGCCTGCCGGACTGACGCCATTGGTCTCATTGGACGGCCAATACAGCCCGTCGGCCTTGCCGTCGCTGCTGATCAGCTTCTGGGCGTACTCCAGCACGCCATCGCCATCGCGATCTTCGGCGGCATAATCGCGCTGAGCGTCCACATAGGCGCGGACCGTTTCGATTGCCGTGAGCTCATTTTCGCCGACGCGCCGGTTGATGATCTCTTCGATGCCAGCACGGGTATCGAACGCCCATTTGCCGTCTTTACCCTTCGTGATTGGGAATGGCAGGGGCCATAGCTCGTCGCCAATGTCGAGTTCCTTGCGGTCGCCAAGATCGTGCACAGTCACCGACTTCCCAGCGCCTTGCCGGATCTGCGCGTAGGTATCCATCACGCCTTCGCTTGTCCGCAGCTTCGCGCCATTCAGCCCAAGCAATGCCGCCAGTCCATCGAAATCGTCCTTCGCCATGACCGATTTGAACGCTTCAACTGCCGCTGAGGGATCATCGAAAAGCGGGGGATGGTTCTTGGCCACGTAGTCCGTGAGGCTGCGCACGTCTTGCGCGCTGGCAAGATTTGTGGAACCCGCGCAAATGCTCAAGATCACTCCGGCACCGAGCAGCGAACGTAGAACAAGACCCCGGACGGACGTTTTCATGTCAGTTTTCCTCTCGCCAAAGTTCTTAGTTCCTAACGCCTGCGCCCGCGCCCGCCACCGCCTCGCCCGCCGCTGGGCCTGACCACCCTGTGTCCGCCGCCGCTGGGCCTGGCCATACTGCGTCCGCCGCCATGAGATACGCCTGCCCTGCTCTGCGCACCTCGGTTGGAGGAAACCTTCTGCCTTTTCCCGGAGCCATAGTCGCCAAGCCCGGAAGGCTTCTTCGGCCTGTTGTCCACCCTCGTTGCCGGTTTCGGCTTGCCAGCCGGGCGATTCCCTGCGGCAGGGCGGTTGTCATTTCGCGCCGAAGCAGTCGGCCTGTTTTGGGCTGACTTTGCTGCAGGATTCTGGCCAGGCTTGGCCTTCAAACCTTCTTTGATTTCGCGTTGGCGGACGTCCTTCACCTTGCCGGAGTTTCTGGCAAGCGCACTCGCGCGGTCCTTTTGGAGATTAGACGCCTTGTTGCGCATATTGTTGCGATCGTCGGCTTTGACCCGGTCGCCGATGTTCGTCTTGTCGATTTTGGCGAGCTGGGACCTGTCGAAGTTCAATTTCGAACGGTCAACGTTCTTCCAGTCGACGTCGTTGAAATTGAACTTGCCGTTTCTGTTGTTGAAGCAATTGTTGCAGTCGATATCGATATCGTTGCCGTTCCAGCCGCCACCCCAAACACCCCAATTATTCCAATCTATTGCCGCTGCAAAGAGGGCGCCAGTCGCGAAGGCCGCGAAATAGGTTGCGGTCGGATAGTAGTAGCTAGGGTAGGGATCGGGGTAGTACGAGATCGGGGCAACCGGATAGCCCGTGGTATAGAGCATTTCCGGCTCATACCGTGGAACATAGATCTTGTCGGGAGTAGCGGACGTGATGACGACGTTGTTGTTCTCCTCGACAACCTTGATCTTGTCATCCGTCTTGATCACGCCTTTGGCGACAGCCTTGTCGCGCAACTGCTGAATTGCGACCAGCACGTCCTTCTGCTGATACGTCAGTGCGCCGCCAAGCGTCTGGGTCCATTCCAGATCGTCACCCATCATCTTGACGATGTCGGGATAGTTGAGCAGCGAGATGACGCTGCCGTCCCAGCTTTCCTTCGGTTTCAGGCTTTTGTTCTTGGCGACCTGATCCAAGAACCGGCTCGCCTCCACGATCTGCAATGGATACAGCGACGCCTCGGAAATCACTGCGACAAGCTCGTCGGGGTAGAGCGCAATTCGCGCTACCAGGATCTCGAGTTCATCCTCGTCGAGCGGTTCGGGAGCTTGGGTTGCCGCTGTGCCATTGGTCGCAGCAGCCTGATCCTGAGCAACCGCGAAAGAGGCCGGACCGGAGCACATCAAGAACGCCATTATGGCCACAGTGCCAACAGGCCAGCATGGAAACTTGACCCCCATTGTCGTCCCTCCAAGTTGTGCCAACCTGGCTGTCAGCGATGTTATTTCGCCAAGTCCAGGGCGAATGCTGTTGCCTTAGTACAATCTTGAATCTTGTCGCATTACCCGCCGAGGGGCAACGTAAGTAACTGTATGCTACGTCCCCAACGGGACGAACGTCTCAGGACCGGCTCCGTGAACCGATAGCGCTCTGACGCGTGGCCGCAGATGAACGGCCTACATCGAACAGGCTCTATTCGGCTGCTTCGGCTGAGCAGCGCCTCCCTCACTGCAAAGCTGATGCGATGCGAGCGACGATTTCGCCTTACGACCCGACCTCGCCAGAATGTGCCGACTTGTCGCGAGTTCCTGAGCGGCCACAGCAGATTCGACCCACTGCGGACTATCCGCCTAATGCATGTCGCCCAGAAGTGTGCGCGGTTCTGGGCGACATGCATTAGCAGCGCGCCGCCGACGCGCTAGTCGAGAATCCTTCAGTGCCCACCCAGCACGAGCGTCTGGACCGGCAGCAACAGTGCCTGAATTCGAAGGATCATGGCATGCACAACCGCTACAGTGTCCACCACATGCAGGAACACCCAATTAAGCGTGCTGATGTCCTTTGCCGCGAGCGCGTCGTGGTTGTTTGTGTATGCGTTGGCAATGCAGCTGCTGCCCGGCGGCAGGCCGTCGAGCTCCCCCGGGTAGAGTGGCTCGAGGTAGACGGTGAGCGTCCCACCCTTGGCAAGCTGTTGAACATCGACAAGCTGATCTGTCGGTCGGATCTGTCCGGCAGCGATGACGTCCTGTACCTGGGTCACGACCATGGGAAGGATCGTAAATGGCTTGCCGACGCATGTGGCCTCGGCAATCATCCCCTCTTTCATCACCTGCGCCTCGATCTGACCAAAGCCGGCAATCAAGGCTACACGCCCGGCTTCTTCCGGGACTAGGATGCCAGCGGGTCGCACCATTTGGTTTACCACGTCGCCGGGCCGAAGTGTGAACTGCTGGACGGTCCCAGCAACGCCGGCGCGAACCAGGGTTTTATCCAACTCGACCTGCGCCTGCGCAAGCGCCGCCTCCGCACTGGCTTTCTGTGCCGGCAGCAGCGAGGCTATTTTCGTCTCGAGGGTCCGCTTGCTTGCGATGGCCGCGTCAACGGCACCTTTGCGGCCATCGACTGCGTTTTGCAGCCGCTCGATCTCACGAACCGAAACGACGTTTGCATTCTTTGCCATCAGCTGCTGCTTGGTTTCCAGTTCGTCCAGGGCCTGCTGGTAGGCGCCCTGAGCCTGCTGGATGAGCCCATCCGCTGCCGCCAATTCCGTTTGCGCTACCGCGGCTTCGGCGTCGGTTTCGGCTATCTGGCGCTGCGCCGTCTCTCGCGCGGCTTCCTGCTGGGAACTGTCAAGGCGAAAGAGTGGGTCGCCGGCTTTGACCTTTGCATTTACACCGACGAACACCTCGGCAACACGGCCGGTCGTCTCGGGAAGGATGGTAACGGTACGGAATACCGCCGAGACGTCTTTCGTCGAAGGATGATAATAAAAAATGAGGGTAATCAGCGAAATGGTCAGCAGCAAGCAGGCCGTGATGCCCCAGCGCAGCTCGTACCACATCGTGTAGAGGGTAATCTCGCGCCCGATACGCTTGCCTTGCACATAACGGCGGAAAAGATAGTCCGGAAGGATCGTCAACAACGAACAGAGAGTTAGCTCAAGCATGACTGATACTCCCGGCCCCAGCGTCGGTTTTCTGCTCAGGTCCAGCTTGCGCTGTTGCCTGCTCCTGCGCCCGCTCCTCGGCGTCGGGATCGCGTCCGGACAGTTTCTCGAGCGACAGTGCAATTGAAGAGACCGGCGATCCGAAATCCGGCAGGTCGATCAACGCCAGCAACAAACCTGCGATCCAGAAAATATGGTTGTGGGTGAAAAGCGAGATCAATCCAAGAACTGCCACAATCTCCATTTGCACTTTTTTACCCCGATGCGCCAAGTGCTCCGGAAGTGCATGGAGTTGGAAGTAGAGATTGCCGACGATCAGGACCATCGCCAAAATGACGACGATCATCACATTAAACAGCCAATCAGTGTGGCCGGGAGCAGTAATGAAGATTGGCAAATGCTCAATCGCCGCAGGATGTGTCGTGTCCGCCATTCCGTCCCCCTTTAAGGATCTCAACTACCCCGCCTGGTCCAGTATCAGGCACCATCCTCTACAGCCTACCGCACCGATCCGGCAGCGGAACGTAAGTTACGTGGAGGGCAGGGTATTTTCGGGCTCACAAGGCGTTCGAAGGACGTCGGATTTGTCCCGGGATAGCTCACGCGGCTATCCGATAGTCAGCAGGGCCTACTCGATCTCGCCAATGGCTCGGCCGCTGTGGAGCGCCCTCGACGTGGAGGGTTTCACTCCGCATCCTGCGGGCGGGTCAGAAGCGCCGCGGTCCACTTACCGGTGACGTGCTGAACAGCGGCGATGAAGAGGGCCGTGGTAACCCCGAACATCATCAGCCCATTGGCGGCCTGGAGCGGCGCAAGCAGCCGCATGCGGCCGACGAGAACCACGTCGCCATAGCCAAGCGAGGTGAAGGTGACACCCGAAAAATACATCGCCGTTTCAAAATCCTCAAAGGCACCAAGCGATCTGTAGGAGCACCGCCCAGAACGCGATCTGGACGATGTTACCGATCATGAGCACGATCATCAGTATCGAGAATTGCAGGAAGATCGACCGCCACGGCCTTGCGCCCAGAGGTTGTTTGGAGGCCTTGGCTATGTAGCGCGCGGCGAGGACCGATGCCAGAGCCTGGAACGCAAGGCATACCGACATCGCCAGCAAGCCGAGCACAACAACCGTAATCACGGCGCCGGACCCTCGATTTGTGGCCTGCCCGGAGGCTGGCGCAGCCATTCATTGAGCAGCACATAGCCGACGGCCAGCACCACCGGGCCGACGAACAGGCCGAGCAGGCCGTCGACCAGCATGCCGCCGATGACACCGATCAGGATTACCGGCATCGGCGCTTCCAGTCCGCGGCCGAGCATCAAAGGCTTGAGGATATTGTCGCTGAGTCCGGCGAAAAGGGTCCAGACCGCAAAGATGATCGCCGACGTGGTTGCTTCCGTCGCAAAGACATAGGCCATGACCGGCAGGGTCAGCAGCAGCGCCGGCACCTGCACAATGGCCAGCAAAAGCGTCACCAGCGTCAAAAGTCCGGCTGCCGGAAGGCCAATGGCGAAGAAGCCGACCCCGAGGAGCAGCGCCTGGATCGTTGCCACGCCGACCACGCCCACTGCCACGCCGCGGATCGTGGCGGCTGTCAGCGTAACTAGCATTGCCCCACGCGCCGTGCTGCCGGTGACACGTTCCAACAGGCGGCTGGCGAATTCCGCGGCACTCGTGCCGTAGGCGATGAGCACCGCGGCGATCGCGAACGAAAGGACAAACGATAGTTCACCGACGGCCAGGCCGCCGGCGAACGACATCAGCGACGCCGCAGGCCCGCTCAACATTTGGCCGTATTTGGCAAGCGCCGCCGGCGTGTTGGTGGCGACGAGCGCCCAGGTCTCCGTCAGTTTCTGGCCGACCATCGGAAGATCGGCGAGCCATGGCGGCGGCGGCGGTACGGTCAGACCGTGGTTCTGCCAACTCCAGACGAGCGAAAATATGGAAGACCCAAGCGAGGTCACTACCGTGACCATCGGCACCAGGATCATCGCAACGCTGACCAGCCCGATCAGCAGCGCCGACCACCGATTGCCTAACCGGGCGGCCAGGCGATGGTGCAGCGGGTTCAGCATCACCGCCAGGATCACCGACCAGAGCAGGATGCCGGCAAACGGAAATATGATCCGGCCGCAGGCGTATAGCAGCAAGGCCAAAAGTCCGAGTCTAAGTGCAGCATCGACCAGGGCCGAACGCCGATGCGCGGGGTCGGAGGTAGGTGCATTCGCGGGCATTATCTATGCCTCGTTGCCCGGTCAAACATTGTTGCCAACTCCCGTCGTCGGAGCGATCGCCGAAGAACCCCGAAACGGCACAACCGGCGCGCCGCCGCCGCCTTTTTGTCTGCCAGCCGACGAGTTCCGTCCCGTTGTTTGGTTCGTATTGTCCCCGAGACTACCGGACCGAACCGGTAGCGGAACGTAAGTTACGTGGAGGGCAGGTAATTTTCCGACTGCAAGACCGTTCGAAAGAGGTCGAATTGTCCTCAGGATGGCCAAGAAAGGCTCGCCTCGTCAATGACGACCGAACCGACTTTGCTGAAGTAGGATACAGTTAGTTACCTTCCTTGCCGAGGAGTTGCGCGCTAGGACCAGAATCCATAATTGACATCAAGAAGGTCGCTCGACCAATGAGCGCTGGCAAAGCGGCGTGAAAAAGCCCTCGCTTGTTCCAATCCAACGCCTCGACGTGGTCGCAGGTCTGACGGCCGCGGCCGTCGTCCTGCCCAAGGCGATGGCCTACGCGACGGTCGCGGGGCTGCCGGTGAGCATCGGGCTTTACACGGCCTTCGTGCCGATGATCGTCTACGCGCTGCTTGGCACATCGCGCGTGCTAAGCGTAAGCTCGACGACCACCCTTGCAATCCTAGTCGGGACGCAGCTCGGGCTCGCGGTTCCGGACGGTGATCCAGGCAAGCTGATCACGGCGACTGCGACGCTCACCGCGCTGACCGGAGCCCTGCTGATCGGGGCCTCCGTGCTTCGCCTCGGGTTCGTCGCCAATTTCATTTCGTCTCCCGTTCTGACCGGCTTCAAGGCCGGTATCGGCCTTGTGATCGTGCTCGATCAGGTGCCGAAGCTGCTTGGCTTGCACATTGCGAAGGAAGGCTTCCTCCGCGACATTCTGAGTGTGGCGCACCATTTGTCCAACACGTCGGTGCTCACTCTGGCCATCGCCATCGCGGCGATAGTCGCGCTGTTGGTGATGGAGCGGCTCTGGCCCCATTCGCCAGCTCCCCTGGTCGTAGTGAGTGCCGGGATCGTGCTTTCGTGGTTCCTTGGTTTGGATACCTTGGGCGTTGCCACCGTGGGGTTCATTCCACAGTCGCTCCCGTCGATCACCCTGCCCGGTCTCAGCCTTGTCCAACAACTCTTGCCCGGCGCTCTCGGCATCGCATTGATGAGCTTCACCGAAACGATCGCCGCCGGCCGAGCCTTTGTTGCCCCGGTGGACCCACCCATCAATCCCGACCGCGAGCTTCTTGCAACTGGGGCCGCCAACCTCGCAGGTGCCTTGTTCGGCGCCATGTCGGCGGGGGGTGGTACTTCGCAGACCGCCGTGGTCCGCTCGGTCGGAGGACGCACGCAGATGGCGTCGCTCGTCACGGCCGCCGTCGCAGCAGCCACCATGCTGTTGCTCGCTCCGCTGCTCAGCCTGTTGCCCCAGGCTGTGCTGGCGGCAATCGTGATCGTCTACTCGATCGGACTAATTCAGCCGACCGAGTTCATGTCCATCCGCCGGGTTCGGCGAATGGAGTTTCGATGGGCGCTGGCGGCCTTCCTTGGCGTGCTTGCCTTCGGCACGCTGCAGGGCATCGTCGTGGCGATCGTTCTGTCGCTGGTAGGCTTGGCCAGTCAGTCAGCCAACCCAAATGTCTACGTGATCGGCCGCAATCGGGGGACCGACGTAATCCGTCCGTTGTCACCCGAGCACCCGGACGATGAGACATTCGAGGGCTTGCTTATCCTGCGGCCGGAGGGACGGCTCTTCTTCGCCAATGCCCAACGGGTCGCCGATCGAATCCAGGCCCTGGTCGCCGAGCATAAGCCGCGTGTCCTCGCGCTCGACATGAGCCGGGTCTTCGACATCGAGTATTCAGCCCTCCAGATGTTGATGGAGGGTGAACGCCGCTTAACCGCGCAAGGCATGACATGTTGGATAGTAGGGCTGAACCCCAGCGTATTCGCATATATCCGGGCCTCAGGCTTCGCCAATCGGCTGGGCCCCGAGCGCCTATTTTCCGGGGCGCGGGAAGCCATTCAGCAGTATACGACGCGTTTCAACCAAGACTAATTGGGAACCCATTGGCGCTTGTGTCAGCCGTCGGTCGCGGTGCCGAGTTACTTCCAGAAGGGGCGGATCTCATCCACGTTTTGCGCCAGCCCAGCCGAATTCTGCGCCCGCCTGGCCCGCGATGACTGTTCAAGGAATTTGCACCGTGTGAGTTGTGTTGAAGGGAGGAACCCATGGGTAAGAAGAAGAACAAGTCGGCCGTCGTATCTGAGCATGTGGAGAAATCGGGAGGGAAAAAGTATTCGAAAGAACTCGCCCGGTTGCATGTTGAGCTTGCCCACCTTCAGGCTTGGGTAAAGAAGACCGGCGCCCGCATCGCGATCGTGTTCGAGGGCCGTGATGCCGCCGGGAAGGGGGGGGTGATCAAGCGCCTGACCGAGCGGGTCAGCCCACGGGTGTTCCGGGTCGTCGCATTGCCGGCGCCGACCGATCGGGAGAAGACCCAACTCTATATGCAGCGCTACTTCGCGCACTTTCCTGCGGCAGGCGAGATCGTGATATTCGACCGCTCCTGGTATAACCGTCCCGGCGTCGAACGCGTCATGGGTTTCTGCACCGACAAGCAGGCGCGGCGCTTTCTCGAACAGGTACCGACTTTTGAGGCGGCCGTCGTAGAAGGCGGCATCACGTTGCTCAAATACTTCCTCGATGTGAGCGAGGAAGAGCAGGAACGGCGTTTCCAGCAGCGTGCCGACGACGCCCTTCGACAGTGGAAACTGAGCCCGATGGATGTTGAGTCATACAACCGTTGGTGGGACTATACCCGCGCCTACAACGAAATGATCCGTGCAACAGACACAAAGCATGCGCCCTGGTGGATCGTGCCGTCGAACGACAAGAAGAGCGCGCGCATCAACTGCATTTCGCACATTCTGAGCTCAATCCCCTATGAGCGCGTCGAGTTCGAAAAACCAAACTTCAGTAAACGCCAGAAGCGACCCGACGACTTCGTGGACGATGCGACTCCGCGCAACGTGGTGCCGGACGTGTTCTGAAAGAGCAGCGCGTAGAACCAGCGCCGGTTCCTATTTGGTTTCCGGCGCCCAGCTAAGGAAAAAGCCGATGTCACCGGGCACTCCGCCTGGGAAGTTAATGACCATGGCCTTGAGCCTGTAACCTTGCGGCTTCGCAATCTCAAGGTAGCGTTGATAGAATTGCTTGGCTTTACCCTGGAGGGTCTCGGTCCATTGCGGATCAGAGCTGTTTATGGCTCGACCACTGTCAGTGCACAGGTCCGAGGGGAAACTATATACTAGTGCCTCATACTTACCATTCTTGACAGCGTTCATCACCAGGCGGCGGACCATTGCGATTTCATCGTCGTTCACTTGGTCCTTCAGGAAACTGTTTGTAAACTTCGTGAGTTCCTCATTTTCTCTCGCTCGCAGTTTTTCCTGCTTGTCTGCCTCTGCCATCTGCTCCTGCAGGAGAGCCATTCGCAGTTGCTCAGCACTTGGCGGGACCGCACTTGTGTCTATGTCTTTGGCCATTTTGCTCCTCCACCTAAACCATCCGAGAATTGAACACCAAAGCAAATCGACGTCTTGCCAATCTGGTTCGTTGGGCTCAACTCATCGCTGCCAGCCGCACGTTTTAAGGGATAGGTCGCCGCGGCAAGAAGTCTTGTCTTCGCAGTCCAGCTATCGTTTCATAGTGGCATCTGGGCACATCAAGGTCAAATTGGCGACAGGCGGCAAACTGTGCCGCGACAGGCCGCGCAACGCCACGCTAATAACAATTGCCGGAATCCGCTTCCCTGGGCGAGCATGGGCGATAGGACCTGTTTGAGTAATACCCATTGCCATAATAGCGGTCGGCGTAATACCGGTCGTGGTAATACGGATCGACATAATACCGATCGCCGTAATACGGATCTCCGTAGTAGTCATCGCCTCGGTAATACCCGCCATAGTAGCCGTTGTCGTTGGCGAGCACGCTGCCGAGCAGCGCTCCGGCGACAAATGCACCCCCAGTCGCCCAGAAGTCGTCGTGCTGGTGATATCCCCGATAGTGGCGGTAGCCCCTGTGCCAGCCATCCCGAATTTGGATGACATCAGACTGCGCGCTTTGCACCTTGGGCACGAAGATCGGGGCGGCATCAACCGGAAAAGTGCTCGCTAGTGCAAAGGTTGCGACCAGGAAGGTCGCTATGCCTGACAGCAATCTCATGATCGCGTCCTCGCTGGTGGCAATGTTTACCGTAGGCGAAGCGTGTCATTAACTGGATGAAACGTCGCCGATCCAAAATTGTTCCAGACACTGGGATCCGTCACCACGCAGAGCGGGTGAAGCGCCAACCCTAAATTCGCCTATCCCCGAAGCGATGCTTGCTGCGGCCAGTGGCGGAGATATTGCCCGGCGGGCGGTCAGTGCTTGAGGCATTTGCGGCCCACTGCCATTGCCTTGAAAGTCCCCTTCAGGTCGATGACGAAGGTCCCCTTGGTTTCCGGAAACACGGTCATTTTGTATTTCTTCGCCACGTCGCGCTTAAAGTTCGGGTCGTCGGTCAAGATATAGCCGCCTGAATATCCGCCCTTGAGTTCGCCGCTCGTGCTCGTGGCCACACCCTTGTAGAGATGGCCGTCCAAGGAGACGAAGATGTCCGACTTGGTCCCGTTCTGAAGGCCGATATCCACCTTGGTGAACACGCCAAGATACCCGACTTCCTGATTTGCGGTAACGCCCATTTGCACCGCGCTTGGTCCATCTTGGCGCACGATCAAACAATCTCCGCGGGTTTGGTTCGCATAGACCGTCCAGCCCTCGACGTCCTTCCCGTATCGGACAAGCACATCGCTGGCCTTAGGAAGGGGATTTTCTGTTTGCGCGTAGGCCGCCGTCGCAGACGAAAGTGCCACTGATGTTGCCGCGATGAGTGTCATGAAGTTTCGCATGGTATTGTCTTCCCTTTGTTCGCCGTTCTTTGTTCATGAATGTTCGTTTTTGTGGATCGTCACAGCAGCGCTCAACCCAGGGCGTTGCTCGGAGGTCATTTCACCAGTTCGATTTCCCCGGCCGCCAGTTCTTTCGGCCCGGCACTCATGGCTGTTCACCGTGGCGGCCAAGGGTTGATACCCGATTTCCGGGCGGCGTCGGCGTTCAGCACTGCTGCTCCTACCTCTCCGACCAACCGATCCACCAGTTCCTGCCATTCGGCTCGTCTGGTCTCGCGCAATGCCGGCGGAGCCTCGTCGACCTTCGAAAGCGCAAACTCTGCATCCGCGAGTTCCTCGCAGATGTCGCGAAAGCTCTCGCTTCGGTCCATGAGCCGATGGATCGTCAATTCAAACTGGGGGAATCGGCGCATTGCCGCCGAGACCGCTCTATGTCTGTCAGACGATCCGTCTTTTGTTGCCATGACACCAGTTCATCGACCTCACGCAATCGTATTGCAAAGAACTGGCCGCAGAAGGTAAGTTACGTGGACAAGCATGTAACCGCGCGACAACAAAAACTGCGGTGCACGGGATCAGGCGAGGGTAAGGTGATCCAGGCGGAAACGTCCGCGCTGAGGGAGCATGAGATCCCTATAGAGGCTTGTCGCGCCCAACTTGCCCTTATCCTCGACAGTGCGGGCTTCGATGCCACCGGCCGCGAGCGCCGCTTCCTCAGCCATGTGGTGGAAGAAGCATTGTCGGGGCGAGGCGACCGGATCAAGGCCTATTCAATCGCCGTCCAAGTGTTTGGACGTGGCGAGGCGTTCGACCCGCAGACGGATCCGATCGTCCGCATCGAGGCCGGCCACCTCAGGCGTGCGCTCGAGCGATACTATCTGACAGCCGGACATACAGACCCAATCCTGATCACGATTCCAAAGGGTGGTTATGTTCCTATCTTCTCGCTTCGGTCGCCGCCTTTGTTGGCGCAACCGCAGCCGCCCATAGTTTCTCAATCAATCACCCACTCTCCGGTCCGATGGATTGCGTTCCTGCTGCCGGCGATGCTTGCAACCATTCTCGCGGCTGGAGCGTCGGTACTGGCATGGTCGTGGGGGTCTGTCAGGTCAAGCGCGCCAGAAACGCCCCACGTGCTTGTTGAGCCGTTTGACGATCTGACCGGCAACGCCGCGGCGGCAGCCATTGCGAGCGGATTGAAGCAGGAAATTGTCAGCCAACTTTCGAAGTTCAAGGATATTGTGGTCATGGAGTCGGCGCCTAAGGATGGCGATACGTCGACCGCGCCACCACGCTTTGTCCTTGCCGGAAGCGTCAACCTGTCGGTCGATACCTTTCTGCTTCGGGTGAGGTTGATCAACCGAGCCAACGGTTCGGTTCTGTGGGCAGACAGCTATGATGGCCGGATGAAAGTCGCGGAACTTGTCGAAGCCCAGGCGGACATTGCGCGGAATGTGTCGACGAGCTTGGCTCAAGCCTATGGTGTCATCTTCCAGGCGGATGCCAATCTCCATGTCGACAATCCGCCCGACGATTGGGTGGCATATTCGTGCACCTTGTCCTTCTATGCATATCGCGTCGACCTCAGCCCACAAACCCGTGCATCCGTACGTACGTGCCTCGAGAAGGCCGTGGGGCGCTTCCCGAATTACGCCACCGCCTGGGGTCTTCTTTCGCTTATCTACATCGACGACTACCGCTTCGAATTTCCAAACGACCCCAAATTGTCCGCCGCCGCGCTCGAGCGCGCCTTGGCAGCCGCAAGACAGGCGGTGGAAGTCGATCCTCTCAATGTAAGAGGGCTTCAGGGAGAAATGCTTGCACTCTATTTCAGCAAGGAAATCAAACTGGCATTGGAAGTGGGCAAACGGGGTTTGGCCATCAATCCCAACGACACCGAATTCATGGGCGAATACGGTCAGCGCCTGGCTGTCTCCGGAAATTGGCACGACGGCTGCGCATTGATTACGGAGGCGCGTCAAAAAAATCCGAGTTCGTTGGGCTACTATGAGGTGGATCTGGCTCTTTGCTCCTATTTCAACGGCGATTATTCGCAGGCGGTTATGTGGATCAAGAAATCGCCGGTCCGATTGAACCCGATCTATCATATTGTTGCGGCTGCCATTCTGAGCGAAGGGGGCTACAGGGTCGAGGCTGATCGCGAGCGTGCCTGGCTGGAGCAAAATCAACCGGCTTGGGCGAAGAACATGCGTCAGGTGGTGTCGATGCGGCTGGCCCGTTCGCAAGACGTCGAAATTTTCATCCGTTCGCTGAGGAAAGCCGGCTTCAACGTGGCGGACTGAGATGAGAAGGCCTGTACGCGCCGCAAGAAGGTCGAGATGCTGTTCGCTCATCTCAAGCGCATTCTCCGGCTCGGTTCGAACGCATACTGCACGGAGTGGTGACGTTGATTATCGTCGTCATGGTCATGATCATCGCCGAGAAGGTAATCGTCCGGTTCATCAGATGGATCCGTTGAAAGCTTGCGCAAGTTTGATCCCACGTAGGAGGTACCGTTTCTCCTAGCGGGACGCCCGGCGCGGTCCTTTGGCCTGGGTATGCGCAGGACACGCTTACGAAAGTCGGCGTGCGCGACCCGCGCCTTCCTGACCACGTCAGGGCGGTGGCCTGAGAGCAGCATGAACAAGTGGAACTCCCGCTGGACAGGGTTCTTCACTGCTGCCAGTTGGCTGAACCATTCCTCGAGATCCGAAAGCCCAGCGCCGTGTTGCGCCGATGTTCGGCATTCCAATCAATGGCTGAGACCGGGTTGTCTGCTGGGAGCGTGCGAGCGGCTTTGCGAGCATGATTGTAGACGGCGCGCAGCGTTCGCATGCACCCATTGGCGATATAGCGCCGTTCTCTTTCGTGAGTTTCTCATGCAGCACAAGTCACAAGGGAAGGATCATTACCCAGCTTGGGGAGTGGCTCGTCGAGCCAATCGGCCAATAGCCGCTCGATGTGATCGCGATAGTTGTCGATCGTCCCATGCTTCGGCCTTTGTTCTTCATATGCCCGTCACGGAAGCGTCCCAGGCAATGCGCATCGTGGGGTTCGCAATCGGCGGCAGATCAACCACCGCGGTATCGCCGCCCGGCTTACGAGTGGGCGAGCGAGGGTCAGCGCCGCTGGCGATCATGCCGAGAATGTCCTACGCCTTCGCACGCGCCGCGCGCGCCGTGAGTTCTCCAACTTCGGCAACCTTCATTCGGACGGAAAGCCGCTGCCCCGCCTTCCTTCGCTCACCTCTGGACAACGAATGTTTTGCGCCGTTTGCCCACAAGCACCATGAAGCCCGGCAGATCGGTGTCGCGGCTGGAGGCTTGAGATGGCTCGGTCGGTGAGGGAGAGCCGAAGGTCTTTCATGAAATTAGTACGGCATTAGTACGGCGATTGCGCGATGTTCGATCCGACCCGATCTGTCGGTTTGTCTACGCTATCATAGCCGCGCAGTGCGAAAACAACAACAACTTGAATATGTTAGAACCAGCGCAATCTTACAACGACCGGCATCGGGAAATAACAGGAAAGGCCGTCTGACAAATTCCTAATCTGTAGGTCACAGGTTCGATTCCTGTCGGGATCACCATAGTTTTCAATGGTTGGCTCGGAAATCGCCGTACTATTTTTGCCCAAAAAGTACGGCAAATTTTGCAGACCTTCAAACTTTGGGCCATGAGCGACCTCCCTTATAGCTGTCGGTGAACGGTGAAATGGGACCGAAGGCGGTCTGTCGGTCTTCCGTAGTGATATGTCGAAAGGCGACATTTCAGGCGGGCAGGATGGACGCCGCAAGGCGCGACCTCTTGTTCTGGCGCCCAATTGACTTTGTGCATGGTCGCCAAATTTGGCCTCAGGATTTTCCACATCTGCGCATCGCTGGCGTAAGCTCCGCTTAACAACAACGGCAGTTTTTTCGGCGTTTACAATGTCCGGCCGAAGTCGGACGTTGCCCTCAACAAGAGCATGTCTCGCGGTCGTGCGGTCGCCGAATCGCCGCCGCAACGCATGCCAACGGAGGGTTTTCCTTATGGGCAAGAAGCAGATGAAGCTGGGGCTTTCCATGCGCTACATGGGTTACCACGTGGGGGCATGGCGGCATCCGGATACCGTCAAGGGCGGAAATTCTATGCTTCAGTCCTTCCTCGGCGTCGCTCAGACGGCGGAGCGTGCCAAGTTCGACATGCTGTTCCTCGCGGACGGAATTGGTGTACGGCTGGACGACAAGCCGAAAGGCTCACTTTGCCGCTCGCATCACAACGTCGAGCTGGAGCCGCTGACGCTGCTTTCGGCGTTGGCTGCGCTTACGCGAAACATCGGCCTCGTCGCCACGGCGTCAACCACGTACAACGAGCCCTTCCACATTGCGCGCAAGTACGGGTCGCTGGACCAGATCAGCGGTGGCCGGGCGGCATGGAATGTCGTGACCTCCTGGTCGGATCAGGAGGCCTGGAACTTTTCGATGAGCAAGCAGCTCGATTACGACACTCGCTATGAGCGGGCCGCGGAATTCGTCGATGTCGTTACCGGTCTCTGGGATAGTTGGGACGAGGATGCATTTGTCATCGACAAGGAGTCCGGCATCTTTTTCGACGACCGCAAGATGCATGTTCTCGATCATGTCGGAAAGCATTTCTCCGTCCGCGGACCGCTCAGCGTCCGGCGTTCGCCCCAGGGTCGGCCGATCCTCGTGCAGGCAGGCGTATCGGAGCCAGGGCAGCAGATCGCGGCCGAGTATTGTGATATGGTCTTCATGGCCAAGAACGACCTGAAATCCGCCCAAGACTATTATTCGTCGGTCAAGAATCGGCTCGATGGCTTCGGCAGGCAGAAGACGGATCTCCTGATGATGCTCGGCCTGACACCCATCGTCGGCCGCACCCGCGAGGAGGCGCAGGAAAAGTATGAAGAACTGGAATCGCTGATCGATCCGGTCGTCGGCCTGCAGCTGCTCTATCGGTCGTTCGGCGACCTCTCGCACTTGCCGCTTGATGGTCCGGTGCCGAAACCGGATCTCGACAAGGTCGGCCTCAAGAGCAGCGCGCAGATGTATTACGAACTGGCCCAGAAGCAGAACCTGACCATCCGCCAGCTTTATAAAAAGCTTGGCATGGCGCAGGAACACAAGACGGTTGTCGGCACCGCGAAGGACGTGGCCGACGAGATGGAAAGCTGGTTCGAGGCCGGTGCTGCGGACGGCTTCAACATCACGCCGACGCACCTGCCGCAGGGCATTGATGATTTTGTCGAACTGGTTTTGCCGGAACTGCGCCGGCGCGGCCTGTTCCGCGACGAATATGAGGGCCGCACGCTGCGCGAGAACCTCGGACTACCGTTGCCAAAGAGCCGCTACGACGCTGATGCTTCAGCAGTTGCGCGTCTCGCCAGCTGATCACGATCGAACGAGTCCACGACATGCAGGCGAACGTCAGTCGAGAACCCACGATGTCCGAAAGTGCTACTCGTCTACCGATTGAGTCGGCCGATCCCGCGGAGGACAGCAGGCTGTTTCGCAGATGCCTCGGTCTCTACGGAACAGGTATTGCCATCATCACAATGGAGAACGCTGGTCAGCGGGCGGCGGTTACGGTGAACTCCTTCGCGTCCGTTTCACTCGATCCGCCTCTTGTGCTCTGGTCGATCAGCCACACGTCCCGCAGCTATCCGCTGTTCAAGGCTGGCGGTCCGTTCGCCGTGAATATCCTCGCCTCCACCCAGATGGGGGTATCGCGGCACTTTTCCAGCAAGATCGAGGACAAGTTTGCAGATGCGGACTGGAGTCCGGGCCAGCATGGCTCACCGCTGCTTCATGGCTGCCTCGCTCACTTCGAGTGCGAGACCTACGCGCAGGTGGAAGGTGGCGACCACACCGTCCTAATAGGGCTGGTACGCCGGGCCAGCCGGTTCGAGGGGGAGCCGCTCCTGTTCGCGCAGGGCCAATACTCGGTCGCCTACGCCCATCCGGAGGTATCTGCAGCGCCCGAAGTCAGTGGTCCCAAGCCTGAAATGCCTTCGCAGGCAGGGATTATCCCGCAGATTTTCGAGGCGCATCATCTGCTGTCGGCGGTGTTCGACGAGCACAGGCACGCGGAAGGCCTTGATATCCCGGTGGCCCGCGTCATCGCCTGCGTGTATGACATTCCAGGCCTGAAGGCGGAACAAGTGGCTCGCGTCACCTATCTCGGACAGCGCGACACAGAGGACGCCCTCGCGACGCTTGCCGAGCGCGGGATGCTTGTGAGCGGCACGGCTGGAGAACTGACCCTCACCGAGGCCGGAAAGCGCCTGCGCGAAGCGATCCAGACCCGCTGGCGGAACTTCCAGCGAGACCAGATGGCGGGCATACCGGAGGCGGACCTTCGCACCACGCAGAAGACGCTGTCCAAGCTTATTTCGCAGAACCGGGCCCCAAACTGATGAGTTGGGACTATATTATCGTTGGCGCGGGTTCTGCCGGTTGCGTGCTCGCCAACCGCCTGAGCGCCGATCCATCGACGAAGGTTCTGCTGCTCGAAGCGGGTGGCAGCGACAAGAAGTTCAACATCATGATGCCGTCGCTGGCCTTCAAGGCGATGGCCGACAAGCGCACTAACTGGAAATTCATGGCCGAGCCGGATCCGACGCGGAATAACCGTCGGGATATGGTCCCGCGTGGCAAGGTTCTCGGAGGCTCCAGTTCGATCAATGCGATGTTCTACGTGCGTGGCAATCGCGGCGACTATGACCATTGGGCGCAACTCGGCAACAGGGGCTGGTCCTACGACGATATTCTGCCCTACTTCAAGAAGCTCGAGGGCAACCGCGACGGCGTCACAGATATCTACGGCAAGGACGGGCCGATCGTCGTCAGTGTCGTGCGCAGGCCGCCGAAACTGGCCCAGGTATTCATCGAGGCCATGCAGGAACTCGGTTATCCGCATAACCCCAGTTATAACGCGGAACCGACCGAGGGCGTGGCCTTGAGCCACGTAACCCAGCATATGGGGACGCGCTTCAGCGCCGCGAGGGGCTATCTCGACCCCATCAAGTCACGGCCAAACCTCAAGATCATCACCGGCGCCGTCGCGCGAAAGGTCATCTTTGAAGGACGGCGCGCGGCCGGTGTAGAATTGGAAATAGAGGGCAGGACCCGGACGGAGCATTGCTCCGGCGAAGTGATCATCGCTGCCAGCGCCATAAACTCTCCAAAACTGCTCATGCTGTCAGGCATCGGTCCGGCCGAGCAGCTTGAGGCACATGGCATCCCGGTGTTGCAAGACAGCCCAGGCGTCGGCCGCAATCTTCAGGAGCATGCCAGTACCCAGGTAAAGGCCTATGTCAACGTGAAGACGCCGAACCAGGAGTTCAATCTCTTGGGCATCCTGAAGTATGGAGCGCAATTCCTGCTTAGCCGCTCGGGTTATGCGACCTACACCTATACCGGCATGGGAATGGTGCGCACGCGGCCCGATCTCGAGTATCCGGACATCCAGTACCATTTCGGTGCCTTCTCCGCGAACTACACTGACGAAGGCATCGAGATGCAGAAGGAGGCTGCGATCAACCTCCAGCCCAATGTCAACGCTTCACGCAGTCGCGGCTATCTCGAACTTCGCTCAGCCGATCCGAATGAACAACCGAAGATTCAGCTGAACCTTCTGAGCGATCGCTACGACATCGAAACACTGATGGCGGGCGGCAGGATTGCACGCGCGGCGCTGCAAACGAGGGCTTTCGCCCCCTATGTCACGGGCGAGATGAAGCCCGGCAAGGACGTCCAGACGGACGACGAATGGATCGCCTATATGCGCGAGAACGCGAGCGGCAGCTACCATCCGTGCGGCACCTGCAAGATGGGCATCGATCCCATGGCCGTCGTGACACCGGATCTCAAGGTCATCGGCGTGGAGGGCCTGCGCGTGGTCGATTCCTCCATCATCCCGCAGATACCGAGCTGCAATCTCAATGCCATCAGCATGGCGATCGGAGAGAAGGGCGCCGATCTGATCCTTCAGAAACAAGCCGCCTACGCCACGGCATGATTTGACGGGTGATTGGGGTGCGGAAGCATGACCGCCGCTACAGTTTCGAGTGATCCGACAATGACCAAAGAGCCCGTGTCAAAGACCTTCGTTTTCTACATCGTGCCCGAATTCACCATGCTTGCGTTTACGTCCGCCATCGAAGCGTTGCGTTTGGCGAATGCGGTCATGGGGGAAGACGTCTATCGATGGCGGATCGTCAGCGTGGATGGTGGCCCCGTGCGATCCAGTTGCGGACTGTCGGTCCCACCCGATCGCTCCGTTGCCGCAGAGCGCTCGAGCCCACGAGCGGAGCGGCCGAATATGATCGTGGTCTGCACGGGCTGGCACGTCGAGCGTGCGGTGGACAAATCTGTCGCGGGATGGCTGCGCCAAAGCCGGAATTTCGGCATCTCCGTCGCGGGAATCTGCACGGGCGCCCACATCCTCGCGGATGCGGGAATGTTGGCTGGGAGGCGTTGCGTCATCCACTGGGAGAACTTTCCAATCTTCAGAGAGACGTTTCCGTCCGTCATTGTCGGCGGCGGCCTCATCGAAAGCGACGACGACATCCATACCTGCGTTGGCGGGACGGCCTCCTTCGACATGATGCTCCACTTCATTGAAAAGGACTGCGGCCGGCGGGTGGCGTTGGCGATTTGCGAACAGGCAATTGTCGACCGTATAAGAGAGCCGTTTGAACGGCAGCCCAGTCCGTTGAGAACATTGGGCAGCGTCAACCCGCTTGTGCTGGCGGCCGTTCAGTTCATGGAAGACAATATCGCGGATCAGACGGATATCGCGGCGGTGGCGAGGCACATCAGCCTTTCCCGCAGGCAGATGGAGCGTCTTTTCTCCAGGGAGCTCGCGACATCTCCCTCCCGCTACTTTCTCGAGCTTCGGCTGGATCGAGCACGGCTGATGCTCCTGCAATCGAGCATGGCCATCATCGACGTGGCCGTAGCGTGCGGCTTTGTCTCGGGGTCCCATTTCGCCAAGTGCTACAAAGCATTCCATGGCGTCTCCCCGCAGCAGATGCGAATGCTGCGTCCACGAAGTGCCTACGTCCCTTCTCTCGGACGGGCTGGATCGCGCGCATCCTTGAGACGCATGGTATGACTGAACACGCGTCGGCCGCTTCATTGCCGCGGAGCGCACCGATCTACCTGGCGGCAATAGAGCCGCAATGATCGTGTCTGCGCGGCTGACGTCGATCGCGTCGTCACCGCGACCGATTTGTGACGCACGCGAACATCGCTGAAAAGGAGGCGGGCTCCATGGCAACCATAGTCGGCATCAGCGGCAATTTCAGCCGTCCCTCGAAGACCCGCAGCCTGGTGGAGACGATCGTCGACATGGCCGCGAGAGAACTGAATTGGAATTCCCAAGTCTTCGATCTGGTCGATGCCGGACCTTCGCTAGGCGCCACCTTCGGCAGGAAACAGGCCCTGCCCGAGATCGACGAAATTTGGACGGCTATCGAAACATGCGATGCGCTCGTGGTCGGCTCACCCGTGTACAAGGCATCCTACACAGGTCTGCTGAAGCATCTGTTCGACGTGCTGGACATGAACGCGCTTCGCGGGCGCCCGGTCCTGGTCGCCGCGACCGCCAAGGCACCGAGCCACGAATTGATGATCGACCACCAGTTTCGACCGCTGCTTGCCTTCTTTCGGGCGAACGTGGTGGCCGGGTCCGTTTATGCCCTGGACCACGATTTCGGGCCGGAGAACGAACCGACGGCGGGACTGCGTCAGCGGATCGCGACGGCCGTGGGAACGCTTGTCGCCGCGGTGCGCTGAGCTGGATTGCTGGAGTCGGTTGGCTCAGCCTTCGTGAAGTCCGCCGATCGCCTTGACCTCGAGGAATGCCTCGAAACCGAATTCCCCGCATTCGCGGCCGTTGCCCGACTGCTTGAAGCCTCCGAACGGCGCGGACGCATCCCAGGCCGGGTGATTGATCATCACCTGTCCTGCGCGAAGCTTCGAGGCGACGCGCTTGGCCGCGCCGAGGTCCTTCGACTGCAGATAAGCGGCGAGGCCATAGGGAGTGTCGTTGGTGATCTCGATCGCCTCATCCACGCTGTCATAGGGGATGAGGCTGACGACCGGGCCGAACATCTCCTCCCGAGCCACCGTCATATCGGCCGTGACACGACCGAACACGGTCGGCTTCACGAAAAATCCCCGATTCAGCGACGACGGCCTGCCAGGCCCGCCGGTGACGAGGGTTGCACCTTCCTGGACCGCGGATTCGATCAGAGAATTCACGCGCTCGAACTGCCGCTCGTTCATCACCGGGCCGAGCGTGGTGGCTTCGTCATTCACGTCGCCGATAATCACGGATTCGGCCGTCTGTTTGGCGATCCCGATCGCCTCCTCGTGCAGTTGCCGAGGCACAAGCATCCGTGTCGGCGCAGTGCATGACTGGCCCGCGTTGCGGTAAGCGCCGAGAACTCCCCTGGTTACGGCCGGCTCCACGTCGACATCCGGCATCAGGATGTTGGCTGAGTTCCCGCCGAGTTCCTGGTGGACACGCTTGACGGTGTCGGCGGCGTTTTTCGCCGCTTGAACGCCCGCACGAGTGGACCCGGTGAATGATACCATGTCGACATCAGGATGGCTCGAGAGCGCTTCGCCGACCGTTGGTCCGTCACCGTTGATCAGATTGAAGACGCCCGGCGGCACGCCGGCATCGTGGAGGACTTCGGCGAACAGCATCGGGCTGATCGGTGCATACTCGCTGGGCTTCAGTACGATCGTGCACCCGCTCGCCAGCGCCGGCATGACTTTCGTGACGATCTGGAGCACCGGGAAGTTCCACGGCGTGATGAGGGCGCAGACGCCGACCGGTTCAAACGCCAACATAGTCCGGCCGGCCAGCCGCTCGAATTCGTAGTGTTCGAGAATGCGGATGGTGTCGGCGATGTGCGCCCTCGACCCGGCGATCTGGGCCTGCCGCGCGAATGTGATCGGCGCGCCCATCTCGAGCGTCGTCAGTCGCGCAAGCTCCTCGGCACGCTCATCGAACAGCGCAAGCACGCGCCGAAGCATCTCCAGGCGCTCCTCGCGCGTCGAATGACCATAAGTGCCGAAGGCTATCCGGGCGGCCACGACCGCGGTATTCACGTCCTGCGCGGTGCCCATTGCGATACTCCCGGCCGGTTCCTCCGTCGCCGGGTTGATGACGGCCCTCTGTGGCCTGTCCCGCGCCGGAACGAAGCGGCCGTCGATGTAGAAGTGGTCGAGATGTTTCAAGATGTCCGTGCCTCTTTGATTGCCATTGCGGGCGCCGGCGGCACGGCATGCCGGGGGACCAATGCCGCGAAGACGTCCTGCATTTTTATCAACCCGGCCGGAACGCCCGCCCTTACGACGACAAAGGTGCGGGTGAGATCGCCTTGCGAACGCGCCATCACCGTTTCGAGATTGTCGTCCACATCGACCTGCCCCGACGTGCCGGACTCGACGATGATGCCCGGCACCATGACGGACTCGGCGCGGAGCACGCGTGCGCGATTTATGTCGTTCACGAACTTCTCGATGTAGGCGTCGGCCGGATTGAGGATGATGCTCTGCGGCTCGCCCTGCTGGACGACCACGCCATCCTTCAGGATCACCAGGTGATCCGCGATCCGGAGCGCTTCATCCAGGTCATGGGTGATGAAGACGATCGTCTTCGAAAGCTCTTCCTGAAGTTCGAGCAGAAGGCTCTGCATGTCCGTCCGCATCAGCGGATCAAGCGCCGAAAACGCCTCGTCCATCAGCATGACATCGGAGTTGGAGGCCAGCGCTCTCGCGATGCCCACGCGCTGCTGCATGCCGCCGGAGAGCTGGTGCGGATAGTGGTTCTCGAACCCCTTGAGACCGAGCCGCTCCAGCCATCTGATCGCGTTGTCACGAGCATCCGCTTCGCTGTCGCCTCTGACGCGTTGTGCCATCTCTACGTTCTGGAGCACGCGCATATGCGGCATCAGGGCGAAGCTCTGGAACACCATCGACATCCGAAACCGGCGCAGCTCCCGGAGCGCCGCACCGGCGAGGCCCGCCACATTGACGCCGTCGAGGAGGATTTCGCCGGCTGTGGGCCTGATGAGACCGTTCAGATGGCGGATCAACGTCGACTTTCCCGAACCCGAAAGGCCCATGATCACGGTGATGTCACCGCTGCGCATGTCGACGTTAATGTCCTGGAGCCCGATGACATGGTTGTGCTTGCCCAGCAGCTCGGCCTTGCTCATACCGCCCTGGACCTTGGGCACCATCGACCGCGGGTCGGGGCCAAAGATCTTGTACAGGTTCCGGATGGAAATCTTCGGTTGCTCGGTCAACGGCTTTCTCCGCGTGGCTGGAGCGTTCCGTTGACGCGCGCCATCGAGGCCTTGCTCACCCTGTCGAAATTGATGGCCAGGAGCACGATGCCGAGGCCCGCGACCAATCCGACGCCTAGTTCGAGGTTGTTGATGCCGCGCAGGACGAGGACGCCCAGTCCCGGAGCCGACACCAGAGATGCGATGACGACCATCGAAAGCGCCATCATGATCGTTTGATTGACACCCGCCATTATGCTGGGAAGCGCGAGCGGCATCTCCACCCTCGCCAGCTTCTGCCAGCGGTCCATGCCAAAGGCATCCGCGGCTTCGCCGACATTGCCGTCGACCATACGGATGCCGAGGTTCGTAAGCCGGATTACCGGAACGACGGCATAAAGAATGATCGCAATCCCGTAGAGCTTCGACTCGGTGACCGAGAAGAGGAAGATCAGGGGGATGAGGTAAACGAAGGACGGAAGCGTCTGCAGCATATCGAGGACAGGCAGCGAGAGTCTCTCGAACCGGTTGCTCTTCGCCATGAGTATGCCGATCGGTATGCCAATCAGGATGCAGATGAACGTACAGGTGAAGACGATTGCCATCGTCTGTAGCGCGTAATGAAGATGGTCGATGAAGCCAAACAGCAACAAAGTCGCGGCGACCAGGACCAGGATGGACCAGGACCGGGACACGAAATAAACGAGCAGCAGAAGCGCGATCACCAGCGCCCACCACGGGACGACTTCGACCACCCTGAGCGAGAAATCCAGAAGCCATGACAGCGGCTGCGTCAGCGGATCGAGCACCGTCTTCAACGTCACCCGCACGTGGAGGAAGCTGTTCTCGATGCCGGCGGTGAAGTCCCTGGTGCGCGGCACCGCGCGACAGGCATCATGCAGCGCGTCGAGCGATGGGAACGGAACGCTCTCGGTGGCTTGCCCGCCCGCATTGGCTTCCTTGCTCTTCTTGAGCAATTCGGCCATGCTCATCGGACCCGTGGAGTCCGAGGCATCGCACCACCCGCGAAGTCCGAGCTGATCGAATAGTCCGGCGTAATAAGCCATGGGGCGCCTTCAGTCCGGCATCGGATCGGCGCAAAGCAACGCCATCTCGAAAGCCAGGATCCACAACAACGGCAATGGGTCCGCAGGCCGTATCTGCCCACGAACCCAACAACGTTACTTCACGATGGCGGTGACCTTCGCCTTGGCGTCGTCGGACAGCCAGTTCGGCCAGACATCCTTGTATTTCGTCAGAAAATACACGGCCGTCTCGTCGGCGGTTGCTTTCTTGTCCTCCTGCCAGGCAAGAAGCTCGTTCATGATCTGGTTGGTGAAGCTCACCTTGCTCATGAGCGCGACCAGTTCTGGGTTCTTGTCGTAGAAAGGCTTCGACATCGTGGTCAAAACCGTGGCCTTCGGCCAACCGGTCTTGCCTGGGGTCGGGCAATTGGCCGTGGCGTTGCACTTTGCCTTGTCCTTGTCGACCGGCCCCATGTCGACCTCCACCATCTTGTACTTTCCGAGAACCCCCGTGGGCGCCCAGTAGTAGCCAAACCATGGCTCCTTCGCCGTATAGGCCGCCGCTATCGAGGCCGCCAGCGTCTCGCCGGAACCATGGTTGAAAACCTCGATCCCGTGTTTCTCGATTTCGAAGGCCTTGATCAGGTTGTCATTCGAGGTGCGGCAGCCCCAGCCGACTGGGCAATTGTTGAACTTGCCGCCTACGAGCTTTGGGTTGGCCAGGATGCCGTCGAGCGTCTTCAGTTCGGGATGGGCTTCGGCGAGATAATCTGGAATCAGCCACGCATCGACGCCACCGTCGGAGAGAACGTCGCCGACCTTGACGATCTTGCCCTCCTTCTCGAGCTTGTAATAGATATCCGCGACGCCTGGCCAGACTTCGGTCAGAATGTCGGGCTGTCCTGTTTCGGCAAGCGAAGTGAGCGCCGGGACCGTCGAGGTCGGCACCTTCTTCACCGTGCAGCCGTAGCCCTGCTCCATCAGGAAGCTCGACACGGCGGTGACCACGGCGGCCGAGGCCCAGTTCATTTCTGTGATCGTCACCGTGCCGCACGCGGCGCTGGCGGGCGATGCGCCTGCCAGAAAGCTCGCGCCGATCATGCCGACTGCTGCAATAAGAGATTTCATGTCATTCCCCTTTGGCGAAGTTATGCCTGATCAAGCGCGGCGAGCTTGATTGCTGCTGCGTCCCCGCGGCGCGCGATCAGGTGTTTTTTTCGGCTTGTTAAGCAGGAGCCAGATTACGGCCCGACAGCCGGTTGGCAAGTTGCTTAATTCCTACGCAATGGGTAAGCTGAGCTTTATGCAAAAACTTCGCCACAAGCTGCCGCCGCCCAATCTTCTAATCACCTTCGAGGCTGCCGGACGTCAGCTTAGCTTTACCAAAGCGGCGTCGGAGCTGAATGTTTCGCGTGTCGCGGTCAGCCAGCAGATTCATGCTCTGGAGAGATTTCTCGGTGTGCCGCTGTTCGAACGGCTGCAACGCTCGGTTCGGTTGACACGGACAGGAGAGAGGTATCACCGCGCCATCTCCGAGGCCCTTGAACGAGCGCTTCGCGCGACGCTCGAAATCAGCCGGCGCTCCGACACCAACGTCGTCAATGTTGGCGCCACGCCGGGTTTCATGACCTATTGGCTGTCACCGAGACTCGGCGAGTTCAGGGCGATCCACCCCGACATCGAACTGAGGTTTATCGTCTCCGACAGCAACTTGCAGTTCGAGGATAATATGGACCTCGCGATCCGATACGGTTCCCCGCCGTTTGATGATGCCGAGACGACATTCCTTGTTCGGCAAGAGATAAGTCCTACCTGCGCGAATACATTTCTGCCCGCGGGCACGCTGCTCGAACCGTCCGAACTCCTGACCTATCCGCTCATTCACCTGGAAGGTCCATATGACGAACATACCAGGTGGTCGACCTGGCTGCGTGTTCACGGACTCGATCTGGCAAGAGCGAAGGCCGGAATAACCGTCAATTCCTATACGAACCTGGTTCAGGCCGCGCTTGAAGGTCAGGGGTTTGCCTTGATCGGCCCGCCGCTGGTTCAGAGATTCCTCTCGAACGGGACGCTCATTCAACCCGTCAACGCCAGGCCCATCGTCCGCCATGCCTTCCACCTCTTACTTCCCCGGCTATCGATCCCGTCCGCTGCCGCCCAGGCCTTCGCGGATTGGATCAAAGGTTCCTTCCCTGCGAAGAGGCCAGGCATTGAAGAGGACGATTGAATTGGAGTGAGCGTAAGTGCCCGTCGCAGACTGCATCGCTGGAATTTGTATCGGCAGTTCTAGAAACGACAATCAATGTGGACGGCGTGTCGCAAGACGTCGCGCTCGGCCGCCGGTCGCCGCGATGCCCTTCCGCTTCGTCTGGCGGGCAGACTTGGGCCCTCCAGCCGCGTCGCCACTTCCGCCGATAGCCTCAAGGACCTGTCATCCTAGTGCCTCTGATTGAGGTTCATTCCTCTCAGAGGACGGCGGCAGCCATTTGGTTGAACTTTAGATTTGAAACTTCCGTCACAAGTTTCATGAAGGCCCCGATTGGACGAAGTTCTTGACGTGCCTTCAGGCACGTTGCGAAGGACTCGGTGAATGGCTTGTGGTCTGCGATCGACAAGGGCGTCAGCCGGTCGTCGAGCTGGAACTCGGTCTTTGACACAATGCCGGCACCCAAGCCTGCCGCGACCGCTTCCCGAACACCGTCGCGCGGGATCTCCATGACCACGTTTGGTCGGATCCGATGCAGTTCCAGCATCTCCTCCAACGCCCGACGCGTCATCGAACCAGGTTCGCGAAAAATCATCCGCTGCCCGTCGAGTTCCTCGAGATCGATCTGCTGCCGGCCTGCCCACGGATGGTTGCGGTGAACGAAGATGATGACCTCATGGCGGCCGAGCTGAACGAGATCAAGACGCGGGTCGTCATAGTCTCGGCCGATGATGGCCACGTCCACCTCATAATTCATGAGCTTGTTGTAGACGACGTCGGAATTGCCGCTTTCAAGCGAGACCTGCACCAAAGGGTATTGAGCATGAAACGCGGAGAGAAGTTCCATGACGAAGAACGGACCCACCGTGCCGACGCGCAGCTTGCCCGAAATCTGATTGCCCTCGGCGCGCAGTATGCCGACCGCCTGCTCCTCCAGCGAGAAGATCTGGCGTGCCACGGTCAGAAGCGCTTCGCCCGCATCCGTCAGTTTCAGTCCGCGCGGCGACCGCAAGAAGAGCTGAACGTCATAGGTTTCTTCAAGCGCTTTGACCTGGGTGGTCACCGTCGGCTGGCCGATGCAGAGCAGATCGGCAGCCTTTGTGAAGCTAAGCTCGCGACCCACCGCATAGAAGGAACGCAGCTGGCTGAAATTGACGAAATGAAGCTTGTTAATGCCGCCCACGACCTGTCTCCCTGCGAAAGGCGTCAGCCATCCGCACGATTTCTCCAGCAATTTCCGAGCGTTCCTCCAACAGATCGCACAATATCGTATAGTGGTTTTTTCCGTGTATCGGAACCAACTCGGCATGCTGGCCCGAGCCGCTCCAATAGGAAGAGAACCGCTGGGACTGCTCGCGGAACTCTCGGGTCTCGTCCGTGCCTACGATCGCCGCGAGCCGACAATGCGGCACCGGCCAGCGGATCGGACTGAGCCCTGCGGCTCGCTCGCCGTCGAGCCCAAGCGCCGCGTTGAGAGATGTCTCCACCACCGGCTCGACATCGAAGATGCCGCTGATCGGAACGCAAGCTGCCAGCGGCACGCTTACCATAGGGCTTGTCATCGCGAGTGTGGCAGCAAGATGACCACCGGCGGAATGGCCGGTCGCGATCCAGAAAGCCGGAGGCGCTGCAAGGGTTCGCAAAATCGCCGGCACGCAGGTCCCGATGCGTGCAACGATTGCTTCGATGCGCGTCTCCGGCGCCAGCGGATAGTTTGGCAGCGCCACGGAGAAGCCGCGGCCAACGAGCGACGAAGCGACGAAGGAGTAACGGTCCTTGTCGAGGCTCTGCCAGTAGCCGCCGTGTACGAAAAGCACCAGCGGCGCACCCGCGCCGGCCGCAAACAAGTCGAACACTTCACGCGGATGCGCGCCGTAGGCAACGTTGCGTCGGCATGTCAGTGAACTGCGGGCAGCGGCGCTCGCCTCATCGAAACGTCTATAGACGTCCGCTCTTTCCGGATGACGGTCACGGAAGACGTAGCCGTATTCCTTGCTGGAATTCGCGCCATTCATTCGAAGAGAACGACACTGCGCACCGACTCTCCCGCTCGCATCAGGTCGAAGCCGCGATTGACCTCACTGAGCGCCAGGCTGTGTGTGATTTGACGGTCAAGATCGAGCCTGCCGTCCATGTAATAGTCGATCAGCCTTCCCAACCCGCCGCGTCCTTTGACGCCGCCGAAATAGCTGCCGCGGATCGTGCGGCCGTAGCGGACGCCTACCGGTGGGAATCCCATTTCGGCGCCTGGCGGCTCGACGCCGAGCAATACGGCGGTGCCCCAGGCCGGCTGGCAGCAGTCGAAGGCCTGCCGCATGACCGGCACGATGCCGGTACATTCGAAGGCGACGTCGACGCCGCCATCGGTAAGATCGCGAACCGCCTGGACGACCTTGCCGCCCTCGCGCGACGCGTCGACAAAAGCGGTCATGCCATAGGAGCGGGCGAGTTCGGATTTGCCGTCGGTCAGATCGATGCCGATGATGGTTGCGGCGCCGGCAAGCCGCGCTCCCTGCACAACATTGATGCCAATACCGCCGAGCCCGAAGACGGCAACGGCGTCACCCTCCCGGATCTCGGCCAGCGCCGCGCCGACGCCAGTCGTGACACCGCAGCCGAACAGGCAGACCTTGTCCAGCGGCGCATCCTTGCGGATCTTCGCCAGCGCAATTTCAGGGACGACCGTATAGCGGGAAAGCGTCGAGGTGCCCATGAAATGGTGCACCGGCTGCGATCCGATCGAGAAGCGCGAAGTCCCATCCGGCATGACGCCCTGGTCGCGTGTCGGCTTGATGGTCCAGCAAAGATTGGTCCGCCCGCTCCTGCACATGCGGCAATGCCGGCATTCGGGACCATAGAGCGGAATGACATGATCGCCCGGTTGGAGGTCGTAGACTCCCTCGCCCACCTCGACCACTCGCCCTGCGCCCTCATGCCCGGGAATGAGAGGATAGACGCTGGTCGCGTTGACGCCGTCGAGCGCGGTGAGATCCGTGTGACAAAGGCCGGACGCGACGATCTCGACGAGCGCTTCACCATGACCGGGCGGCGCGACCTGTACTTCTTCTATCGCGAGCGGCTTGTGAGCTTCGAAGCAGATCGCGGCGCGTGAACGGATCATGACGCCCGCCTGCCGAGTTCATCGCCGAAGCGCGTGAAGCCCCTACGAACGAGTTCGGCGCCGTCCGGCCTTGCGCCTGCCTTGATCATCTCGCGCGCGATGCGGATGTCGCGGCCGCAGCCGACGCCGATTGCACCAATCAGCCGGCCACCAGTCGTGAAATACGCCAGATAGGCGCGCTCGCCTGGCTTGCCGCGCTCAAATGCCGGCTCTCCTGCACCCGGCATCCCCGCCACTTGAACATTGAGGTCATATTGATCCGTCCAGAACCAAGGCACTTCGCTGTAAGGGGATGGATTGCCGCACAGATAGGACGCAACGACGGCCGCCTGGTCTTCCGCATTCTTCCACGACTCCAACCGCCAGCGCTGGCCGAAGACGCGATTCTCATGCGCCGCGACATCGCCGGCGGCGAAGATATCGGGATCGCTGGTCTTCCCGAACTCATTGACGACGATGCCGTTGTCGATATGCAGGCCGGCTTCGCCGGCGATCCGGTCGTTCGGCGTGCCGCCGATGCCGACCAGAACAAGGTCGGCCTCCAGCAGCGACCCGTCATCGAGATGGAGGCGTCCAGCGGCATCCAGCGTCTCGGAGGAAACGACTTGGCGACCACAGAGAATGCGTACGCCTGCCCGTTCATGGAGATCGGCGAGCCATTGTGAAAGATAAGGCGGAAGCAGTCGGCTCAACGGCCGCTCGGCGGCTTCCAGAACCGTCACCGCCGCACCGAGCTTGACCGCGCTTGCAGCGACCTCCAGGCCGATCAGCCCCGCTCCGACAAGCACCAACCGCGCGCCAGCCACGACGCGCTCACGCAGCGCGAGCGCATCCGAGAACGAGCGAAGATAGAAGGTGTGTGCCGCGATGGGCTCAAGTGATCGGATCCGGCGGGGCGACAATCCCGTCGCCAAAACCAGCTTCCGGTAGGAGAGGCTGGCGCCGTTAGAGAGAGCCACGATCTTCTCTCGCCGGTCTATGCCGACCGCCTCGACACCCAGATGGAACCGCACGCCGATCTCGTTCCACCGTGCCGGTGATAGCAGATAGGCATTTGCCGGCACGCCCGCCGATGTCAGCACACCCTTGGACAAAGGCGGCCGCTCGTAAGGCAGCTCCGTTTCGGCCCCGACCACGTCGATCGGCCCGACAAAGCCGCCGTGCCGCAACCTTTCCGCGACGCGGCCGCCGGCGTGTCCTCCGCCGACGATCACAACCCCGGCCGTCCTCCCTGGACCCGCCACGCCGTTCAAGCCCCCTGCCCGGCAGGCGTGGCGCCGGCGCGGCCATTCCGCAGCACCTCGCGGATGATCTCGCGATGCACATGGAAGTAACTCTTGCTGACGCATTGCAGATGCGGCGAGACCTCGTCATGAAGCCGGCCCAGCGCATGAAACGGCACCGAGGAGGCGAGGTGATGCTCCGCATGGAACGGCATGTTCCAGTAGAGCATCCTCAGCAACGGATTCGCGAGCGTAGTCCTGGTATTGGCAAGCAGGTTCGGACTTTCTTCGGCGCCGGTGTGCTCGGCCATGCGAATGGCACGCAGCACGGGCTCACCCATCACCCGTGGAAGCAGCCAATACAACAGCGCGATCATGCTGCCGAAATAGATCGAGGCGGTGGCGATGACGACGTAGAGCAAGACGAGCAGCCGTATCTCCAGCATCACCTGCTTCCAGACCGATTTCGGCAGAAATTCACGTTCCTCCTCAGTGAAGCGCCCTGTTGTGCCGCGCCAAAGCGTGCCGACCAGCTTCGGCCAGAAGGAGAGGCCGATTATCTGCCCGAAATAGTCGCGAAGTGATGTGGGGAACGGCACGATATCCGGGTCATTGTCCTCGTGCTGGGTGAAGGTATGATGCGCAGCATGTCGGTATTTGAAGTAGAGAAACGGACGAAAAGTGAAGGCGGCGACCGCAAATCCAACGATGTGGTTGATCCATCGCGAATGGAAAGCGGTGCCATGCGAGCATTCGTGCAAGGGTGCGAACAGCAGCACGATGATGATGCCGTAAGCGAGCATTGAGGGTATCTGCAGCCACGGCGTTCCACCGGAGAGGTAGACGGCGAGTACGCCGAGAGCCAGAGCCGTGAGATGGACCGCCAATCTGATCAGCCCCGGTCCGTTGGTTCGCGTGCGAAGCGTCTTCAGCTTGTCGCGTGAAATGATCTCCGGTCCCGTTAGCGGCCATATCTTGCTGCCGATGCCGCCAATCCCAGCATAGCTCGCGGAATTGTCGCCTTGCATGCCGATCCTCCTTCAGATTGCATATTGTCGCGACAGTCTAGCGGGGTCGCCACATAGAAGAAAAATTCATTGTTCCCATGGCGTTATTGGTTCGGCGTCAGGCCACGAAGCAATGCGCGATTGCTTCCGCGGAGAAATCCTTGCGGTGAAAGTGTCCGGTCACCCGACCGCGGCTCATGACGAGGATGCGGTCGCAGGCATCCATCATCTCCTGCAGTTCCGTAGTCAGCAGCAGAATTGCCTTGCCCTCTTCCGCCAGACCCTGGATGGCACGCCATATCTCGAACTTGGCGCCCACATCGACACCGCGGGTCGGGTCCTCGGCGATCACGATGTCGCCGCCGCGCGCGATCCATTTGCCGATGACGATCTTCTGCTGGTTTCCGCCGGACAGTTGTGACGCCAGCTGCGACAGGCCGTTGGTCTTGATTGCCAATGTGCGTACCAGGCCGTTGGCCGTCGCGTTTCTTTGCCGACGCTTCACGAAGCCGAGGCGACCGAGGCGGCGCAGGATCGTCATGCCGATATTGTCGCCGACGCTCATCGGCAGGACGAGGCCCTCACGTTTGCGATCGGCAGGCATGAAGCCGATGCCGAAGGCAATGGCGTCCCGCGGAGAACGCAGCCGCACCTTGCGTCCCTGAACGCGGATCTCGCCGCGATCGATAGACTGGTCGCCGAAGATCGCGCGCACGACTGCCTCACGCTGGCAGCCAAGCAACCCGGCAATGCCGACGATTTCGCCCGCCCGCACCTGCATCGAAATATCGTCGAAGACGCCGGCCTTGCCGATCCCCTTTGCTTCCAGCGCAACATCGCCGAAGCGCCTCTCCTTGTAGGCGGATTGGCCAGGCTTGTGTTCACGTCCGACCATCAAGGCGACAAGAGCACCTTCGCTCAAGCCGTCAATGTCGCGGGTGGCGACGACATGGCCGTCGCGGAGCACGGTAACGCGATCCGAAATCTGCATCACCTCGCTCAACCGGTGCGAGACATAGACGATGCCGAGACCGTTGGCCTTCAACTTGCGAATTATGGCGAGCAGGTGGGCGACCTGATCCTCGTTCAGCGAGGCTGTCGGCTCATCGAAGACGAGCACGCGCGGACGGCTCGCCAATGCGCGGCATATCTCGACGATCTGCTGCTCATTGAGGCTGAGTTCGCCGACAGCTCGCGACGGATCGAGACTGACATGAATTTCGTCAAGCAGGTCCTTCGCCATGCGGTTGAGCATAGCGCGCGTCTTGCCAAGACGGCCGGCCGGTTCACGGCCGATAAAGATGTTCTCGGCAACGCTCAGGTTAGGACATAACACCAGTTCCTGGTGGACCAGTGCCAGCCGGTTGGCGAGGGCCACCGTGGGATCGTTGAGGACCACAGGCCGGCCGTCGATCCTGATTTCGCCGCTGTCGGGCGCGACGAGGCCATTCATGACCGACAGCAGCGTCGACTTGCCGGCACCGTTCTCACCGACCAGGGCATGTACTTCGCCGGCCTTCAGATCGAAGGTCACATCGGAAAGCGCGACGACACCAGGATATGTCTTGCGGATCGATTCGACCTCGAGCAGCGGGGTGCTCATTGCAATCACGCCGAATGATATTTGTTGAGAAGCGCGCGATGGCGATCCATGTCTCCGCGCAGGTTCTGATAGACGGACGACCAGACTTCGAAGAAATCCCGGTAACGCTCGTGCAGTTTCGGATCGGGGTCGATCGTCTCCTTGATGCGAACGATTCTCGCAAGAGGCTCGGTCGGCGATTTGTAGATTCCGGCGGCGACGCCGGCAAGGATCGCGTCACCAATCGGGGCAGCTTCGCCTATATCCGGTGTCTTCAACGGCAGGTTCACCACGCTGGCGGTGATTTGGTTCCAGAACCGGCTCTTCGTCGGGCCGCCGTTCAGGATCAAACCGTCGACCTTGACGCCGGCCGCGTTGGCGACGCGGACGTTGGAGTAAAGGTCGAAGGCGACGCCCTCGATCAGCGCGCGGATGAAATGCGCCCGTGTCGTCGTCGGGCGTACGCCAAAGAAGTTGCCGCAAGCATTGCTGTTCCAGTTGGGCGACAGCGTGTTGCCGAGATACGGCAAGTAAAGCAGACCGTCGGAACATGCCGGTATGCGCTTCGCCTGCTCGGTGAAAAGGTCGAAGACATTGTGGCCCATGCGCTCGGCGAGGCGGAATTCGGCGTCGCCGAACTGGTCGCGGAACCATTTCAACGACGCGCCGGTAAAGGCCATGGGGCCATCGAACATGGTCAGGCCGGGCAGCACGTGCGGCCATTTCAGGATGCGGTATTCCTCGACGTTCTGCTCGGTCGGGATCATGATGCCGAGGTTGGATCCCGTGCCCATGGAGTAGTAGGCCTCGCCGGCTTTGGCGACGCCGACGCCAAGTGCGGCCGAACTGATATCGGTGCCGCCTGCGGCGACTATGGTGCCGGGCCGCAACCCCGTCTCCTCGGCCGCCTGCCTGGTCACCTCGCCCACCACTTCATGGGATTGGTAGAGCCGCGGCAGCTTCTCGAGTGGAATGCCGATCGCCCTGGCGACCGACTCGTTCCAGCGCTCCTCGCGGTACTCGTAAGCGTAGGCCAGGCCCGCATCGCCGGTATTCATCGTGAAGTTGCCGCACATCCGGTAGGTGCAATAGCCGGAAGGCGACAGGAACTTGTGCGTGGCGTTGAAGATGTGCGGTTCGTGCTTCTTGATCCACAGCGCCTTGGGGTCGATGAACCAGGGCGCAATGCGGTTGCCGTTGTTCTTGTTGATGGTCGCCTCGCCGACGCTGCGGCGGATGTCCTCGCACTCTTCCTCGGAGCGGGAGTCCATCCAGATCATGGCCTGACGCAACGGCCTGCCCTGGTCGCTGACCGGCAGCGTCACGCCAACCAGGCCCGAAAGCGCCACAGCCGCGATATCATCAGCGAAGCGCCCCTGTTCCAGACATTGCCTTATCGACGAGACCACGGCGCCCCAGTAATTCGACGCATCCTGTTCGGCCCAACCGGGGAACGGGTGAAACAGCGGATGCTCCTGCGAGCCTGACGCCACCACCTTGCCGGTGTTGGTGTCGAGAATCGCCGCCTTTACGTTCGTCGTGCCGATATCGATGCCGAGCGTGAGATGTCCGCCCATAAATCGCTCCTCCCAGAGGCTCTATGCTTGTGTTTTCTTGCGGCTCATCTTCGACAAGCCGACCGATATGATGAGAACAACGCCGATGGCGAGGTTCTGGTACCAGGTCCCGACGCCCCAGATGGCGAGCAGGTTGAGGCCGGCGGCAAACGCAACGCTGCCCAGCAGCGTACGCCACGGCGATCCGATGCCTCCAGCCAGCGCCGTGCCGCCGATGACAGCAATGGCAATGGCGGTCAATTCATAACCGGCAGCGAGCGGCGCATCGACCGACTTCAGCCGCGCGGTGAAGATGATGCCGGCAAGAGCGGCGCACAATCCGCTGATGGCATAGGCCAGCACCACGTAGCGCTGCGTCTTGATGCCGGCATAGAGCGCGGCTTTTTCGTTGCCGCCTATGGCGTAGAAGCGGCCCCCTCGCATGCTGCCATTTACGAAGCCAATGAGAGCAAGAAGGACGAAAACGAAGACCACGAAACTGACCGGGATGCCGACTATCTTGCCATCGCCGATCCAGCTGTAGAACGGCGCCTTGAGATAATAGGGGTGGCCATTGGTGAGCATATAATTGAAGCCGCGCAAGGCCGTCAGCGACACCAGAGTCATGATGAAGGACGCGACCTTCAAATACGCCACGCCGATGCCGTTGAGCGCGCCGACCGCGATACCGGTCGCCAGCGCGATCAGAATGACCGGGACGATCGGACCGGCATAGGTGTTGCCGCGCACCAGCCAACGGCTTCCCAGCATTGGGCCGATCTCGGCCATGACGACCACGCCGACAATGACCGAGAAGATCATCAGCGCCGCGACCGACAGATCGATGCGGCCGGTAAGCAGCACCACCGTCATGCCGAGCGACAACAGGCCGATGACCGCGATGCTGCGCATGAGGTTCTCGATGTTGAGCGCCGTGAGGTAATACTGCGACGTCAGCGCACCGACCGCGAAGATCAGCAGGATCAGCCAGATGATGGGATCGCGGAGCAAACCCTGCAGGAAGGGCGCGACGCGCGGGGTGGAGAGCTCCAGGACGCTCATTTCGCGATCCCCCGCTGCCACATGCCGGGCATCACGACGGCAAGGATGACTGCCGCGGTCACGACCTGCTGCAGATAGATGCTGACACCGAGCTGATTGAGAAGGTTGTTGACGATGCCGATGATCAGGGCAGCCACAACCGTGCCGATGATCGAGCCCGAGCCCCCGGACAGCGCCGCGCCTCCCAGCACGGTGACCGCCAGAACCGAAAGCTCCATGCCTTCGAAGCCCGCCGGATTGATGTAGGACAGCCTGGCGCTTTCAAGCATCCCGGCAAGCGCCGCGCAGGCGCCGGAAATCGCGAACACGGCGGAGCGGACGCCGACGACATTGATGCCGGACAATGCGGCCGCCTTGACGTTGCCGCCGGTCGCGTAGAGCGCACGTCCGAAGATCGAGTATTTGGTAAGCGCGATCGCGGCTGCGCCCAGCACGACGAGCAGCACGACCGGCAGCGGGATGCCTGCGAGGTCGCCGCGGCCGAGCCAGAGGTAGGCGGCGATCGGTTCGGGATAAAGCGCCTGGCCACCCGAGAAGATGTTGGCCAGCGCGCGGCTTATGCCGAGCATGCCGAGCGTGGTTATCAGCGAGGGAATACCCAGCGCGGCGACGAGAATGCCGTTGACCAGGCCGATGGCAAGGCCCGTGAGCAAGGTGGCGCCGATGACCAGTGCCGCGGAGCCTGTCGGGATCAACAGCCCACCGGCGATGCACGACAGGATCGCGACCCCGGCGATCGACAAGTCGATCTCACCGGTGATCACCACCAGTGTCATGCCGTAGGCCATGATGCCGATCGCGGCCACGGCGAGGAGTATGACATGGATGTTGGCGAGGGACAGAAAGGACGGTGTGATCGCCTGCCCCGCAATAAGCAGCGCGATCAACACCGCGACGCGGCTCATGTCGCCGACGCCGAGGTGCCGCAAGGCGTCGGAAGGCCGCGCCTGTGAGGCGACCTTGGTTTCAAGAGTGCTCATGGTCATGACGTGCTCGCCTGCCTGTTCGGTCAGCGCCTGCCGGTCCTCACCAGAGAATCCGGCAGGCGCATGGGAGCTGGCGATCAGCCCGCGACTTCCGGACCGTAGGCGTAGGGCCACTCGTCCGGCGTCAGCGTCTCGATGCCCTCGATGTTCATCTTCTCCTTGGTGATCATCGGCAGGTTGGGCGTCATGATGAGCTTCGGCGGCGCTTCGTTGAGGCCTGCCTTGGCGCCTATATGCATGACAACGGCGCGGATGCCGATGTCGCCGATCAGCGGCGTGTAGGGCGACACCATCTCGATGTTGCCGGCCCTGATCTCCTTCAGCACCTCGCGGGCATCGTCATTGGCGAGGATCATGATCTTCTTCCCGCCGGGGGCGCTATTCAGCCGGTTTGCCTCGCGGATCGCGTCGAGCGCACCCATGGCTTCCTCGCCGCCGGTGTTGAACGACACCGAGATGTCCTGGAAAGCTTGCAGCGCATCCGCCGTCGACTTGAAGGCCAACGTGCGCTGGCTGTTGGTGTGATAGTTGGCGAGCACCTTGTAGCCAGGTGTGTTGCCGATCGCCTCCAGGAAGGCACCGGTGCGGATCGAGTCCGCCGTGCTGCCGAGATCCTTGCGATTGAAGATGATGTTGCCCTCGGGCGCGGCATGCTTGAGATAGAGACCTTGCTGCAGACCGTTGGCATAGAAGTTGCCAAGCACCTCCGAGCTGATCTGCTCGGACGAAGTGCGGCGATCGAGGCTCACTACCGGGATGCCGGCCGCGATGGCGCGGTCGACCGGTGGCCCCATCGGCGCTTCGCGGTTCGGCCAAAGCACTATTCCGTCATACTGCTTGGCGATCCAGGTATCGATGACCTGGCCCATCTTGTTGTCGTCGAACTCGGCGTCGATCACCTCGAGCTCGATGTTGGGATGGCGTTTGGCCTCCCAGGCGGCGGTGTCCGCGAGGCTGATCAGCCAGGGGTGGTTGAAGCCGTGAAAGACCAGCCCTATGCGGTACTTCTTGTTGTGATCCAGCACCGGACCTTCCGCCAGCGGCAGATAGTCAGTGAAAGGCGACTTGATCTGAAGCTTGCTATAGGGACCGACGAAACTCGCGCCCATGCCGGGTTTCCATACGAACCCGCCTGCGAGATCGCCGACAGGATAGACGTCTAGGTAATCGCGAAAGCCATCCTTCTCGAACAGCGCGCCCACGTCCCCATTCGACATTTCGGCCTTTGCCTCGTCGGAATATTTCTTGATGAGCGCGTTGATGACGGAATGGACCGATTCCTCGGCGGCCGCCGGAGCGATTGCCAGCGGGGCGGCAGCAAGCACGGTCAGTGTCGCAGCCGTCTTCAAGAGATGACGGCGTGATAGTTTCAGCATTAGGTTTCCTCCCATATTTTGGTTTCAGCCCGGGATATGTCCCGAAGAAGTCAGTGCTAGTCTCCTCCTCCCACCAGGATGTGGACGTAGCCGTCCGCCACCTTGGTTTCGTAAGTCTTCAGCCGCTCGGTGACCGGCGGCGAAAGCGGCATGCCGGTCGGGATATGGAACAGTCCCTGATGCAGCGGACATTCGATCGTCTGGCCATCGATGTAGCCCTCGGAAAGAAATGCGTGTGCATGGGTGCAGACGCCGGCTGTCGCGTAAAATCTGCCGCCGAGATTGAAGATTGCGATGCACGCCCCGGCGTGCTCTACGCGCGTGGCGTCGCCGACGGGCAGGCTGTCAACGCGGATCGCCTGTATCCATTGCATGTCCGTTGTTGTCGTTCCCGCCGCCATTCATTCCTCGCAGTCGTCATTCTGTTTCGTTTATTTTCGTTGTCTTTCCATACGCGGCCAATTCATTGTGGGAATGCCGGTATTGATGACTCCGATAAGACTGCCGAGCGGACCCGCTCGCCACAGCGACGGCGGGGAGCCCGTAGATCATCGGCGACTGGATTGCAGTTTCAGCGGGTCGCGGCACACGGAGGCGGCGCGAGCCAGGCGCCGAAGGGGCCTGTCATCATCGCGTGAGGCGAGTCGGCGCTTGCGGCACAGTCGCAGCCGAGCTGCGAAATCGATCCCCGTTAACAGAGGCGAGCGGCGCGTTGGGGCCGAAACCTGACCACTGCGCCGGGAGTTCGGCTGTTTTAGCGCAGCCGCGACACGCAGCGTTTTCGCCGCCAAGGTCTGCTTTCAGGAACTTGCGAAGTCGATCTCCACGACCGAGATCGGCGCAAAGTTGCCATCAGCTCGCGCTACGTCCGGTGGAATGTGGCACTGTGCTAATCCTTGCCGCTCATCAGTTCATCAAGGATGCGTCTGGCCGGGAGCGCGGGCCAGGCAGAAGCACGAGGCCCCGTCTCTCGCGAACGCCCCGCTTCGAGTATCCGACGTGAAATGGCCTCCTGCTGATGACGCAGGTGATCACTCAGCAGCTTATTGCGGGGTGATGTAGCCTGCATTAACTCCAGGGATTGAATGATTCATCAGAAGGTGAACATCGAGCTCCGCCACACCCGCGGCCTGAGCGATTGTGCGGAACGTCTGCCGCAGGTCATTGCCCCATTTCGACAGATCGTCGCGCTTTTCCTTGTGTTCAATCATGTGACCGCTTCTGCTGTCGGCCGGGAAGAGCGCCACGTCCCCTACACACATCATCGTCACCTTTGCTCCGCGGCGTGTCGCGTTGCCAGCATGTCCACGACAAGCCCTCGTCTGTGATCACCGCAATGTCTGTTGCGACCAGCCGGGCAGTTCCGCCTTCCGTGCAGCACTAGCCTCAAGCTGCCACTGCCGCAGGTCTGTTGTTTGACGCTGTGTGACAGCCTGTCTCGAACTGTGTCGGAACCAAAAACGCCCGCCAATTGTTTCTGGTGCCCGAAGTTCACCCCGCCGCGCACTAAGGCTGTCCAATGATCCCGAATCCAAGATTTGACATGGCGGCCGCGAAGGCCAGCGATCTGCACCCACAGGCCAAGGTCGCCTTGACCTATCAGGCATTGGTTCTCCTCGGCCGGATTGATGAATCTATCGCCAGGATCGAGCGGGCGCTCGGCGAGTTGGCCGAGGCGAACCGGGCGACGAGCGCGTAAACGCACCATCATCAGTCGCGTCGTTCTGGCCACCCAAGCCCGCCGAGGATCCAGACGCTGGTGCGATGGCGGTCACAGGTTCGATTCCCAGTCGGGCTCACCAAATTTTTATATCGTCGATGCCTAGAGCAATTCCAGGAAAAGTGTGTAACGGTTTTCCGTCGGGAATTGCGTAAAAACAAATACTAAGGGCGGTTCGGCGATTCTATGAATCGCTGAAACGCTCTAGCTTGCCGGCAAGGCATCACCCCGGGCTGCCCGCCGCCGGATTGGCGATGACGGCCGCCCGGAAGCGGGCGACGAAATCGTCGAGTGCCGGCCGTTCGGCGTCCGAGATCGCCCAGTAGGAGAAGGCGCCGTCAGTCCAGTGGACCAGCAGGAACCCGCCCGCCGAGAGATCGTCCGCCACCGGCACCGATTTGGCCTCGTTCTGCCGCGGCGCCGCCACCAGGGTGATGAGATGCTCGTGGTGGCGGTAAACCAGCGCCGGCACCGGCCTGTCGCCGATGACCTCGACGCGGCCGCCTAGCAGCGCGTAGCCGTCCTTGGCCATGTCTGGCGCCGGCGGCGACACGCCGATCCGGCCGTCGAGCCACGGCTTCACCGTGTGCCGGTCGGACGAGACGATGTCGACCGGGCTCGTCGCGAGCAGGCTGCGGCGATGGCCGTTGGCGACGGCGACCGCGAAACTGTCGGGCGTATTCTCCACCATCAGCCACTGCGTCGCGCCGCTGGCGAGAAACGCCGTCAGCACGATCGAAGCCGCCATCTGGCGCCAGTCGAAAGCGTTGAACCAGCGTGCCGAAGCGCGCGGCCGCATCTCGATGACCTTGTTCTGCCGTTGCGGCTGTGCCGTCACGGCGCCGGCCTGCGCTGCCTCGGCTTCGTCGGAACCTTTCGCCTCGGCGATGGCCGCGATGCGCGCCAGGAAGTCGTCGCCGACCGCCGGCCGCGGCACGCCGGCGACAGCCGTGCGCAGCGCGAGGAGGCGCGTATGTTCGGCGGCAAGCTCCGGATCGGCGGCGATGCGGCGCTCGACGGCAAGCGCCGCAGCTGCATCGAGCTCGCCATCGACAAGTGCATGGATCATCAGCTTCATATCCTGCGGGTCTTCCGGCAATCCGTCCTCACGCGGGCCATTCTCACGCGG
This sequence comes from Mesorhizobium sp. M1D.F.Ca.ET.231.01.1.1, assembly GCF_003999155.2. NCBI lineage: Bacteria > Pseudomonadati > Pseudomonadota > Alphaproteobacteria > Hyphomicrobiales > Phyllobacteriaceae > Mesorhizobium > Mesorhizobium sp. M1D.F.Ca.ET.231.01.1.1. The sequence continues at coordinate 205,136 of NZ_RZOZ02000002.1, forward strand.
GCTCATGGGCGACCTCCAAGTTCCGTCATCAGCAGGCTGCGGGCCCGCGCCAGCCGCGACATCACCGTGCCTTGCGGCACGCCGAGCATCGCCGCGATCTCGCGATAGCTGAGGCCGTTTATGTCGCGCAGCACCAGCGTTTCGCGAAACGCGTCCGGCAGCCTCGCGATCGCTGCTTCCACCGCCGCCGAGTTGGCCTTGGCGATCAGCGCCGCCTCCGGGCTGTCCGCGTCCTTGTCAGGTGGCGGCGACACGTCATCGAGATCGGCGAGGTCGCCGACGGCGACCACGCTGCGCGGACGGTTGCGCGCCAGCCAGGTGTAGGAGGCGTTGCGCACGATGGTGAGCAGCCAGGCGCGCGGATTGCCGCCGGCAAAACCGGCAATACCGGCATGCGCCTTGAGACAGGCCTCCTGCACGACATCTTCGGCGTCCGCCGCATTGCCGGTCAGCCAGCGGGCGAGCGACAGCGCGTCGCCAAGATGCGGCAGCACCACTTCGGCAAAACGCGCGGCCAGCATTCTTTCGCTCAACATAGTCCCACCGTCAGGCGCCTCCGCCTGGGCTTTGCGGCCACCTTCAGCGGGAGGCGGCGATCCGTCCTTGCTCCTGCGGGTAAAGATCGCGACTGCAGGCGAAGGCGCCTGCTTTGGGGGAGGTGAAGGCATAGGTGTCACCGGAGTCAAGCGCCTCAGAGCGGAACGTCGCATCGCTGACCGCGAAGAGAATGCCGCCGTCATTGTCGTGGATCACTTTTGTTGCGGCTCGCACGGTCACGGCCGGCGGAGGAACGACGATGGCTGGAGCGCCCTGCTCCAGCCCATGCGCGCCAAAGGCGGGCGCCCGCGGGCTGCCTCTCGGCATTCTCAACGGCATCGTAGGTCATCTCGGTCTCCAGCACGCGGTGAACGGCGCATGCCCGAAAGACCGGCATTTCCGATGGTTTATTCCCGGATGGCCGGCTTTTTTTCGATCACGCTGACGTGATCGATGTCGCCAAGGCTACCCGGAGATCCGGCAACCCCGGCCTTGCCGAACGGTTCGAACGGCAGGGCGCGGTCGTTCCGGGCGGTCGGCACGGACAGCCGCGATCAGATGCGCTGGCCGGTCTTGGCGTCGAACAGATGCGCCGAGGCGCGGTCGACCTCGATCCGCACGGCCTCGCCTTGCTTCAACGCAAGCCGCTCGCGGAACAGGCAGGAGATCACCTCCCCGCCGCAGTCGACCGTGGCGAAGATCTCCGAACCGGTCGCCTCCATCAGGGTGACGGTGCCGGAGAGACCCTGGCCGGACGCCCGGATGTGTTCGGGACGAATGCCGTAGACCAGTTCCTTTCCCGCGGCCTCGGTTGGCTGGATGGCTTTCGGCAGCGGCAGCGTCAGCCCGCCGGCGCTGCGGAAGATCCCTTCCTCGATACGGCCGTGGATGAAGTTCATGGCGGGCGAGCCGATGAAGCCGGCGACGAACAGATTGGCCGGGCGGTCATAGAGATCGAGCGGCGCGCCGATCTGCTCGACAAGCCCGTCATGCAGCACGACGATCTTGTCGGCCATGGTCATGGCCTCGATCTGGTCGTGCGTGACATAGATGGTGGTGGTGCCAAGCCGCTGATGCAGCGCCTTGATCTCGCCGCGCATCTGGACGCGCAGTTTGGCGTCGAGATTGGAGAGCGGCTCGTCGAACAGGAAGACCTGCGGATCGCGCACGATGGCGCGGCCCATGGCGACGCGCTGGCGCTGACCGCCGGAGAGCTGACGCGGATAGCGGTCGAGCAGCTTTTCGAGGCCGAGGATGCTCGCCGCGCGCTTGACCCGGCTCGCCGTGTCGGCCGGATCGGCTTTCTTGATCATCAGCGCGAAGCTCATATTGTCGGCCACCGTCATATGCGGGTAGAGCGCGTAGTTCTGGAACACCATGGCGATATTGCGGTCGCGCGCCCTGAGATTGTTCACGGTTCGCTCGCCGATCGCGATCTTGCCGGCCGAGATCGTTTCCAACCCCGCGATCATGCGCAGCAGGGTCGACTTCCCGCAGCCCGAAGGTCCGACAAGGATGACGAACTCGCCATCGGCGATATCGACGCTGACGTCGTGGATGATCTTGGCGTTGCCGAAGGCCTTCTGCACGTTGTTGATGGTTACCGATGCCATTGCGTGTCTCCAAAAAGTGGCGGCGGATCAGGCGCTCAGCCGCCCTTGACCGCGCCGGCGGTCAGCCCGGCGACGATCTGCCGTTGCGCGAACATGGTCAGCACCAGCACCGGCAGCGTCACCACCAGCGCCGCCGCGGCGAGCGGCCCCCAACTCACCTGCTCGTAGGACAGCATGTTGTAGACGGCGACCGGCAAGGTCCGCGTCTCGCGGCTGGCGAGCACAACGCCGAAGACGAAGTTGTTCCACGAGAAGATGATCGACAGGATGAAGGCCACGACGATGCCAGGCTTGGCGATCGGCAGCGCCACCAGCCGGAACACCTGCCAAGACGAGGCGCCGTCGATATTGGCCGCCTCTTCCAGTTCCATCGGCGTCGTCTCGAAATAGCCGATCATCACCCAGACCACGATCGGCACCGTCACAACCAGATGGATGATGATCTGCGGCCAGAGCGTGCCGAGGATCCCCAACCACTGGAACAACAGGAACAGCGGGATGAGATAGGAGAGCCCCGGCGTCATGCGCGCGATCATGATGACGATCGCCGAGCGCTCTGCCTTGAGCCGGGCGATGCCGTAGCCAGCCGGCACGCCGATCAAGAGAGCGAGCAGGGTTGCCGTGCCGGTCACCAGAACCGAATTCCACATATAGAGCAGGAAATTGTTCTCCTCGAACACCTTCGCATAGTTCGACCAGGCGAAGCGCTCAGGGATTAGGATCGGCGGGTAGGCGCCGTTGTCGATCTCGAACTTCAGCGACAGCGACACCATCCAGAGGAAGAACAGGATCGCCGGCGAGACCAGCACCAGCGCCGCGAAGAACAGGCCTATCTTGTTGAGCAGCCGCGAGCCCATCTATTTGCCCTCCGCGTCGATCCATTGCGAGCGCTGGCGCAGCATCAACAGGATGAAGGACAGCGCCACGATGACGATGAAGAAGACCACGGCCATGGCCGAGCCGTAGCCCATGTCGTAGTAGGAGAAGGCGGTGTTGTAGAGGTAGATGTTGATCGTCTCCGAGGCGGTGCCCGGCCCGCCCTGGGTCATCGCGTAGATGATGTCGAAGCTCTTCAACGCATCGATCGTGCGGATGATCACCGCGATCATCAGGAACGGCGCGATCATCGGTAAGGTGAGATAGCGGAACTGCTGCCAGGCGTTGGCGCCGTCGATCTCGGCGCTCTCGAACGGCTCGCGCGGCACGGATGCCAGCCCGCCAAGCACGATCAGCATCACCAGCGGCGTCCACTGCCAGGTCTCGACCGCGACCAGCGAAGGAATGACCGTGTTGGGGTTGAAGATCCACTCCTGCGCCGGAATGCCGACCAGCGACAAAAGGTAATTCAGCACGCCGAGCTGCGGGTGGAACATCATCGTCCAGACCAGCGCCACTGCAACCGGTGTGGCCATCATCGGCATCACGAAAAGTCCGCGCAGCAGACCGCGCAACGGAAATTTCGCGTCGAAGATCAAGGCGGCGACGGTGCCCAGGAACATTGGCGCGACGACTGACAGGAAGGTGTAGATCAAGGTATGCCAGAGCGATTCCCAGAAGCGCGGATCGGTCGCCAGGCGCAGATAGTTTTCCATGCCGGCAAAGCTTCGCGACTGGCCGAGCGTCCAGCTGTTGACGCTCATCCACAGCGTAAAGGCCCAGGGAAAGACAATCACGGCGCCGACGACTACGAGCGCCGGGACGACGAAAGGCCAGTAGTTGGGGGCCAGCCGAAGCGGCTGGCTCTCTTCGATGGCTTGCGTCGTCACCCCCGCGCGTTCTGGGGCGATGGCGGACATCAGCCTTGCTCGCTCCTGTCGAGAACCGGCTGGAACTGCTCCGTGGCCTTCTTCAGTTCGTCGGCCGGGTCGGCACCGGCAATCATGTTGGTCAGCGCAACGCCATAAATGTCGCGGAACTCGGTGACCGGGATGATGACCGGCAGCGCCAGCCGGCTGATGTTGCCGGAGCCGACCACGGCATCCAGCCAGCTCGGCGGCATGGTGACGCCCTCGCGCACCTTGGGGTCTTCCAGCACGGACTTGCGGAACGGCACGCCGGCGCCGGCCTGCAGCAGCCGTGCGCCCATGGCAGGCGATACCGCCCACTGGCAGAACAGATAGGCCGCTTCCTTCTTCGTGCTGGCGGAAACCACGCCGATGCCGTCGCCGAAAGTGCCCGCGGCATGCGCCTTGGGACCCTTGGGCACAACGCCGTAGCCGACCTTGCCGACCACCCGCGACTTCTCCGGATTTTCCATGGGCGGCGCGAAGCCGACGCCGTCGAACCACATACCGATCTTGCCCTGCAGGAAAGCGGACTGCGCCTCGGCCCAGTTAAAGCCGGTGACGCCCGGAGGCGCAGCCTTGGTCATCAGCCGCTGATAGAGGCTGGCGGCTTCGATTGCTTCCGGCGAAGTGGTGCGCAGCTTGCCGTCGCTGCCGAGCGGCGTCATGTCGTAGCCGAGCATCAGCGACGTCCAGACCGGCGTGTTGGCGTTCTTGAGACCGCGTGCGACGAAGCCGAAGGTGTTGCTGGACGGATCCGTCAGCGCTTCGGCGGCAGCCACCAGCTGCTCGAAGGTTTCGGGATATTTCAGCCCCTTGGCGTCGAACAGCTCCTTGTTCCAGTAGAGGATCCAGTAGTCGACGGAGAACGGCAGTGAGCGCAGCACGCCCTGGCTGTCCTTGGCGAACTGAATGCCGGCCTCGGCGAAGTCACTTTCGACCAGCCCCGGATCGGTGAGGCCCGGATCGGCAAGATACCCGGAAATGTCGGCCAGCCAGCCGCCCTTCTCGAACTGTCGCTTCTGCACGTGGTAGCTGAGATGCACCACGTCGAAGCTCGGCTTGCCGGAGCTGAGCTCGATCACCGTCTTCTGGCGCTGCTGCTGTTCGGGTGTCGCCTCCGCATTGACCTTGATGCCGGTCAGTTCCTCGAACTCGGCGAGGTTCTTCAGAATGTTCTCGCTGCGCGGGCTCTTGACCAGATTGACGTCGAGCGTGGTGCCGGAAAAGCGCTTCCAGTCGACGCCCGCGGCGAAACTCGGACGAAGACCGGCGAAACCTGCGGCGGCCAGTGCAGCGGTTCCCCGGAGCAACTGCCTTCTGGTTGGATTGAACGGATTGGACGACATCTCTTCCTCCCGGTTGTTGTCGTTGTCGATTGCGCCGCGACGATTGCGACGCGGTCCTGCTTCCTCAAATCTGCAGCGCCAGCCGGCGCGCATTGTCGATGTGCCGGCTGATCGCCTCGACCGCCTTCTGCGGATCGCGTTTCTCCAGCGCATCGATCACCGCCAGATGCTCGCGCATGACCGGCACGACGCGACCGTCGATGCGGAACCGCTCCTGGTGGATCAGCCGGATCTTCACCGAATTCACCAGATAGGCCTTGGCGATGATCTCGTTGCCCAGCGCGCTGATGAACGTGTCATGCATGGCCCAGTCGATGCTCTGCGCCTGGGCTTCCATTTCCGGCGTCGGGGTTTGCGCCAGCGCCTGGGCGAGCATGTCCTCGTGCTCGCGCTTGAGCTGCGCAATCTCGGTGTCGGAAGCGTTGACGGCAAAGAGCGCAACCGCCTCACGCTCCATGAACAGGCGGAACTGGAAAGCCTCGCGGATCAGGCTGATGTCGATATGCGCGATCTGCATGCCACGCTGCGGTATGGTGGTCAGCAGCCCCTCGGCCTCGAGCCGCGGCACGATCTCGCGGATGGCGCCGAGCGGCAGGCCGGTGAAGGCGACCAGCTCGCGCTGGGACACGAACTGGCCGGGTCTCAGGTCGCGGGCCAAAAGATGCCGCGTGAAGCTGGCATAGGCCTTTTCCCTCAGAGTTGCCGGTTCGCTCGTATCGTCCATGCCGATCCCGCGTCCTTTGCCGTTCAGGCCGCTTGCGTCGCGAACAGCCGGTCGTAAGCGGCGCCAAGCTGCTGCCGCTCCTGCAATGCCATCGGCTCGAGCGGCGGCCGAACCGTCAGCCAACGCTCGTCGCCGGTCTGTCGCGCCACCATGGCCTTCACCGCCGGAATGACCGGACGCCTGAGCAGCTCGAGGACGAAGCCCTCCACACGGGGATCGTCGCGCCCGCTCTCCACAATGGCGCAAAGCTCGCGACCGGCGAAATTGGCCATGCCGGAAATCGCGCCTTGACCGCCGATCCGCACCGCGGGCGCCAGATGCCGTTCGTCGCCGATCAGGATGATCAGGTCGCTATGCGCCTTGAGCAGCGCTTCGCTGTAGGCCCAATCGCCGCCGGAATCCTTGACCCCGGCGATGACGTCCGGATACGCCTTGCGCAGGCGGCCGATCAGGTCGAGCGACAGCTCCACTGTCGTGACCGAGGGGATGTTGTAGAGCAGCATGCCGCGGGCGAGCGCACCGAGCGCCGTGAATACGGCGGCAAACCAGCCGAACAGCCCGTCGTCGCCGACATTCTTGAAGTAGCTCGGCGGCGCCAGCAGGATGTTGCGGGCGCCGCGCTGCAAGGCCTGGCGGCACTGCTCCGCAGCGTCTTCCGCCGCATCGACCAGCACGCCGGCAACGAGCCGATCGGCCTGGATGCCTGCGGCAAGCATGGCGTTGATGACCGCCTGCCGCTCCGCCGTGCCGACCGAAGCGCCTTCACCAGTGGTGCCGAACAGCGTCACGCTGCTGCAACCGGCTTCGAGACAAGCCTTGGCATGGGCTGTCATCAGCGGGACGGCAATCCGCCCGGCGGCATCAAAGGGCGTTGTGAGCGCAACCGACAGACCAAAGCGCGAAGCCACCTGCAAAGTCTCCAATTCATCAATCTGCAGGCAGCATTATCATACTAACATGTTAGCTGTAAACAAGTCCGTTGATCACGTCGGCGGCGGCCAGAAATAAATTCACAATGCCTGTAGAGCCAATCCCGCCAATGCAGATCCCGCCAGCGTCGGCAGCATCCCGACCTTCAGCCTGAGCATGACGATCATCGCCGCCGCCGACAGCAGCGCGGCCCGCCAGTCGAGCGAGGACAGGACAGGTACCTCGACGCCCCAGCCGACGCTCACGACCTTGCCGAAGACGACATGCAGCGCGAACCACAGCGCCAGGTTCATGATGACGCCGACGACGGCAGCCGTGATCGCGCCGAGCGCCGCCGACAGCGCCTTGTTCTGCCGCAACTGCTCGATGTAGGGCGCGCCCAGGAATATCCAGAAGAAGCAGGGCACGAAGGTGGCCCAGAGCGTCAGCGCCGCCCCCAGCGATCCCGCAAGCAATGGGCTGACTGCCCCGGCATGGCGATAGGCGGCGGCGAAGCCGACGAATTGCAGCACCAGGATCAGCGGCCCGGGCGTCGTTTCGGCGAGCCCCAGCCCGTCGACCATTTCTCCGGGCGAAAGCCAGCCGAACGACGTCACCGCTGCCTGCGCGACATAGGCGAGCACCGCGTAGGCGCCGCCGAAGGTGACGACGGCCATCAGGCTGAAGAAGCCACCGATCTGCGCCCACACGCTTCCCGGGCCGGCAAGCAAGGCGATCAGCGCCACCGGGCCCAGCCAGATCGGCAGCCAGATGGCGATGGTGCGAACCGCATGCCATCTGCTCGGCACGGCGTGGCCGAGCTCGCCGCGCTCGAACATCAGATCGACCACGCCGCGACTGTCGGCAGCGGCGCTGCCCTTGCCGTGCGCCACGCCCGAAAACAGGCCCGGCGCAAAGCGGCTGCCGATCCAGCCGATCAGACCTGCCGCCAGCACGATCAGTGGGAACGGCAGCCTGGCGACATAGATGGCCAGGAAAGCCGCCACAGCGATCGCCACCATGACCCGGTTCTTCAGCGCCCGCTTGCCGATGCGGATCACCGCTTCGACGACGACGGCGAGCACCGCCGCCTTGATGCCGAAGAACAACGCCTCGATGACCGGCGCGTCATTGTAGAGCATGTAGAAACTGCTCAAGCCAAGCATGACCAGCGCACCGGGCAGCACGAACAATGTTCCGGCGACGAGGCCGCCGGCCGTCCGGTGCAGCAGCCAGCCGATATAGACGGCAAGCTGCTGCGCCTCGGGTCCCGGCAACAGCATGCAGTAGTTGAGCGCATGCAGGAAGCGCTCCTCGCCGATCCAGCGGCGCTCCTCGACCAGCTCCTTGTGCATCAGGGCGATCTGCCCGGCCGGCCCGCCGAAGGAGAGCAGTCCGATCTTCGCCCAGAGCCGCGTCGCCTCGCGGAAGCTCGGCATGACCGGGACTTCGGCCGGCTGCGCGGCGCCGTCTTTGGCAAGCACGGTCATTGTGGCTTGCCTCCGACCGGCCAGTTATGCGTCTCGTCGATGGCGTCGCGGCACCAGCGGAAGAAGGCGTCGTAGAGAAGCATGCCGGCTTCGAGATGTTCGAGATCTTCGCGGAACATGCGCGACAGCCCAAGCGAGGCGGCGAGGAACCCGGACGCCTGCGGCACGAGGTCGAGGCGCGCCGTGTCGGCCCCGCGCACGATCAGCGCCAGACGATCGAGCGCCTCGATGCGCAGGCCGAATTCCTCGATCATAGTGTCGAAGGTGCAGCGCTCACCGCGGTGGCTCCAGAACACGCCTTCGATGTCGAAGGGAACCGCGGCGAAGCGATCGGCCACCAGAGGCACCTCGGCCGGGTCGACGAACAGGAACACCGCCTTAGGATCGACGAAGCGGCGGATCAGCCACGGGCAGGCGATGCGGTCGACCTTCGGCCGGGAACGGGTGACCCAGACGGTGCGGCCCTTCTCGTCGCGCGGCGGCACCGCGCTGGCTGTGACCAATGGCGCCTTGGCAGCAGCCCAGGCCTCGAAGCCACCCTCCAGCGACTCCGCGGGAATGCCTTCGTGGCGCAGCCACGCCGCCACGCCCTGCGAGAGCTTCTGCCCTCTCTGGCAGATGACGGCGATTTTCGATCCGGAGAACGCGGCCGCCCAGGTCGAGACGGTTCTGAAATCGCGCCGGTAAGAAGCCGGCAGCAGGCGCGGGTCGGCTTGGTAGTCGTCGTCAATGCGTACATCGATGAGAACAGGTGCGTCCGGCAGGCCGACGAGACGGGAAAGCTGTGGAACGGTGATTGCGGTTGTTGATGGCATGGCGTCCACCTCCTGAAACGAAGAGAGTTTGGACGCGATCGTTGGGCTGACGCCTCACGGGGTCGTCGCGGGGAACCCCTTGACCAGAATGCTGGAACGCTCGCCTGCGATTGTCAAGAATCCAATTGCCGAGGAAGGCGTTCCCGCCCGCCGTCCTTTCCGCGAGCGCTGTTTCGGCTACTGCGCCGTCCAGCCGCCATCCATCGGCAGGGTCGTGCCGGTCATCTGCCTGGCGGCGTCCGAGCAGAGGAAGAGCGTCAGCGCCGCGAGTTCCTCGACGGTGACGAACTCCTTGGTCGGCTGCGCGGCTAAAAGCACGTCGTGCTTGACCTGCTCCTCGGTCATGCCGCGCGCCTTCATCGTGTCGGGGATCTGCTTCTCCACGAGCGGCGTCCAGACATAGCCGGGCGCGATGGCGTTGACGGTGATGCCGTCCTGCGCCACTTCCAGCGCCACTGTCTTGGTCAGGCCGGCAATGCCGTGCTTGGCCGAGACATAAGCCGACTTGAACGGCGAGGCGACCAGCGCGTGCGCCGACGCCGTGTTGATGATGCGGCCCCATTTGCGGCTCTTCATGCCGGGCAGCACCGCCTTGATGGCATAGAAGGCGGCAAGCAGGTTGATGCGGATGATCGCCTCCCACTTGTCGTCTGGAAACTCGTCGATCGGCGCGACATGCTGGATGCCGGCATTGTTGACCAGGATGTCGAGGCTGCCGAACGCCTCTTCGGCATCACGGATCATGGCGGTCACCGCCGCGCCGTCCATCATGTTGGCGTCCGAGTAGCGGCATTTGACGCCGAAGTCGTTCTCGATGCCGGCACGTTCCTTTTCGATCGCCGCGGCATCGCCCAGGCCGTTGATGGTGACGTTGGCGCCCTCGGCGGCAAAGGCGCGGGCGATTGCCAGCCCGATGCCGCTGGTCGAGCCGGTGACGAGCGCATTCTTCGAAGACAGGGAACCCATGGGAAATCTCGCGACAGGTGAGTGCAACTGCGAAGGCACATAGTTTGTGCACCGCAACATAACAATGTCATGACCAATGTCGTTGCGATTACAATGTTGTGATGCAGTCCGGGAGCCGAGAAGCTGGCGGGCGAGAGGGTGACATGGCACTGTCATGGTGCCGTGCAACATAATCCTCCTGCGCGTCTCGCGTGTGTCATTCCTGAGCCGATGGGTGAATAGCTTGGAAATCGCCGATGTCGTGAAGCGCGCCTATGCCATGCCGCTCACCAACCCGTCCTTCCCGCCCGGCCCATACCGCTTCTTCGACCGCGAATACATCATCATCACCTACCGCACGACACGCGAGGCGCTGGAAGCGGTGGTGCCGAAGCCGCTCGAGATCGACGAGCCGCTGGTCAAGTATGAGTTCATCCGCATGCCGGATTCGACCGGTTTCGGCGAGTACACCGAGACCGGCCAGGTGATCCCCGTGCGCTTCGGCGGCCAGCATGGCGGCTACGTCCATTCCATGTATCTCGACGACGACGCGCCGATCGCCGGCGGCCGCGAGCTCTGGGGTTTCCCGAAGAAGCTCGCCAGCCCCAAGATCGTGCATGAGGGCGAGGTGGTGGTGGGCACGCTGCATTATGGCAGCGTTCTGTGCGCCACCGGCACCATGGGTTACAAGCACCGCGAAGCCGACCATGATTCCGTGCTCGCCTCGCTCGCCGCGCCCAACTTCCTGATCAAGATCATCCCGCATGTCGACGGCAGCCCGCGCATCTGCGAGCTGGTACGCTACTACCTGACCGACGTGACGCTGAAGGAAGCCTGGACGGCGCCGGCCGCGCTCGACCTTCGGCCGCATGTCATGGCCGATGTGGCGAAGCTGCCAGTGCTCGAGGTGGTGTCGGCCGTCCACTTCACCGCCGACCTGACGCTTGGGCTCGGCGAAGTCGTCCACGACTATCTCCCTGAACAGTCGGCCGCCAGTGCAATCCAGCCGGAGAAGGCTCGTGCTTGAACGCACCCGAAGCGAGGCTATCGCCGCCACCATCCAGGAAATCTCGCAGCAATATGACCGCGTCGCTCTGGTCTTCCAGGGCGGCGGCGCGCTGGGCGCCTATCAGGCCGGCGTCTACCAGGCGCTTTCCGACGCCGGCTGCGAGCCGACCTGGCTGTCCGGCGTTTCGATCGGCGCGATCAACGCCTCGATCATCGCCGGCAACGAGCCGAGCCGGCGGCTGCGGCGTCTCGAGCAGTTCTGGCAGACGGTCTCGGGCCGCAAGATCTGGGCCTACACGCCCGAAGGCGACGTCTACCGCGACATCCGCAACCGCACCTCGTCATGGATGACGATGACCATGGGTCAGCCCGGCTTCTTCAAGCCGCGCAGTCCCAACCCATGGTTCCAGCCGCCGGGCGCGGATGGCGCGACCAGCTTCTACGACACCGCCGAGCTGAAGGAGACGCTGGAGAGCCTGATCGATTTCGATGTGCTGAACGACGGCAGGAAAAGGCTGAGCGTCGGCGCGGTCAATGTCAGGACCGGCAACTTCGTCTATTTCGACACCGACAAGGTGCGCATCGGACCGGAGCACATCATGGCGAGCGGCGCGCTGCCGCCGGCCTTCCCGTCGATCCGCATCGAGGGCGAGTATTACTGGGACGGCGGCATCGTCTCCAACACACCGCTGCAGTACCTGCTCGACCAGGAAGAGGACCGTTCCTCGCTGGTGTTCCAGGTCGATCTTTTCAGCGCCCGCGGCGCGCTGCCGCGCGGCATGGCCGAGGTGCTGTCGCGCCACAAGGATATCATGTATTCGAGCCGCACGCGCCAGAACACCGACAATTTCCAGCGCATCCATGCGCTGAAGATGAAGCTGCTCGATGCCCTCAAGCGCGTTCCACCGGAACTGCTGAAGGAGGGCGAGAGGGAGCTGATCGCCGACTATTCCGACGCCGGCGTGGTCAACATCGTCCACCTGATCTACCAGCACAAAGGCTATGAGGGCCACGCCAAGGACTATGAGTTCTCGGGCACCTCGATGCGCGAGCACTGGGAGATGGGCCTCGAGGACACCGAGCGCACGCTGCGCCACAAGCAGTGGCTGATGCTGCCGACCAATGTCGAAGGCGTCGCCATCCACGACCTGCATCGGGAAGATCCGACCTGATATTGTCGAAGGCAGGTTTTGCGCGCGGAAGGAAACCTTCACCGGCTTCGGTCAGCCCGATGCTGGGCGTCGGGTGTGCATCACGCGTTGGTCCGACGCGCCTCATAAAGGCGCACCGCCGACTCATCCGACAAGAGACACCCTGAGTTTCTGCGGCGCCTCGGCGAAAACCGCGGTGCAGGGCAACGCTTGGTAACGCCTTCGAACTGTGAAGTTCTGCTTGATAGCCCATCAACATTACCGCGAATAGGCGCTTGCGGAAAGCTGGCGTACATCCGGGCGAAAGCAAATGCGCCAGGCTCGATGGAGTGCCGCCGATGACCGCCGAAGCTGTTCCCTCTGCTATCGTTCCGTCGCAAGATCCCTGGCGCAGCCTGCTCTGGTTTGCGCCGCTCACGGCGCTATGGCTACTGCTGATCTACAGTTGGCCGGCGATACCGGGCAGCGGCATTCCGACCACGGCTCACCAACTCGCCGCCCACGGGCTCGTCGCACTGGGATTGTGGCTCGGCCTCGAACACACGAGCTTGACGCTGGGTCAACGCCGCGCGACCTGGCTGGCAATCATGATCCCGGACACCCTGTGGCTCGCCGTCGCCTGGAGCGCCGCTATCAACGGCGTCTTCCACCCGGACACCGCGTCTTTTCCGGTGTTGCCATCGGCGATCTTCCTGCCGGTGGTGATCGGCGCGCCGCTGCTGCTGTTCTCAAAACGGATTGGGCAGGTGCTCGATGCGATACCAGCGAACTGGCTCGTCACGCTTCAGCTCTACCGCATATTCGGCAGCTGGGCGATCGCGGCCTGGCTGCATGGTGGGCTGCCCGGCGTCTTCGCAATGCCGGCAGGCATCGGCGACATGCTGACCGGACTGCTCGCGCTGCCGGCGGCGATCGCCGTGGCGACCGGCACAGCCGGGGGCCGAAGGGCGGCAACTTTCTGGAATTTCATCGGACTGGCCGACTTCGCAGTCGCGATCACCATGGGAATGATTACCTCGCCCGGACCCTGGCAGCTGATCGTTCCGCATGTGCAGAGCATCGGTGCTGGCGATTACCCGGGCGTACTGACCCCTGCTTTCCGCCAAAAAGAAACGGCGCCGCGAACGGCGCCGCCTCTGATTTTCCGCTTCGAACGCTAGAACACCTGGCGGAACACCACGAAGAGGACGAAGGACAGCGCGATCGAGCAGGGCAGCGTGAGCACCCAGGCGAGCAAAAGGTTGCGCACGGTCGCCCACTGCAGGCCGGAGCCGTTCGCCGCCATCGTGCCGGCAACGCCGGACGACAGGACGTGGGTGGTCGACACCGGCAGGCCGAGACGGTCGGCAGCGCCGATCGTGATCATCGCGACCAGCTCGGCGGCGGCGCCCTGGCCATAGGTCAGGTGGCTCTTGCCGATCTTCTCGCCGACGGTGACGACGATGCGCTTCCAGCCGACCATGGTGCCTAGGCCGAGCGCCAGCGCCACGGCGATCTTCACCCACAGCGGGATGAACTTCGTCGCGTTGTCGACTGCCTTGTGATAGTCGGTCACCGCCTTCAGGTCCGCGTCCTGCATCGGCAGCAGCTTCTTCTTGTCGATCAGCTTCAGCGCTTCGCCGATCAGGTAGATATCGTTGCGGGCGTTGCTGACCAGGTCGGTCGGCACCTTGTCGATGCTGGCATAGGGCTGCAGTCCGGCGGTCGTGTTGTGGATGTAGGTCTGCAGCGCCACGGTCGTCTGATCGTTCCAGGTCTTGCTGCGCACAGCCTCCTGAACCGCGGCCTTGGCGTCGGCGACGGTGACGCCCGGCTTGGCGTACTTGCCCAGCGCCTGCTCGACGGCGACGGAAGCCGACTTGTAGGCTTCCAGATAGTTGATGTCCGGCGTGCGGTTGAGCGCATAGGCGGTCGGCACCACGCCGATCAGGATCAGCATGATCAAGCCCATGCCCTTCTGGCCGTCGTTCGAGCCATGCGCGAAGCTGACGCCAGTGCAGGTGAAGATCAGCAGGGCGCGGATCCACCACGGCGGCGGCGTGTTGCCCTTCGGGGCCTCGTAGAGCGCCGGATTGCGCACCAGAAGCTTCATCGCATAGAGCAGGATGGCGGCGGCGAAAAAGCCGACAAGCGGCGAGACAAGCAGCGACAGGCCGACATTGCTCGCCTGCCCCCACTCGACGCCGCTGGTGGCGCTTCCGGCCGGCGCCATGAACTGGTTGGCGAGGCCGACGCCGATGATCGAGCCGACCATCGTGTGCGAGCTGGACGCCGGCAGACCGAGGAACCAGGTGCCCAGGTTCCACAGGATCGCCGCCACCAAGAGCGCGAACACCATGGCGAAGCCTGACGAGGAGCCGACCTGCAGGATGAGCTCGACCGGCAGCAACGACAGGATGCCGAACGCCACCGCGCCGCTGGAGGTGAGCACGCCGAGGAAGTTGAAGACGCCGGACCACATGACGGCGAATTCCGCCGGCAGGGAGCGCGTGTAGATGACGGTGGCCACCGCATTGGCGGTGTCGTGGAAGCCGTTGACGAACTCGAAGCCGAGCGCGATCAGCAGGGCGATGCCGAGCAGGATCCAGGGCACCGTCTTGGCGATCGCCAGATCCTGGCTCAGCGCATAGCCGACATAGATCAGGCCGGCCAGAACCAGCACGCCGAAGGCCGGCAGGAACCATTTGGCGCCGCTCGATTGCTCTAATGGGTGATCCGGTCTCGGAATCCCCGCCTCACTGGAAACAACGTCCACCATGTCCCACTCCTTTTGCATTGCAGCAAAGAACCGGAAGAACGCTATGTCCCCAGGATGAAGCTGGTGTGACGCCTGCAACCTATCCGGCTATCCTGAGGAGCGAGGCCACCAGCAGCTTGCGCTCGTCCTCCGAAAGCACGTCGGAATCGAAAAGGTTCATGCTGCGCAGGCCTTCGATGGCGAGGAAGCAGACCAGCAGCGAGCCGAGGTCGTCCGTCTCCCCCTTCAGCCGTTCGAAAAGCTGCCGCTTGAAGGCATTTATCGGCGTCAGGAATTCCGGATCCTCGGCAATCGCGGAGAATATCCAGGTGGCCGAAGGTTTCGGCTTCTCGCAATCGTCGGCCGAGAGCCGAATGTAGGCCGCGAGCGCGCTTCCGTCGCCGGCCTCGGCCGTGCGTTCCTCGAGTGCCTTTTCAAAAGCATTGAGGTAGTTCTCGACCAGCCCCTGCATCAGCTTGGCCTTGGTCGGGAAGTTGTAAAGCAGGCCGCCCTTGGAGACGCCAGCGCGGCTGGCAACCGCGTCGAGCGACAGGCTTCCCGGACCCGCCTCGCGCGCCACGTCGGCGGCGGCGGCCAATATCCTGTCGCGCGAATTCGCCCTGCGAGCCTTCATCACCCCTCCACCTACATTAGCATATGCGGAATTGACAAGACCGTCCAGACGGTACAGTAAAGCGCCCGAAATTTGAAATCGGGACCCATCGCCGGTATGTGTCCCGGCATCGATTGTTTTGCCGGTTGCCGGCTCGAGGGGTCTGTTCGTGAAGCGCTTCGCCATCATTACCGGATTTCTGCTGCTGCTCGCTGTGGTCTGCGCCGGCATCGTCGGCTTCAACCTGTTTCGCGACAGTGCGATCAAGCAGTTTTTCGCCACCATGAAGCCGCCGGCCGCGACAGTGTCGACCGTTGTCGCGAAGCCCGCGAACTGGACGCCCGGCGTCGAGGCGATCGGCACCGTCAACGCCGTGCGCGGCGTCGACCTGACCGTCGAGACGGCCGGCATCGTCAAGGACATCCTCTTCCACGCCAACCAGAAGGTCGCGGCCGACGCCGTGCTCCTGCAGCTCGACGATGCCGTCGAGAAGGCCGACCTGGCGGCACAGAAGGCGCAGGCCGCCTCCTTCCAGGCGGCACTGACCCGCGCGCTCGAGTTGCAGCGGCGCGGCGTCGGCACGGACGCAACGCTTGACTTGGCGCGGGCAGCGGCAGTTGCCGCTGCCGCTCAGGTCAACAAGCTGCAGGCGGTGCTCGACCAGAAGCAGCTGTCGGCGCCGTTCAACGGCACGGTGGGCATTCCAAGGATCGATATCGGCCAATATCTGGCGCCGGGAACCCCGGTAGTGACTATCCAGGATCTGGACACGATGCGGGTCGACTTCACGGTTCCCGAACAGCAGCTGCCGTCGCTCAAGATCGGCCAGACCGTGCGGATCGGCTCGAGCGGCGCGGACATGCCGTTTGCCGGCTCCATTCGTGGTATCGACCCCAAGATCGACCCGGCGAGCCGGCTGGTGTCGATCCGAGGTGAGGTTGCCAATCCCGAGGGCAAGCTGACGCCTGGCCAGTTCGTGCAGATCCGCGTCGAGCTGCCGGAGGAAGACAACGTCATCTCCGTACCGCAGACGGCGGTGACGTCGAGCCTCTACGGCGACTTCGTTTTCGTGGTCGTGCCGGCCAAGCCCGCCGATGTCGGTACTGCCGCGCCGGCGAAACCGGAAGACCAGAAAGCCGGCGCGGAGAAGCCGGCCGGCGATGCCGCCAAGCCGCAAACCGATGCCTCGAAGCCCGCCTCCGACACGGCAAAGCCTGCCGACAACGCTAAGAAGCCGGCCGAGGCCGCGCAGCAGCCGGCGCTCGTTCTGTCGCAGGCATTCGTCAAGCTCGGCCGCCGCAACAACGGCATGGTCGAGATCACCGAGGGCCTGAAGGCCGGCGAT
The DNA here is from genome assembly GCF_003999155.2 of Mesorhizobium sp. M1D.F.Ca.ET.231.01.1.1. Lineage (NCBI taxonomy): Bacteria > Pseudomonadati > Pseudomonadota > Alphaproteobacteria > Hyphomicrobiales > Phyllobacteriaceae > Mesorhizobium > Mesorhizobium sp. M1D.F.Ca.ET.231.01.1.1. The sequence continues at coordinate 222,156 of NZ_RZOZ02000002.1, forward strand.
CAGGTCGTGACCGCCGGTCAGAACCGGCTCTTCAACGGCATGTCGGTTGCCGTCGACAACACTATTGATCCCAGCAAATCGGCGAACAAGCAGGTTCAGCAATGAGCTTTTCCGATATCTTCATTCGCCGGCCCGTGCTGTCGACGGTGCTGGCCTGCATGATCCTGCTCCTGGGCTTCCAGGCCATCTTCAACCTGTCGATCCGCCAGTATCCGAAGGTGGATGAGACGGCGATCACCATCACCACGGCCTATCCCGGCGCCAGCGCCGACCTGATCCAGGGCTTCATCTCCGCGCCGATCGCGCGTGCCGTCGCCTCGACCGAGAACATCGACTACGTGACCTCGTCGAGCCGCCCCTCTTCGAGCACCGTGACCGTGCAGATGAAGCTCGGCTCCAATCCCGACGTTGCGCTGACCGAGGTGCTGTCCAAGGTTCAGGGCGTGCGCGGCACGCTGCCGGATGCCTCCAAGGACCCGGTGATCATCAAGGGCACCGGCCAGCAGTTCGCGATGATGTACATCTCGATGCAGAATCCGAACATGACCAAGGAGCAGCTCACCGAATACATCGAGCGCGTCGTTCGACCACGCATTTCGACGGTGGAAGGCGTAGCCGATGTCCAGATCTTTGGCGCCGAGGAATATTCGATGCGCGTCTGGATCGATCCGGTCAGGCTTGCCGCCCGCGGCGCCACCGCCGCCGACGTGCTGACCGCGATCAACAACTCCAACTTCCTTTCGGCGCCCGGCAACACCCAGAACGAATATGTGGTCTCGTCGATCACGGTTCACTCGACCTTGCAGACGCCGGAAGCCTTCTCCCAGCTGCCGATCCGCTCGACGGATGGGCAGGTGGTGCGCCTGCGTGACGTGGCGCGCGTCGAGCTCGGCGCTGCCAGCACCGACACCAGGGTGAGCTTCAACGGCAAGCCCGGCACGTTCCTCGCCATCTTCCCGACGCCGGCGGCCAACCCGCTGACGACGGCGGCGGCAGTCACCAAGCTCGTGCCGGTGATTCAGGAGACGCTGCCGAAAGGCATGACGATCGAGGTCGTCTACGATTCCACCGAGCAGATCAGCGCCTCGATCGAAGAGGTGTTCAAGACCATCGTCGAGGCGGTTGCCATCGTCATCGTCGTCATCCTGTTGTTCCTCGGCTCGTTCCGCTCGGTGATGATGCCGATCGTGACCATCCCGCTGTCGCTGATCGGCGTCTGTTTCATCCTGTTTGCCGTCGGCTACTCGATCAACCTTCTGTCGCTGCTGGCCATGGTGCTGGCTATCGGCCTCGTCGTCGACGACGCCATCGTGGTGGTGGAGAACATCCACCGCCACATGGAAGAAGAAGGCATGTCGCCGATGCAGGCGGCCTTCAACGGCATGCGCGAGATCTTCTCGGCCATCGTCGCCATGACCATCACGCTGGCCGCCGTGTTCGCACCGCTGGCCTTCACCGGCGGCCTGACCGGGGCATTGTTCCGCGAATTCGCGGTGACGCTGGCCGGCTCCGTGGTCTTGTCCGGCCTTATCGCCGTCACCATCACACCGATGATGTCGGCGCGCCTCTTGAAGCCTGGCGTGCATGGCCGCTTCCAGCGCATCGTCGACGGCACCTTCAGTCGGGTCGAGCGCGTCTACGAGCGGGCAGTCACCGCCTCGCTCAGGAACAGGCCGGTTACCTTTATCATCGTCCTCGCGCTGGTGGCGCTCACCGGCTTCATGTTTACCAAGACCTCGACCGAATTGGCGCCGGAAGAAGACCAGGGCTTCCTGCTCTCGATCGTGACCGCGCCGCGCTACGCCACCTCGGACTACACCGAGACCTACGTCAACCAGATCCTCGGTCTTGTGAAGGACATTCCAGAAACGCGGGCGCAGTTCTCGGCGGTCGCCTTCGGCGGCGCCACCAACGGCGCCTTTGTCGGCTTCGCCTTCAAAGACTGGGCCGAACGCCAGCGCAGCTCGAAGGAAATCCAGGCCGACATCACCGGTCGCTTGGCCAAGGTCGCGGGCGTCGAGGCTTTCGTCTTCGCGCCACCCACACTGCCTGGCTCGGGCGGCGGCTTGCCGATCTCCATGGTGGTCCGCTCGACCGGCGATCCGTCCGAGGTCTTCGACCAGGCCGAGAAGATCAAGAACAAGGCGCAGGCTTCCGGCCGCTTCATCGTCGTCCAGAACTCGATGTCCTACGACGCGCCGCAAGTGACGGTGACAATTGACCGCGAGCGAGCGGCGGCACTGAACCTGCCGATCGCCGATATCGGCAACACGTTGACGCTGCTTGTCGGCGGCGCCGAGGTGGCGCAGTTCGACCGCGACTCCAACAGCTATGACATCATCCCGCAGGTGCCGCAGGAATTCCGCGACAATCCGGCCAAGCTCGGCGAGTATTTCGTGCGTAGCGTCGACGGCAAGATGGTGCCGCTGTCGGCCGTGGTGAAAATCTCGACCAACGCCTCGCCGGCGGCGATCGAGCAGTTCAACCAGCTGAACTCGGCCACGATCTCCGCCCTGCCCCTGCCCGGCGTGACCACCGGCGACGGGCTGAAGGTGCTGGAAGACCTCGCCAGGGAAACGCTTCCCGACACCTTCTTCATCGACTATTCCGGCCAGTCGCGGCAGGAAAAGGAGCAGGGCAACACCATCCTGATCGCCTTTGCGGCCGCCGTGGTCGTCATCTACCTGGTGCTGGCCGCCCAGTTCGAGAGCTTCCGCGATCCGCTTATCATCATGATGGCCGTGCCGCTCTCGATCTTCGGCGCCATCGTGCCGCTCAACATCGGGCTCGGCACGCTCAACATCTACACGCAGGTCGGACTGATCACGCTGATCGGCCTCATCACCAAGCACGGCATCCTGCTTGTTGAGTTCGCCAATCAGCAGCGCGAGGTCCATGGCATGCGGCGCCGTGACGCCATCATCGCCTCGGCCAAGGTGCGCCTGCGGCCGATCCTGATGACGACGGCGGCGATGGCGCTCGGCGTCGTGCCGCTGATCATCTCCAGCGGCGCCGGCGCCGCGGCCCGCTACTCGATGGGTCTGGTGATCTTCACCGGTATCCTCGTCGGCACGATGTTCACGCTGTTCGTCGTGCCCATGTTCTACACCTTCATCGCCAGCAAGGATCTTCCGCATCTCGCCGAGAAGCCGGATCCGAAGCTGATGCCGGCGCTGCCGACCTGACGACAAGACGAGTTCGAAAAACAAAAGAGGCCGGAATATTTCCGGCCTCTTTTTTTGGCGGTCGCCCCGCTGCTTCGACGTGTCCGCCGAAGGCGGCAACCAGCCTGCTACTTGACCCAGCCCGCTACTTGACGATCACGATGCTGGTATTGGCCGGGCCGAAAGCCTCGACGAGCTGGTAGAAATCGGCCGCGGCATCGGGATGCAGCCGCACGCAGCCATGCGAGGCCGGACTACCGAGCCGCTTGATGGCGTAGGTTGCGTGCACGGCGTAGCCGCCGCTGAAGAACACCGAATGCGGCATCGGCGCGTTGTCGTACTTCTTCGAATACCACATCTCATGCAGGCGGGTCGGCTTGAACGACCCCGTCGGCGTGATGTGCCCCCTGTCGCCCGTCGACACTTTCCAGGTGAAAGTCGGCCGGCCGTCGACCGTGACTTCCATGATCTGCTGCGACAGCGAAACCCGGGCGACGATCTGGTTGGCGTGAGCGGCATTGCTGCCGAAGAGCAGTGCCGCGCGTGTGAGCGCGGCGGCCGAGACGTTGATGAGCTTGGCGGAAATGGCAGTGTGCATGACGATCCCTCTCTTTATGCCGGTCCGGCCGGCTTCAATTTCGATGGGCCGTCTTATCGTGGGCGCCTGTTTCAAGGCTATTTCGCTTGATGCTCGCTTCTGTTTCGAATCTGTTTCCCGAGGTTAACGGCGCCGCTGACGAAATCGGCTCGCGGATCCGGGTATGATTAACGAAAAATTGGGGGAAGCTGGCAAACGAAAACGCGTATGGCCTTGATGCGAAAAGTCGTTTCGCCGATCTCGAAACCGGGTTGCAACAAAGCGCGGCTCGCGCGGCATGATGCGGATACAGGCCGGCGGCAATGTCGACGCAACGGGAACAGACACGCAAACGAAAATGGGCAGGAAATCGAAACCACGCACCTGGCTTCTCAGGATCGGCGTCGCGGCGATCATCCTCGGTGGCCCCGCCGGCACTGTCGCCGGCAACCCGGTGACGACGCTTGGCGCCCTGAATTTTGGCGCCCTGAATTTTGGCGCCCTGAATTTTGGCGCCCTGAATTTTGGCGCCATGAATTCCGGCGAGGTTTCGACGCTGCACGCTGCACTGTTCATCGCCACGGTCTGGATTGTTTCCAGCCTGCGCGTCCACCGGCTGAAGGCCCTCTGGCGGGTCGGCCTTTGGTTGATGAGGACTCGCGGCCCCTCCGGCTACTTGCTGCCGAGAGGACCGAAGGCCCGCGCCGCAGCGGGGGGCTCCGTCAGCGGCGCGGGCGCTTCGGGAGTTTCCTGAAGCACCAATACATATCGATTTAGGGGGTAACGACATGAACACCAGATTTGCAGCTTCCGTGCTTTCGGCACTGCTCTACGCGCAAGGACTGCTCGGCTTTGCCGCGCTCGCAACGGTGCTGCTCAAGGAGCGCGCCCATGTCGAAATCACCGCCAGCGCGGACCTGCCCTCGGGTCCCTCGGTGCTGGTGGTGCGATAGGCGCGAGCCTCGGACCCAAAAAGTGCGAAGCGGCTTTGGGGCAATCCGATGCAGGATCAAGGAAGAACCCTGGCCACCCTCGGTTCAGTCGGTGCGCGACGTCGGCGGATCGAAGCGGTAGCCGGCGCCCCTGATGGTGGTGATGGTCTCCGTATCGAGCTTGCGACGCAGCCTCACGATGCGCGAATCGATCGAGCGGTCGAAGGCATCGGCATTCTCGGCGGGCGCGGCGGCAATGATGTCGTCGCGCGTCAGCACCTTTCGCGGGCTCGCCAGAAACAGCCTGAGCAGCGCCACCTGCCCCGGCGAGAGCTGATCCTCGGCGCCGGAGCGATGCATGACCATAGCCGACCTCAAGTCGACGGTGGCGTTCTCCAGCACAATCAGTTCCTGGGTGTTGCGGCCCCGCCGCGTCAGCAGGCCGCCGATACGCGCCGCCAGCTCGCGCACGTTGAGCGGGCTTTCGATCACGTCGGCGGCGCCGAGCTCCAGCGCCAGCACCTTGTCGACGAGATCGGCGGGCCGGCAGATCAGGATGAAGTCGGAGCCACCCTCGCCGCCCCCACCTTGGCTACTATAGCGCTTGAGCAGTTCGCGCCCCTCCGCCTGGGTCACGTCGTCACCGACGACCACGACGTCGATGCCCCCTGCCGAAAGCAGCGACTCGGCCTCCCAGGGCTGGCGCGCCAGGCGCACGTCGTGCCCGCGCCGCTCGAGATGGTCGGCAAGGTCGCCGGCCACCACTTCGGCTACGGACACAAGCGCGACGACGGATCGTGCTGCCATTTTTCTCCACCCCGCCACAGACAACTTGAGATGAGCGCTGGACATCATGTTTATACCCAATCTACTTTCCGCTGAAAGCGGGAGCGAGACCATTGTGAAGGCGCGCGTTATCGTCGTCGAGGACGAGCCGGACCTGAGGGAAGCGGTTGCCGAGTATCTCGGCGCCAGCGGCTATGACGTCGCCACGGCCGAGAATGCCGCGGCGGCGCGCAGCCTGCTCGAGGCGCAGCCCTTCCACCTCGCCATCCTCGACATCGCCATGCCCGGCGAGGACGGCCTGTCGCTCGGCCGCTGGCTGCGCTCCAGGACGCAGATCGGCATCATCTATGCCACCGCCGCCGGCACCGCGCTCGACCGCATCGTCGGCCTGGAGCTCGGCGCCGACGACTACATCGTCAAGCCCTACGAGTTGCGCGAAGTGCTGGCGAGGGTCCGCAGCGTGTTGCGCCGCGTGCCGCAGCCGGTCGCTCCGCAGGCCGCGAAGGCCGAGGCCGGCACGCGCCGCTTCATGAATTTTGGCGGCTTCCAGGCCGATTTCGACGGCAGGCTGGTGACCGGCGCCAATGGCGCGGTCATCGAGATGGCCAAGAGCGAGTTCGACGTGCTGGAAGTCTTCCTCACCCGCGCCAACCGGCTTTTGACGCGGGCCGCGATCTCGGAGGCGATCGGCTTTGTCGAGGACCCTGAGTCTTCGCGCGCGGTCGACATCCGCATCATGCGCCTGAGGAAAAAGATCGAGGCGGACCCCGCTAATCCGAAATTCCTGCGTACGGTGCGCGGCGAAGGCTATATCTTCTCGCTGCCGACCGGCGACGGCAACTGACTCCGGCGCCGCGCATCCTTCCGGATACGCGACGGACGCTGTAGCATGCCGATCCAGCGCATGGCTCCCGAAAACCGCGATCGATTTTCGGGGCTTGTGTACTGGATTTCATGGTTTACCGATATGCCCCGGGGATGACGTTCGACGATGACAGCTGAGGCCGCACGGATGGACATGCACGGCTCCCGCCAGGGCGCCGCGATGGCGGCTGTCCATGTCGTGCGCCGACTTCGCGAGGCGGGCGACTGGCAGCGCGAGATGGAGGGCATACTGGAAACGCTGTGCCGCTCGATGGACTGCCAGCGCGGCATTCTCTTCCGTTTGCGCGAACTGCCGGGCCAGGGCTTTGCCCAGTCCGTTTCGGCCTACTGGATCGACCCGGAGTTCGGCGGTGAGCTGGCATCGCCCACCGTGATCGTGCAATCGCTCATCAACTCGGATCCGCTGCTGGAACGGCTGCAGGAAGACGAGCGCCAGGGCAAGGTCTTTGCCGGCCACACGCGCAACCTCGACGGTTTTCTGCGGACGGATTTCGAGAAGCAGAACATCAAGTCCTTCCTGTCGGTCTCGGTCTTCGCCCACGGCCATCTCTGGGGCACGCTGGCCGTCAACGACTGCGTGGCCGAGCGCGAATGGACGGACGAGGAAGAAGCGACGCTCCACATCATCGCTTTAGCCATCGGCGACGCCATCGAACACTCCCCGTCCGAGGCGCATGCCAGCGAAGTCATCCGCCGCACCATGCTGCAGGCTTCGCTCGACGCCATCATCGTCATCGACGAGGCGGGCTCGATCATCGAATTCAATCCCGCGGCCGAGAAGATGTTCGGCTTCCCGCGCAGCAACATCCTCGGCAAGGACCTGCTCGACACCATCGTGCCGATCTACTACCGCAAGGGCTATGCCTCGGGGGCCGAATACATGTCGGGCCGTGGCGCGCCGATGGTCGGCCAGCGGATGGAGACCGTCACCCAGAATGCCGCCGGCGAGGTCTTTCCGATCGAACTGACGGCGACCGAGATGCGTGTCGCCGACCGCCGCCTGATCTTCGGCTCGATCCGCGACCTGCGCGAGAAGCTGCACGCCGAGGAAGAGATCAACCGCCAGCGCGAGAAGCTGCACCAGAACGAAAAGATGGCGGCGATGGGCTCGCTGCTCGCCGGCGTCTCGCATGAGCTCAACAACCCCCTGGCGGTGGTGGTCGCGCAATCGACCCTGCTGCATGAATTCGCGACCGACCCGCAGACCAAGGTGCGGGCCGAAAAGGTGCGCGCGGCCGCCGAACGCTGCGGGCGCATCGTCAAGAGCTTCCTCTCGATGGTGCGTCTGCATCCGACCGAGCAGGCCGAAACCGACCTCAACCAGGTGATGCGCTCGGCGCTCGAGGTGACCGCCTACGGCGCGCGCTCCACCGGCATCATCATCGACACCGACTTCGCCAACGGCCCGCTGCTCGCCATGGCGGACGCCGACCATGTCACGCAGGTCGCGGCCAACTTCCTCATCAACAGCCAGCACGCGCTGGCTGGCATCACCGGCGAACGGCGCATCAAGGTGCGGACCTTTCGCAGCGAGCGCGGCAATCCCGGGTTCTCCGTCGAAGACAACGGACCCGGCATTCCCCAGGCGATCCGCTCGCGCATCTTCGAATCCTACTTCACCACCAAGCCGGTCGGCGTCGGCACCGGCATCGGCCTGTCGATCTCGAAATCGATCGTCGAGCGCCACAACGGCAACATCTGGTTCGAAGAGGTTGACCCGCATGGCGCGCGCTTCGTCGTCCAGTTGCCGGCCATTGCCGGCGATGCGGCAAGGGCAGGCGAAAGTCCAGTCCGATCGAGCGGGCTGCGCCACGCGCTGATCATCGACGACGAGCCCGACGTCGCCGCTTCGCTCTCGGATATACTGGAGCTGATGGGGGTCAAGTCACGTATCGTGCCGAGCTGGACGTCCGCCGGCGAGGTGCTGAGCGGCCAGATACCGCCGCACATCGTCTTTTCCGACCTGCGCATGCCGGGCACCAGCGGCATATCGATCTATCGCGAGCTGCTTGCTGAACAGCCGGAGCTGGCGCAGCGTTTCGTGCTGGTCACCGGCGACCTTGTCGGCGCCAAGGCGGAGATCGACGCGCTGCCGCCGCAGCAGCGGCCGCAGATTCTGGAGAAGCCTTTCTCGACGCTCGACGTCCGCGGCGTCCTTTCCGCCATTGCCGATCAGGCGGCCGTGGAAGGCTGAAATTCTGCGCCCCCAGGGTCTGTTGAGATTCCGGTCAGGCCGGCCTCACCCGAATATCGACAGGTCCAAAAAAGAGGCTCCCGACCGACTTTGCGGCGGGAGCCTGACTGGAGCGCGGAGGGTGCGCTCAGGGGAGCCTCAAAAAACGTTCGGGGTGTTGGTGAGCGGCGCGGCGTTGGCGATCATGCGCACCGCGTGGGCCCTGTGTTGACCGGACTGCTCGGCGATCGCGCGCAGGCACTCTGGGCTTTCGGCGCCCCAGTTCTGGCCTTTGCAGGCGAAGTCGACCTGCGGCTGCGGCAGGCGCGCGGTCTTGAGCGTGGTCGGCGCGCCTTCCACGACATTGGCCGGAGGATTGATCGAAGCGAAAGCGGGACCGGCGGCAGGCGCGAGCACCATGCTGGTAAAGGCCGTGGCGCCCAACAGCATGAACATCGCCATCGGATGGTCGCTGGCGCGCTGGCGCAACGCCAGCTTCGGCCGGCGGTCATTACGCTCGGGGCCATGGGCACGGCGGCTGCTGTCGGCGATCCGGACTTTCGTAAACATCGGCGGTTCCCTTCGTTATCTTTCTTTTCCTTTATGAAACGAACGTACGCGCACTGCGTAACGAGCGAATGGTAGGGCGCGATTACCCGTGTAACAGGATTGAAACAGCGACCTTCGCCGCGACACCCGTCCCTGCCAACCGCCTGGCGCGCGCCGCTTCCGGCTTAGTGAACTCATGCACAGCCGGATTTCGCGAACTGTAAGCGAACTCACACAGCGCGCTGAATCGGCGTCGCAGACACTGATCTTTGAGATGCCGAGCCGGGGAAACCGATTTCAGTGACCGGGGGCGACGACGTCGGCGCGGCAGACATTCCGATCGGCGCGCCGATCCGCCCGCTTACGATCTCGAGGCTCTCGTCGCCCTGACCGATTGAGTCGCGGCCGAGATCTTCCGGGCGGCGATACGCCCCGCCACGATCGCGCCTTCGACATAGCCGGGAAATGACGGCGACAGTTCCGAAGCAGCGAAATGGACAGGTGGCGCGCCGGCAAGGATGGTACTTTCCGCATCCCTTGCCGTCACATCGACGATGAGGTCGCCATAGGCGCCACCGCTCCAGCGGTCATGTGTCCAATCGCGCTGGTTGAAATCGAGCATGTCGACCGCCTTCGGACCGAGCGCATCGGCAAGTCTTGCCCCCACTTCCGCACGCAGGGCCATCTCGCCCAACTTGCGCCAGCGCAACGCCAGCGGCCCGCCGATGAAGACGGTGAGCGCGGCGTGCTCCTCATCCCTGCTGGCGTCACAGGCAAACAAGCCTGGCAGGTCGCGCCACATCACCATGCCGCTCAATCCTCGCTCCCGCCAGAAGGGCCTGGCATAGCGCGCCACGATCTTGATAACCGCGCCGCTTTCCCAGGCGCCCAGCGCCCTGGTCAGCGCGGTCGGCAAGGCGGGCGCGAACTCGAGCTTCGCGGCCGTCGCCGGTGGCAGGGCGACAAGGACTTGGCGCGCTTCGATGACACCGCTCGCCGTGCTGACGCCGACGCCTTCGCGGCCGTGCTCGATGCGCGTGACCGGCTCGCTTAGCCGCACCCGGTCAAAGATATCGCCGGCCAGATCGTCGGCGAGCGACTGCATGGTCTCGTGCAGGGAATACTGTAGCTCCGGCGCCTCGTTGGTGATGCGACGGTCGTTGTCGATCAGGTGCCAGAGCGGCACCTTGTCGATCGCCAGGCACCACAACCCCTCGATCATCGAACGGAAGGCGGACTTGGCATCGGCCGCGTCCTTCTGGCGGCCCAGCCAGTCGGCGACGGTCAGACCGGCGATCGCCGGATCCTCAGGCTCGATACAGTTCATCCGCTCGCGGATCGCCATCGCGGCATGGTAGGTCCGCCCCGCCTGATCGACCGACATTGGCGGATGCGTGATGAAGTTGCCATCGAAATGGGTCTCGACCAATGTCTTGCCATGCGCCTGCGCCAACGCCATCAGCTCCGGCATGTCCTGGCACAGGAACTGGCCGCCGCTGTCGATCCGTTCGCCCAGCCCGTTTCGCATGGCCTCCACGCGACCGCCGACGCGATCACGCGCCTCGAACAGCAGGAAATCGGTCCCGGCGCGCTTGAGTTCGAGCGCGGCGCAGAGGCCGGTGAACCCCGCTCCAATGATCGCAACGTCGATGCTTTCGATCTTGCTGCTCAATTGCCGGCCCTGATCTGCCGGCAGTTCGACCGGCTCCCAACCGCGCAGATGAGGGTGCGGCGTTCACCCCGTCAAGCATCTTCGTTATGTCGACATGGGCCGTACCGACCAAAGGAATGGCTGAAGCGTATCGGCTAATGCATGTCGCTGCGAAATGTGCAGCGGTATCAGGGGAACGATATGCATAAAGACAAAGACCTAAAGCGCCCCGCCTGAATCCGTTTCAGCGCGACGCGCTTTGGGCCCGGTAAGTGTGGCTCACCCTATTGTTCTTTCCAGCACATTCAGCCAGTTGCGATATGCGATCTTCTCGATCAGCGCGCGCCCAAACCCACGCGCGGCCAGCGCATCGATGAGTTTCGGCAGGCCGGCGACGTCGCCGATGACGGCCGGGATCATGGCGCCGTCGAAGTCCGAACCCAGACCGACGCCGTCCTCGCCCAGCGCCTGCAAGAGCGAGTCGATGTGGCGCACCATGATGTCGAGGCCGGTGTCGGCATTCATCTTGCCGTCCTCGCGCAGGAAGCCGGTGGCGAAGTTCAGGCCCACCATCCCGCCCGTTTCGCGGATCGCGCCGAGCTGCCAGTCGGTCAGGTTGCGCGAGTGGCCGCAGATCGCATGCACATTGGAATGCGTCGCGACCAGCGGCGCGTCGCTCAACTCCGCCACGTCGCGAAAACCCTTCTCGTTGAGATGCGACAGGTCGATCATGATCCTGAGCTGGTTGCAGGCCTTGACCAGCGCCTTGCCGGCGTCGGTGAGGCCGGGCCCGGTGTCCGGCGAGGACGGAAAGCGGAACGGCACGCCGTTGCCGAAGGCGTTCGGCCGGCTCCAGACGATGCCCAGCGAACGCAGGCCGGCGGCGTGCAGCACATCGAGCATGGCAAGCTCGGGATCGATCGCCTCGACGCCTTCGATATGGAACACCGCCGCGACCGAGCCCTTCGCCATCGCCTCGCGCACCTCGCCGGCGCTGCGGCAGATGGTGAGCGCGCCGGCACGCTCCAGCCTGAACAGGATCGAGGCCATGCCGATGGTCGACGTTACCGCTTCGGCGCGCGGCAGTTCCGGCGGCAGGGGTTCGTTGTCGCTCGGCGCCGGCGGCACGGCGCTGCGCTTGGTCTTTTCGATGGGCGGCGGGAAGATCGCGAACATGCCGCCGGCAAAGCCGCCTTTTCTCGCGCGCGGCAGGTCGATATGCCCGCCCGGCGTGCCCTCGATGAACAGCTTTTCGACATCCGCTTCCTTCGACTGGTAGAGCCTCAGCAGCGTGTCGTTGTGGCCATCGAAAACGGGAATGAGGTCGGGTTCGGTCATCAGGCCATTCGCTTTTGAGGTGGCAGGTCGGGCGGGAGAAATCCGCGGGTGATCTGTCTACTTAGGCAAGATGGTCGAACTGCGCAAATGCCAGACGCGTGTTCGCATCTGTGGCTGGGTGGCGGGAATGCCTTCTCCCCTTGTGGGAGAAGGTGTCGCCGAAGGCGACGGATGAGGGGTGTTCCAGCTTGGCAAGCACGGCGATCCGTCCAGCACCCCTCAACCGTCTCGGCGCTGCGCGCCGATCCACCTTCTCCCAGAAGGGAAGAAGGGGGAACTTGCTACCGCTTCAACACATCGGCCCATTCCGGATGGCGGCGGAACTGGGCGTTGGCGAAGGGGCAGAGCGGGATGATCTTCTTGCCGGCGGCGCGCGCGTCCTCGACCGCGCGGGTTACGAGCCGAAGCCCGGCGCCCTGGCCGCGGAACACATCCGGCACCTCGGTGTGATCGATGATGAGCTGGTGCTCGCCGACCTTGGTAAAGGTCATCTCGGCCTCGGCGCCGCCGGAACCGCGCAGCACGTAGCGCCCCTTCGAGCCGCGGTCTTCCAGTTCGATCTCGGGCGGTTGGTCAGCCATTGTTCCTGTCTCCTTCGGCAGCGGACACGAGAGCGAAGAGCCGCCGCGCCGCTTCGATTTCATTCGGCCGCACCTCGTGCCCGCCGTCGTGCCATTCCACTGTGGCATCCGCGCCGTCGGCCCGCAAATGGGCTTCCAGCCGCGCGGTCAGGTTCGGGGGGCAGATCGGATCGCGCCTGCCGGCCGTGATCAGGATGCGGCGGCCGGCAAGGCTGCCCTGCACGTCCGGCTCGAACGGGATCAGCGGATGCATGAGCGCCGTGGCATCGAACAAGGTCGGCTCCGCGAACACCAGCGAGGCCAGGATGTTGGCGCCGTTGGAATAGCCGAGCCCGAACACCGCCGAAGGCTTTGCCGCCTCGACATGCGCCTTGACGAAGCCCGCCATCTTGCCCGTCGCGCGTGCAAGGTCGTCCATGTCGTAGACGCCTTCGCCGGTGCGGCGGAAGAAGCGGGCGGCGCCGTGTTCCGAGACATCGCCGCGCGGCGACACGATGGTCGCCGATGGCAGCAACTCGCGACCGAAGGACAGAAGCTGGTTCTCATCCGCCCCGGTTCCGTGGAAGACGAAAAGCAGCGGGCTGCCCGGCGAACCGGGCAGCATTTTGTGGATGTAAGCGTCCTTGCTCATGGCCTCAGTCTTCCAGCTTCTGCAGATGCTCTTCGAGATAGGGCCTCAGATGCTGATGCTGCGTCGGCAGCTTCAGCGCCTCGCCGAGATGCGCGGTGTCCTCGTCGCGGTCGAAGCCCGGCTCGTTGGTAGCGACCTCGAACAGCACGCCGCCCGGCGTACGGAAATAGATCGCCCAGAAATAGTCGCGATCGATCACCGGCGTGACGCCGTAACCCGTGTCGATCAGCGCCTTGCGCACCTCGAGCTGCCTGGCGCGATCCTCGACCGCGAAGGCGACGTGATGCACCGAGCCGGCGCCGAGATTGGCGAAGCCCGCGCCGGGCAGCGATTCGATGTCGACGACATCGGCGCCGTTGCCGTTCTTGATCGCCAGCCGGCGGATGTTGCCGGACTTGTCGACTTCCTCATAGCCCATGAACTTCATGAGCTCCTCGGTGGCGCCGCCGTCCTTCAGCCTCAGCGCAACCGAGTGGAAGCCGCGGATCGCTTCGTCGGCCGGAACTCCGCCCTTCACCCAGGGCGCTCTGCTGTCGGCCTTGTCCTCGACGAGCGCAAAGCTGTCGCCGTCGGGACCGGTGAAGGTAAGACGCTTCTCGCCGAAGCTTTCCGTACGGGCAACATTGCCCACGCCCTCGTCGGCGAAGCGCTTTTCCCAATAGCCGAGCGTGCCTTCCGGCACCGAGAAGACCGTGGTGCCGACTTCGCCGACCCCGTGCCGACCCTTGCCTATATCCGGGAACGGAAAATAGGTCATCACCGAGCCCGGGGTTCCGAATTCGTCGGCATAATAGAGGTGATAGACGTCCGGCGCGTCGAAATTGACGGTTTTCTTGACCCGGCGCAGGCCGAGCTTCTTGGTGAAGAATTCATTGTTGCGGCGCGCATCGCTCGCCATCGAGGTGACGTGATGCAGGCCCTTGATCTGGTTGAGCATGATGCTGCTCCTTCCTTATCGTTGCTGCGGCCCTCGCCGCTGTCCACGCCAATATGAGGATAGCCCCGCCGGCGGCAAAGCAGGCAAACACAGAATGGACTGTCTCATAAAAGTGAACGGACCTATGGTTCATGTTCATAAATTGAGGAAGATGCCTTCCTTGCAATGAACGGGAATTTCGGCTCCATGAGCGGCGCGCCGTTTTGAGGAGAAGACCTTGGACAACCGAGTGAGCCGCCCGAACGTTCTTCTCATCACTTGCGATCAGTGGCGCGGCGATTGCCTTTCGGCCGCCGGCCATCCGGTGGTCAGGACGCCGAACACCGACGCGCTTGCCGCCGAAGGCGTGCTCTTCCGGCGCCACTATGGCGGAGCGGCGCCCTGCTCGCCGGCCCGCGCCTGCCTCTATACCGGCCTTTACCAGATGAACAACCGCGTGTGCCGCAACGGCTCGCCGCTCGATGCCCGCCACGGCAATATCGCGCTTTCGGCGCGCGCGGCGGGTTATGACCCGACGCTGTTCGGCTACACCGATGTGGCGCCTGACCCTCGCCGGCTCGCAGCCGGCGATCCGCGCCTGAGGAGCTATGAAGGCGTGCTGCCCGGCTTCAGCGTCCGGCAGTCCCTGCCCGAGCATCAGAAGCAATGGCTGTCCTGGCTGAGAATGCAGGGCATCGACGCCAGCGCCGGCAGCCCCGGCATCCATCGTCCGGCGGGCGAGCGAGGCAAGACCGGAGGCGATGTGAGCAACGCGCTGCCGGTCTACTCGAAGGACCAGACGCCGACCGCCTTCCTGGCCGGCGAATTCATTCGCTGGCTTGGCGAGCAGGGTGCGCCCTGGTTCGCGCACATCTCCTTCATCAGCCCACACCCGCCGTTCATCGTGCCCGAGCCCTACAACACCATGTACGATCCGGCCGACGGTCCCGCTTTCCGGCGCGCGGCGACCTGGCAGGCCGAGGCCGAAAGCCATCCCTATCTCGCCTACGATCTGGGCCTGCAGAAGCGGACCAAGTTCGTTCCCGGCATCGAGGGCAAGGTGCCGGACTGGAGCGAGGAAAACTTCCGCCGCATCCGCGCAATCTATTACGGCATGATCTCCGAGCTCGACGCGCAGCTCGGCCGCATCTGGGAAGCGCTGAAGGCGGCCGGCAGCTGGGACGACACTGTGATCGTGCTCACCTCCGACCACGCCGAGATGATGGGCGACCATTTCATGCTCGGCAAAGGCGGCTTCTTCGACGCCAGCTACCACATCCCGCTGATCATCCGCGATCCGAGCCGCAGAGCGGTGGCCGGCGCATCCGTCGACCGCTTCACCGAAGCCGTCGACATCTTTCCGACTTTGCTCGACCTGATCGGCGCGGCACCCGAACCGCATCTCGACGGCAGGTCGCTGGCGCCGTGGCTCGACGGCAAGCAGCCGACCGACTGGCGCGAGGCCGCGCATTGGGAATTCGATTTCCGCGAGATCGCCGACGGCAAAGCCGAGCATCATTTCGGCATCGGCTCGCGCGACTGCAACCTGGCTGTCCTGCGCAGCGACGACTTCAAATATATCCATTTCGGTGGCGGCCTACCGCCGCTGTTGTTCGACCTTGCAAAGGATCCCGGCGAGCTGCGCAACGTCGCGAACGACCCCGCCTACCTGCCGGCGCGACTGGAATTCGCCGAGAGGATGCTGGCTTGGCGCGCCAGGCATCTCGACCAGTCGCTGGCGCTGGCGGAGCTTACGGAGAATGGCGTGGTCGGCCACGTGGCCAAGGCAGTAGGGCAGTAGGGCAGTATGTCGAGACGGTGTCTCCTGCTGCCCTACTGCCCTACTGCCCTGTTCCCTATTTCAGAATCATCCGCTGCTGGTCGCGCTTCGTGGCATAGGTGCCCTTGTCATAGGCCGTCTGCGCCTGCAGCTGCTCCTTGGTGAAGTTGGTGTAGAGATATTTCTTGCCGTCCTTGTCGGTCATGAATTTGAGCTTGTCCATGCCGACCGCCACTTCCTTGGCGCCGATGCCGAGGAAGCCGCCAACGTCGACGATCACGGCGTCCGGCTTGTTGTCCTTCAGCACGACATCGCCGATTGTGCCGATCTTGGCGTCGTTGGCGCCATAGACGGTGGCGCCCTTCAGATCGTCGCCCCGGATATTGTCCATCGGCATTTCGGTCAGGGTCGACTTGTCGATCGAAGCTGTCTGCGTCGTGTCGGTGGCTGACGTGCCGGAGTCCGCAGGCTTCGTCTCGGTGGTCGCCTGCGCAGTTTGGGCTGGCTTAGCCTCCTTGCCGGCCGTGGTGTCGGACGACGCCACAGCGGGCGTTGTGGTAGGTGGCGTCTCGTTCGACGCAGCAGTGCTTGTCGAGGCCGGCGCCGGATCGTAAGCCTTGCGGTTGAAGTCCGGCTGCGCCTGCAGCTCCTCCTTCGTCGTCTCGGCAACCAGCCAGCGGTCGCCGTTCTTTTCTGCCCATTTTGCCTTGGCGAAGTCATAGGTGACGTTCTTTTCACCGATGCCAAGAAAGCCGCCCACGCCGATGACGAGCGACTCGGCCTTGCCATCCTTGGCAAGCACGATGTCGTTCACATCGCCGATCTTTTGGGCGTCATCGGCGGTGCCATTGTAGACAGACTCGCCCATGATGTTGGTGGCGAGATTGCCGTCCGCCTTCTTCACCGGTTCAGCCGGCTGAGCGGGCGCCTGCGCCGTTCCAGTGGTTGCAGGCTGGGTAGCATCTGCCGATTGCGCCGGGGCCGGATCGTATGGCTTGCGGTCGAACGCAGGCTGGGCATTCAGCTCGTCCTTAGTCGTCTTGGCCACCAGCCACCGGTCGCCGTTCTTCTCGGCCCACTCGAGCTTGCTATAGTCAAAGGCAACGTCCTTCGTGCCGACGCCAAGAAAACCGCCGACACCGATGATTGCGGACTTGGCCTTGCCGCTTGCGTCGAAGACGACATCGTCGACCTTGCCGATATTCTGAGCGTCGTTGCCCGTGCCATTGTAAACGGATTCGCCAATGATGTTGGTCACTAGGGCGCCATCCGCGCGGATCACTGACGCGGGGTTTTCGGCGGCAGGCGGCTGTGCCGGCGTTGCCGTCTGGGCGAAGGCCCCGGTTGCAACCAGCGTCGCAAGCGCGGTCGTCGCAAAAAGGGTGCGGATCATGATGGTTCCTCCTCGTGCCTGGTTGGTGCACGCCGCACTACGGGCCTTTGGCTACGCCGGCCCGATGCGGCACTGTTCCACGATTTCACAACGTCGTGAGCGGGGGCTTGTTCCAAAACAGCGGCCGGCACTGGCCCTGCCGGGTTTCCTGGCCGGCAAGGAACCTTTCGGCGGCGGTTTTCGTTTCAGCCTGCGGCTGAGGGGTCATTCAGCCAAGGGATTGCAAGGAACGGAGCGGGGCATGCGTTTTGCGGCGGTGCTGAACCAGGACGGCGGCACGCTGCGCACGATCGACATCTCAGCCTTTGCCGATCGTCTGCGCCAGACGCTGGAAGCGGCAGGCCATTCGGTTGAGGTCGACATCGTTGCCGGCCGCGAAGTCGCCACGGCATTGGAAACGGCCATAGCGAAGCGGAACATCGACGTCGTGATCGCTGGAGGCGGTGACGGCACGATTTCGGCGGCGGCGTCCCTTCTCATGAACAAGAAAAAGGCCCTGGCCATATTGCCGGCGGGCACGATGAATCTCTTTGCGCGCGGGCTCGGCATCCCGCAGACACTGGATGCGGCGCTGAAATCCTTCGCCGGGGGCGAGGTGATGGCCGTCGACATGGCAAGCGCCAACGGCCAGCCATTCGTGCATCAGTTTTCGATCGGCATGCATGCGAGGATGGTGCAGCTTCGGGCGAATATGGATTTCGGTTCGCGGCTGGGAAAGATGCGGGCTTCCGTTCGCGCGGCATGGGCAACGATCAAGAACCCGCGTACCCTCAAGGTCACCTTGAGCATCGGCAACGCCGAGATCGTCACCCGCACGACCGGCATCGGCATCAGCAACAATCTGTTCGGCGAAGGCCATCTGCCTTACGCTGACAATCCGGCGGGTGGCGTGCTGGGCATCTATGTCAGCGTCGCGCGTCGACGTCACCACCTGGCGAAGCTGCTCCTCGACATGCTGCGCGGCCGATGGCGCGACAGCGAGCATGTCGAGATCCATCAGGCCGACAAGGCCGTTCTCAGGATCCATTCGCCGACGAGGAAATTCAGCGCGGTCATGGATGGAGAGCTGGTCAGGCTGGAACGCGAGACGGTGATCGAAATCCATCCCCGCGCCTTGAACGTGCTGGTTCCGGCAAGCAATGCGCAGGCCAAGGCGGCATGATGATGCGATCAGCCGCCTTGCGGGGATTTCTGCCCGGCAGCCGGCGCCTCAGGCACGCTCTGGTCGCTCGTCGGGCTCTTAATCACCTCGCCATAGATCTCGACCGCCGCCCAGGCGATAAAGGCCAGCAAAAGCCCGGCGACGAGGATTCTCAGCGCGTGCCAGCCCCAGTGCCCCTGGCGGGCTTTGTCTTCAGGAACGATCTTGGTCATTATTGGCCTCCATGTTGCGTGGCGGCGGGCGCGGCATGGTCGGGTAACGGGCCCTTTCAGGGAAGGTTCCGAAACCGCGGGCGAGGTTCGGCAGCGATCGGGCCGCCGCTTGTCGCGGGGCGTGGCGCATGGGGGATTGGTGGGTAGCAAGGCAGCCAGCTTGCCGGCCGACGTCAGCCGCTTCGTCGAGGATGCGGGCCGGCTTGGCGTGCTTCGCGGCCTCAGGGCCGTGGACACGGCCGGCGATCCCGACTTCGACCGCATCGGCGGTCTCGCCGCCGCGATACTCGAAACGCCGGTCGCGCTGGTGACGCTGGTCGACACCGATCGCCATTGGTTCAAGTCGCGGCTGGGCTTCGACGAGAGGCAGACGCCGACCGCCATCTCGTTCTGCGCCCATGCCATTGCCGCCGGCGACGATCCCATGGTGGTCACCGACGCCACGCTCGATCCGCGCTTTGCCGGCAATCCGCTGGTCACCGGCAGAGAGCATATCCGTTTCTACGCCGGCGCGCCGGTGATCGTTGCCGGCGTCAGGGTCGGCACGCTTTGCGTGCTCGATCGGAAGCCGAGGGCGTTTCCGGCCGACGAGAAGATCGCGCAGTTGAAGACGCTGGCCGAGCTTGCCGCCAGCCTGTTCGTGCTCAAGGACGCCACGCGCAACGGCGCCATCGCCCAGGCGCAGCTGGCACGCGAGGAAAAGCGCCGCGCGATCGCGCTCGACGCTGCCTCGCTGGCGAGCTGGGCCTGGGACATCCGCACCGACATGATCGACTGCGACGCGCTTTTGGCGGAGCTTTTCAACCTGCCGCCGTCCAACCGGCTCAAGGCAAAGGACATCCTGCGCGCCATCGATCCCCGCGACGTCTATCAGACCGAGACGCGCTTCCGCGACGCGCTGAGCGGCAGTGACGACTATTTTGGCGAATATCGCGTCAAGGGGCTTCATCCGGTCCGCTGGATCGCGACGCGCGGACGCGTCGTCGAGCGCGACAGCGACGGCAGGCCGACGCTTATCTTCGGCGTCAACTACGACATCACCGAGCGCAAGCTCGGCGACGAGCGCCAGCGCCTGTTGCTTCGCGAGCTGAACCATCGCGTCAAGAACACGCTGGCGACGGTCCAGGCCCTGGCGACGCAGACCGTGCGCCATGCCCGCCAGCCGAGCGAGTTTCTCGAAGCCTTCAGCGCCAGGCTGCAGGCGCTTGGCGCCGCCCACGGTTTGCTGTCGGACCGCGAATGGCGCGGCATCGGGATCGCCGAGCTGGCAAGGATCGAGGCAAAGGCCTTCGACGCCGGCGGCCGGTCCCGCATAAGGATCTCCGGCCCCGATCTCCTGCTCTCGCCGGATCAGGCCGTTGGGCTGGGCTTGATCCTGCATGAGCTCGCCAGCAACGCGCTGAGATACGGATCGCTTTCGGTTCCGACCGGAAAAGTCGATCTGGAATGGAAAACACAGGGTCGAAAGGGCGCGAGACGGCTGGTGCTGACCTGGCGCGAGACCGGCGGCCCCAAGGTCGAGCCCCCCGATCGCCACGGCTTCGGCTCCATCCTGATCCGGCGCAGCCTGGCCAAGGTCATCGACAGCGAGGTGACCCACGAATATCGTCCCGGCGGCGTCTTTGCCGAGATAGCGATGCCGCTCGAGCCGCTGCTGAAGTGACGAAAGACAAATCGCGGTTCGGCGTTCCTGCCTGACGCTGAACCGCTTAAGATCCACTGCCGGAATCCGGATCGCCGGGCCCGGGCTTCACATTCTCACGGTAGATGGCGTAGGCGGCGAGCGCGATCGCGGGGGCGAGAAGCGCCCCCAGGCCACCCTTGCTCTTGGCCAGCGCCGGAAGCAGCGCGAGCGCCGCGGTGATACCGACGGCCGTCATGTCGGCCTTTCGCCTTCGCGCGCGTCGCCGCGCCCGCATACCGGCGGTCAGCCTGTGGATCGCCAGAATGAGCGCCGCCAACACCAGGAACCCCACGCCGAAGCCCAGGGAAGTCGCCAGCGCGCCGTAGCGCCCGGCCAACCAGATGTAGGTGGCGCCGACGAGGAAGCCGACGCCGCACAGGGCAAAAACACCGGCAAGCCCGTAGAGGATTGCCGTCATGCGCGCTCTTTGCAAAGCGGCCGTCGCCTCGCCGGAAGCAAGGGCCGAGATCAGCGAAGCCAGCGTCCCCATATGCGGGCTAGCGGCGCGAGAGCAGAGCGAACAGGAAGCCCACTCCCGCGGCGATCGCCAGCGATGTCACCGGCTTTTCGCGGACGCTGGCTATCAACTGCGCTTCCAGGTCCTGGGCGCTTCCGCGCACGCTTTCGAACGCTGCTTCGCCTTGCGCGCGCAACTGCTCGACGCCCTCGGTGGCCGCTCGCCGCGCCGCGCCGTAGCCGTCGTCCCTGGTCTTGGCCAATTGCCTGGTGAGCTCTTCGATGTCGGCCTTCAACTGCCGGATGTCGGCCTCGAGGTCGGTGTTGGAGGGAGCATCCGTTGCGGATCTGCCTGAGGCGGTCGCCATTGCTTAACTCCTTAAGTTCGCTTCGCTTCCAACGCCCGGTCGAGACCAGGGTTCCGTACCTCGCAGCCCGGGTCCTTCAGATCAGCGGCCTGCGCTCCTCACCCAGGCCTTCCCAACCGGCGAGGTCCTTCAACCCTTCTTGGTCGATGATCTCGCAACCGCCGTCGCGCCACGCAATCAGCTTGCGGTCGATCAGCTTGCGGATCGTCTTGTTGGTGTGCACCAGCGAAAGGCCGAGCGTATCGGCGATATGCTGTTGCGTGATCGGGATCTGCATCGGCTTCTTGCTTTCCAGGCTTGCGCCCCGGGCGCGGCTGGAGATGAAGGCAACGAGATAGGCCGTGCGCTCCAGCGCCGAGCGCCGGCCGATGCTCAGCAGGTTTTCATCGAGCATGCGTTCCTCGCGCGATGCCATCCAGGTGATGTCATAGCCCAGGCCCGGGTAGTTGCGGTAGAGCTCGTGCAACTGGTCGCGCTCGAAGACGCACAGCAGCATCGGCGACAAGGCCTCGACGGAATGCTGCATCTCGCCCATCAGGCTGCCCTGCAGGCCGATGAGATCGCCCGGCATGGAATAGTTGAGGATTTGCCGCCGCCCGTCGGGTAGCAGCTTGTAGCGGAATGCCCAGCCCGAGAGGACGGTATAGAGATGAGCGCTGTGGCTGCCTTCGACCAGCACCGTCGCGCCCTTGTCGACCGCGAGCTCTCCCTTCTTGAAGCCGCTGATGAATGACAGCTCCTGGCTTTCGAATTCGCGAAAAGCCGGCAGCGGCCGCAGCGGACATTTCTCGCAAGGGTATTGGCGGCTGGAAACGGAAGGTGCGCTCTGGCCGGACATTTCGACCCCTCTTCGAAATCCCTCCCCCGATCGGGCGAATGGAAACGCTCCACGCGCACCGAGGTTCCGCCGTTCACGGCAATGCATCACCCGGTCATGTCTTTTTTAAATGACAGAGACCCAAATACCGCGCATGACTGCGGGCCTTATAGGAGTCGCCGACACGTGCCCTCATTGCTGGACGGATTGCGCATCCTGGTTGTAGAGGATGAATTCCTGATCGCCATGGATGTCGAACAGCTGTGCCGGGACCATGGTGCCGCCGATGTCGCCATCGCCCGCGGATTGACCGAGATCGACGAGCAGGACCTGCCGTCGCGCTTCGACGCGGCCGTCGTCGACCTGATGCTGGACGGCGTTTCGACCCTCGATTTTGCCGGGCGACTGCGCAGCACGGGCGTTCCGTTCGTCTTTGCCACCGGCTATTCGGACTCGGACGACCTCAGGGACTCCTTTCCCGAGATACGGCTGATCGGCAAGCCCTTTTCGGGCGAAGACCTGGTCACGGCCCTGGCTGCCGCCTGCGGGCGCGCGGCGGCCGCCTGAACGGGTTGATTCGCCACAGGGAACGATATTCGATGCGGCGCGACGTCAGGCCGCGTTCGAACCGGTCACCTGCGCCGAGATCGCATCGGGGCCGTATTCGTCCTCGCCGGAAATCTTGAGGATATCCTGCAGCCGGGCGCGCGCCCGGCTGACCCGGCTCTTGATGGTGCCGACTGCGCAACCGCAGATCTCGGCCGCCTCTTCGTAGGAAAAGCCGGACGCGCCGATGAGGATGATGGCTTCGCGCTGATCCTCCGGCAGCTGCTCCAGCGCGCCGCGAAAATCCTTGAGGTCGAGCTGGCCGTGCTGCGCCGGGTGGACGGCAAGCCTGGCGGTCATGATGCCGTCGCTGTCCTGCACCTCGCGGCCGCGCTTGCGCATCTGCGAATAGAATTCGTTGCGCAGGATGGTGAACAGCCAGGCTTTGAGGTTAGTGCCCGGCTGGAAGCTCTCATGCTTGTCCCACGCCTTGACCAGCGTTTCCTGGACAAGGTCGTCCGCCTTGTCCGCATTCTGCGTCAGCGATACCGCAAAGGCGCGCAGGCTCGGGATCGCGCCGAGCAGCTCGGTCTTGAAGCTCTGGGAGACCGCCGCCATGCCTCAGTCCTTTTTCTCGGCGGGTTCGGCCTTTTCCAGCTGGCTGAGCAACTGAGCGAATCGATCCGGCACCTGATCGGAAACCAGATCGTCGTAATATTGTTTGAGCTTGCGGGCAATTTCGGAGTTCGGTCCGAGCGGATTGCCACCCCCATTCCGGTGCCTGCCCATGGCGCCAGTCGTTGAATTCTTTGACATTTCTTTCATATTTGCCCTAATTCCCAAGCACCCGAAACCGCTCTAGAACCACAGACCACAACGCAAGCGGCACCTTTGTCTGGTTGCCCATCCCGAAATCCCCAAACGTCCGCTTCCTAATTTAGTTCCACGCCCGGCGGAACTTTTTCAGAAAGCCGACGTTGGTTTGCCGGGGTTCGCGACCTGTCTGGCCTAATGGAAATGCAACAGCGTCATCTGAGGGAGACGTCGAATATGAGCCTATCCGCAACCATCGCTCCTCACCTGCCGTTCCTTCGCCGTTTCTCGCGCGCCGTGTCGGGATCCCAGGAAAGCGGTGACGCGTTGGTCGCCGCGTTGCTGGAAGCCATTATCGCCGACACCGACGTCTTCCCCAAGGCATCGAGCGATCGCATCGCGCTGTACAAGGTCTTCGCCAGGCTCTTCACCTCGATTGCCATCCGCGTGCCGCAGGAGCATGCGCAGACCGCCTGGGAGCAGCGGGCGGCCGCCAATCTGAACGCGATCGCGCCGCGGCCGCGGCAGGCCTTCCTGCTGGTCGCCGTGGAAGGTTTCAGCGAGGACGAGGCGGCGGAAATCCTCGACGCCGACGAACAGGAATTCTCGGAATTGCTTGCCCAGGCAAGCAGCGAGATCTCCCGCCAGGTCGCGACCGACGTGCTGATCATCGAGGACGAGCCGCTGATCGCCATGGACATCGAGGAGATGGTCGAAAGCCTCGGCCATCGCGTTGTTGGCACCGCGCGCACGCATGCCGAGGCGGTGGCGATTTTCGGCAAGACGCGTCCGAAAATGGTCCTGGCCGACATCCAGCTCGCCGATGGCAGCTCGGGCATCGAGGCGGTGAACGAGATCCTGTCCTCGACACCGGTGCCGGTGATCTTCATCACCGCTTTCCCCGAACGCCTGTTGACCGGCGAGCGCCCGGAACCGGCGTTTCTGGTGACCAAGCCGTTCAATCCCGAGATGGTCAAGGCCTTGATCAGCCAGGCGCTTTTCTTCGACCGCCAGGCAAAAGCCGCAGCCTGACCCTATCCGTGCCGACGACCGATATTTCATGCGAGGGTCCCGCCTCGCATGAGGCTGGCGGTGCCTGATCGGCAACTGCTTCCAGGGGTCGTCTTTTTCCGCAAATGGTGGAACAAACGCTATCCAACCACGTTTTTCAGGTCATCAGAAGGAGATGTATCATGCTGTACTGGGCGCTCGTTTTTCTTGTGGTCGCGATTATCGCCGGCGCGCTTGGGTTCGGCGGCGTTGCCGGCACATCGGCTGGCATCGCGCAGATCTTGTTCTTCATCTTCCTTGCCTTCCTGGTGATTTCGCTTATCGCCGGCCTCTTCAGACGGGTCTGACGCGAGAACGCCGAACACTGGAAGCCGCACCCCTCAAACGGTTTCCAGCTACCGCCGGGCGGTGTCTCCAAAGGGCATCGTCCGGCGGACCGCTTTTGGGGCTACGCGCAGCCTCGGCGTGTCAAAACCGGGGGCGGTAACCCGACTTAGCCGTTCAAGCCTGGATGCGGGAAGTATTGGATGCGTTCCAAGGCCTCGGAGAAAGACGATACGGAAAGACGCAGCGATGAAGTGATCGCGATGCATCCGGCGGAAAGCGGGATGCAGCTCGGGCGCGCGCTGCTCCATGCGCTGCACAATGCTGGAATTTCGGTCCTCTACCAGGATCGTGAAATGAAAACCGTCTGGGCCCGCAACATGCGCGCGCCGTGGGCATCCGAGACAGCCGACGGCAAGGATTTGCTGTCCCCCGCACAGGCCGAGCGCATAGGCGCGGCCAAGCGCAAGGTGGTTGAAACCGGCAACGCCGATCGCCTCGAGCTCGGCATTCCCGACAATGACGGCGTGCGCTGGTTCCATATCTGGATCGATGCCGATCGCAGCGACTCCGGCGAAGTCCAGGGCGTCGTCACCACCATGGTCGAGACGACGGAGCAGAAACGCCGCGAGCAGACGCTGAAGACGCTGCTGCGGGAGGTCAGCCATCGCTCGAAGAACCTTCTGGCCATCATCCAGAGCATAGCCACCCAGACCGGGCGCTACTCCGAGACGCTTGGCGACTTCCTGACGCGCTTTCGCGGACGCCTCCAGTCGCTCGCATCGTCTCAAGATCTGGTGACATCCTCCAACTGGCGGGGAGCTGCGCTTCGGGAGCTCGTATCCGGCCAGGTCGGCCGCTATAGCGCCGATCCAGGTCGCAGCTTGCGTTTCGATGGCGAGAACCCTTACCTCAATCCGAACGCCGCCCTGCATATCGGGCTTGCCATGCATGAACTGGCCGTGAATTCGGTAAGTTACGGCGCCCTGTCGCGGCCCGACGGCCGGATCAAGGTAAGCGCCAGGATCGCCGCCGGCAGCGAGACCTCGCCCGGTCTTTTGCTGATATGGGCCGAAAAGATCGGCGCCGGCCGGCGCGACGAAAAACGCTTTGGCAGCGTCGCTCTCGAACGTGTTGTGCCGACGTCGCTGAATGGCTCGGCCACCCTCGATATCAACGAGGATCGTCTCGAATACCGCCTCACGATCCCGCGCGGCAATTTCGAGATAGAGTGAACCGCCGCGTCGCCATTCGCCGGCGAGCCTTAACCGGCTGTTCACCATAAAGTCCGATTCTGTTCCCGGCTGAAAGCAACTCCGGGAAAAGCGTTCGACGGATTTTCGTCTGGAGTTGTGCAGAAACAAACACCTGGAGCGGGTCGGCGGCCCCATCGAACGCTGAACCGCGCGGGTGCGCCGGAACCCAATCGCGCCCGATCACGTGATTTGGCACACGAGTGGGCATGCGATCCGGGAGGACTGAATGATGGTTGCCGACATGAACAGGCTGGAGCAGGCCGCCCGCGTCTCGATGAGCGGCTTCCAGGATGCCGAGGCGCCGCCCTTGCCGCGTTCCGCCCATCTGTCGCTCCGCCTCGGCGCCGTCGCGCTCCTTGCCGCGCTGGTGCTGGCGGCGGCGTGGCGGCTGACCTGATCCGATGAGTTCCCGCTCGGCAACCGCATAGCCACCGGAGCAATTCCGGGCCACTGGTGCAATTCCGGGAGCCGCTTAAGGGCTCGCGGTATCGTGGCCGGCAAGGGTAGCTGGCC
Organism: Mesorhizobium sp. M1D.F.Ca.ET.231.01.1.1; assembly: GCF_003999155.2. Classification (NCBI taxonomy): domain Bacteria; kingdom Pseudomonadati; phylum Pseudomonadota; class Alphaproteobacteria; order Hyphomicrobiales; family Phyllobacteriaceae; genus Mesorhizobium; species Mesorhizobium sp. M1D.F.Ca.ET.231.01.1.1. The sequence continues at coordinate 248,674 of NZ_RZOZ02000002.1, forward strand.
GGGAACTTTTGAGCGGCGAGAATCGTTCTTGGCGGCGGGAGGATCACTCCGTGGAACACATCGCCGCTTTGCTCCTCGTCATCGGCTGCTCGGACACTATGACCGATTGCCGCCAGCTGCCGGTGCCGGTCAGCGTTTTCGAGACCTTCGAGGGTTGCATTGCCGAACGGCCCTTTGCGCTGGGCGACCTGCGGGGCCGGACGCCGCACATCATGGGCGAGTGCCTTGCCGTCGATCCGGCGCTCGAGGACGACTACGATCAGATCCTCTGGACCGTGCGTCCCGACGGCACGCTCGTCGCGTCGCTGGAGGTCTCCGGCACGGTTGTCGCGTCGAACGGCGCGCGCCCCGAAAAAGACTATCTTCAGCAACAGTAAGATCAGGCAAGCAAAGCCCGCCTTTTCGTGCTAAATGGCGGCTGGTACTGCCAAAAGTGAGGACAAAAGTGAGGAGCAATTTATGCGGAAGATGATCATTGCCATGGTTGCCGTGGTCGCTGTCAGCGGCTGCACCACGACCGAGCAGGATGTGGTCGGCGGCGGCCTGATCGGCGCCGGTGTGGGCGGCCTGGTCGGCGGCGGCAAGGGCGCGCTGATCGGCGCGGCCGTCGGCGCCGGGTCCGGCCTCTTGGTCCGCAATCTGCGCAATGGCTATTGCCAGTATCGCGATCACCGCGGCCGGATTTACACCGCCCGCTGCAATTGATCAGCAATTCCAGGTTCGGAATTGCGTAAAATGCCAATCTGGGGGCCGGCTCGCCGGCCTCCATTTCTTGTGTTTGAACGAGCGGTTGCCCGCTGAAAGGCTCGCTCACTCCGTCAGCGGAAGCCTTATCTCCACTTTCAGTCCGTCGGCCTGAAAATCGCGCTTGATCGTGCCGTGCAGCTCGCGCGTGACATTGAGATCGATCAGCTTGGTGCCGAAGCCGGTCTTGGCCGGTGCTTCCAGCTTTTCCTGCCCCGTCTCGCGCCAGTTGAGCACCAGCGTCCGCTCGCGTCCGCGCCGTTCCACCATCCAGTCGACTTTCAGCGCCCAGTCTCCCTTGAGAACATTGGCCGTGCTGCCGGCTTCGCCATATTTCAGCGCATTGGTGGCAAGCTCGTGGAAGGTCAGGCCGAGCGCCTGTGTCGTCGTCTCGTCGAGCAGCACCTCTGGCCCCGACAATATGCCTTCGGGGAGCTCCTTGCCGAACACCTGGCCAAGTTCGATGCGCAGGAGATCGCCGAGATCCGCTTTCTGCCAGCGCGAGCGTGTCAGCATGTCCTGCGACGCGGCCATCGCCTGCAGCCGCGCCGAAAATGATGCGGAGAACTCCTTCACGTCGGTGGCCTGGGAAGCAGTCTGCCGCGCGATCGCCAGCACCCTTGTGATCGAATTCTTGATGCGGTGCTTCATCTCCTGCAGGATCAGCTCCTTTTCCAGCAGGCTCTTCTCCGTCGCCTCATGCAGCAGCGACTTCGCCTCATAGGCGCGTTCCTGATAGCGGGCCACCAGGGCGATCGCCCCGGCCAGCAGCAGGCCGAACAGCCCGAGCATCACCGGAATGGCGCGTGAGGAAGGCAACGAAAAAGCGCTCGTCGGCCGAAACAGGACAGTCCAGGGCCGGCCGGCCACGACGATATCCCGGCGCGCCACAAGCCTTCCGCCAAGCGATTCGGCCGGCGGCGCCTCCGACCGGAACAGGAGATTGTCGCCTCCCGGCTTGCCGTCATAAATCTCGACATTGACCGGCAGCAGCGGAGCCTTGCTGAGCGCCACCTGGAACAAATCGCGCGCGCGGAAGGCGGCGTAGAGGAGGCCCGCGGTCGAGGAGCGGCTGGCATTGATGACGTCCGGAGCCGTTTCCACGTTCAGCCGCACGAAGACCAGAAAACCGGGGAAGGTTTGCTCCTGCCCTTGTCCCTGGCCAAGTTGAACGAGTCCGCTCGCATGCTGCCGGTCGTCGGCCATGGCCTTCTCGATCGCCGCCCGCCGCATCGGCTCGCTGAACATGTCGAAGCCGATGATCGACTGGTTGGACGTGTCGAGTGGCTCGAAAAGCACGATCGGCGTTCGCCACGGCTGCTGCGTGGTGGCAGGATAGATCGGGTGCGCCGAACCGTGATCGTGCAGGATGTCGCGCTCGACCGCCGCCTCGTCGCCGGTCTTCGCCAGCCGCAGGAAGCCGATGCCGCGCAGGCCGGCGAAATTGTCGTCGATGTCGAGCGCGGTGAAGAAGGCGTTGAATTCGCCGCGCGTGATGTCGCCGTTGCGGGCATCGAACAGCGCCTGCGTCGAGCGCAGCAGCGACAGATGCAGGTCGATGCGGCTCTCGATGCGGTTGAGCGCGTCGTCGGCCGTTCCCTCGAACTTGATGCGCGCCGCCTCCTGGGTCGCGAAATAGGCAAACCCCGCCATCGTCAGGCTGATCAGCGCGACGGCGATGAAAGCGACGATCGGAAAGAGCTTTTTCAACGCAGGGTGCGGCCCATGGATGGTTGACCACCTTTATGAGCAAGTCTCCGCGTCAACACAATGGCGAGGCCAAACCATCGCGGCGGCTGGCACATCAATCATTCGTAAATTAGCCGGCTAACTTAATGCGTTTACATGTCGCGCAAAAAGTGCGCAGCGGTCTTGCGAAAACGAGATGCAGAAGAACAAGGCCTGAAGCGCGTCGCGCTGAATCAGTTCAGCGCAACGCGCTTCAGGCCGCGATTTTCAGCGCTCCGGGACCCGGGATGGCGCCCGGCGGGCACTTGCCCAAAATGATCATCCCAAGCACCTCGTCCTGGGTCACGTCGCCGGTGCGCGCCGTGCCGACGACCTGGCCGTTCTTCATCACGCAGACACGATCGGCCAGCTCGAACACGTCATGGATGTCGTGGCTGATCAGGAAGATGCCGATGCCGTCGGCCTTGAGTTGCTTGACCAGCTCGCCGACCTGCGCCGTCTCCTGCGGCCCGAGCGCCGCCGTCGGCTCGTCCATGATCAGGATGCGGGCGTTGAACAGGATCGCGCGCGCGATCGCCACCGATTGCCGCTGGCCGCCGGAGAGCTTGATCACCGGCTCCTTGAAGCGCTGGAAGCGTGGGTTGAGCCGGCCCATCACCTTGCGCGCCTCGGCCTCCATGGCGACGTCGTCGAGCGTGCCCCAGGCGGTCATCAGCTCGCGGCCGAGGAAAAGGTTGGCGGCGGCGTCGACATTGTCGGCAAGCGCCAATGTCTGGTAGATCGTCTCGATGCCGTATTTCTTGGCGTCGCGCGGATTGGAGATGTGCGCCTCCTCGCCGTTGACGAAGATCTGGCCGGCGTCGCGCTTGTAGGCGCCGGACAGGATCTTGATCAGCGTCGACTTGCCGGCGCCGTTGTGACCGAGCAGCGCCACCACCTCGCCCGGAAAGAGATCGATCGAGGCATCGTCGACGGCGCGGATGCCGCCGAAGGCGATCGAGATGTTGCGCATGTCGATCAGCGGCGTGCCGGTGGGAGCTGTCTTTTCCATGGTCGCGTCTCCTCCCTGAAGTTCTTGCTCAGACTCGCTTTCGGTAGACGGTATCGAGCCAGACGGCGACGACCAGAACCGCGCCGACGACTATGCTTTGCAGCGGCGAGTCGATGCCGAGCAGCACCATGCCTGACTGCAGCGACTGCATCAGCAGCGCGCCGAGCATGGCCCCCAGCACGGTTCCCGAGCCGCCGGCGAGCGACGTGCCGCCGATGACGGCGGCGGCGATGACCAGCAGCTCGTCCAGCGTGCCCAGCGCGTTGGTGGCGGCGTTGAGGCGCGCCGACGAGATGGCGGCGCTGATCGAGGCCAGCACGCCCATGATCATGAACACCTTCATCGTCACCCAGCGCGTGTTGATGCCGGCGAGCGAGGCCGCCTCCGGATTGCCGCCGATGGCGAAGACATAGCGGCCGAAGCGGGTTCGCCGGGTGATGAAGGTCATGACAATGCCGACCGCGACCGCCATCAGCACCGGTATGGCGATGCCGTGGGCGATGAACAGACCGCCTTCGGGAATGGTGATGCCGTTCTGCTGGGCGTACTGGCGCACGATGCCGACCGGCCACGGATAGGAATTGGCGACTGAGACCGCGCCGAGGATGGCGGCGCAGGCGACGACGCCGAGGAAGACTTCCGCCCACACCGGACGCAGCGGGAAATTGAACCGCTTGCGCTGCGAGCGGCCGTTGAGCAGCGCGAAGGCGACCGCCGCGCAGGCGACGACGCCGACGACCCAGCTCGCCGTGGCGCCGATCGAGCCGCGCGGTCCGCCGCCCATCAACTGGAAGGTGGCGTCGAGCGGCGCGACCGTGCGGCCGCTGGTGATCATCCAGGCCATGCCGCGCCAGACCAGCAGGCCGCCCAGCGTGACGATGAAGGCCGGCACCTCCATATAGGCGATGATGAAGCCCTGGAACGCGCCGATCGCCAGGCCAAGCACCACGCCGGCGGCGAGCGCGATGATCCACAGCAAGGGATTTCCGAGCTCGAGACCGATGACCCGGATCAGGAATTCGGCCTGCGCCACGCCCATGATCATGCCGACCACGCCTTCGACGGAGCCGACGGAAAGATCGATATTGCGCATGACGATGACCAGCACCATCCCGGTCGCCATGATGGCTACCGAGGACGTCTGCACTGACAGGTTCCACAGGTTGCGCGGCGTCAGGAAAAGCCCGCCCGACAGGACGTGGATGCCGATCCAGATGACCAGCAGCGCGCCGACCATGCCGAGCATGCGCGTGTCGAGTTCGGTTGCCTTGAGGAAGCGGCCGGCGGCGCTGAGTTCGGCTGCGCGTGCCCGGTCCGCGGCGACCGTGCTTGAGGTCGTATCGGTCATGATTTCCTCCCACCGGTTTGCCGTCTGGCGCGGTTGCCGGAACATGATTCTATTGGCTTTCCCGGCTCACTTGAAGCCGGAAGCCCGTTGCGAAACGAAGCTTGATGGACGCCGCGGCTTATGGGCCGCGGCGCCTGGTCTTCAAACTGGAAGGCCTGCCTCAGTTGCAGGCGGCGACGGCGCCCGCGGCAACGCCGGCGCAGACCTCGTCCTTCTTGATCCAGCCGGCGTCGATGACCACGTTGAGATTGTCCTTGGTGATTGCCACCGGGGTCAGGAACAGCGACTTGACAGTGTTGCCGCCCGGCGTGGTGAAATCCTTGACGCCGGCGATGTCGGTCATCTTCTTGCCGTCGGCGAGCGCCGAGGCGATCTCGGCGGCGTTCTTGCCGAGTTCGCGCGCGTCCTTCCACACCGACACGGTCTGGGTGCCGAGCGCGATGCGGTTCAGCGCGGCGTGGTCGCCGTCCTGGCCCGACACCGGAACGGTCCCGGCGAGGCCCTGCGCCGTCAGCGCCGCGACGACGCCGCCGGCGGTGCCGTCATTGGCCGCCACCACCGCATCGACCTTGTTGTCGTTGGCGGTCAGGAACTGCTCCATGTTCTTCTGCGCGTTGGCGGGCAGCCAGCCGTCGGTATAGGCCTCGCCGACATTCTTGATCTTGCCGCCGTCGATGGCTTCCTTCAGCACTTCCATGGAGCCGGCGAACAGGAAATCGGCGTTCGGGTCGGCGCCCGAGCCCTTGATGAAGACATAGTTGCCTTCCGGCTTGACCTTGAACACTTCGCGGGCCTGCATGCGGCCGACTTCCTTGTTGTCGAAGGTCAGGTAGAAGACGTCCTTGTTCTCGATCAGCCGGTCGTAGCCGACGACCGGAATGCCCTCGTCCAGCGCCTTCTGCACCGCCGGCCCGACGGCCGACGCGTCCTGCGCCAGCACGATCAGGGCATTGGCGCCCTGCGAGATCAGGCTTTCGACGTCGGTCAGCTGCTTGCCCGGATTGGACTGCGCGTCAGCGGAAATATACTTGTCGCCGGCCGCCTCGATGGCCTTCTTCATCGCCGCTTCATCGGTTTTCCAGCGCTCTTCCTGGAAATTCGACCAGGAAACGCCGATCACCTTGTCCTTCGCCTCGGCGACCGACGCAAGCGTCAACGACAAGGCGACACCCGCCAGCATGGCGGTTGCGAATCTCTTCATGATTTCCTCCCTGCGCCCTTGCGGCGCGACCCAGACTGGCCCGAAGGCCGGCACCGAGGCTTTTTTTCGAGCCTCGAAAAAATAGTGATCCAACGCCGAAGCGCTGTCAACTGCGACAATGATGGTTTTTGAGGTGGCCCGGACTTTTTTTCGAGGCCCGCAATAAATAATGACAGTCCCTGCCGCTTCTGCCACTATCCCAAAACAGTTCCAAGGAAGCGCGACGCTTTCCGCTGGAATTGAACGAGACAATTCAGGCGGTTCGACGGCACTGTCCGGACCTGAACCGATCTGGCGCGTCGCCGACGGCCATGCATTATCAAGAGGCCGCGCTGACCGGGAGGAAGAAATGTCGGTCGGAATCCGCCACGACGACCTGCGCCGGCGCAACCGCGCCATGGTGCTTTCGGCCGTGCGACAGGCCGGCCAGCCGTCGCGAACGGAAATCGCCGCAACCACCGGGCTCAGCCACTCGACCATTTCGGCGATCAGCGCGGACCTGATCCAGGAAGGCATCCTGGCCGAGAGCAAGCCGAGCGAGACCGCTTCCCTGAAGCGCGGCCGGCCGCAGGTCGGCCTCGCCCTCAATCCCGAGGTGGCGGCGGTGGTGACGGTGGTGCTGTCGCTGAATTTCCTCTCTGTCGCGGTCATCGACTATGCCGGCCAGGTCATCGCCGAGGAGCAGCGTCGCCTCGATACCCTTACCATGCCGCGCGAAGAGCTGATCGGCGAATGCATTGCGATCGTGCGGCGCCGGCTGGAGGATCCGGACCTCGATGTCGGCAGCGTCGCCCGCCTCGCCATGGGCATCCAGGGCATCACCGATTCCCATGCCCGCGCCATGCTGTGGTCGCCGATCACGCCGCTGACCGACATTCCCTTCGCCGACATCCTGGAAAAGGAATTCGGCATCCCGGCGACCATGGAGAACGACTGCAACATGATGGCGGTGGCGCTGCAATGGCGCGACCCCGACCGCTATCGCGACAATTTCATCGCCATCCTGCTCTCGCACGGCATCGGCATGGGGCTGGTGCTGAAGGGCGAGCTGTTCACCGGCACGCATTCCTCGGGCGGCGAGTTCGGCCACATGATCCACCGTCCGGGCGGCGCGCTCTGCCGCTGCGGACGGCGCGGCTGCGTCGAGGCCTATGCCGGCAACTACGCCATCTGGCGCAGCGCCATGAAGATGAGCGAGGATGCCGAGCCAGTCGATGTCGGCGATGCCGACATGCGCGCGCTCGCCGCCAAGGCGCGCGAGAAGGATGGTCCGGAGCGCGAGGCCTATCGCCGGGCGGGCGAGGCCCTGGGCTTCAGCCTCGGCAGCCTGTTCGCGCTGATCGACCCGGCGCCGGTCGCCATGGTCGGCGTCAGCGCCGCCGCCTTCGACCTGATCGAGCCGGCGCTGCGCGAGGCGATCGCCCAGACCGCCGGCGGCCAGCATTCGCAGTCGATCTCCTTCGATACCGAGCCGAACGAATTGCCGCTGATCCGCGAAGGCTGCGCCATGCGCGCGCTGACCTTCGTCGACCAGGAGATCTTCGCGCCGGGCGTTCAGGCGAGGTCCGGCTCAACCGGGAAAAACGTCGCCTGACGATTAGGGGTGAAACCGATCATCTCTAAGCGACCGAATTTCCGACCTGCTGTATGCCAAATGCTGACATCGAGACCTTCAGGTCGATATCGGACAAGCGACCAAAGTCAACCTGCTTAGCTCGCTTGCCCGGTCGCAATCGCAGCTAACCGCGCTTCTTCGCGCGCGATCAGCGCTTGATACCGTGGATGGCCGTGGAGGGGCATCAAATCGGGCTCTCGCGTGATCCACATGAGATGTTTGGGCGGAGCTCTGCGAACGCAGGTCTCCAATAGATCGATAGCCTGATCCAGCTCGCCCATCTGGGCAAAGGCGCATGCAATATTGTGGTGGTCCATCACGTCATCCGGCTCAATCGTCAACGCTCGCGCGGCCCATTCCTTGGCGCGGGCTTTCTCTCCAAGGTGGGCCAATGCGATAGCTCCTATCGCAATGGCACGTGCGTTGTCGGGGTGCAGCGCGATCTCCCTTTCGACGCGCTCCAAAATCCGACGTGCAGCAGCCCTGAGTTCGTCATGCCGGCCTAACATTCGATAACAATCAGCCGCAATGCAGGGAGCCCAGTAGTCTGCTTCAAAAAGCCGGGTGGCGCGCTCGGAATGCTCGATCGCGTCTTCGTAGCGGCCGAGGTAATGGCAGGTCACGCCAAGGTTAGCCCGCACCTCAAACGAGTCCGGTTCCAGGCGCAGCGATTCCTGCTGCGCCGCCAGCGCCTCATCGAAGCGCCCCATCTCAGCCAGTGCTCGCCCCCTAGCAGTATGAGCCTCGGCCAAAGTTGGATCGATCGAGAGCGCCTTTTCGGCGGCTGATAAGCCCGGCTCTTCTGACCTTCCCCTGAAATGCAGGCCCGCCTGGCAGAGGGCGACCAAAGCCCAGGCGCGAGCGTAGTCAGGGTCGATTTCCAGCGCTCGCCGGCAAAAGCGAACAGCGATCTCCAGGTTTCTCGCTCCCTGCTGCGTCCGGTAATACCGGCTTTGGAGATAGAGCTGATAGGCCTCCGGGTCCTGCGTCGAGCGGCTCTCGATCGCTGTCTTCTCGGCTGGCAGCAGCCTAATCTTCAGCGCCGCCACGATGGCCTGCGCGATTTCGTCTTGCAGCGCAAAGATGTCTTTCAGTTCGCGGTCATAGCGCTCGCCCCAGACCTGGCTGTCCTTGCTCGCGTCGATCAGCTGCGCCGTGATCCGCACCCGCCCGCCAGCCTTGCGCACGCTGCCTTCGACGACGTAACCGACCTTCAGCCGCTGAGCCAGCTGACCTATTTCGACGGCCTTGCCCTTGAACGTGAAGGTGGTGTGGCGCGACAGCACGTTGAGCGTGGAGACCTTCGAGAGGTCGGTGATGATGTCCTCGGTGATACCGTCGCTGAAGTATTCGTGCTCGGGGTCGCCGCTCATGTTGACGAAGGGCAGAACGGCGAGGGAGGGCCCTCCGGGAATCAGGAGTGCCGGATTCACTTCCGCTCCTTCATCTTGGGGCGGGTCCTTCGCCGGGACCACTGGTCCGACGAACCGATAGCCGCGGCGCGGGAGCGTCTCGATCCAGCGCTCGCCGCCGGGTTCTTCCCCGAACACCCGGCGGAGTGCCGCGATCTGGGCAGTCAGGTTGCTTTCTTCAACGGCGAGACCGGACCATCCGGCATCCATCAGCGCAGCCTTGGAGACGGGTGCACCCGCTCGCTCCACCAGCACGCGCAGGAGCGCAACCGCTCGCTGCCCCAATGCGAGGGGCTCGGCATTTCGAAACACGATTCCCGTCTCGGTATCGAGGCGGAACGGTCCCATTCGGTGGATCATCACCATGGGCCGAAATCTACCCGACTTCGGAAACTTTTCCGAACTCTTTCAGGAGCATTTCGGGTCTTTCCGCCGGAGAAGGCAGAGACTGCATAAACATTTCCGGGAGGTTCGACATGACAACGAGTGTGAAGTCCCTGCCGCCATACGCAAGGCCGCATGCCTGGCGCCACTGGTCCTCTTCTGGTGTCGGCCGCGTTCTCGGCAAACTGGTGGGCTGGTGCCAGGATGAAGTATTCCGGATCGCCGTGATCGAGGAACTGAATAGGCTCAACGACCACTATCTCGAGGATGTGGGTATCGATCGCAGTGACATCGGTCCGATCGTCGATGCAACGGTGAAGCGCCTGCGGGAAAGCCGGAGGAAGGCTTGAGGCCAGGCGAGCCGGGCCTCATGCATATCCCCTGCATCGCCACTACTGCGGCATCGGCAACCGCCTGCTATTGAGTTCTGCCCCTGGAACATGATTTCGATCCATCGGGATGGCGGGGCTCTAGCCTAGTCTTCCCGGATCGCGTAACCCGCCCCGCGGATGGTGCGGATGACATCCGGCATGCGGCCGTTGTTGACCGCCTTGCGCAGGCGTCCGACATGTACGTCCACCGTGCGTTCGTCGATATAGATCGTCTCGCCCCAGACATTGTCGAGCAGCTGGCTGCGCGAGAACACCCGGCCGGGATGCCGCATCATGAATTCGAGCAGCCGGAACTCGGTCGGGCCGAGCCTGATCTCGCTCTTCTTGCGGTAGACGCGGTGCGATTCGCGGTCGAGCACGATGTCGCCGACCTTGAGCACGCTGGACAGCACCTCCGGTTTGGCGCGACGCAGCAGCGCCTTGACCCGGGCCATGAATTCCGGCGTCGAGAACGGCTTGACCAGGTAGTCGTCGGCGCCCGTCGAGAGGCCGCGCACGCGATCGCTTTCCTCGCCGCGCGCCGTCAGCATGATGATCGGCAGCCGTTCGGTCTCGGGCCGCATCCTGAGCCGCCGGCAAAGCTCGATGCCGGAAACCGCCGGCACCATCCAGTCGAGCACCAGAAGGTCAGGCACGTTCTCCTGCAGGCGGATCTCGGCCTCGTCGCCGCGGGTCACCACCTCGACCTGATAGCCTTCGGATTCGAGGTTGTAACGGAGCAGCACCCCCAGCGGCTCCTCATCCTCCACCACCATGATGCGTGGCGCGATCATATAGAGCTACCTTCGCTGTCAGGCCGCCGGCGCCGACATCGCCGTCTCGTCCTGTTTCGGACGGTTCGCGGGCAATTGCGTGCCGGTCAGCACATAATAGGCGTTCTCGGCGATATTGGTCACATGGTCGCCGATGCGCTCCAGATTCTTGGCGCAGAACAAAAGATGCGTGCAAGCCGTGATGTTGCGCGGGTCTTCCATCATGTAGGTCAGGAGCTCGCGGAAGACGGAGGTGTATTTGACGTCGATGCGCTCGTCGTCGTTGCGCAGCTTGGCGAGCGCCGTGGCGTCGCCCGCCGTATACTCCTCGATCACGCCCTGGACCTGGATCAGCACCAGCTGCGCCATCGAATCGATGGAGTGCGAAAGGTCGCGCGGCGCGGCGCTGACGCCGACCGAGCCGACGCGCTTGGCGATGTTCTTGGCAAGGTCCCCGATGCGCTCGAGGTCGCCGGCCATGCGGATGGCGCCGACCACGCTGCGCAGGTCGTCGGCCATCGGCTGGCGTTTGGCGATCAGCGTGATGGCGCGATCGTCGAGCTCGCGCTGCCGCGCGTCCATGATGGCATCGTCGGAGACCACACGTTGCGCCATCGCGTTGTCGGAGTTGAGCAGAGCCTTGGTCGACGCGCCGACCATCGACCCGGCAAGATCGCCCATGTCACGGATAAGCTGGCTGATCTGCCTCAGATCGTCGTCGAAGGAAGCGACCGTATGGGCCATGGTGATGTCCTCGTATGAACTCAGCCGAAGCGGCCGGTGATGTAGTCCTGGGTGCGCTTCTCGCGAGGCGACGTGAAGATCTTCTCGGTCCGGTCGAACTCGACCAGCTCGCCGAGATACATGAACGCCGTCTGCCGCGACACACGCGCCGCCTGCTGCATGTTGTGGGTGACGATCACGATCGTGTAGTCGGCCTGCAGCTCGTCGATCAGCTCCTCGATCTTGGCCGTCGACAGCGGATCGAGCGCCGATGCCGGCTCGTCGAGCAGGATGACCTCCGGCTTCACCGCCACCGTGCGGGCGATGCAGAGCCGCTGCTGCTGGCCACCCGAAAGGCTCTGGCCGCTGGCGTTGAGCTTGTCCTTGACCTCGTTCCACAGCGCCGCCCGCTTCAGCGCCGACTCGACCCGGTTGTCCATCTCGGCCTTGCTGATCTTCTCGTACAGCCTGACGCCGAAGGCGATGTTCTCGTAGATCGACATCGGGAACGGCGTCGGCTTCTGGAACACCATGCCGATCTTGGTCCTGAGCAGGTTGAGGTCCTGCGAGCGGTCGAGGATGTTCTTGCCGTCGAGCAGCACCTGGCCTTCGGCGCTCTGCTTCGGGTAGAGTTCGTAGATGCGGTTCAGCACGCGCAGCAGCGTCGACTTCCCGCAGCCCGACGGCCCGATGAAGGCGGTGACGCTGCGCTCCGGCAGCGACAGGTTGATGTCCTTCAGCGCCTTCGACTGGCCATAGTAGAAGTTGAGGTTCTTGACCTCGATCTTGGCCTTTTCGACGGCCGTCTCGGCTACGTTAAGGTCGGTGGACAACATCGGTTTCATCTGTCCTCTCTGCGTCCGGTAAGGCTGCGGGCGAAAATGCTCAGCCCGAGAACCGTCAGGGTGATTATGAGTGCGCCCGTCCAGGCCAGTTGCTGCCATTCCTCATAGGGGCTGAGCGCGAACTGGAAGATGGTCACCGGCAGGCTGGCCATCGGCGCGTTGAGATTGCTCGACCAGAACTGGTTGTTGAGCGCGGTGAACAGCAGCGGCGCCGTCTCGCCTGAAATGCGAGCGATCGCCAGCAATATGCCGGTGACGATGCCGGATAGCGCGGCACGATAGGCGACGGAGCGGATCACCACCCAGCGCGGCGCGCCGATGGCGGTGCCGGCTTCGCGCAGCGCGTTGGGCACAAGGTTGAGCATGTCCTCGGTGGTGCGCACCACGACGGGGATCACCAGGATGGACAGCGCCACCGCGCCGGCGATCGCCGAGAAATGCCCCATCGGCCGCACCATCAGCTCATAGACGAACAGGCCGACGATGATCGACGGCGCCGACAAAAGGATGTCGTTGATGAAACGCACCACCGTGGTGAGACGCGAGAAGCGCCCGTACTCGGCCATGTAGGTGCCGGCCAGCACGCCGATCGGCGTGCCGACGATGATGCCGATGATGGTCATCACGATGCTGCCGTAGATGGCGTTGAGCAGGCCGCCGGCGTCGCCGGGCGGCGGCGTCATCTCGGTAAAGACCGCCAGCGAGACGCCGGAGAGGCCCTTGTAGATCAGCGCGCCGAGGATCAGCGCCAGCCAGGCAAGACCGATGCCCGCGGCGATGACGCACAGCGCCATCATCACGGCGTTCTTGCGCTTGCGGCTCTGGTGGAGCGATGCGGCTGTCGACATCGGTCAGGCTCCCGTGCGGCTATCGATGCGCAACAGCATGTAGCGTGCGAGCGCGAGGATGATGAAGGTGATGATGAACAGGATCAGGCCGAGCGAGACCAGCGAGGACGTATACAGCTCGCCGTCGGCCTCGGTGAATTCGTTGGCGATGGTCGCCGAGATCGTCGTGCCCGGCGCAAACAGCGAGGCGCTGATGCGGTGCGCGTTGCCGATGACGAAGGTGACGGCCATCGTCTCGCCAAGCGCGCGGCCGAGGCCGAGCATGACGCCGCCCATGATGCCGACGCGGGTGTAGGGAATGGTCACGCGCCGGGTCACTTCCCAGGTCGTGCAGCCGATGCCGTAGGCTGATTCCTTCAGCACCGCCGGCACCGTATCGAACACGTCCTTGGTGATCGAGGTGATAAAGGGCAGCACCATGATGGCAAGGATGAGCGACGAGGTCAGCAGGCCGATGCCGTAGGGTGGACCGGCAAACAGGCTGGAAAGGCCCGGTATGCCGTGGAAAAGGCCGATGATGAAGGGCTGCACCGTCGTCTGCAGGAAGGGCGCGAAGACGAACAGGCCCCAGATGCCGTAGATGATCGAGGGAATGCCGGCGAGCAGCTCGACCGCGATGCCGATCGGGCGCCGGAGCGGGCGCGGGCAGAGCTCGGTGAGGAAGACGGCGATGCCGATGCCGATCGGCACGGCAATGAGAATGGCGATGGCCGAGGTGACGATGGTGCCGTAGATCGGCGCCAGGGCACCGAAATTCTCGGTGACCGGGTTCCAGGATTCGGTGGTAAGGAAGGAGAAGCCGAACTTAGACAGGGCCTCCCACGAGCCGGCGATCAGCGAGATCGCGACCCCGCCGAGCAGGACCAGCACAAGGATGGCGGAAAGGCGCGTGGCCGTCCGGAAGATCGTGTCGGTGAGGGCGAAGCGGCGCACCGTCGCTTCTCTGGTCCGCGTGACCGACGATGCCACGGCTTCGGAAACAGAAGTCATTTAGCCCCTCGCATTTCGAAAGAGACAGGAGGGCGCCGTGGCGCCCTCCTTATTCCGCAGGAATTACATGCCGGAATAGAGCGGCTTGCCGTTCGCGTCGACGATGTCCTTGCCCCACATTTCCTCGACGCTCTTCACCACCGCGTCGGGCATCGGAACATAGTCCAGCTCGGCGGCCATATCGTCGCCCTTGGCGTAGGACCAGGCGAAGAACTTGAGCGCTTCGGTCGTGGCCGCGGCGTCGTCGGGCTTCTTGTAGACGAGGATCCAGGTGGCCGACGTCATCGGCCAGGATTCGGCGCCAGCCTGGTTGGCCAGGATCACGCCGTAGCCCGGCTGCGAGTTCCAGTCGGCACTGGCCGCCGCGGCCGAGAACGCCGCAGCGGTCGGCTCGACCTTCTTGCCGTCCTTGTTGATCAGGTCGGTGTAGGTCAGCTTGTTCTGCTTGGCGTAAGCATATTCGACATAGCCGATCGCGCCGCCGGTCTGCGAGACGTTGTTGGCAACGCCCTCATTGCCCTTGGCGCCGATGCCGACGGGCCATTCCACAGCCTTGTCGACGCCGACCTTACCCTTCCAGTCCGCGCTGACGTCGCCGAGATAGTAGGTGAAGTTGAACGTGGTGCCCGAACCGTCTGAACGGTGAACCACGGCGATCGCCTGCGAAGGCAACTTGACGTCGGGGTTGAGCTTCTTGATCGCCGCGTCATCCCAGCTTGTGATCTTGCCGAGGAAGATATCGGCCAGCGTCGGGCCGTCGAGCACGAGTTCACCGGGCTTGACGCCTTCGAGGTTGACGACCGGAACGATGCCGCCCATCACCATCGGGAACTGCGCGAGGCCGGTGCCGTCCAGTTCGTCGCCCTTCAGCGGCGCGTCGGAGGCGCCGAAGGTGACGGTCTTGGCCTTGATCTGCTTGATGCCGCCGCCGGAACCGATCGATTGATAGTTGAGACCGATGCCGGTCTCCTTTTTGTAGGCGTCGGCCCACTTCGCGTAGATCGGATAGGGGAAGGTGGCGCCGGCACCGGAGATGTCCGCAGCCCAAGCGGCGGACAGGGTGAGCGTGGACGCCGTAGCCATTGCGATCGCAACGGCCGCCGAGCGGATGAAATGTCTCATGTGGCCTGCTCCTGTTCGGAATATGGTCTCTTGGCACCGCCTTTTGGCGGCGCCCGTGAGCGCAATAGCTCTCGATTATTACAGTTGCATGACAGTTTCGTGTCAGCCCGGTAACGCCTCATCGGCGATGCCTGGAGGAGCCTGCAGCCGCCCTTTGCGGACCGGCCGGAGTTTGCCGCGGGAATCAGTAACTTGTCTGACTTTTGAGTCAAAAATTATCCCGGCGGCCGGATCTCGGCCGCCGGGAAATAAAATCCGGACGAGAGCGCGTTGCCCGAATGCCAGAGCGGATCATGGCATAGCCATCGCCGAAAACAGGTCCGTTGGGGTAGAGTCGACGCTGTTCCTTGCCGGCGGTCGCTGCTCCCGCCCGTAACCGAAGGGCGGAATCGACAGTGACCATTGTCGCGACTTGGGCTTCGTTTTGTATGGTGCGATCACACCATATGCCCCGCGTCCGATCCGCGGACACTGCTCGCGGCGGGTAACTCCGCGAGCAAGACTGTTAGCCGGCGCTGCGCCGGACTTCGGCGTCCGACCCGAGCCATCTTTCGAGCTTTTCGAGCAACGCCTTCGGGCTGATCGGCTTCGGCAGGTAGTCGTCCATGCCGGCTTCCAGGCAGCGCTCTCGGTCCCCCTTCAGCGCATGCGCGGTGACGCCGACGATCGGCACATGCGTCCCCATCTCCGCTTCGAGCTGGCGGATGGCGGCGGTCGCCTCCAGACCGCTCATCTCGGGCATCGACACATCCATCAGGATCATGCGCGGGTTGAGCTTGCTGAAGGCGTCCAGCGCCTTGCGGCCGTTGCCGACGATTTCGAACTGATAGCCTGTCTCGCCGAGGATCTGCGTGAACACCAGCTGGTTCACCTCATTGTCCTCGGCGACGAGGATGTCGAGCCCGCGCTCCGCGCCGGCCGGGCGCGGGCGCGCGCGGACGGACGGCGGCTGCAGCAGGGCACGATTCGACGCCGCCGCGGGCACCTGCGCCTGCGATGGCTGCGGCGGCGCGCCATGCGCGGGACCGGTTCCGGTTGCCAGCGGCGGCCGGGCAGCCGCCGTTGTGTGGCGATGGCGCTGGATGGTGGCGACCAGCGTCTCCAGGAGGATGGAGGAACGTGCCGGCTTGATCAGTTGCGCATCGATGCCGAGATCGCGGTAGGCGGCGGTGGCGAGCGACTGGTCGACCGAGGTCAGCATGATGATCGGCGTATGCGCGAGGCCGACCGTGTTGCGCACGATGCGCGCCATTTCGGCGCCTGTCATGCCCGGCATCTGGTAGTCGAGCACGACGCAGTCGACAGGCACGCCATAGGCGGCGGCCGCGATCAGCACCTTCAGTCCCTCGGCGCCGCTTTCGGCCGCGCAGGAATCGAAGGTCCACGACGCCATCTGCTCGCTCAGGATCGAGCGGTTGACGGCGTTGTCGTCGACGATCAGCACGCGCGCGCCGGTCACGTCGACCGGCATGATCCGTTGCCCGCCGCGTTCCGCCCGCGGCAGCGTGACGGTGAACCAGAAGGTCGAGCCCTTGCCCTCGGCGCTGTCGACGCCGATTTCGCCGCCCATCAGCTCGACCAGCCGCGAGGTGATGGCAAGGCCGAGGCCGGTGCCCTCGTGCCGCCTCGTCGAGGAGGTGTCGACCTGGCTGAACTTCTCGAACACCAGCTTCAGCTTGTCCTCGGGAATGCCGATACCCGTATCGGTGATCGAGATGGTGAGCCTGGTGCCGGCCGGAACCCGCTCGCCGATGACGTCGACCAGCACGTGGCCCTGGTCGGTGAATTTCACCGCGTTGCCGAGCAGATTGGTGACGATCTGCCTGAGGCGGCCGACATCGCCGACGAACTGCCCGTCGAGCCCGGGCTGGACGCGGACGATGAGCTCGAGGTCCTTCTCCTTGGCGCGCGTCGACACCAGCGTCGCCACGTCCTCGACCGCCTCGGCGAGATTGAAGGGCGCCGGGTCGAGCACCAGCTGGCCGGCGTCGATCTTGGAGAAGTCGAGGATGTCGTTGATGATGGTGAGCAGCGCGTTGCCCGATTTGACGATGATGTCGGTGAACGTTTTCTGCTTCGGGTCGAGGTCGGACTTTGCGAGCAGCTCGGCCATGCCGAGCACGCCGTTCATCGGTGTCCGGATCTCGTGGCTCATATTGGCGAGGAACTCCGACTTGGCGCGGTCGGCGAGCACGGCGCGCTGGCGCGCCTCGCTAAGCTCGGCCTCGCGCTGCTTCAGTTCCGTTATGTCCGTGGTCGACCCGATCAGGTAGAGCGAGCCGTCGGACGCGATCATCGCGCCCTTGCGCGCGAACTGGTGGCGCACGCTGCCGTCGGGCAGCGTCACCTTTTCCTCGATCTCCTGCGTCTCGCCGGTGCGCAGCACCGCGAGATCCCCCGCGATGAAAGCTTCGCCGTCCGCGCCGAAAATTTCGACGTCGGTTTTGCCGATCGCCTCGTCCTTGCTGAAGCCGGTGAGATCCGACCAGCCCTTGTTGACGTAGAACTGCCGCAGATCCGAGCGCTTGGCATAGATCGACACCGGCACGTTGTCGATCAGGCTGCGGAACACCTCGTTCTCGCTCATGCTTTCCTTGAGCGCCCGCTCCCGCGCCTTGACGTCGGTGATGTCGGTGCTGGAGCCGACCAGATGCACCGAACCGTCGATGGCCACCAGCCGGTTCTTGCGCGTCATCAGCTGCCGCACGGTGCCGTCGCGATGGGTGACCGGTTCCTCGACCTCGCGCCCCTTGCCGGTGGCGACGACCTCGGTGTCGTCTTGGCTGTAGCTTTCGGCA
Source organism: Mesorhizobium sp. M1D.F.Ca.ET.231.01.1.1 (assembly GCF_003999155.2). Taxonomy (NCBI): domain Bacteria; kingdom Pseudomonadati; phylum Pseudomonadota; class Alphaproteobacteria; order Hyphomicrobiales; family Phyllobacteriaceae; genus Mesorhizobium; species Mesorhizobium sp. M1D.F.Ca.ET.231.01.1.1. The sequence goes on from NZ_RZOZ02000002.1 coordinate 266,588, forward strand.
TCCTGGGTACCGAAAAGCTGGCGGTCCGTCTTGCCGATGACGTCTTCCTTGGGGATGCCGGTCAGCGCGCACCAGGCCTTATTGACGAACTCGATGCTGAGATCCTCTGCCTTGATGAAGGCCGCCACCGGCAGTTCGTCCATGACATGCCGGTAGAGGTCGATCTGGCGCATCGAGTCGCGCAGCGCCTTCTCGCGCGCCTTGATGTCGGAAATGTCGACGCGCACGCCGATGAACGTGCCGTCGTCGGTCCTCATGTCGTAGACCTGGTACCAGCGACCGTCGGGATTCTGGCGCTCGTAGGAGGAATTTGGCAAACGATAGCGCCCGAGCATGGCGTCGAGCCAGCGTTCCTTCTCGATGCTGTAGAGCTTGTCGACCTCGGCGTCGCCACTCGACCGGAAATAGCCGACGGAATGACCGAGAGTGAGCGCCTCGCGGAACGTGCAGCCCGCTTGCCAGGCCGGTTTCAGCGCCGGCAGCGTATCCTGCAGCTTGCGGTTGGCGAAGACGAATTTGTCGTCGCGATCGTAGATGATGACCCCGGCCGGCAGCGATTCCAGCACGGTGGCGAGGTTCTTGCGCGCATCGTCGGCCTCAGTCTCGCGATGCTTCATGTCGGTGATGTCGACATAGGAGATGAGCCGCTTGCCGCCGGCAAGCGGCGCCAGCGAGGCGATCAGCGTGCGGCCGTCAATGCGCGGCAACTGCCTGGAGCCGGCGACACCCGCCCCGATTTCCGCCTCGCGTTCGGCGATGTGGCGTTGCCAGGCCGCCTCGTCGGCGCCATAGGGGTCGGCGTCGCGGCTCGCCTCCATCAGCTCGCGGAAGCCGCAGCCCACCGTGGCGCGGCGCGGATCGATCTTCCAGAAGTCGTAGAAGGCGCGGTTGATGACCTCCGCCCTGAGATCGGCATCGAGGACGATGACGCCGATCGGCATCGAATCGACCATCAGTCGAAGATTGGTGAACGTCTCGGCCGTCCTGGCGTTGGCTCTCTCGATCTCGGCGTCGCGGCGCTTGACCTCGGTGACATCATAGTAGGTCAGCAGGCGCTTGCCTTCGGACAGCGCCGTCACCGAGAACATCATCGTCCGGCCGTCGGCATGGACGAACTCGCGCGGCGCGACGGATCCGGCGCGAATCTCCGCGATCCGGGCGGCGAGGTAGCGATGCCACTCCTGTTCGCCGATCTCGCCATAGATGCCGTTGCGGCGGTTGAGGTCCATCAGGTGGCTGAATGGGGCACCGACGGTCACGGCCCCGTCCGGAATCCTGGACAGGTCGCGATAGGCCTTGTTGATGATCAGCGTGTCGAGCCGGGCGTCCAAAAGCACGACGCCCATATGCATGGCGTCCATGGTGCGATCGAGATCGGCAAGATGCTGTTCGCTGCCGGACGAATCGTCGCCACGCGCAACCGCTGCTTCGAGGGGGTTGCGCATGCCGCCTGTCCCGCCCGTCTCGTCCAAGTCCGCCATGCTGTCGCCACCCCCAGCCGAACCGCCTTCGTGGTTCGTCGGCGGACAGTGCCTTAGAAGCATTAACGATCCGCTAACCTTAACGAATTGGAACCACCTCCGCGTAATTCCATTTAGTCAGACCCTGGTCCGATGCCGGCTGCGGTAATCCGCCCGTTGGCTGCCCCGCCGCCACCGCGATATAAGACTGTCCGGGGGTATTGCCGATGCTTGGTCGAATGCTGACTTTTGTTCTCTGCCCGGCGCTGCTCGCGGCAAGCAGCTGCGCGCGCAGCGACGACGGAACCGTCATCATTCCAAGCCGGATGGACGTCAGGCGCATCTGGGACAAGGCCCCGCCGGGGACGACCGCCTCGAGGCAGGTTGCCTCGGACGTATTTCCGCAGCCGCCGGGCGCGCCTGCGGGTCCCCCCGGCCGAAGACATTTCAGGCCGGCTTCGACGACCCCTTCCCTTCAGCCGGATTTGCCCGATGCGTCCTCCCAGCCGGAGAAGGCGCTGGCCTGCAGGAATGTCAGCGAAACCGGCAAGCGCTATCGCGTCGTCTGCGAGTGATGCCTGTCACCCGAAAATGCACAGCTGTTTTGGGCGACATGCATAAAACAACGGCTTTTAGGCTCATCGTCGCGATTGCAAGTAAAGCGCCTCAATCGGCCTCCTTATACTGAGTGTTGACCGATCTTGTAAAATGAATATTACGCTTTCATTTCAAGAATGGGACAGAAGCCAAAAATCACTCCGCACCGGCCGGCGCCTGCCTATCGATGTCCGGCGGCCCTCGATCACGGACTGACGATGAAACCTTTGGCCGGCATCGGACGTTATCTGTGCAGCGCGAGGGAGACTGAAGATGTCCATTCACTTCACCGTCTCTGGCCTGACCAGGAACCTGATCCATTCGCTTGGATTGGACCACGAGCGGGCGCCGAGGCATCTGACGCCGGAGCAAAATCTGCTGCTGGAATGCTATCTGGCCGGACAGATTCCGGAGTCGGCCTGGAACGACTATGTGTTCGAGATGCCGGAGTTGGCAAAGCACGTCACCGCAAGGCGTGGCGCGCGCTGAATCCTTGCCGCACTGATTGTTGATTTGCCCGGGGCAGGCCTTGCCTGGTCGTGGAACGGCGTTCCGCTCACGCGCCGCGGAGCATTTGCGTCGGGATAGCCCGGCATTTGCTATTGCTTCGGCGAATTGAACTGAAGCGTGAAGACGTTGCCGGCAATTCCCTTGGCCAATGCCGGCGAAAAGCTGAGCGGCAGGCAGTTGCGCAGGGCCGCGGTGGCCGCGTCGACATAGGCCTGACGCGCCTTGTCGTCGCCGCTGACCTTGATGGCCGTCGGCTTCGGCGGGCCGATCAGCGTGCCGTCGCGCTTGAAGCTGAAGCTCAAGGTGACCGAGGCAGTTCCGGAATCGGCGGGCGGCGTCCAGCACGCCTGGAGGGCGGTTCCGACCTCGTTCATGGTGTTGAGCGACGCGGCATTCGCCGGGAAGAGTGGCGCCAGCAGCACGCCGGCGACCGCCGCAAATCTTGCCGTGTTTCTCATCGCAGGTCCTCGTCGCTTTCGCCGCCCGCCGATGGCATCGTACGATCAACGGGAACGATGACAATAGGATTTCGACCCGCCCGGCGCTGTCGAAATCAGACTGCCGTGATCGCGCGACCGTCGCCAAAAGCAAAAGGCCGGCACGGAGCCGACCTTTCCTTCGCCTTGCCATCGCGCCAGTACATCCGTGGTCGCGAAGAGGGCCGGATCACTAGACAGGCTTTGGTTAACGAACCATTTAAGCGCGTCGCCTGAATCCGTTTCGGAGCGACACGCTTCAGGCGGCGGCCTGCGACTTGATATGCGCGATATAGCCGCGCACGTCGCCGGCCGGCTCCGCATAGGCCTTGCCGAGCTTCTTCTCAATCGCGGCCATATAGTCCTTCGCCCATGCCGGCAGAGCATAGTCGATGACGGCCAGGAACTCGAGCGTCGCCGCCAGACGGATATCGGCGATCGACGGGTTGTTGCCGCCGATGAACGGCTTGCCGTCCCTGAAGAAGGAGTGAAACACCTCCAGCGGCTCCGCGATCGCGGCGGCGGCAGCTTTCTGTGCTTCCGACTTCTTCTCCGGATGGGCGTCGCTATGGCCGACCTCGCCGGCATATTGCGGAAAGCCGAGCGCCGGATAGGTGGCCCTGGCCACATAGGGATAGAGCGTTCCGACCAGGTAGAACATGGCGCTGTCGACCATCGCCCGCCTGGCGGGCGCCTTGGGATAGAATTTGTCCAGCCCGTGCTTGTTGGCGAGGTACTGCATGATGGCGCAGCTTTCCCACAGCACGCCTCTCGGAAGCCCCTTGTCCTCGATCATCGGCGTCAGATGCGCCGGGTTCCGCGCCAGGAATTCCGGCGTGCGCGTCAGGCCCCAGGCGTCGGTCTCGGCATGATCGAGGCCGGCCGCGCGGGTGAACACCCTGACCGTCATGTTGTTGACGCTGGGCCTCAGCATGCTGAGCTTGACCGCGGATCTCCTGGCCGGCTTCGCCCCGGCTTTAGGCGCGGCTTTGGCCGTCGCTTTAGGCGCGGGCTTGGCTGCCTTGGCCGACACCTTGGCGGCAGTTGTTGCCTTTGCCGCGGTTTTCGCCGCCGGCTTTGCAGGCTTCGCCGCTGGCTTGGCCGCGGTCTTCTTCGTTGCTTTCGTTGCTGCCTTTGCCATCTTGGTCCTCCCTGTCACCTGCTCAGTATGGATTCTTCGCCGCCCGGTCCTCGGACAATGTTGCGCGTGATCGCTCGACCAGCGCCTGGATGGCGTCGGCAAGATGCACCTCGGCTATTGCGTAGTCGCCGCGCCCCACGCGAACCCTGTGCGCCTCCATCAGCACGTCGGCATGGCTGAAGCCGGCCGGCGGCTCGAAGCGGTAGGAGGCGAGCTCGATCAGCAGGCCGAGCGGATCCTCGAAATAGATCGAATCCATGAAGCCGCGATCCTTGACGCCGCTGTGCTTGATGCCGCGCTCGTCGAGCCGGCCTACTGCCTGCAGGAAGGTCACCCGCGACACCGCAAACGCGATGTGGTGGACGCAGCCGATGTCGGTCGGCGTGCGCCGCTTGACCGGGCTGCGGCTCTCGTCGGTGAAGACCGTGATCAGCCGCCCATCGCCCGGGTCGAAATAGAGGTGGCTTTCGCTCGCCTTGTCGAGATTGGGCTGCTCGAAGACGAAGGGCATGCCGAGCACGCCTTCCCAGAAATCGATGGAGGTCTGGCGATCGGCGCCGACCAGCGTGATGTGATGGACGCCTTGCGATTGCAGTTTCTGCATCTGCTCCTCCCGGCCACGCCGCCTTGCCGGCGGACGCGTTTCAGATGCCCAGTCGCGCTTGGCGCCCGGCATGTGACCGCCGCCCGGCTTCGCTCCCCGCGCACCGCATTTTCCGTATCCTGCGGGATTGCGGCCGAAGCTTTGATGAACGGATGCTAATTCAATCCGCGGCGTTGCGCCAGAAGCGCTGAGCTTCAGGCGCACGGCGCGGGCGTCTCGATGCCTCAGGTCAAAACCCAGGCGACCGACCTGCTGGTATCCGCCAGCATGTCCGGGGCTCCGGCGGAAAGGTCCGGCAAATGGCTTCCAAAGGCACGTCCAGGATGCGTGCGATGACCTTGAGGGTCCTGGCGGAGGCGGCCTTTCCGCTGCGCTCTATCTGCGACAGCATGCTGGGCGTGATCCCCGCCTGCACCGCGAGCTGCCTTCCGCTCAGGCCGCGTAGCGAATCGGGTTCTCGCCATCGGGACCGCGCTTCAGAGCTTTCCCCTGCGGAACCCTTTGACCGCCCGGCCGTTTAGGGCCATGGCGCTGAACGACGATATCCAAATGGCGGAACGGCATGTCCTGCAGGCCGAGCGCCACATCAAGCGCCAGCGCGCGCGCATCGCCACCCTGAAGCGTCGTCGGCTGCCGCGCGGCAAGGCGTCCAACTTCCTGCAGTTGCTCGAAGATGCCCAATCGATGCACCTCCAGCACCTGTCGCGGTTGCTGGAGCAGGCGTCCCATGACAAGACCGTAGCGGGCGTTTAGAATCGGATGTCGGGTCAGCACCGGCAACCTACGCAGCTTATTGGGAGAGATGGTACGCCCAAGGGGAGTTTATCTTTCCTTTGAAATCAACTGGTTAGCGTGTCCAACCAGCAACCGGGACACCATTGAAACCATTGGCGAATTTGTCGCCGTGTCCAACGCCGGCTGATCGTTCATGGCCGGCGGCAGTAAGAAATCGAGGCCCGGTGCCGAGGTCGCGAAAGCGGCGCTCGAACGCATGGAGCGACCGTCGGATGACGACCCCGATGGCCAGGCAGAGTATGATGCCCTGGCCGCTGAGGCAAACGGCGAAAACGTCGACGACAACGGCTTCAATATCGACGCCTTCAACCGGCAGTTTGCGGTCGTGCCGATTGGCAGCCGCGCGGTCATCCTTTGGGAAAAGCCGGACGCGCCGCCGGAGGAGCAGCTGCAGTTTCTGCAGATCAGCGCTTTCCAAACGATCTATCAGAACCGGTTCACCGAAGTGCTCGGCGCCGACCGAAAGCCGAAATGGAAGACGCAGGCCAACGCCTGGCTAGACAGCCCGCGCCGACGCGATTTTCGCGGCTTGGAGTTTTTCCCAGACCCGGCCGGCACCGAAGGAACACCCGGCTTCTACAACTTGTGGAGAGGCTTTTCAGTCGATCCGCGCAGGGGCGGCAGCTATGCCATCTTCCGCGATCACATTCTGACCAACGTCTGCGGCGGGTCGGAAAAGACCTACGCATGGTTTTTCGGCTGGTTTGCCCAGATGATGCAGCTGCCGCGCGAAAAGCCCGGCACGTCGATTATCCTCCGCGGCCCGATGGGCGCCGGCAAGACCAAGATAGGCGAGGTGTTCGGCTCGCTGATCCAGGCGCACTATTTCCAGATCGACAATCCGCGATACCTGATCGGCCAGTTCAATAGCCACATGGCGGCCTGCCTGTTTCTGCAGGCCGACGAGGCGGTTTTCGCCGGCGACAAAGCTGCCGAGGGTCATCTGCGCGGCTTGGTGACATCCGAGCGCCAAATGGTCGAAAGCAAGGGCATCGACCCCATTCGCCTGCCGAACTACATACGCCTGATGATGACGTCCAATTTCGATTGGGTCGTCCCCGCAGGCAAGGAAGAACGGCGTTTCGCCTGCTTTGACATCGCGCCGCATGCGAAACAGAACCACGAATATTTCCGCGAGATGACCGAGGAGCTTGACGCCGGCGGGCGTGAGGCGCTGCTCTACGATCTGCTCACCTTCGACCTGTCCAAGGTCAATCTGCGAGAGATCCCCAAGACTGCGGCGCTGCTCGAGCAAAAGATCAGGTCGTTCGATCCTGTCGAGCAATGGCTTTACGACAGGCTGCATGAGGGCGCGATCATCGATCGAGGCGTGGCCTGGCCGAAGGCGGTCGAATGCGAGGCGCTTTACAAAAGCTACCTCGCTACGGCCGAGCAGATGGGCATCCGCTATCGGGTCTCCCAGATCTCGTTCGGCATGAAGATAGGCCATCTGCTGCCGGGCATAGATCGCGTGCGCAGGCAGGTCACCGACGAGACTGGCGCGAACGTAGCGCGGCGATGGTTCTATGCCCTGCCACCTCTCGCCGACTGTCGCGCGGCCTTCGATGAACAGGTCGGGCAACGATCAGATTGGGGGGCTATCGATGACCCCGAATAGACGATTGTCCCAACCTAGGTTGGGACAGCCTCCGAGGTTAGGACGCGAAAAAGCCAACGAAATCAATGGGCAGTCCCAACTGTCCCAACTGTCCCAACCTGATCGATTGGTCCGTGCGCGCGCGTACTCTAGCGAGGATCGACTTGTCTGCTTTCCTACAACCCCTCTGAAAAGGTTAGGACAGTTAGGACAGTTGGGACGAGGCCTTGATTTCATTGAGAAATATCCTGTCCCAACTTCCAGCCGAGCAGGCGACAGGTCGGGACGGTTGGGACGCCACCCCGTCGCGGGTCCTTCCCGCCATCAAAACCGTATGCGGGACGGCGAAGACCGAGGGGGGACTAGTGACGGGGTCCGGAAAACTGGGTGTACGAAGTTTACGATCGAGGTGAACGGTAAACGTTCACCACTATTTTGAAAGGATTTTTCTATCATGGCAGGGACCATCAAACAGCGTATCGAACTCGACGGCGGGAAGGAACTTAAGCGCGAGCTCGAGGAATTCGGCGCCGCCGGTCGCAAGGCGTTTCGTGACCTGCAGGCTGCTGCCGCCGAGGTTAAGGGCCTGCCGGCTGGCTTCTTCTCGTCGCTGAAAAATGCCGAAGCGCAGGTCAAATCGCTGGGCGCGCAGTTCGCAACGACCGGCAAGCAGATCCAGGATATCGGCCGTACGCTGACGACCGCGCTCACCCTGCCGATCGTCGGCGCCGGCGCCGGCATCCTCAAGCAGGCCGCCGATTTCCAGAAGGCGATGAACAGCTTCGCCGTCAATGCTGGCGTTGCCGGTCAGGCGCTGTCCGATGCCGAGAAGAAAGCGCAGGATCTCGGCCAGGCTTCGGTCTTCTCCTCGTCCGAAGCCGCCGAGGGCATGACCGAGCTCGCCAAGGTCGGCCTCGATTTCCAGACCATCATGCAAGGCGCGGCCAAGGCGATGGTCGACCTTGCGGCGGCGAACGACACCGGCCTTGCGTCTTCGGCGGCCGTCGTCGGCGACGTCATCAACCAGTTCAAGCTCAGCGCCTCGCAGCTTCCCGGCATCGTCGATTCCATCACCGGCGCGACCGTCGAATCCAAGCTGTCCTTCGATGACTATGCGCTTGCCATCGGGCAGGCTGGTGGCGCCGCGGGAGCGCTCGGCGTCAAATTCGAAGAGTTCAACGCCGTCCTTGCGGCGACGGCTTCATCATTTGCCTCGGGCTCTGATGCCGGCACGTCCTTCAAGACCTTCCTGACCCGTCTCGTCCCGCAATCGAAGCAGGCTGCGGCGATGATGGAAAAGCTAGGCCTGAAGTTCTTCGACGCATCCGGCAAGATGAAGTCGATGTCACAGATCGCGCAGGAGCTTCAGGACAAGCTCGGCAAGCTGTCGCAGGAAGACCTCAACGACGCCGTTTCTACCATCTTCGGCACCGATGCGCTGCGCACGGCAATCGCTCTCATGAAGCAGGGCGGTGCCGGCATCGATGCCATGATGATGCATCTGAAAAATACGAACTCGGCGGACATTGCCGCGACGCGCGTCAAAGGCCTGGTCGGTGAGCTCGACCAGTTCAATAGCGCGGTGGAGAACCTTTCGATCGCTATCGGCAAGTCTGGCTTCCTCGATTTTGTGACGAATATCGTCATTAAGCTCACAGATTGGGCGCAGGCGCTCTCGCAGCTCAGTCCAGAGGTGCTGCGACTTGGGACTGTCGTCAGCGGAGTGGTAGCAACAATCGGTCCATTTCTATTTGGTCTCGGCCTCGCGACGCGCGCTTTCGGGGTTACGTTGCAGGGCCTCGGCACACTGATTGCCGGCTTGCGCAACCTCGCCGCGGCGCTGCTTTTCGTTGCCGGCGTTCCAGAACTAGCCGCTCTGACGCTCATCGGCGTGGCGATCGGGGTCTGGGCCACGCGCACCGATGAGGCCACCGCCGCGCTTCAGCAACATGAGAAGGTTGTCAATGAGGTCGACGCCGCGTACCAGAAGGTAGGCGGCTCGCTCGCGAAAATGACGCAGGAGGTGAAGGATCGCCTTCTGCTCGAGGCGAGCGATTCTCTCGATAAGACCAAGCAGGCGCTCGTCGATGCCCTGGCCGATCTGTCCAACAAGCTGCCGCATTTCGAAGGCGACATGCAGAACGCCGCCGCGCAGGCGATGTTCGATCTCGCCAAGCAGTTCCAGGACGGCAAGATATCTGTCGACGAGTTCAACAAGGCCATTGCCCGCATCGGCGCCGAAAACCCCGGCGATGTCGCGAAGCTGGCCCAGACTTGGCTCGAGCTGACCAAGAACGCGACCGACCTCACCGCCAAGACGAACGAGATGGCGGACCGGGTCGCCTGGCTGTCGGGAAAGATGTCCGACCAAGCGTTCCAGGCTGCGCAGGCGGCGCGCGGGATCGATGGCTTTGTTGCGGCAAACAAAAACGCCGTGGCCGATACGCAGGCGCTTGGCAATGCGGCCGACGAAACCGGCAAGAAGATTGAGGGCCTGTCGCATCAGATCACCGTTTTCCGTGGCGGCGGCGAGGGCGGGAAGCTTTCGTCCGAGGTCTTCAACGTTGTCAACGGCGTGGCGCAGCAGGCCGAGCAGTCCAAGAAGGCGCTCGACGATGTCGGGACCAGCGCCAAGACTGCCGGCGACAAGGTCAAGCAGGTTGCCGATGATATCGCCAGCCACATCCGCACCGTCCCTGATGCGTTCAAGTCCGATGCGGTTAAGCCGGCGGTCGATGGCGTCGTCAACGATCTTGGCCGGATCAAGCCAGCGGCCGACGCTGCCAGCACAAGTCTGAAAGAGGCGCTGACCGTTGACACCGGCGTCGGGGCTGGCCTGGCCGCGAATGTCGACACCGCCGTCAATGGCGTCGTCACCAGCGTTCAGAAGCTGGGGCCGGCCGCAACTGAAGCGGTGAGCGGTCTGCAATCCGCGCTGAACCCCGGCGATGTCGGCGGTGGCCTGAGCGCCGATATCAGCACGACGGTCGACGGGGTCATCACCGAACTCGACAAGATGCCGCCGGCGGCAAGTTCGGCGGCGGCCGGTGTGGCCCAGCCGTTCCAGCAATTGCCTGGCATCTTTTCAAGCATCTTCTCCGGTCTCGGCGCGCTCATCCAGGGCGGCTTCGGAAATCTGTCCTCTGTCATTTCCAGCCTCGCCTCTCAAATCCGCACGGAGATCAACTCAATCATCTCGGCCTTGCGGGAAGCGGTGGCGCAGGCGCAGCAGTTGCGCGCGCAGGCGGGCGGCAGTTCTTCGTCAGGCGGCGGTTCGCAAGGTGGCTTTGCCGGCGGCGGCTATCTCGCCAACGGTCCCGGTACGCCGACCAGCGACAGCATCCCGATCATGGCGTCGGTCAAGGAATTCATCATGCAGGCGAAGGCCACTGCCTATTATGGACCAGGCTTCATGCATGCGCTCAACCAGATGAAGATCCCGCGCGAGTTTTTCAGGGGCATGCGCGGTTTCAACATCGGCGGCATGGTGGACGGTTTCAATCGATCGATGTCGGCCCAGAGTTTTGCCGGCGGAGGCACGGTCAAGCCGCTTGCGCCGGCGGTGCTGGGCTCGACTAGAAGGGTGACAGAGATCAACCTGCGACTCGGACCAAGTCGCGCCGAAGTCTTTCAGATGATCGCTGATGATAGCGTCGTCGACAGGCTTGCGCGTTGGTCGGTCAGTCAATCGCTAACAAAGGCTTAGAACATGACACTTCCGAACCCGAACCTTGGCCCATTCGAGGGCGACAACTTCAAATATTGCCAACATCTGGCGACAGAGTTTTCTCGGGCAGTGACGAGCGGGATGGGAGCCGATCCGGCCTGGCACGATGGACATGCAGCCTTCGCACACTTCCAAGGATTTATCTTCTTGGCCATGTGCGATGCCGGCGTGCGTGGAACCGGCCCGGCGCAGATTATGGAAGACCTTCTCAGCAAGGTCAGGCCAATCTGGGAAGCACTCATCACGCCCGGGTACATCGTGCCGAGCATCTCAGAGGCAGGTCCTAACCTGACGGTGCTGTCAGGAGGCAAGACCGGTGGCGACGATCCAAAGGGCGCCACATGATCGCGCACGCCGCCTTCGCCATCGCCTGCGCTGTAGTGCTGGCGCTGGCGTGGTGGCCTTGGTAGCTGGCGCGCCTAGACGCGCCAGCAGAGAAGGCGGTTAAGCCTCAGTGCGCGGTGTCGTCGGGCGCATCCTTGCTGCCGACGTGCTTTCGCTCTTTCAGGATGTCATTGATCCTGGCCGAATTGACGCCGAATCGCGCCGCGATCTGGTGCTGGTGCCAGCCGTCGCGGCGAAGCATCCAGACCACAATAGCATCCTTGAAAGTGAGCGGTTGCTTGCTCGGCGGAGGGATTTCGGGAGAAGGTATTTCCATTTGAGAGGTTCCTATCATGTTTCGGAACGTCCCAAGGCTTGACCGACGGAAAGGAACGGGACAGTGTGTCCTAGTCCTAAAGGGGCCGCTTCCTGCGCCTTGGGCACAACCATTGAGCAGGATGTGATTTCGAGAAGCCGTCGGGGGAGGCAAAGCCACGACGGCTTCTCTTCCATCACATGTCGCGATCAAGCTGATAGTTTGTCGCGCCTCACGTCAAGCGAACCGATCCGGTGTTAACAGGCCCGTTGTTCGCTGTTTGATCTAAAATCTGCAAATATCTAAGTAAAATCAAAAGCTTGCAACCTATCCACAGAAAACCAGCACCCCTGTGGAAAGCGTGCAATTGACATTGATTTAGTTGCAGAAAACGCATTTGGACGCGTCCAAACGCAAGTTAGAGGCCGCCTCGGGGCGCGAATCTACGGTCAATTCGGACCAATGCGCATCGATTCCTTCAGCGCACTTTCCGCAGCCGCACGCCAGGACCTTCGCCATTCTCTTCGACGAAGATGACGCCGGCGGCCTCGAGCGCCGCTCGCACATCGCCAAGCGTCCGATCATAGGGGGTTCGCTTGCCGGTCTCGAAAACCGCAATGGTTGCCTTGGCCACCTTCGATGCGTCGGCGAGTTGGTCTTGCGACCATCCGATCAGTGCGCGACCAGCCCGACATTGCGCAGATGAGATTATCATTTTAATCAAACCTTATATCAAAGTTGTTGACTTCAATTCTGGTGTAGCCTTATACCATTGATGTAACTTTGCCGCAATCGGAGGTCACCCAATGCCGAACGTCCCGATCACCCGTCGCAATATGCTTTCCGGATCAGTCGCTCTTACCGCCGGCCTGATGGTCAGCGACCAAGCAAGCGCCGCTTTGTCTGGGCTGATGCCCTCCCGGCAGGAGAAGATCAAAGCTTGCATCGAGCAGCTGAACGATCTGCTTTGCGAGGAAACGGGCATGACGTGGGAAATCTACATCGCTTCCGACCAGACAGTAACGTTCAATGATGAGCAGCGGCCTCGCCAGCTCGCCAGTCATCCAAAATGGTTTCGTGGCCTGCATGATCCGACTGGCGTTGCCGGGCCGCCTCTCATGTACGGTGATCCGGTCAAGGGCTACGTGTGCCGGAGGGAAGATGGGCCAGATGAAGGCACGATGACCTATATCGTCGCCTAGCATGAAGCCTCTTGACCGGATACAGCGTGTTGCCGTATATGGATGGCAACACGCTGTAACCAGAGGCTGGCATGAAACAGCAATTCACAATGGCCGAGACGGCCGAGATCCTTGGCATCAAGCAAGGCGTTCTGAAGATCTGGCGAGTGCGCGACATCTGCCGCTATGGCGGCGACGGCGCTCGGATGGCGTATTCCTGGATCGAGGTCGTCAAGATGGGCGCCGCCCTTTCGATCAGCGGCATGGGTGTTGACCTGAAGCGAGCCTTCAAGATCGTCGACCATCCGCACGCTCATCAGCTTTTCGCCGCGATCATCGTGGGCGAGGAGTGGCCTGACAGGGGACTGTTTCTGACGTTCGATCCTGAGAGCCGTGGCGACATTCGCCAGTGGATGATCGCCCGCTTCGATATCCCTCAATCTACCGGCTTCAACGATCCCGTGGACCATGTGGTCCAGAGCGAAGGGTTTCTTCGCGTCAATCTGTCGGTCATCGGCCGGCGCCGCTTGGCCGACATCGAAGCCTTTCTTGCAAAGCAAGGGTGACGCATGAACGACCGTCGCCTGGCCAGGATCGCCGACGGCATGCGCGAGCCTGACTTTGTCAGGCGCATCGCCAATCTTCGCGCCGCGACGGCGCGCGCCGGCAGCGTGGCACCGAGCACCGCCGCGGTCATCCTCGACCTGCCGCGCCCAATCGTCGACCTGATCTGCGCCTGGCAGGCCGCCGCGGCGATCGAGGGGCAGGCGCATCACATGGCCGCCAGGATCAACGTCATTTGCGAAGGCAGGAGACAACCTCATGGATAACGTTTCGGCCTATCTTCGGTCGCGCGAGTTCATCGAACGTTTGACCAGAACGCGCCTTGCCGCACGCGCGGCGACCGCAAGGGGCAAATCCCTCACCGACGATGAACTTGCCGAAGGCCTGGGTCTGCCTAGCGAGATGGCGCAGATGCTGTTTGCCTTCATTGAGGCATGGGACCTCAGCGAGGCAGCGATCAGCCAGATTGCGGCCCACGTCGCGCCGTTGGCGGGGGAGGCAAAGCATTGAAAAAGCCACTCACCACCCGCAAGAAGCCCGGCGGCATCGAACGCCTGGCGCTCAAGTTCCGGCCGGAATCGATCGACACCGAGACGCGCACATTCGAGGCGACCGTCGCCACGCAAACGCCGGTCCGGCGTTTCTTCGGCCGCGAGATCCTCGCCTGCAATGCGGGCGCCGTGAACGTCGAGCGACTGGCCGACCTGCCGCTGCTCGATTCACACCAGATCGTCGGCATCGACAATCTGCTCGGCCGCGCGATCGCCTATCGCTTCGAAGGGCCGTCGCTGGTGATGAAATTCAGGCTGGCCGAGACCGAGCGCGGCGATGCCGCCATGGCCCAGATCGCCGCCGGCACGATCAGCAAAATGAGCGTCGGCTACACCGTCGACGACGAGACCGAATCCAGAGCGACCGATGGGACATTAACCGTCACGGTGACGCGGTGGACGCCTTTCGAGGCGTCGCTGGTCAGCGTGCCAGCTGACCCCAACGCCAAAATACGAGGAATGAACATGAAGCGTCCACGCCGTGTCTCCAACCCGCCGCCGCTCGATCTCAGCCAGGATGACCTGGTCGACGACGATGCCACCATCACCGACGACGAAGACGATGATCAGCCGCCGCGCCAGCGTCAGATCGAGCGCACCGCGCGCGATCAGCGCGACATCGACACCGTCTTCCGCCAGGGCGTTGCAGCCGGCCTCGACGGTCGCCAGCTCGACGCCGATCTCCGCGATGTCCGGACGGCCGACGAAGCCCGGACGCGCGTCTTCCATCGGCTGGCCGAGAATTCTCGCCGAACCGCGACAAACCCTGGCCGCAAGGAAGGCAGCTTTAGCCGTATCGAAGACGCCGAGCGTCACATGGTCGAGGCGCTTTCGATCCGCCTCGGCGGCCCCCAGACGATCGAGGGGCAAAACGAGTTCCGCGGCATGACTTTGGTCGGGATGTTCCGGGCGCACATGGAGCTTGCCGGCACCTCGACAAGGGGCATGTCTGATCTTCAGATCGTCGGGCACATGCTTTCGCCTGGGCAGGGCCAGCGCGCCATGCACACGACCTCGGATTTTCCGATGCTAATGAACACGGCCGCGAACGATGCGCTGATGGCCCGCTTTGGCGCGCAGCTCACGCCGCTCAAGCGGTTCTCGGCGGTGCGCTCGGCACGTGATTTCAAGCCGATGTCCTACATCAGGCCCGGCGAGGCGCCGTTGCTCGAAAAGGTCAACGAGGCGGGCGAGGTCAAGAGCGGCACACTGTCGGAGGAAAAGCAAGGGCTGCAGGTCGCGACCTACGGCAAGATGTTTTCCTTGAGCCGGCAGGCGATCTACAACGATTCGCTTGGCGCATTCGCCGACTTCATCAGCGCCTTCGGCATCTCGGCCGCCACGACCGAGGCCAACCTGTTCTATGAGCTGCTTTCCGCCAACGACTTCGGCGGCAAGAAACTGTCGGACGGCAAGAAGCTGTTCCATGCCGATCACGGCAATCTTGGCAGCGCCGCAGGCCTCGACGACATCACTGGCCTGAGTGCTGCCCGGCAAGCCATGCGTCAGCAGATGAACGTCAACGGCAGCTGGATTTCCGGCACCGTGCCCGCGGTCCTTCTCGTTGGCCCGGCGCAGGAAACAGCCGCCGAAAAGATCGTGGCGACGCTCAACTCGACGGCGATCGACGCGGTCAACCCGTTCAGCGGCAAGCTCAAGGTCGAGGTCGAGGATCGCTACGAGGGCAGCGGCTGGTGGCTGCTCGCCGATCCGGCCAGCCGGCCTGCATTCATGCATGCCTATCTCGACGGCGCATCCGGGCCGCAGATCGAGACCAAGGCGGGCTGGGAAGTACTCGGCACCGAGTTCCGCTGCATCCTCGATTTCGGTTGCGGCGTCTACGACTACCGCGCCGCCTACTTCAATCCCGGCGAATAGCGAGGTCTGAGGGGCAACTCTGGAAGGCCATTCGATCAGGCCTCAAGCATCATCCTCCGCCCCTCGCGGTTAAGCCCCGTTCATGGGGAGGGTGGCGCAGATCGGAAGCCTGGCGCCGGGCTTTGAGGGTCGCAAAGGGTGTTCCTTCCCTTCGGCGATTCGGGGCGGAGATTTCGAGGACGCCATGTCGAAGCGTGCAGCACTGATCACCAAGAGCGACGCCAGCCGGCTTTTCCAGGCAGCAAAGGCCGCCGGCTACGATCGGGCGCGCCTGGTGTCGCATCCCGACGGTCGTATCGAACTGCTCGCCGAGACGCTGCGCGAAGGAGAGAGCAGCGACGCCGGCGGCAATGAGTGGGACGAGGTCCTGACCAGATGAAACGGCGCGCACCAAATCCATTTCCGGGCGTCACGCGAACCGTCGATCGCCACGGCAAGGTGCGTTGGCGGTTCCGCTTCAAGGGTCGGCCCAATTGCTACCTGCCAGGCGTCTATGGCTCGGCCGAATTCCGGGCGGCCTATGAGGAAGCGAAGTCCGGAGGCAGCAATCTGCCCGTCGTCCCCAAGGCCGAATATGGGACGTTCGACTGGCTGATCGAGCACTATGTCAGGACGCCGAAATGGCAGAAGTTGGCGCCGATCAGTCGGCGTAACCTGCTGCATGAAATGGATCGCTTCCGCACCGAGCACGGCAGCAAGCGGGTCAAGAACCTGCGGCCCGAGCACATTGAGGCGCTGCTGGCGCGCAAGGCAGCGACGCCTGCGGCGGCCAACCGGCTGCTGAAGCTCATTCGCCGGCTCTGCCGCTTCGCTATCCGCAAGGGTGTTATCACGACCGATCCGACGGTTGGCGCCGAGCGCTATGCGGAAAACCCCGACGGCTTCCACACTTGGACCGAGGACGAGATCCTGAAGTTCGAAGAACATCACGGCATCGCCTCGAAGCCAGTGCGCGCGCTACGCCTGATGCTCTGCACCGGAGCGGCCCGCCAGGATGTAATCAAGCTTGGCCGGCAGAGCACCAAGGCCGGCCGCATCGCCTATCGCCGCGGCAAGACTGGCGGCGACGTCGACCTGCCGATCCTGTCAGAGCTCGCCGATGTGCTGGCCTTCGTGCCGTCTGATCAGATGCTATTCCTGACCCATGGCGCGGCGCGGCCCTACAAGACCGAATCCTTCGGCAACTGGTTCCGCGACCAATGCGTCGCCGCCGGCCTGCCGCACTGCTCCGCGCACGGCCTGCGCAAGGCTGGCGCGACGCGCTTGGCGAATGCCGGCGCGAACGTTCTGGAGATCATGGCCTTCCTCGGCCATCGCACGCCGGCCGAGGCGCAGACCTACATCAAGAAGGCCGATCGCAAGCAGCTCGCCGATCGCGGCATGGAGCGGCTGGAAAGTGCAAAAAGGGAACAAAACTTGTCCAACCAAGTCGAAAAGTTGGACAAACACCGCCGTAAGCAGCTGAAAACAAAGGGCAATTAAATGAAGATGGTACGCCCAAGGGGAATCGAACCCCTGTTCCCGCCGTGAGAGGGCGGTGTCCTGACCGCTAGACGATGGGCGCGCTCAAGAACCGGCTACATAGGATGAAGGCCGCGAAAAAGCAACTGGGGTTTCGGACTGTCCGCAGACTTTGCCAGAGGACCGTGATCAGCCCCGCCGTTTCGGCTCGATCAGATCCCATAGATTGCCGTAGAGATCGGCAAACACCGCCACCGTTCCATAGGCTTCAAGGCGCGGCGTTTCGCGAAACTCGACGCCCCGGCCGAGCATCGCCTGATGGTCGCGCGCGAAGTCGTCCGTTTCGAGGAACAGAAACACCCGGCCGCCGGTCTGGTCGCCGATGCGGCTTGCCTGCGTCTCGCCGGAGGCTTCCGCCAGGAGCAGCCGCGCGCCCCGCCCGCTCGCCGGCGTGACGGTCACCCAGCGCTTGCCGCCGCCGAGGGCGACGTCGTCGGTCAGCACGAAGCCGAGCCGCCCGACATACCAGGCGATCGCCTCGTCGTAGTTCCCGACCACGAGCGCCACGGTCGCAATGCAGCGGTTTTCGGCAAAGCCGCTCATCTGTTGCGGGCTCATTTGTTGCGGATCGCGAACTGGCCGATCATGCGGCGCTCGGCAATGTCGTAGACGAAGATGGAACGGCTGCCGTCGGCAAGCTCGGCGTCGATCGACAGCCGGTTGCCGGACAGCGCCTGGCTGACCACCCTGGCGCCGACCGGCAGCACGATGTCGCCGGAGAGCGGCGCGCCGGCCGGGGCCGGGACATCGCCAGCAGGAGCCGACCCGGCGCCGGGCGCGTTGCGGGCTTTGTAGACAAGCGCCCCGATCACCACCATAAGGGCGAGGAACAGAAGGCCGAGATTGACGATCATGAAGCGGATGAGCTTCCGGCGCACCTTTTCGGCTGCCGGGTCGAGCGGCTTCTCCTCATCTTCTTCGGCGACAGGCCGGGCCATGGCTAAACAATCCGCAACGGGTTTCGATGAGCGCTCATAACGAAGAGCCCCCGATTTTGATAGGGGATGAATTGGCCGATAACGAAGCGGTCGTTCTGGAGGCCGGCGCCGATGCCGCCGGCCAGCGCCTCGACCAATGGCTGGCCGCGAAGCTCGGCCCCGATATCTCGCGCAGCCGCGTGCAGGCCTTGATCCGCCAGGGCGCGGTCTCCATCGCCGGCAAGCCGGTCGAGGAAGTCAAGCGCAAGATTGCGGCCGGCGAGCGCGTCTCGGTCGTCATGCCGGAACCGGAGCCGGCCGAGCCGCTAGGCGAGGACATTCCCCTCGATATCCTTTACGAGGACGACGAGCTGATCGTCATCAACAAGCCTGCCGGACTGGTCGTCCATCCCGGCGCCGGCAACTGGACCGGCACGCTGGTCAACGCGCTGATCCATCACTGCGGCGACAGTCTCTCCGGCATCGGCGGTGTAAAACGGCCAGGCATCGTGCACCGGCTGGACAAGGAGACCAGCGGCGTCATGGTGGTGGCCAAGACCGACCGCGCCCACAAGGCGCTGTCGGAGGCCTTCGCCGACCATGGCCTGACCGGCGATCTGGAGCGAGCCTATCTGGCGCTGGTCTGGGGCATCCCGCAGCGGCCGACCGGCACCGTCGACGCAGCGCTCGGCCGCGCCGCCGACCGCGTGCGGCGCGCCGTGGTTCCCGAAGGTCGGGACGATGCCCGCCACGCGGTCACGCATTTTTCGGTGGTGGAGCGTTTCGGCGCGCAGCAGAAGGAATTCGCCACCGCAAGCCTGATCGAATGCCGGCTGGAAACCGGGCGGACCCACCAGATCAGAGTCCATATGGCGCATATCGGCCATCCCGTGATCGGCGACCCGGACTACGGCCAGGCCTTTCGCACCAAGGCCAACCGGCTGCCGGAGCCGCTGAAAAGCGAGGTCAATGCATTTTCCCGGCAGGCCTTGCACGCCTGGCTCCTTGCATTCCGGCACCCGACCACCCATCTAACGATGAGGTTCGAGGCGCCGATGCCGAGGGACATGGAGGAACTCGTCGGCGGCTTTCGCAAGTTCTGAACCGCCATCAAGACGCTTCAAACCAGCCATCAAAAAACCTGACTGGCGTTGTTCACTTCAGCGTGACACACTGTTTCGTGTTGAACAAATGCCTGTCCTTTCTGGTTTTGTTCCTATATACAGCAGTTGCCGCGGATGAGCCGATTGGCATTCGCGTCACATGCCCGCCGCGTTACGGGGGCATCACTCCAATTGAGAGGGGGCGCTATCATGGCCCAGTCACTACCCAGTATCGTTTCCGGTGAAGGCGGTCTCGCCCGGTACCTGGAAGAAATCCGTCGCTTTCCGATGCTTCAGCCGCAGGAAGAATACATGCTCGCCAAGCGTTACGCCGAGCATCAGGACACTTCCGCCGCGCACAAGCTCGTCACCAGCCATTTGCGGCTCGTCGCCAAGATCGCCATGGGCTATCGCGGCTACGGCCTGCCGATCGGCGAGGTGATCTCGGAAGGCAATGTCGGCCTCATGCAGGCCGTCAAGAAATTCGAACCGGAGCGTGGTTTCCGGCTCGCCACCTACGCCATGTGGTGGATTAAGGCCTCGATCCAGGAATACATCCTGCGCTCGTGGAGCCTGGTCAAGATGGGCACCACCGCCAACCAGAAGCGCCTGTTCTTCAACCTGCGCAAGGTGAAGGGCAGGATCCAGGCGCTCGACGACGGCGACCTGAAGCCCGACCAGATCGCCGAGATCGCCACGCGCCTCAACGTTTCCGAGGCCGAGGTGGTGTCGATGAACCGCCGCCTGTCGGGCGACGCTTCGCTGAACGCCCCGATCAGGGCGAGCGAGGGCGAGTCCGGCGAATGGCAGGACTGGCTGGTCGACGACCACGAGAGCCAGGAAGAGATGCTGATCGAGCAGGACGAGCTGGAAAGCCGGCGCGCCATGCTGTCGGGCGCGCTGTCGGTGCTCAACGATCGCGAGCGTCGCATCTTCGAAGCGCGCCGCCTGGCCGAAGAGCCGCTGACGCTGGAAGAGCTGTCGGCCGAGTTCGACATCAGCCGCGAGCGCGTGCGCCAGATCGAGGTGCGCGCCTTCGAGAAGGTCCAGGACGCGGTCAAGGCCGCGGCCAAGCGCCAAAACCAGGCGCTGCGCACCATTGAAGCGCAGCCGGCTGCTTAAAGCTCGATCTCGATATGGAAACAAAAAGCGGCGTTTCGGCGCCGCTTTTTTGTTGTCTTCAGGGCACGGCCCAGGGCGTGGCGAGATTCAGGTCAGGACGCGCCGAAAATGACGGCTTCCGAGAACCGGCCTACGCCGGCCGTAGCCTTCATAGAGCGAAGAGACTTATGAGGGCTTCGGCCGGCAAAGGCCGGAGTGGAGCGTACTTGAAGTACGTGAGCCCCGGAAGCGCAGGAAGCCGGCATTTGCAGGCCGGCCTCACCTGAATATCAGTACGCCCTAAGCCGTCGGCTGCTTGGTCTTCCTCAGATACGGCAGCACCGTCTCGTAGGCGCCGAAGCGCTTGATCGCGTCCTCGTTGGAGACGGCGGCGGTGATGATCACATCCTCGCCCTGCTTCCAGTTCGCCGGCGTCGCCACCTGGTGCTTGGCCGTCAGCTGGATGGAATCGATGACGCGCAGGATCTCGTCGAAGTTGCGGCCCGTGGTCATCGGATAGGTCAGCACCAGCTTGATCTTCTTGTCCGGGCCGATCACATAGACCGAACGCACGGTGGCGTTGTCGGCCGGGGTGCGGCCCTCCGAGCTCTCGCCGGCGCCCGCCGGCAGCATCTCGTAGAGCTTGGCGACCTTGAGGTCCTTGTCGCCGATCAGCGGGTAGTTCACCGTCTGGCCGGTAGCGGTCTTGATGTCGGCCTGCCACTTGTCGTGGCTCGACACCGGATCGACGGAAATGCCGATGACCTTGACGTTGCGCTTTTTGAATTCGCCTTCGAGGCCGGCCATCGTGCCGAGCTCGGTCGTGCAGACCGGCGTGAAGTTCTTCGGATGGCTGAAAAGCACTGCCCAGCCGTCACCGATCCATTGATGGAAATTGATCGTTCCCTGCGTGGTCTCGGCCGTGAAGTCCGGCGCGGTATCGTTGATACGAAGGCTCATGACGTTGCTCCCAACCCTGTGACATTCGCCGGCATGGGCCAACCCATCGGCGGCTCTGCCTTCTATACCGCCGCACGGTCCGGTTCAAAAGGCTTGTGTCCGCAAGCGTGATCGGGAGAGCGGAAAAATTTCGTCTTTTCCTGGAAAAGACAGCAGGAACTTCCGCGACGGATATTTAACCCTGCGCCGCGCTTTAAGCTTTTTTCATCGCCAGCGTTGTCGCCAGGTCTTCCATGCGCTGCGCGAGCGCCGCAAGCGCGGTGGTCAGCACGCTGTCGCTTTTGTCGGCCTTGGTCAGAGCCTCGTCGCGGGTCTTGCGCAGCGTCTGCACCTCGCTTTCCATGCCCTTGACGCGCTTGTTGAGCTCCGACAGCTCATCCATCACCATGATGCCGGCCATCACGGTCAGCCGCTGGTCGCCGATCTCGCCGAAAGAATCCTTCAAATGCATGACATAGCGGTCGAAGCGCTCGGCGAGGTCGATCAGATGCTCTTCCTGGCCCTCGTCGCAAGCCATCCGGTACTGCTTGCCGTCGATGGAAACCGTCACCTGTGCCATTGGCCTACCTGTCCAACACCGCGCGGATGGTTTCCATGGCGGTGACCAGCCGGCGCGACACTTCCTTGTTGGCATCCTCAAGCCGTTCGGCGCGGGCCTCGGAATTGTCGAGCTCCTGAGCCAGCCGCGAGCGGTCGGCGTTCATGCGCTGCACCTCGGCCTCGGCTTCGGAATAGTCGCGCTCGTGCTCGAGCCGCGCCGCGACGGCGCTTTCCAGTCCTTCCATGGCCTTGCCGAGCCTGGCGATGACTTCCTTGAGGGTCGTTTCCCCGGTCATGGCCTTCGTCCTATGCCCTGCCCGTCACCGAATCGCTCGCGTTCAGAACGCGTTATTGCGGAAACATTAGGCACCGGGTGAAGCGCGCGTCAATAAAGCTCTCGCGACTGTCCCCCGCTAACGCTAATGTTGCGCCGCCGGCGCCTTCACAAGCCCGGCAAAAAAGCACCGATTTGTTGACTCAAGGGCCGCGCCTGCTATGTGTCGCGCACCCTTTCCACGGGCTCTCCCAAGGCTCCAACCCTTACTTCCGGAGGAAGCATGACCTCGCGTGAACAACATGACCGGATGGCGAACGCGATCCGTTTCCTTTCCATGGACGCCGTCGAGAAGGCGAACTCCGGCCACCCTGGCCTGCCCATGGGCTGCGCCGACATCGCCACGGTGCTGTTCACCCGCTTCCTGAAATTCGACGCCAGGGCCCCGCGCTGGGCCGACCGCGACCGCTTCATCCTGTCGGCCGGCCACGGCTCGATGCTGCTCTACTCGCTCTTGTACCTCACCGGCTACGAGGACATGACGATCGACCAGATCAAGAATTTCCGCCAGCTCGGATCGAGGACCGCTGGCCATCCCGAATTCGGCCATGCGGCCGGCATCGAGACCACGACCGGTCCGCTCGGCCAGGGCCTCGCCAACTCGGTCGGCTTCGCGCTCGGCGAGCGCATCATGAACGCCGCCTTCGGCAACGACCTCGTCAACCACTACACCTATGTGCTGGCCGGCGACGGCTGCCTGATGGAGGGCGTTTCCCAGGAAGCCATCGCGCTTGCAGGCCACCTCAAGCTCAACAAGCTGATCGTCTTCTGGGACAACAACAACATCTCCATCGACGGCCCGGTCTCGCTTGCCGACAACACCGACCAGGTCGCCCGCTTCCAGGCCAGCGGCTGGAACGCCAGCCACATCGACGGCACGGATCCCGAAGCGATCGCCTACGCCATCGAGGCGGCCCGCCATTCCGACAAGCCGACGATGATCGCCTGCAAGACGACCATCGGCTTCGGCGCCCCGACCAAGGCCGGCACCAACAAGGCGCATGGCTCGCCGCTCGGCGCCGAGGAGATCGCCGGCGCCCGCAAATTCTTCAACTGGGAATCGCCGCCCTTCGAGATTCCGGCCGACATCCTCGACGCCTGGCGCGCCGTCGGCATCGGCGGCGCCAGGGCGCGCGCCGACTGGGAAGGCCGCCTTGCCAAGGCCGACGCCAGCCTGAAGGGCGAATTCGAGCGCCGCCTCGCCGGCAAGCTGCCCGGCAATTTCGACGCCGTCATTGCCGAGTACAAGAAGAAGCTCTCGGCCGACAAGCCGAAGGTCGCCACCCGCAAGTCTTCGGAAATGGCTCTGGAAGTCATCAACGGCGCGGTCCCGGAGACCATCGGCGGCTCGGCCGACCTCACCGGCTCCAACAACACCAAGACCAGCCAGACCAAGAACATCACGCCGGACGACTACGGCCAGCGTTATGTTCATTACGGCATCCGCGAGCACGGCATGGCGGCGGCGATCAACGGGCTGACCCTGCATGGTGGGCTGATCGCCTATGGCGGCACGTTCCTCTGTTTCTCCGACTATGCCCGCCCCTCGATGCGCCTTGCCTCGCTGATGGGCATCCGCTCGATCTTCGTCATGACGCACGACTCCATCGGCCTCGGCGAAGACGGTCCGACCCACCAGCCGGTCGAGCATCTGGCCGCGCTTCGCGCCATTCCGAACCACAACGTGTTCCGCCCGGCCGATGCGGTCGAGACGATGGAATGCTGGCAGCTGGCGCTGAAATCGGAAAAGACGCCCTCGACGCTGGCGCTGACCCGCCAGAACCTGCCGACCGTGCGTGCCGAGTTCAGCGAAGAGAACCGCAGCGCTTCCGGCGCCTATGAGCTCGCTGCGGCAAGCGGCGAGGCGGCGGTGACGATCTTCGCCACGGGCTCCGAAGTCGAGGTCGCGCTTGGCGCCCGCGATCTGCTCGAGAAGCACGGTCACCCGACCCGCGTCGTCTCGGTGCCGTGCTTCGAGCTGTTCGACCTGCAGAGCAAGGACTATCGCCAGAAGACCATCGGCAACGCCAAGGTGAAGGTCGCCATCGAAGCCGGCATCCGCCAGGGCTGGGACCACTTGATCGGCACCGACGGCATTTTCGTCGGCATGCACGGCTTCGGCGCCTCCGGCTCGATCGAGCAGCTCTATCCGCATTTCGGCATTACCGCCGAGGCCGCGGCCAAGGCCGTGGAAGAACGCCTGCACGGCAAGTGAGCCATTGCATGTCGCTCGAAAGCGCACGGCGGTTTCGAGCGGCCTGTAGAACAGGAAGGGCTCCGGTCCGGCGATGCCTATTCAAAGGCTTTGCCGGACTGGCCTAACCTAATCGATTTAAATTCCGGCTTCTGCGGCTGGATTCTTGTGCCGTCCGCCGCTATGAAGCTGCGGACCTATCTGCTTCCAGCCCCTAGGGAGAGAAAAATGACCGTCAGAGTTGCCATCAACGGATTTGGCCGCATCGGCCGCAACATCCTGCGCGCGATCCACGAATCCGGGCGCAAGGACATCGACGTCGTCGCCGTCAACGATCTCGGCCCGGTCGAGACCAACGCGCACCTGCTGCGTTACGACAGCGTGCACGGCCGCTTCCCGCATGAGGTGACGGTCGACGGCGACCAGATCTCGGTCGGCTCGGAGAAGTTCAAGGTCACCGCCATCAAGGATCCGGCCCAGTTGCCCTGGAAGGATCTCGGCATCGACATCGCGCTCGAATGCACCGGCATCTTCACCGCCCGCGACAAGGCAGCCGCGCATCTGGCCGCCGGCGCCAAGCGCGTCATCGTCTCGGCCCCGTCCGACGGCGCCGACCTCACCGTTGTCTACGGCATCAACCACGACAAGCTGACCAAGGACCACGTCGTCATCTCGAACGCGTCCTGCACCACCAACTGCCTGGCGCCGCTTGCCGCCGTGCTGCACGAGACCGTCGGCATCGAGAAGGGCATGATGACGACGATCCACTCCTACACCGGCGACCAGCCGACGCTGGACACCATGCACAAGGACCTCTACCGTGCCCGCGCGGCTGCCCTGTCGCAGATCCCGACCTCGACCGGCGCCGCCAAGGCGATCGGCCTCGTGCTGCCGGACCTCAAGGGCAAGCTCGACGGCATCTCGATCCGCGTCCCGACCCCCAACGTCTCGGTCGTCGACTTCAAGTTCATCGCCAAGCGCTCGACCACCGCGCAGGAGATCAACGAAGCGCTGATCGCCGCCTCCAAGGGCAAGCTGAAGGGCATCCTGGCGGTCACCCATCACCCGAATGTCTCGATCGACTTCAACCACGATCCGCATTCCTCGATCGCGGCGCTCGACCAGACCAAGGTCATGGACGGCAATTTCGTGTCGGTGCTCTCGTGGTACGACAACGAATGGGGCTTCTCCAACCGCATGGCCGACACCGCCGTCGCCTTCGGCAAGACCATCGCCTGATCTAGAGAATAGTCACTCTGATCCAGACGCCCGGCTTCGGCCGGGCGTTTTTTGTTGGCCGGCTTGAGCCAAAAAACACACCGCCGCCTTGCACTGGTCATGTCTTCGCCCCACTCTGCCGTAAAGCGGGAGGGAAGCGGAAGATGAGGGGCGATTCCGGATGGAGCATGCGATCTATCTTGTGACGCTGGTCGGAACCGCGCTTGTCGTGGCCGCCGCGTTTTCGAGCTTGATCGCCTTCCGCTTCGGCGCTCCCCTGCTGCTCCTCTTTCTCTGCATCGGGCTTGCCACCGGCGTCGACGGCCTCGGCATCGAGTTCGACAATGCGCGGCTGGCTTATTTTGCCGGCTCATTGGCTCTGGCCATCATCCTGTTCGATTCCGGCTTCGGCACGCCGCTCAACGCCTTGCGCCAGGCGGCCGGGCCGGCGCTGTCGCTGGCCACGATCGGCGTCGTCCTCACCACCGGCATTTTCGGCGTCGCCGCCTTCTATCTCCTCAATCTCAGCTGGCTGGAATCCGCGCTGCTCGGCGCGGCGGTCGCCTCGACCGACGCGGCCGCCGTGTTCTTCCTGCTGCGCGCCGGCGAGATCCATCTGCGCGAGCGCGTGCGCTCGACGCTGGAGGTCGAATCCGGCACCAACGATCCGATCGCTATTTTCCTGACGATCACCCTGGTCGAGATCATTGCCGCGCATGCCAATCCGGAAGCCAACGTGCTGGCCACCAATCTCCTGCTCGGCTTCCTCATCAACATGGGGCTCGGCGCCGTCATCGGCGTGCTCGGCGGCCTGGCGATCGTGCGCCTCGTCGAGCGGCTGAACCTCGACCACGGCCTGCTGCCGATCTTCGTGCTGACGCTCTCCTTGATGGTGTTCGCGGCGGCAGGCGCGGTCGGCGGCTCGGGCTTCCTGGCGGTCTATCTCGCCGGCCTCGTCGCCGGCAATTCCGACATCCGCGCCGTCACCATCCTGAAGCGCTTCCAGGACGGCATGTCGTGGCTGGCGCAGATCATCATGTTCCTGATCCTCGGCCTGTTCGCCACGCCCTCGCAATTCCCGGCGATCATGCTGCCGGCGATCCTGCTCGGCCTGTTCCTGATCTTCGTCGCGCGGCCTGTGGCCGTCTGGCTCTGCCTGATGCCGTTCCGCCTGCCGCGCCCCGAGGTCGCATTCGTTTCCTGGGTCGGCCTGCGTGGCGCCGTGTCGATCCTGCTTGCCATCACGCCCCTGCTCGGCGGCCTCGAGCACGGCCGGCTGATCTTCAACGTCGCCTTCATCATCGTGCTGGTGTCGCTGGTGGTGCAGGGCTGGACCGTCGGCCCGCTGGCGCGCCGGCTCGGCCTGATCGTGCCGGCGCGACTCGGCCCGCTCGACAAGGTCGAGCTCGAGCTGCCGGGCTCGGCGCATCACGAGCTCCTCGCCTATCGCGTCGCGCCAGGCAGCCCGGTGGCGCGCGGCGAGCGCATCCCGCGCTGGGCGCGGCCCTCGCTGGTGCTGCGCGACGGCCGCTCCATGCGCTTCCAGGACATGGGCCGGCTGACCGCGGGCGACCAGGTCTACATCTTCGTGCCGGACCGTTATCCGCGCCTGCTCGACAAGCTGTTCGCCAGCCGCGCCGTCGTCGACCCCGAGGACGCCGATTTCTTCGGCGCCTTCGCCGTCGATCCGGCCCGCTCCGCTGCCGAGTTGGAAGCCGCATACGCGCCCGGCCTCACCGAGGCCGAACAGAAGCTCACCGTCGCGGCACTGGTCACCGAGCGGCTCGGCGGCCATGCCGAATATGCCGACCGCGTCATGATCGGCCCGATCGAGCTGATCGTGCGCGATGTTGACGAGAAGGGCCGGATCACCGGCCTTGGCCTGTCCTTCGAGCCGACCGCGCCGGTGGCGCGCGTGCCTGTATTCCTGAGCGCCGGCGAGATCGCCGACCGCCTCGGCGCCTTCATCCGCAAGTGGCGCAAACCGGCGCAGGTGCCGGTTGCCGAGAGCGCGGCAAACGAAGCGGCCAAGCCCGAACCCGCGGCGCAAAAAGCCGCGACCGAAAGCTGACGTCACACATCGAGATGATTTTTGCGCGCGCGCCGTAACGCAGCCCTTGCATCGTCTCCGGTGCCGGGTAAGGTCGCCGCGTTTTTCGCTAAAAAGGAACGATCATGGCCGGCTTCAAGACACTCGACGATATCGGCGCCGTCAGCGGCAAGCGCGTCCTGGTGCGCGTCGACCTCAACGTTCCCGTCGCCGACGGCAAGGTCACCGACTTGACACGCATCGAGCGCGTCGCGCCGACCATTTCCGAGCTCTCCGGCAAAGGCGCCAAGGTCATCCTGCTCGCGCATTTCGGCCGTCCCAAGGAGGGCCCGTCGGCCGAGTTCTCGCTGGAACCGATCGCCCGGGCGACGGCGGAAGTGCTCGGCCGCCCGGTGGGCTTTGCTTCCGACTGCATCGGCGACAAGGCGGCTGAAGCCGTC
Organism: Mesorhizobium sp. M1D.F.Ca.ET.231.01.1.1; assembly: GCF_003999155.2. NCBI lineage: Bacteria > Pseudomonadati > Pseudomonadota > Alphaproteobacteria > Hyphomicrobiales > Phyllobacteriaceae > Mesorhizobium > Mesorhizobium sp. M1D.F.Ca.ET.231.01.1.1. The sequence goes on from NZ_RZOZ02000002.1 coordinate 294,687, forward strand.
GCGGCCATGAAGGACGGCGACGTCCTGCTTTTGGAAAACACCCGCTTCCACAAGGCCGAGGAGAAGAACGAGCCGGCCTTCACCGAAAGGCTTGCCGCCAATGGCGACATCTATGTCAACGACGCCTTTTCCGCCGCGCACCGCGCGCATGCCTCGACCGAAGGCCTGGCGCACCGCCTGCCGGCCTTTGCTGGCCGCACCATGCAGGCCGAGCTCGACGCGCTGGAAAAGGGTCTCGGCAATCCGGTTCGGCCCGTGGTGGCCATCGTCGGCGGCGCCAAGGTGTCGACCAAGATCGACCTCCTGATGAACCTGGTGAAGAAGGTCGACGCGCTCGTCATCGGCGGCGGCATGGCCAACACCTTCCTCGCCGCGCGCGGCACCGATGTCGGCAAATCGCTCTGCGAGCACGACCTGGCCTCCACCGCCAAGCAGATCATGATCGAGGCGGCAGAGGCCGGCTGCGCCATCATCCTGCCCGCCGACGGCGTCGTGGCGAAGGAATTCAAGGCGGGCGCCGCCAGCGAAACCGTCGCCATCGAGGCCGTGCCGGCCGACGGCATGATCCTCGATGTCGGCGCAAAAACGGTGAAGAGCGTCACCGACTGGATCGACCGCGCCGCGACGCTTGTGTGGAACGGCCCGCTCGGCGCCTTCGAGATCGAGCCCTTCGACCGCGCCACGGTGGCTGCGGCGAAACACGCCGCGGCCCGGACCAAGGAGGGCAAGCTGGTGTCGGTTGCCGGCGGCGGCGACACGGTGGCCGCGCTCAACCAGGCCGGCGTTGCCGACGACTTCACCTATGTCTCGACCGCCGGCGGCGCCTTCCTGGAATGGATGGAGGGAAAGCCGCTGCCCGGTGTCGAGGTGCTGAAGCGCTGAGCCGATCAATAGTCGGCGAGCCGGTCCAGCCTCAAAGACTTTCAATCGATTCGAGCTTTCCGGCGTCATTCCTTTGGCGGTAGTGTTCTGCTTAGAGCAATTCCAGGAAAAGTGCGCAGCGGTTTTCCGTCCGGAATTGCGGGAAAACAAAGGCCTGAAGCGGTCGACGGGCTGACCGCTCCAGGCGCGGAATACAACCGTCAAGGAGAGCAGCACCATGAGCGAACGTCTCGAAGACATTGCCGCCGCGATCGTGGCCGATGGCAAGGGCCTTTTGGCCGCCGATGAGAGCTCCGGCACCATCAAGAAGCGTTTCGACGTCATCGGCGTCGAATCGACCGCCGACAGCCGCCGCGACTATCGCGAGATGATGTTCCGCGCCAAGGACGCGATGACCAAGTACATTTCCGGCGTCATCCTCTATGACGAGACGATTCGCCAGAAGGCCGCCGACGGCACGCCGCTGGTCGATATCATCAAGGCGTCCGGCGCCATTCCGGGCATCAAGGTCGATCTCGGCGCCAAACCCCTCGCCGGCTTTCCCGGCGACACCATCACCGAAGGCCTGGACGGCCTGCGCGAGCGGCTGGCGGACTATTACAAGCTCGGCGCCCGTTTCGCCAAATGGCGCGCGGTGATCGACATCGACACCGCCAAGGGCGTGCCTTCGGCGACCTCGATCGCCTCCAACGCGCATGCGCTTGCCCGCTATGCCGCGCTCTGTCAGGAGGCCGGCATCGTGCCGATCGTCGAGCCGGAAGTGCTGATGGACGGCGCCCACTCGATCGACACTTGCTACGAAGTGAGCAAGGCTACCCTGCTGAAGCTCTATGGCGAGCTTTATGCCGCGCGCGTCGTGCTCGAAGGCACCATCCTCAAGCCGAACATGGTCATTTCCGGCAAGAAATCGGGAAAGAAGGACAATCCCGAGCAAGTCGCCGAGAAGACGATCAAATTGTTCCGCGAGACCGTGCCGGTGGCGGTGCCAGGCATTGCCTTTCTCTCCGGCGGCCAGGACGACGAGGAAGCGACGGCCAACCTCAATGCCATCAACGTCATCGGCCCGCATCCGTGGAAGCTTTCCTTCTCCTACGGCCGCGCCCTGCAGGCGGCCGCGCAGAAGGCCTGGAGCGGCAAGGCGTCGAACGTCGCCGCCGGCCAGGCGGCCTTCATCCACCGCGCCCATATGAACCACCTGGCAGCGCTCGGAAAATGGCAGCCGGCGCTGGAAAAAGCCGCCTGACATCCGCCTCGCCGCCGCTGAAAGCCCGGGCCATCGGCCCGGGTTTTGCTTTTTGCGGACTGCATTCCCACTTGTGAGGCTGCGGCCGCTACCGGCCGTGTCGGATCGCGCCGATGTCGAACGTCCTTGGCAGGAGAGGACAGGAGATGATCATGCATCGCAATGCCGTGGTTTCGCGAGAGGACTGGTTCGCGGCGCACAGAAGGCACCTCGAGCGCGAGAAGGAGCTGACGCGGTTTCGCGACTGCATCGCCGCCGAGCGGCGGCAACTGCCCTGGCTGAAGCTGCGCAAGGACTATGTCTTCGAAAGCGGGCAGGGACCGAAGCGCCTCGCCGAACTGTTCGCCGGCAGGAGCCAGCTGATCGTCTACCACTTCATGATGACACCAGGATCCGACCATCGCTGCGAAGGCTGCTCGTTCCTGGCCGATCACATCGACGCCGCCGACCAGCATCTGAAGCACCACGACGTGTCGCTGGTCGCCGTCTCACGGGCGCCGCTGGCCGAGCTCCTGCCCTACAAGCAGCGCATGGGCTGGAAATTCGACTGGGTGTCGTCCTACGCGTCGGACTTCAACTTCGACATGCAGGTCTCCTTCACCGACAGGCAGATCGCGGCCGGCGACACCGTCTACAATTTCGAGAAGCGCCCGCTACGGTCGAGGGACCTGCCGGGCATCAGCGTCTTCTACCGCGACGCAAACGGCGACATCTTCCTCACCTTCATGTCGCGCGCCCGCGGCGGCGACGCGCTGATCGGCGCCTACCACTATCTCGACATGACGCCGAAAGGCCGCAACGAGACCGGCCCCTATCACGGCCTGATGGACTGGGTTCGCCTGCACGACGAATACCAGGCGCAAGGCAAGGATCGGCCGGACTGCTGCGAGTGACCGGCCTCGTTCACCTCCGTCGAATCAGCCGCAGGAGGCCGCCATTCGTAGGCGTCCTCACCTGAATATGGACGTGCCTCAGGCCCAGTGGCCGAGCACGGCGGCCAGAGAGATCGCGGCCATGGCAAGCAGCGCCAGCTTCCAGAAATCGCTGCGGCGCTTCAGCCCCGGCCAGCCGAGCGGCTTGATGATCTGGATCAGCATGATGCCGATGATGACAAGGGCGAGAAGTTTCGTCATGCCGCCTTTGACCAGCATCGCCGGCAGCTGTCAAAGCGGTTCTTGGCGCCTCCGGCAGCCGCATTCGCTCCTGACAGGCAACCGGTTGCCCGGGGCCGCGCCAATCTTTCCGGGGCCTGCTTCGGCAACCTGCCAGGCTCCTGACAGACTGCTGTCAGCAGGGGTGTGAGATACTCCTCCCATCAAAAGAGAGGAGTCTGGTCATGAACGGTTTTACCATCCTGCGTAGCGTACAGAACTATGTCGGCAAGATCCGCACCGTGCGGGACGAGATTCGCACCCAGCGTTTCCTGAATACTTTGCCAGCGGACATCCGCAAGGACATCGGCTGGCCGGATCTCTATGACGGCCGCGTGCGTAGGAACTGAAATTTTTGCGCGCACGACTTGGATAGCGACCGTGCCACGCCCAGATGTAATGTCGGTTGAAACGCTGGGTTTCACGAAAGACGCCGTTGTCCCGTGGCGGATTGGCCGCAACCTCCTGACAGTATGTTGTCAGGAGGCTTGCGTTATTGATGCAGTCTTGAACCTGCGGGAACCGGTTTGGGACCGCGGCATGCGTAGAACCGAAACCAAGGGGTCAAACGATGCGCCGCGCCGACAGGCTTTTTCAGATCGTCCAGCATTTGCGCGGCGGCCGCCTGGTCACCGCGCAGAAGCTCGGCACCTGGCTCGAGGTTTCCGAGCGGACCATCTACCGCGACATCGCCGACCTGCAGTCGACCGGCGTGCCGATCGACGGCGAGGCGGGTGTGGGCTACATGATGAGGGAGGGTTTCGACCTTCCGCCGCTGATGTTCACGCGTGACGAGATCGTGGCGCTGGTTGCCGGCGCCCGCATGGTGCGCGCCTTCGGCGGCGCCGCGATGGCAAGGGCCGCCGACGAGGCGCTGGTCAAGATCGGCGCCGTGCTGCCCGACACGGAAAAGGACCGCATCGCGCGCACCGAGATCCATACGCCGATGTGGGTGGTGAGCGATGCCGCGCGGGAAGCGATCGATCTGATCGAGCGCGCCATCGAGAAGCGCCAGGTGCTGACCATCGACTATTCGGATGAGGCCGGCCGCGGCACGGCACGCGACATCCGGCCTTTGGGCCTGTGGTTCTGGGGCAAGGTCTGGACCCTGGTCGCCTGGTGCGAGATGCGCGACGATTTTCGCGCCTTCCGCATCGACCGCATCGCCTCGGTGGTGATCGCCGGCCGCGTCTACAAGCCGGAGCGCGGCAAGCAGCTCGCCGATTTCTACCGCGCCGTGGAGCGCAGCGAGGATTACGGCATGGCGCCCGACCGCGCAGCGCGGACATGATCCCTCCCAAGCGACTTGTCCAACAAAAAGGCCCGCTCGAAGCGGGCTTTTTTGTTGGAGCATGTCTCCCGAAGTGGGAACCGGTTTCGGGACAAAGACATGCGTAGAATCAAGAACCTAAAGCGCGCGGAGCGAATCTGAAAGATCGCGACGCGCTTTAGACCTCGATAAGCCTACTCCTCGCCGTCGTCCTGGTCCTTGTCCTTCGACTTCAGCGCCGAAAGCTTGGCGAAGACGGCGTTGGCGTCGAGTTCCTGATCCTCGTCCTTCGGCTTCTCCGGAGCCGGCACCAGCCGCTCGGTGAGCGCCGCCGGCAGCAGCGTGTCGCCGGCGACAGGCTGCGCCTGCTCGCGGCCGCGCGAGGCGCGATTGACTTCGAGGTCGAGGTCGATCTGCGAGGTGAGGCCGAGGGTCACCGGATCCATCGGCTGCAGGTTGGCCGAGTTCCAATGCTTGCGCTCACGGATCTGCTCGATCGTCGACTTGGTGGTGCCGACCAGGCGGGCGATCTGGGCATCCTTGAGCTCGGGATGGTTGCGCACCAGCCACAGGATGGCGTTCGGCCGGTCCTGGCGCTTCGACAGCGGCGTGTAGCGCGGGCCCTTGCGCTTCGATTCCGGCACCCGCACCTTGGGGTCGGACAGTTTCAGCCGGTGGTTCGGGTCCTTCTCGCCGCGGGCGATCTCGTCGCGGGTGAGCTGGCCGGTCATGATCGGGTCCATGCCCTTGATGCCCTGCGCCGACTCGCCGTCCGCGATCGCCTTGACCTCCAGCGGATGCAGCCCGCAGAACTGCGCGATCTGCTCGAAGGAGAGCGCGGTGTTGTCGACCAGCCAGACAGCGGTCGCCTTGGGCATCAGCAGCGTATTGGCCATGTCAAAAATCCTTCTCGTTCGCCCGCGTTCCCGCGCGGGCGGTGGTTTTAGAGCCACCAAAATGGGAAATTCGCGGCCTGTATAAACGCTCCCTCACATTTTCGCAATGTTTTTGGAAAGGGGCTAAAGCGCGTCGCGCCGAAGCGGATGCAGGCGACCCGCTTTAGGTATTTGTTTACGCATGTCGTCTTCCCAAAAACCGCTGCGCACTTTTGGGCGACATGCATTGAGACAGCCCCAGAAAGACAAAACCCGCTGGACGAGGTCCAGCGGGCTTGGAACCGGAAACGAAGCAAGCGTCTCGACGGCTCTGGCTTGCATGTCGCAGCCCGGCCTTGCGGTCGGGCTGCTTGTGATTACACCGCCTGGCGGGCGATGCGCTCGATGTCGGCGCGGTTGATGCCGAGGTCGTTCAGCTGACGGGCATTGAGCTTGTTCAGCTCGCGCACGGTCTCGTTGTACATGCGCCATTTACGGAAAGCACGGATCGGGTTCATGATGGTTCTCCAATCGTTTGGTCTAATTGTTCGATGCCGCGTAAATAGGCACGCCTGCCCACAAATTGAACGGACGCTTTTGCATGGCCGCAATGCGTTTTGTGCATTGCAGCATTAGGCCTTTGTTCAGCCTGTCGCGGGGGAATGCCCAGGCCCAGGATGGGTCCAGATTCAGGTGGGGCCCATCCTAACCGACGTCGAGCACGATCTTGCCGATATGCTCGCCCTCTTCCATGCGCTCATGCGCCCGCCAGGCTTCCGTCAGCGGAAAGATCATGTCCATGACCGGAGCGACCTTGCGGGTTCCGAGCAGCGGCCAGACCTGGGCCTCGAGCGCACCCGCGATGGCCGCCTTGAATTCGACGGTGCGGGGCCTGAGCGTCGAGCCGGTATGGACAAGGCGCTTGACCATCAGCTTTGCGAAATCGGTGCTGGCGACGGCGCCGGCCTGCACGGCGATCTGGACGATGCGCCCTTCGATCGCCGCGGCATCGTAGTTGCGCGCCACATAGTCGCCGCCGACCATGTCGAGGATGACGTCGGCGCCCCGGCCGCCGGTCGCGTCCTTGACCTCGGCGACGAAATCCTGCTCGCGGTAGTTGATCGCCCGGTCGGCGCCGAGCCTCAGGCAGGCGTCGCACTTCTCCTTGCTGCCGGCCGTAGTGACGACATAGGAACCGAACGCCGAGGCCAGCTGTATGGCCGTGGTGCCGATGCCCGATGAGCCGCCGTGGACGAGCAGCGTCTCGCCCTTTTTCAGCCCGCCGCGCTCGAACACATTGTGCCAGACGGTGAAATAGTTCTCTGGCACGGCGGCTGCCTCCGAATAGGTGAAGCCGGCTGGGATCGGCAGCACGCTGCCGGCATGGACCTTGACATATTCGGCATAGCCGCCGCCCGGCGTCAGCGCGCAGACCCGGTCGCCGATGCGCCAGCGCGATATCTCGTCGCCGAGCGCTGCGACCTCGCCGGCCACCTCGAGGCCGGGCAGGTCCGAGGCGCCGGGCGGCGGCGGATAGGCACCCTTGCGCTGCTGCACGTCCGGCCGGTTGACGCCGGCGGCATGCACGCGGATGAGGATCTCGCCGGGACCAGGCGAAGGCACGTCGCGCGTCTCGGGCTTGAGCACCCTGGGACCGCCGGGCTGCGAGATCGCGATGGCCGTCATCCTCGCCGGAATCTTCTGTCCGCTTGCCATGGATTGTCCGTCTCCTCATGCCGTTGGCCGGCTATTTGCATCAGCAGCCCCGCCCTATGTATGCTCATTACCAAATCAGGCAAATGGCCAAGTGAGGGAGGAGCGACGATGGCGATCTTCGACGACGAACCCAAGAAGAAGCCGCGCCCGCACGAGATCGGCCAGGATCTGTCGTTGCTGTCCGCCGACGAGTTGTCCGAGCGCATTGCCCTGCTGCGTGACGAGATCGCCAGGCTGGAAGCAGAGCGCGCCGCCAAGGGCGCCACCAAATCCGCCGCCGAGGCGCTGTTTCGCCGGGGATAATCCTGGCGGCGTGTTCGCCCGCCCCGGAAAAGCCTGAAAGCGACTGCCAGACACCTTTCCTCTGAACCCACCTGTGCTCCGAAATTTCCAGCCGGATCAGCCCATGTTCGCTACCTATCGACCGATCCTCTCGCTGCTGCGCGGCACCGCATTCCTGCTGGCGGCATCTGGCCTGCATGGCCTGCTGCTGCCGCTGCGCGGCCAGGTCGAAGGGTTCTCGACCGCCTCGCTCGGCCTGATGGGCACGGCCTGGGCCGGCGGCTTCGTCACCGGCTGCTTCTTCGCGCCTCGCCTCGTTCGCCGCGCCGGCCATGTCAGGGCCTTCGGCGCCTTCGCCGCCTCCGGCGCGATCATCGCACTGCTCACCGGCCTCATCATCGACGAATATTTCTGGATCCTGCTGCGCGCCTTCACCGGCTTCACCATGGCCGGCGCCTTCATGGTCATCGAAAGCTGGCTGAACGAGAAAGCCACCAACGAGAACCGCGGCACCGTCTTCGGCCTCTATATGATGGTCACTTATGCCTCGATCATGGGCGGCCAGATGATCGTCGCCGGCGGCGACGTGAAATCGGCCTCGCTGTTCATGATCACCGGCATCCTGTTCTGCCTGTCGCTCATTCCGACCGCCGTCTCGACGCAGTCGCATCCCAAACCGCTGCAGGACGTCAAGCTCGACGTCAAAGGCCTATACGCCAATTCGCCGGTTTCGGCGGTGGCCTGCCTTCTGATTGGCATCGCCAATGGTGCCTGGGGCACGCTCGGCGCCGTCTATGGCGCCCGCATCGGCATCTCCACCCCCGAGATCGCGCTGATGATGAGCCTTGTGGTCGTCTCCGGCGCAGCCATGCAGCTCCCGGCGGGGCGGCTTTCCGACACCACGGACCGCCGTTTCGTGCTGGCCGGCGCCGCCTTTGGCGCGGCGCTTTTCGCGGTGCTGATCTTCCTGGTCGAGCCGCATTCGGGCGTCTTCGTCATCGTGCTGACCGCCTCCTACGGCGCCTTCGCCTATACGCTCTATTCGATCGCCGTCGCGCATGCCAACGACCACGCGCGGGCGGAGGATTTCGTCAAGGTTTCGGGCGGCCTGCTTCTGCTTTACGGCTTCGGCACCATGATCGGGCCGCTGCTTGCGGCGGCCCTTATGGGCTGGCTGCGCCCCGAAGCGCTCTTCCTTGCGACCGCGCTCGCCCATCTCAGTCTCACCGGCTACACGCTGCTGCGCATCCGCGCACGCGCGCCGGTGCCGATCGAAAACCGCGAGGCCTTCAAGACGCAGCCCGCCGACCGCGCGGTCACGCCCGAGGCCACACGGCTCGATCCGCGCAGAAAGGTTGAAACCAATAGTTGAGATTCGCAAGACTTTGCCTCACAAATGAAGGCATGATCTTTTCCGACGCCTTCGTGGCGATAGCTGATCCCAACCGGCGTTATCTCTTGGAAGAACTCCGGCGCGGTCCGAAGACGGTGAACGAGCTGGCTGCCGGATTGCCCGTCTCACGCCCGGCCGTTTCCCAGCATCTCAAGGTCCTGCTCGACGCCGGCCTGGTCAATGCCAAGGCTGAAGGCACAAGGCGCGTCTATACCGTCAGCGGCGCCGGCTTCCTCAGGCTCAACATCTGGCTCGACCAGTTCTGGGAGACGGCGCCGGGAGAATAGCCTTTGGCCGTGAATGCATGTCGCTCAGAAAGTGTGCAGATGCGCGCCTTTCAATTCCTTCCGATCGATGGTCTGGCTCCCTATGTCGACAGGATTTGGGGATGGGAAAGTGTCCGCGGCGAGCGGGTCGACTTGCCTGTGCTGCTTCCCGGAACCGGGGCCGAACTGTATTTCCACTACCGTACGCCGTTCAGGCGATCGGTGGGTGGTGGCGCACCGGAAACCTGTTCCGTCGCCCACTTGTTCTACATTCGCCAGCAGCCGCTGGAACTGTTGTCATCAGACGACGTAGGTTTCGTCGCGGTGCGCTTCCGGGCCGGCATGATACATCGATTTGTCGATATGCCGGGCAGAGACATGATGGATCGTGCCCTTTCCGCGCAGGACCTGTGGGGGGCGGCGGGCCAAGAGTTGGCCTGGCGTGTAGTCGGCGCGGAGACGCCGTCCGCCCGGCTCCTGCTGATCCAGCGCTTCCTTGCAGAACGCCTATCCCGCGCGGCGCCGGACATCGTCTTCGAGCACGCAATGGGCATGCTGTATGGCGATCCTGCCAACCTCGCGATCGACCGGTTGACGGACTGCGTCGGACTCGGGCGCCGTCAGTTGGAACGCCGTTTCGCTAGGATTGCCGGGCAGACACCAGTCGAGATTCGTAGTCTGGGACGCCTCCAGAAGACGGTTCGCGCCCTGATGCTGGATGAAAGCGCAAGGACCGCAGACGCGGCGCTGGCATACGGCTATTACGATCAGGCTCACTTTATCCGCCACTTCCGCGAGCTGGTTGCGGTGTCTCCGCAGCGCTACCTCAGAGAGGCTCGCGCCAGGACGCATTTTTACAATACTTCCCGTCGGGTTGGATCGATGCTGATGGCTCCTTCACACCTCTAGGAGATTGTCATCATGCATCTTTTGCTGGCGGAATTGAGTGCCCGCCCTGCCTGTGCCGGCGAAGTCGAAGAGATTCTGCGCAAGCTAGTGGATATCGCAAGCGGCGAAGAAGGCAATGTGCGCTATGCCGTGCATCGGCGGAAGGAGGACCCCAGTGCCTTTGTGGTCTACGAGCTCTATCGAGACGCGGCGGCGTGTGACGCGCACCTCGCATCTCCGCCGGTGAAGCAGGCGTTGGAGCGCTTCGAGGCGCTGCTGAGTGCGCCGCCACGGCTCGTTTTCTGTGATCTGGTCGCTGCGGCGGAGTAGGACTCCTTAGCTGGACCTGCTTCACCATGCAGCGACGAAAAGCCAAGCATTTGACAGGTAGAGGGCGGCTCGCCGTTTCCGTCAAATGATGAAACGCTCTACTGCTTCATGTCGCCAGTTGCCAATGCCGCCCCGAGCGCATCGAGCAGCTCGCCCGTCCCATGCTCGCGCGTGGACGGCGTATCGATGCCGTCGAAGAAGGCTCCTTGCTCCGTCATGATAAGCCGCGTGCCCTTGCCTTCCGCGATCAGCTCGATCGTCGCAAGCGACACCGAGACCCGGGTATCGCCGAACAAAAGCTCATAGCTGTAGACGATACGCCGGTTCGGCACGATGTCCTGATAGACCGCGTTGAAGAAATGCATCTGCCCGTCGCTGGGGCAGCCGGCGTTCACCTCCTTGCCGCCGACGCGAAAGTCCATCTCATGCCGGCTCGGCATCGGATTGTCCGGATCGAAAAACCAGCGCTTCTTGGCCGCCGGATCGCTGAGCGCGAAATAGACCTTTTCGGGCGCCGCCGGGTAGACGCGCTCGATGACGAAGGTGGAATGGACGACGGATCGTTTGGTCATGACGGCGTTCCTCAGTTTTGGTCCTTGGTTTCGGCGAGAAAATCGCCGAGCCGGTCAAGTCGGCGCTCCCAGGCGAGCCGCCGCTCGTTGATCCAATGCTCGGCAGCTCTGAGCGCCTTCGGCTCGATGCGGCAGGTGCGCACCCGGCCGAGCTTCTCGCTGCTCACAAGGCCGCTCGCCTCGAGAACGCTGAGGTGCTGGACGACGGCCGACAGCGACATCGCCAGCGGTTCGGCCAGCTGGCTGACCGAGGCCGGCCCGCGCGACAGCCGGTCCACCATCTGGCGCCGTGCCGGATCCGCGAGCGCCTGGAACATCAGGTCGAGCTGGGCGGGATCGTGCAGCATCGCGGGCTAGCCGTTGTTGTAGGGGAAGAGCTTGAAATAAGGCTGCGCTTCCTCGATCACGCGGGCGAAGGCCGGCCGTTCGAGCAGACGGTCGTGGTAGCGTTTCACGGCAGGGAAACTGTCGCCGAGCGGCTCGACCTTGTTGGCATAGAACAGCGCCGGCGAAGCGGCGCAGTCGGCCATGGTGAAGGTCTCGCCGACCGCCCAGATCTTTCCCTGCATCTCCTTTTCGATGATGGCGTAGGAATTGCGCAGCTGCGCCCGGGCCTCCTCGACCCCGAACGGGTCGGTCTTGCCTTGCGGCCGCAGCCGGTCGGCGACGATCTTCTGCATCGGCTGCTGCACGTAGAAGTCGTAGAAGCGGTCGGCCTGGCGGACCTCGATGGCGAGATCGATGGCGGCGGGGATGAGCTCGACCGGCCCAGGGTAATGGGCCGCGAGATATTCGACGACGATGGTCGATTCCAGCACGGTGCGGTCCCGCGCGTCGTCGCGCAGGGCCGGCATCTTGCCCGTCGGCGAAACCTTCAGGAAGGCCGCGCGCGATTGCTCCTCGGCAAGATCGACGATCACCGGCGTGAAGGGCGTGTCGTTCTCGTAGAACGCGATCAGCGGTTTCCAGCAGAAGGAGGCCAGCGGATGGAAATGCAGCGTCAGGGACATTTTTTCTCCTGTGGTCGGGCGTCGAGGCAATACTGAAGTGATCACTTAACTATTTTCCTGGACCGCTGGAGTCAAGGCTGGCCGTCGCCGGCTAGCGATGCGTCGCGATGGCTTCGATGATTTGCGGCCAGTCGTTGCGGTGCAGTTCGTGGCCGCCGCCTTCGATCCGCACCAGCCCGGCGCCGGGAACCGCCTTGCTGAGCGCCTCGCCATGCTCGATCGGGAAGATCGGATCGGCGGTGCCGTGGATGACGAGCAGTGGCGCCGTCAGGTCCTTGATCCGCCGCTCCGGACGGCCGCCCTTGAGCAGGAAATGGTTGGAAGCGCTGGCGAGGCCGCCGGAGCGGTCGTAATCTTCTTCGATCATTGCGCGTGTCCGTTCGCTGTCGAACGGATGCAAGGTGCTGGCAAGTGCCCGCGCATCCTTGACCATGAAGTCGAGCACTTGTCTCCGGTTCGACCAGTCGACATCGGCGCCTTGCGCGGAATGCTCCTTGTAGGCCTTGGTCGTTCCGGGCAGGCCGGACGTATCGACGCCGAGCGGCGAGCTTGAGATCACCGTGAGCGCGCTGACGCGCGTCGGATATTTCAGCGCCACCATCTGCGCGATCATGCCGCCCATGGACATGCCGACGACATGCGCGCTCGCGAGGCCGTGGTCGTCGAGCACGCGGACGGCATCGTCGACCATGTCCTCGAATGCATAGGGCGGCTCGCCCGGCTTGTACTTGGTCGATAGGCCGGTATCGCGACTGTCGTAGCGGATGACGAAGCGGCCGCGTTCGGCAAGCTGCCGGCAGAAGGCTTCCGGCCACCAGAGCATGGAGGCCATGGCGCCCATGATCAGAAGGATCGCCGGATCGGACGGATCGCCGAAGGTCTCCGAGACGATTTCGGGGCGCGGCAAAGCGGTCATCCTTCTCTCCTCTCCCAATCCGATTGCATTTTGCAATCAGTTGCACGATAATCACACCGATATCATAATGCAACTGGTTTTTTGGAGACCGTCATGAACACCGAGCATCGCTCCAGCTGCCCGATCAATCTGTCGCTCGAGGTCTTTGGCGACCGCTGGAGCCTGATCATCCTGCGCGACATGATCTTCGGCGGCAGGCGCCATTTCCGCGAGCTGCTCAACGGGTCGCTGGAACGCATCGCTTCCAACATCCTGGCCGACCGGCTGCGGCGGCTGATGGAGCTCGGCCTGCTGACCAAGGCCGACGACCCCAGCCACAAGCAGAAGGCGATCTACAGCCTGACCGAGATGGCGATCACGCTGGTGCCGATCATGGCGCATCTCGGCGCCTGGGGACGGGTGTGGCTGCCGGTCAGCGAGGAGCTGTCGATCCGCGCCGAGCTGCTCGAGAAGGGCGGCCCGCCGCTATGGGAGCAGTTCATGGACGAGCTGCGCCACGAACACCTCGGCGCGCCGGTGAAGACGCCGCCGGGCGCGCCGACTGTGCGCCGGCAACTGCAGGCTGCCTATGAGGAAGTGGTCGCCCGGAAGGCGGAGGCGATGGCAGGCTGAGGCGGGGCGAAGAAACTTCGTCATTCCAGGGCGAAGCAGGAGCGAAGCTCCGTCGCGGAGACCCTGGAATCCATGCCGTTAACTTGGCCGAGGAATGCAGCGGAGCAGAATTCTGGACCGCAGCAGCGCTTCCAAGCCACGGCATGGATTCTATGGTCTGCGCGCGTCGCTTCGCTCCTTGCTCCGCCATAGAATGACGACGCGATCAATGTGCTTCGCCAATCGCGAAGTCATGCGACCAGAAATTCTATGCCTTCAGTTCAGGTTGATATCGCGGCTGGCCGATCGCATCGACACCGAGAAGCCGGCGAGCACGTCGAACAGCGCGATGACCATCAGCGTGAAGAACACCGAGTGCGCCGCGCCCTTCACCAGCAGGAACTCGACCAGGAAGGCGATGAAGACGAGCGTCGATAGAAGATGATCCAGGATCGAGGCATTGGTTGTGCGCACCGATTTTGAGATCTCGATGAACAGGAAGATCAGCCCGATCAGCACCATGAGGTCGCCGAGCGTCATCGAGAAGACGCCGCCCGACATCATGCGGAACGAGAACATCTCGATCATCCATGGATCGTCGCCGCCGCCGAACAGCCCGAGCAGTCCGAGATTGTAGAGGACGAAGGGCACGATCAGCAGTGGGATGGCACCGAACATCTGGGTGACTCCAATGAGGCACCCTTTTGTAAAAGCCGCGGCAGGCACGCCGTCAAGGCTTTTCGGCGGCGGCGCCGAACACGCTCTAAGACCTAATGAAATAACGATGTCAGCCGGTTGCCCGGCCGACATGCTGTCGCTCGCGTCACCGGCCTACGGCCCGGAGCATGTCTTGCGAAAGTGAGAACCGGTTTCGCAGCGGATCATGCTCCGGCAATTCAGCGAAGGTCTAGCGCTTGAAGTAGCCGGCGCGCACGGCGGCGCCAATGACGTTGAGGATGATGTTGCCGGCCGTGATCGCGGTTATCTCGTTGACATCGCGCGACGGCGCGATCTCGACGATATCCATGCCGACCAGCTTGCCCTTGGCGATCAGCCCCTTGATCAATTCGATGGTCTGCCGGTAGCTGACGCCGCCGGGTGACGGACCTTCAACCGCGGGCATCACCGCGGGATCCAGGCCGTCGGCGTCGATGGTGAGATAATAGCGGCCGCGGTCGGGAATGCGCTTCAGCAGCGCCGCGGTGCCGATATCCTGCCATTCGTTGGCGGTTATGATGTTGGAACCATAGGCGCGTGCTGCTTCCACCTCCTCGGCGCGGGCGCTGCCCTGGCCGCGAATGCCGAGCTGGAAGATCTTGTCGATATGCGCCATCTCCGAGGCGCGGCGAATGGGGCTTGAATAGCCTTCCCTGACGCCGTTGACGTTGTCGCGCCAGTCCAGATGAGCATCGACCTGCACCAGCGTGACCGGACCCTCGCCATCCAGCGCGCGCAAGATCGGGATCGGAATGCCGTGATCGCCGCCAATGGCGATCGGCAGCGCGCCGGCCGTGCGGATCTTGCGGATCGCGGCCTCGGCCAGCCCGTAGTGACCCCTGGGATCGGCCACGCTTGCGGGAACGTCGCCGACATCGGCCACTTTTATGTCCTGGCCATCGAACAAGGTGCCGCCGATGTCGAAATCGTAGCGGTCGAGCCCGAGGCTGACGCGTTGCGAGGCCCGCCGCACCGCGGTCGGCGCGTTGGTCTGGTCATTGATCAGCTCGTCGATCGTATAGGGATCGCCGTAGGGCATGCCGATGATCGCGACATCGGCCTTCAGCGCGTCGAGGTCATCGACCAGCGGAAAGTTCATGAATGTCCGGAAGACATCGCGCGGCGCGGTGGTGAGTCTAGACATCTGGTTCCTCCGCCTCGATGCCGTCGGGTGCTGACGCCGGATGTGGAGAGACATGGCGTCTCACGTTGAGGAGATACAGCACCTCGGCCGCGGCGGATATTGCCACCGGCGCCGGGTTCTTTGGCATAGGCAAACACGATGCCTCTGGGGCTTAAACCGGTGCAAACGCAAAAAGACCGGCCAGGGGCCGGTCCTTCGACACGTCGCAAACCGTGGAAGCTTCTCAGCTTTCCTTCGGCTCCAGCACTTGGCGGCCGCGATACATGCCGGTCTTCAGGTCGATGTGATGCGGGCGGCGCATTTCGCCGGAATTCTTGTCCTCGACATAGGTCGGGGCCTTGAGGGCGTCGGCCGAGCGCCGCATGCCGCGCTTCGACGGAGAGGTTTTTCTTTTTGGAACGGCCATGGATATGCTCCACTAGATGGTCAAAATGCCCCGGCAACCCTCGCGAAAGGGCCGCATCGAGGCCATAATCTGAGAAAGTCGGGTGCCTATACACGTCTTGCGCTGTTTTGGCCAGCGCCGCTCGCGAAATTTTTTAAGCCGACGCCGGTCCGCCTCAATCGAGACAACCGACATAGGCGCCCGAGCGTCCCGCGCGGCGCTCGATCAGGTTGGCGAGACGCCTCAGACCAGGCCCCGGCTTCGCCGGATTGCGCGCGATCGGGTTGGGCAGGCTGACGGCAAGAAGTGCTGCCTGCCGGCGCGACAATTGCTTGGCCGAGACGCCGAAATGATGCCGCGCGGCGGCCTCGATGCCGTAGATGCCAGGTCCCCATTCGGCGATGTTGAGATAGATCTCCATGATCCGCCGCTTCGACATCACCGCATCGAAATACACGGCCAAAGGCAGTTCGACCACCTTGCGCACACTGCCCAGCGGCCGCGACCACAGGAAAAGGTTCTTCACCGTCTGCATGGTGATGGTGGAGGCGCCGCGCGTCGCCTCGCCGGCGAGCGCATCGTCGACCACGCCGCGCAATTCGCCGAGATCGACGCCGCGGTGGAAGCAGAACTGCCCGTCCTCCGACATGATCACCGAATGTGCCAGCACAGGCGCCACGTCGTCGATCGACACCCAGCGCCGGTCGTATCCTGAGAAGGTGGCTAGGTCCTTCAGCATCAGCGTCGAAACCGGATGCACGAAGGGCGGCAGATAGAGGAAGGTGAGCACGACCGGGATCGTCGCCAGCACGATCGCCGCGGCCAGACAGCGCCGGCCAAGGCGCTTGAGACCGGCGCGGTTCAGGCGCCGCGGCCGCGCCATGTCCAGCCCTTCGCTTTCATGTTCGACGATCGGTTCCGTCAAGTCGCCCCACCCGTGCCACTCGCTACCCCGGCATAATGGCGCGAGGCTTCTTGCGCAATGTCTGAGTGTCGGCTACCGGTCCCGGCCATGATGAAAGACGACCAGACGGCCTTCGAATCCGCGCTTTTGGCGTACGCCGCCGCGGTCGAGGCGCTGCTGCGGCAGGTCCTCGATCCGCGCCCGCTTTCCGGTGAGATCGCCCGGCCGGAACGCCTGATGGCGGCGATGCGCCATGGCGTGCTCAACGGCGGCAAGCGGCTCCGCCCTTTTCTGGTCATGGAAAGTGCGGCGCTGTTTTCGGCGGACAACGAGGCGGCGCGGCGGGTCGCGGCGGCGCTCGAATGTGTGCATTGCTATTCGCTGATCCATGACGATCTGCCGGCCATGGACGACGACGATCTGCGCCGCGGCCAGCCGACCGTGCACAAGGCCTTCGATGAGGCGACCGCCATCCTTGCCGGCGACGCGCTGCTGACTTTGGCCTTCGACATCCTCGCCGACGAGGCGACCGCGTTGCCGGCCGAGCGCCGGGCGGCGCTGGTGCTGGCGCTCGCCCGCGCCGCAGGCAGCGGCGGCATGGTCGGCGGCCAGATGCTGGACCTGGAGGCCGAGCGCAAGCGGGCGGACGAGGCCGGCATCATCCGCCTGCAGGCGATGAAGACCGGCGCCTTGATCCGCTTCGCCTGCGAGGCCGGCGCCATCGTCGCCGGCGCGCCCGCCGCCGATCGCGAAAGGCTGGCGGAATTCGGCTCGGCGATCGGCCTTGCCTTCCAGCTCGCCGACGACCTGCTCGACCTCACCGCGGATGCCGAGCAGATGGGCAAGGCGACGAAGAAGGATGCTGCCGCCGGCAAGGCGACGCTCGCTGCGCTGCACGGCGCCGACTGGGCGCGCGAGCAGCTCCACGGCCTGATCGACCAGGCGCATGCGCTGCTGGAGCCCTATGGCGAGCAGGCGGATATGCTCAAAGCCGCCGCGACTTTCGTGGCGACGCGCAACAGCTGAGACGGGTTACGGGCGGGCGACGGTCGTGCCGGCATCGCTCCAATCCGATCTTCACAGCCTCGCCTCCGCGAAAATGCGGGATGCCCATTCCAGGAAGGCGCGCAGCCGCGGAGCGAGCTGCCGGTTCTGCGGATAGAGCGCCGACAGCGGCGTTGGCGTCGGCGGGAAATCCTGGAGCACCTCGACCAGCGTCCCGTCCGCCAGATCCTTTTCGAGCCGATAGCGTGGCGCTTGGATAAGCCCGAAGCCCAGGCGCGCCAGCGCGGCCGCAGTGTCTGAATTGTTGACCCTCACCCGACCCGACAGCGCAAGCCGGTGCACCCTTGCTCCGATCGTGAACTCCAGCGGCAGGATTTCTCCTGTGCGCGAGGAGACGAAACCGATGGCCTGATGGCCGCCCAGTGTGTCGGGCGACGCCGGCACCCCATGACGCTCCAGATAGCCCGGGCTCGCACAGGTGATTTCGCGGATCATCGCCAGCCGCCGCATGATCATGCCGCTGTCCTGCGGCTCGCCGGCGCGAATGACGCAGTCGACGCCTTCGCGCACCAGGTCGACCAGCTTGTCGCCCTGGCCGATATGCAGATCGATCTCAGGATAGCGTTCGAGGAAGGCGGGCAATTTCGGCAGCAGGAACCGCTGCGTGAGCAGCGGGTGCGCGTCGATGCGCAGCAGGCCGCGCGGTTCGGCGCTGCGGAACCCGGCCTCGGCATCCTCCACTTCACCCAGGATCGACAGGCAGCGCTCGTAATAGGCCTGCCCGTCGAGCGTCGTGGCGACATGGCGCGTTGTCCTGTCCAGCAGCCTTGTCCCCAGATGATCCTCCAGCTGCTTGATCGCTTCGGTGGCGGTCGAACGCGGCAGGCTAAGATCGGCCGCTGCCGCGGTGAAGTTGCGCCGCTCCACCACCCGCACGAACAGCCGCATCCTGTCGAGTCGATCCATGTCGGATTGTTCGCCCAATCCGAATACTACTGTCAATAGCGGGCCGATTATCCGGCAGGAGATACCGTCTATATCCGTTCTGCAACAAACAAACGGAGATCGATCATGCAGAAGACAAGAGCCGCGATCGTGACAGGCGCGTCAAGAGGCATTGGCGCGGCGATCGCCAAGCGACTCGCCCAAGAGCGCATTGCCGTCATCGTAAACTATGCGCGCGGAAAGGACGCCGCCGACGAAGTCGTTTCGGCCATCGAGGCGGCCGGCGGCGCCGCGCTTGCGGTCCAGGCCGACATCGGCGATCCGACCGGCATGCCTGCTTTGTTCGACGCGGCGGAAATGGCCTTTGGCGGGGTCGACATTCTCGTCAACAACGCCGGCATGATGAAGCTCTCGCCGATCGCGGAGACTGACGAGGCGCAATTCGAACGCCAGCTTGCCGTCAATCTCGGCGGCCCGTTCCGCGGCATGCGCGAAGCCGCCCGGCGCCTGAACGATGGCGGACGCATCATCAACTTTTCCTCGAGCGTGGTGGGCTTCTACCAGCCGGCTTATGGCGTCTACGCCGCAACCAAGGCCGGCGTCGAAGCCATGACGCATATCCTGGCCAAGGAGCTCGGCCCGCGCCGCATCACGGTCAATGCCGTAGCGCCCGGGCCGATCGACACCGAACTCTTCACCGACGGCAAAAGCGCCGCGCAGATCGAGGCGATCACCAAGCTTATTCCGCTCGGCCGCCTTGGCCAGCCCGACGACATCGCCGGGCTTGTCGCCTTCCTCGCCGGTCCGGACAGCCAGTGGGTCAACGGCCAGATCATCCGCGCCAATGGCGGCGCCATTTAAGGGCACGATCATGCAGCAGACGATACTTATCACCGGCGCGTCGAGCGGCTTCGGCGCGATGACGGCCAAGGCTCTCGCCAGGGCCGGTCACCGCGTCTATGCCTCGATGCGGGATCCGCAGGCACGCGGAGGCGCGGCAGCGGCCGAAGTCGAAAGGCTGGCGCGCGACGAGAAACTGGCGCTCCGCGCCATCGCGCTCGACGTGCTGTCCGAACCATCGATCGAGGCGGCCGTCAGAACCATCATCGAAGACGCCGGCCGCATCGACGTCGTCATCCACAATGCCGGCCACATGGTGTTCGGACCGACCGAAGCCTTCACGCCGGAGCAGTTGGCGGCGCTCTACGACGTCAACGTGCTCGGCACCCAGCGTGTCAACCGGGCGGTGCTTCCGCATCTGCGCGGGTTCGGCCGGGCTCTGATGATCTGGGTCGGATCGAGCAGCACGCGCGGCGGCACGCCGCCCTTCCTCGCGCCCTACTTCGCCGCCAAGGCGGGCATGGACGCGCTGGCGCAAAGCTATGCGCTGGAGCTTGCCCGTTTCGGCATCGAGACGAGCATCGTGGTGCCGGGCGCATTCACGAAAGGCACGGAGCACTTCGCCCATTCCGGCAAGCCGGCCGACACCGAACGCGCCGACGCCTATTGGTCGGGACCCTATGCCGGCGTGGACGAGCAGGCGCTGAAGGGCCTTGCCGGGCTGGAACCGGCCGATGCCGATCCCTCGAAAGTCGCCCAGGCCATCGTCGATCTCGTCGCGATGCCGCATGGCCGCCGGCCGTTCCGTGTCCATGTCGATCCGTCGGACGACGGCGCGACCATCGTCAACGGCGTCGCCGACCGCGTCCGGGCGCAGCTTCTTGAGCGCATCGGTCTCGCCGACCTTCTCCATCCGTCGCTGTAAGACAACAATCCGAAAGGACCCCGAAATGCCCTTTGCCAACTTCAAGACGCCCGAAGCCGCCCTGACAAGGGCGCAGAAGGAAGAACTCGTCCACAAGACCACGCAGATGTTCGTCGACTATTTCGGCGAGGCTGTGCGCCCCTACACCATGGTGCTGATCGAAGAAGTTCCTGATGGAGGCTACGGCCGCGCCGACGAAGTCTTCATCCTTCCCGACGCCTACCGGGCGAAAGATACTGTCTGACTTGAACTGAGCGAGCCGCCGGCCCCTCGACGAGGCGACCGCGTTGCCGGCCGAACGGTGCTCGTCCAAGCGCCCGCCGACCATGCCGCGGGCAGCGGCGGCATGGTCGGCGGGCGCCTGCTCCAGTGCGCCGCGATCCGTTCCGAGCCTATTCGCATCGCGCTGGTTTTTTAGTAGGCTGTCAGGAGGAAGTTGAGGATCCGACGTGACGGCAGTCGACGATCGTCTTCTCGAAAGCAGGATGACCAAGGTCGAGCAGGCGCGAGCCTGGAGCCCGCGCGTCATCTCGAAATTCGAGACGCTGATCAGGAGTTCCGACGACCAGTCGCTCTATCGCGTCAATCCGCTGACCTTTGCGCGCGACCGCGCAATCGCCGAGCCGGAGGCGATCGACCTCTTCCTTCATGCCGCCCGCTGTGGCCTGTTCGACATGAGCTGGGATGTGATCTGTCCCCAGTCCGGGATGGTGCTCGACAGTTTCGGCGCCTTGCGTACGCTGAAGACCCACTATGTCTGCGGCCTGTGCGACGTGTCGGGCGACACCAACCTCGACGACTTTATCGAGGTCACCTTCTCGATTTCGCCAAAGTTACGGCGCCTGCCCTATCACGATCCCGAGACGCTCCCTGTCGAGGATTTTCACTGGAGGCTCCACTTCGGACATGACGGGCGGCTACCCGGGCAACACGTTCGCTTTCTCGACGTCCTGCGCGGCTTCATTCGGGGCATGACGTTTCTGCCGCCAGGCACCACGACAGTGCTCCGCGCCGACCTGGGACCGGGCGCGCTTGCGGGCGTCAATGTGCAGACGCAGGCCGCTTTCGCTGTGCCGATATCAGGCGATCCGGTGTTGGCGCCGACACTTCTGAAGGTCGACTATGACGGCAAGCGCTTCTTGCCGGCGTTGCCCGCCGTGCCACCGGGTCCGGTTGTCATTGAGGTGGCGAACAGGGGGCCGGTGCGAGGTTCCTTGCTTGCCATCAACTGGCCGCCCGAGCTTGTCGCGCTGACCAACAAGCCGGCCCTCGATTTCGACCCCTATGTTTCCGGTGGAGCGCTGCTAGCGCGGCAAACCTTCCGCCAGCTCTTCCGGTCCGAACGTGTCGACGAGAAGGAGGGGCTCGGCATCCGGCAGATCACCTTCCTGTTCACCGACCTCAAGGGTTCGACCGCCATGTATGAGCGCCTGGGCGACCTCAACGCCTATGCTCTGGTCCGCGAGCATTTCGCTCTGGTCAACGCGGCGGTTCAGCAACATGCCGGAGCGGTGGTCAAGACGATCGGGGATGCGGTGATGGCTGCGTTCTCGCGGCCGTCGGATGCGATTTCGGCCGCACTCCACATCTTTGAAGAAATCGATCGCTTCAACGGCGACCATGACGGGCCGGGGATCATCCTCAAGATCGGCGCCCATTGTGGGCCGTCGATCGCCGTGACGCTCAACGACAACCTCGACTATTTCGGCCAGACCGTGAATGTGGCCGCGCGCGTGCAGTCCCTGGCGGAGGCCGGACAAGTCTGCATTTCCGAGGCGCTCCGTGCCGCGCCCGGGGTCGGCGAAATGCTTGCCGGCCATCGTGTCGTGGCATTTGAGGCGCCTCTTCGGGGCGTGGAGGGTGATGCAACCGTCTATCGCATTATGCGCGGCTAGACGCGATCAGCGCGCCAACTCCCTTCGCAATGCCTGGAACCGGAGCCCGTGACGTCCGCCTGGCGAGCGCAGTCAATTCGATTGCGCCCTCGAAGCATCGCGTTCCGCTTGTTCGCAACGAACCCATCACGGCCCGCCGTCGGCCGAATATTGCATGATTCGATTGCCTGAGCCGATTGGTGCTACACTGGCAAACCGGTCAACGCCGCAGAGCCCTGTTCAAGATTATGACCAGAGTAACCGCTCTACCTGACCAGATCGATTTTGACGTGGCCGCCGATGAGACCTTGCTCGAGGCGGCTCTCAGATCGGGTGTGCCGTTCGCGCATGCCTGCGGCGGCCGTGCGAAATGCTCGACCTGCCGCGTCTGGGTGCTCGACGGCCTGAAGGCCTGCCCGGACCGGAATTCCGCCGAGGCTTCGATGGCGGAGCGGTTGCGATTGGCGGATGAGGTTCGGCTGGCCTGTCAGCTCAGGCCGGAAGGCGAGCTTCGCGTCCGACGCCTGGTGCTGGACGAAACCGACATGATGATCACCAGCCAGCTTGGCGGTTCCGCCGCGACGCGTTGCGGCGAAGCAAAGCATGTTGCGGTCTTCTTCAGCGACGTCGTCGATTTCACGGCGCTGTCGGAGCGCCTTTCGCCCTACGACGTGATGTATCTGCTCAATCGCTACTTCGCCCAGGTCGGCGACATCATCGAGCAGAACGGTGGTTTCGTCGACAAGCTCATCGGCGATGGGCTGATGGCTATATTCGGCATCGACGGCCAGCCCGACGCTCCGCTCCGCGCCGTGAACGCCGCGCTTCAGACCCTCGCCACAGTCGATCGTCTGAAGCCGTTCTTCGCCTCGATGTATGGCATCGATTTCGATATTCGGATCGGCCTCAACTATGGCGAAGCCGTCATCGGCACATTGGGTCTGGCCGGACACGAACGTCTCACGGCAGTCGGCGACGTGGTGAATCTGGCCAGCCGGATCGAGGCGGCCAACAAGGATGCCGGCACGCGACTGCTGATATCCGAGACCCTGCGCGACCAGATCGCCGACAAGGTCGAAATCGCCGATTTCGTCAGGGTGCGCCTTCGCGGTACCGCCGAGCGCACGAGCCTGTTCGAAATCGTCGGGTTGAATCCGGAAATCGACGCCGAGCTGAATGCCAAACGGCCTCGCGAAACCATACGCCAAGGCGGCAGGAGGTGGATCCGCGCTTTTGCCGAAGACGAGCTACAGCCCCACGAACGCCGGGTTCTCGATTTCGAGAACTACGACATCGTCGTCATTCGCGGATCCGACAGCTATTGCGCCTTCAACAATGCCTGCCCGCATCTTCACCTGCCGCTCTACGAACGCCGAAGCCCCGCTCAGGCCGAAGCGCTGAAGCTCCCGCACACGGAGAGCACGATCACCGCGGATCTTGGCTTGGTCTGCCGCTGGCATCAGAGCTGTTTCGACCTGCTTACCGGTGAAATCAGGGGGTGGGCCAAGTTGGAGCACGACGGTACCAGGGCGGGCCTGGAATATTTGGGTGACATTTCGAAAAACCGCGCAAAGCTCATCGTCTATCCCTGCCGAAAGCAGGATGGCTTTGTGTGGATCGGGCTCGAGTGAAGCGACGGTCCGTCGCGATCCCGCACCGTGGCCGCTTCGATGGCTCGCAAGGTCGCCGGCGGACTGGCGGCGCTGTCATCCATGCGACCAGTCAGTGGTGAACGGCAGTTTGACCATTCACCATTTCACTATTCACCATTCACGGGCACGACACCCCGGCACCAACGAAATCTTAATGTAAATCAAGCGTAATCCCGGCCATTAAAATTGTGCGTATGGGTTGGGGTTGCGCATGCCGGAGTATTCCTCCTTCATCCGGTCGATCCGGGTTCGCTACATTTCGGGATTGCTTGTTTTCGCTTTGGCCTCGGCCGCGATCATGTTCGCGCTCAACCGCGTGAACTCATACCGCCACGAGGTCGATGCCCTCAGCGCCAATTTCGTCATCTTCTCCCGCGACCTTCGCAACGCCACCAATTTCGCCGAGACGACCGGAACAACCTGGCGGGCCGAGACCCGCGATGCGCTGACCTCCGCCGCGCGCGGCCATTCCGAACGGCTGATGGGCGAGATCGAGATCCTGAACGCGCAGCTCGCGGCGATCAGGCCGCGCCTGTCGAACAACACCCTCAACGCGCTCGAATCCGCTTCGGTGAACGGCGATCTGTTCTGGTCGGCGCGCGACATGGTGCGCAACTTCAACCTGATGTCGGTGGCTCAGAAAGTCGACGAATGGAGCTATCGCGAGATCCGCAACCAGAACGATCTTTTCGCCCAGCCGATGCTGGTGCGCGTTCGCACGGCGCTCGATGACGAGCGGCATCTCGCCGACGCCGCCAACGACCGGCTGCTCTTGTGGGCGAGCGGCCTGCTTTTCGCGGTGCTCGCCATCGCGGCGGTTCTGATCTTCCGGCCGATGGAGAGCGCGATCCGCCGCGCCTTCGCCGAAACCGCCGCATCGCTGTTCAAGGCGGAGGCGGCCGACCGCGCCAAGTCCGAATTCCTCGCCAATATGAGCCACGAGATCCGCACGCCGATGAACGGCGTGCTCGGCATGGCCGAGCTTCTCGCCAAGACCGAGCTGACGCCGCGCCAGAAGACCTTCACCGACGTCATCGTCAAATCCGGCAACGCGCTGCTCACCATCATCAACGACATCCTCGATTTCTCGAAGATCAACGCCGGCCAGCTGACGCTCGACCCCGCCCCCTTCCGCCTGGCCGAAGCCGTCGAGGACGTGGCCACTTTGGTGTCGGCCCGTGTGGCCGAAAAGAACCTCGAGCTGATCGTGCGCGTCGATCCGCGCCTGCCGGCTTTCGTCGTCGGCGACGCCGGGCGCTTCCGCCAGATCGTCACCAACCTGCTCGGCAACGCGGTGAAGTTCACCGAGAAGGGGCATGTGCTGATCGATGTCGGCGGCGATGTCGTCGACGGCACGGTCCAGCTCAAGGTCCGCGTCGAGGATACCGGCATCGGCATCCCCGCCGAGAAGCTGCAGAGCGTGTTCGAGAAATTCGCCCAGGTCGACGGCTCGTCAACCCGCCGTCACGAAGGCACCGGCCTCGGTCTCGCCATCTCCGCCCGCCTCGTCGACCTGATGGGCGGCAAGATCGGCGTCGAAAGCGAGATCGGCCGCGGCTCGGTGTTCTGGTTCGCCGTGCCGCTGCCGGTGCACAAACAGGAGGCGCGCGACGAGATCGTGCCGGTCGACGTCACCGGCGCCCGCGTGCTGGTCATCGACGACAATCCGGTCAATCGCGAGATCCTGCTGGAACAGCTGCGGAGCTGGAGCTTCGATTGCGCGGCGGCCGAAAGCGGCGCCGTCGGCCTCGCCTTCCTCGACCGTGCCTGCCAGCTCGGCGCCTCGGTCGACTGCATCATCCTCGACTACCAGATGCCCGGCATGAACGGCGCCGATGTCGCGAGAGCCATAGCGGCGGACAGCCGCCTCACGTCCATTCCGGTCGTGCTGCTCACCTCCGTCGACCAGGTCGATTTCGGCAGGATGGTGATCGACTTCGGCATCGTCGCCCATCTCACCAAGCCGGCGCGTTCGGCGGTGCTGCTCGGCACCGTCATCTCCGCCATCCAGAAGGCGCGTATGCAAGGCGCCAAGGCGCATTTCGTGCGCGAGCCGGTCGTCGCCCAGCCGGCTCCGCCGGCCTTCACCGTCATCCGCGGTCCGGCCGTTCCGGTGCCGGTGGCGCCGGAATCGACCGTCGCGCCGAGCGGCCCGATCGATATCCTGATCGCCGAGGACAATGAGGTGAACCAGCTGGTCTTCGGTCAGATCCTCAACGGCCTTGGCTTGAGCTATCGCATCGCCGGCAACGGCCGCACCGCGGTCGAGATGTACCGCTCGCTGCGGCCGCGGCTGGTGCTGATGGACGTCTCCATGCCGGAGCTGAATGGCTACGAGGCGACGCGAGCCATCCGCGCCATCGAGCAGCAGGCCGGCAGCCATACGCCGATCATCGGCGTCACAGCGCACGCGCTGAAGGGCGACCGCGAAAAATGCATCGAGGCCGGCATGGACGACTACCTGCCCAAGCCGGTTTCCCCAGACCGCCTTGGCGCCAAGATCGGCACCTGGCTCAGCGAGACGGTGACGGCAAAGACGGCGTGAGATTGAGACCGGGTGGCGGCCAACGGCCTTCGCCGAGTTCCTTCGCGCCCCCCTCTGGCCTGCCGGCAATCTCCCCCACTTGGGGGGAGATCGGATGTCATGACGGCTTTCGCCAATTTCCAACCTTGCAGGACGAGCGCCGTCGACGAAGCTGCCAATCTCCCCCCAAGTGGGCCCTTGTGGGGGAGATGTCCGGCAGGACAGAGGGGGGCGCTGTCCCGCCAGCGTTTCTAGATATCTCGTTGCAGACGACCTACCGGTTGCGCATGACCACACACGCGCCGCCGACGTTTTGCAGCTTGTCGCAGATGCCGTTGGCCTCAGCCCGCGAATTGGCGCCGATCCTGACCGCATAGATGCCGCGCCGGCCGATCGGCGTGCGCACGCGGCTCACCACCGGATCATGGCTGGCGAGCAGGGCCGGGAACCGGCCACGCACGCGCAGCCACTGGCCGATCGCGGCGGAGCGGCGGAAATTGCCGGCCACCTGGACACCCCACGGTTTGACGTTGATCGAGGCCATGGCGACGGTCTGCGACATGATCACCGGCAGCCGGCGGCAGGCGACCGCGAAGCTCATCTTCGGATCGAGCGGCTGGATGGCGCCGGCATAGGCTGTGTCCGAGAACTTGTCGACCGGTTCGCCCATGATGTCGAAGACATAGCTTTCGGTCTCCATCGGCAGAAAGCCGCCGGAGCTTAGCCAGCGCGACACCCGGTTCTCGCCGGCATTGTAGGCGGCTGCCGCCAGGCCGAGATTGCCGTAGCCCGCCTTCATCTCGGCGAGATATTTCGCTGAAGCCGGGATGGCCTGCTCGATGTCGAAGGGATCGGCAAGCCCGCGCAGCGTGGCGGTGCCCGGCATGAATTGCGCGATGCCTTCGGCACCGACCGGACTGACCGCATTGGGATCGAAGCGGCTTTCCTTCCAGATCAGCCTGGCGAGGAAATCCTTGGGCAGGCGGTTTTGCTCGGCCTGGGTCTCGATCAAGTCGCAGACGCGGGAAATCAGCCGTTTGGCGGCCGATTGCGACTGCGGCGGATCGGCGAACGCCTGGCCTGCAGGGATCAACGCGCAAGTCAGGATCAGTGCCGCCCTGAACAAACGCCGCATGGGCTCATTCCGCGGCGGCTTTGCCGTGTCCGTACCGCTGCTCGATGTAGTCGGCGACCATCTTCTCGAAATCCTGCGCGATCGAGGGTCCGCGCAGCGTGGCCGCCTTCTTGCCGTCGATGAACACCGGCGCCGTCGGCGTCTCGCCGGTGCCGGGCAAGGATATGCCGATATCGGCATGCTTGGATTCGCCTGGGCCGTTGACGATGCAGCCCATCACCGCGACCTTGAGGTTTTCGACGCCGGGATATTTCTCGCGCCACACCGGCATGTTCTTGCGGATGTCGGCCTGGATGCTCTGGGCCAGTTCCTGGAACACGGTGGAGGTCGTGCGGCCGCAGCCGGGGCAGGCGGCGACGATCGGCACGAACTGGCGGAAGCCCATGGTTTGCAACAGTTCCTGCGAGACCTGCACCTCGCGCGTGCGGTCGCCGTTCGGCTCCGGCGTCAGCGAGATGCGGATCGTGTCGCCGATGCCCTGCTGCAGGAGGATGCCCATCGCCGCGGAAGAGGCGACGATGCCCTTGGTGCCCATGCCGGCCTCGGTCAGGCCGAGATGCAGCGCATGGTCGGAGCGGGTCGCAAGCTCGGTATAGACGGCGATCAGGTCCTGCACGCCACTGACCTTGGCCGACAGGATGATCTTGTCGCGGCCAAGTCCGATCTCTTCGGCCATCTCGGCCGAGAGAATCGCCGACTGCACGATCGCCTCGCGCGTGACTTCCTGCGCGGTGCGCGGCGAGCCCTGGGCCTGGTTCTCGTCCATCAGCCGTGTCAGGAGTTCCTGGTCGAGAGAGCCCCAGTTGACGCCAATGCGCACCGGCTTGTCGTATCTGATCGCCATCTCGACGATCGCCGCGAACTGGCGGTCCTTCTTCTCCTTGAAGCCGACATTGCCGGGATTGATGCGGTATTTCGCCAGCGCCTCGGCGCAGGCCGGATGATCGGCGAGCAGCTGGTGGCCGATATAGTGGAAATCGCCGACCAGAGGCACGTTGACGCCGAGCCTCGACAGCCTTTCCTGAATGCGCGGCACGGCGGCGGCGCTCTCGTCGCGGTCGACGGTGATGCGCACGATCTCCGAGCCGGCGCGATGCAGCGCCGCAACCTGCGCGACCGTCTGGTCGACATCGGCGGTGTCGGTATTGGTCATCGACTGCACGACGACGGGCGCGCCGCCGCCGACCGCCACGCCGCCGACATCGACGCCGACGGACGTCCTGCGCGGGAAAGGAGAAGAAAAATATCCGGTCATGCCGGCCGCCTTTAGCTTGGAGCAGGAAGATGCTCAAGGGTCCGGGCATGAGGTGGAGGAGCAAAGAAGGCTTGTCAATGGCGGGGAGCCGTCGATCGGACAAATCGGCTGCCTGAGCTGCCGCCGAGACTATAAGACCCGGCTTCGGCCTCGAAGGCGCCCAAGCCGCGCCGCCGCTGCCGAAACTGGTCAGAAATCGAAATTAAAAACCTAGGCGCCGGCAGCACAAGAGCCACCGGGGGATGATTGCGCCGCGAATGCGCGTATGTTGCCTAGAGGAGCTTCAGTGTGCCGTCGGTTTCGCCTTCAGCTTTTCAATCTCGTCCTTGATTGCCAACTTGCGCCGCTTGAGACTGGCGATCTCGAGGTCGTCTACCGAAGGATGGTTCATCGCGTCGATAAGCTCACGCTCGATGTCGCCGTGCTTCCGCTGCAGCTCATCAAGATGGGATGCAAGAGACATGATTGGTTCTCCCTTTCATGGTTTCCTCGATCGCAGCCGTCGCAGGCACGTCCACCGCAGGTCGCGACTGTGACGGCACGATGACACTTTGCCACCAACCAATCTCGATGTCGAATGCCGTGTGGTAGCATTCCACGACAATGTGAAATGTGATATCAGCGGCGCGCCGGTGACAAGACCGACAGGTCACAAACCCCACCGGCCCCGCCCAAAGGCCCATCCTGGGCGACGCATACGCAGACGGTAGATAATGTCCGAACAGGAACAGGCTGAAATACGCCTAGAATATTCCCGGCTCAAACAGGAACACGCCGATTTCGACGCCGCCATCAATGCGATGATCGCCATGGGTTGCGACCCGCTGCAGATCCAGCGCATGAAGAAGAAGAAGCTGCTGCTGAAGGACCGGCTGATGGCGCTGGAAGACCGCATCATCCCCGATATCATCGCCTAGACCGGCAGCGCTTTCCTTCGCTACGAGATCGACAGCCGCGCGGCGCGCTCGCGCAGCAGCGCGACCAGTTCGCCTGTCCGCTCTTGCGACGTGTCGATCGGCACCACCAGGCACATTGTCGCCTCGACCTTGCCGGGCGCCGAAAAGACCGGCGCCGCCAGGCATTTGGTGTAGGCGTCGACAAGGCCCGAGGTCACGCAATAGCCGGTGACGCGGGCTCTTCCTATGTCGTCGATGAAGTCGTCGAGCTCGATCTTGCGGCCGTCCGGCAGCACGAGGTCGTCCTCGGACATCATGGCTTCGATCCGGCTGCGGTCGAGGCCCGCGAGCAGCAGCCGACCGGAAGCCGTCCAGGGAAGCGGTATCTGCAGGCCGGTGGCCGAGCTGATGCGGAAAGGTCGCGTTCCGGGGCTCGAATGGACGATCGTGTAGCGGCCGCTCTGCAGCATGCACAGCTCCGAGGTCTCGCCCGTCTCGCGCGACAGCGTGTCGACCTCCTGCCGTCCGCGCCTGAGCAGGTCGTTGCCGCGCATATAGGCCATTCCATAGAGGTAGAGCTTCTTGCCGAAATAGACGCGGTTGCCGTCGCCGGTCATCTCGAGGAGCCCGGCATCGACCAGCTCGCGCACCAGCGTGTAGGTCGTCGAGCGCGGCGCGTTTAGTCCCTTGGCCAGCTCGCCGATGCCGATCGCGCGCTGCGTGGCGTGCAGGAACTCCAGGATATGCAGCACGCGGTTGAGACCCTTTTCACGGGAATTCGCGGGCTTCTCCTCGTCCATGCCGCCGGCCGGCCACTCGGCTAGCGATTCGCCATCTTGCATTGTCGATTCCTGATGCTAGTATCTGTCTTGTACAGGATACACTTGTCCTTTGTAAGAGACAACTGCTTTGTCGCTTGCCGGCGCGTGTATTCGCAAGGGGAACACAACACGAAAGGAGGTCGCCGTGAACGACACATCCGGAAGACGTGATTTTCTGAAATTGGGAATGGCGGGACTTGCCACCGCCGGCGCGCTCACCGCGGTCAGCGCCGAGAAGGCCGCCGCGCAAGCCGCGCCCGACAGCGTGCTGCGCACCGCGCTCGATCGCGGCAAGCTGATTGTCGGCACCGGCAGCACCAATGCGCCGTGGCATTTCGAAAACGATGCCGGCGAGCTGGTAGGCATGGACATCACCATGGGCCGCATTCTCGCCAAGGGCCTTTTCGATGATCCGACCAAGGTCGAATTCGTCACCCAGGATCCGGCGCAGCGCATTCCGAATGTGACCACCAACAAGGTCGACATCACCATCCAGTTCATGACCATGAACGCGCAGCGCTCGCAGCTGATTCACTTCTCGCGGCCCTATTATGTCGAAGGCGTCGCCCTGCTGACGCTGCCCGGCTCCGAGAACAAAACCTTCGACAAATTGCTTGCCGGCGGCTCCGCCACGCGCGTCTCGATCCTGCAGAATGTCGACGCCGAAACTTCGGTGCATTACGCCTTGCCGCAGGCGCAGGTGATGCAGATCGACACCCAGGCCAACGTCCTACAGGCGCTGGAATCCAAGCGCGTCGACGCCGCCGCGGTCGACCTCTCCACCGTGCGCTGGCTCGCCTCGCGCAACCCCGACAAATATTTCGATGCCGGCAAGAGCTGGTATTCGATGCTTTACGGCGCTGCACTTCGCCAAGGCGATCTCGACTGGCTGACTTTCGTCAACCAGACCTTCACCATCGCCATGTTCGGCCATGAGACGGCGCTCTACGACGCCGCCTTCAAGGAATATTTCGGCCAGGAGCCGCCACTCCGCCACCCGGGCTTCCCGGCCGTATGACACAGCTCATCTGATGGTGTCGGCGGAAGGGCGCGGCAAACGCCCTTTCGCCTGTTTCTCCCCGACGGAGGCCAAGCGGCGTCGGATCCCGGATCCGCCACCATGGGCCATTGAGACGGACGCATGGGCTATACGCTCAATTTCAATCTGATCTGGCGGCATTTCGACAAGCTGTGGGGCGGGCTTCTGCTCAGCCTCGAGCTTGCCGTGATCTCGATCGCCATCGGCATCGTCATCGGGCTGGTGCTGGCAGTCTGGTACGTCTCGGCCGGGCGCGTCGTACGCGGCGTCATCGCGACCTATGTCGAATTCATCCGCAACGTGCCGCTGATCCTGCTGGTCTATCTGGTCTTCTACGGCCTGCCTACCATCGTCGACCTCGCCTACAGCGCACAGACCTCCTTCGTGGCGACGCTGGCGCTCTATAGCGGCGCCTATCTGGTCGAAGTTTTCCGCTCCGGCCTGGAGGCCGTGCCTCGCGGCCAGATCGACGCCGGCAAGGCGATCGGGCTCACGCCCTGGCAGCGGCTGCTTCATGTGCGTCTGCCGACGATGATGCGCATCACGCTGCCGGCGCTGTCGAACACGTTCATCTCGCTGTTCAAGGACACCTCCGTCGCATCCGTCATCTCGGTGCCCGAGCTGACCTATGGCGCCCAGTGGATCAACTTCAATACCTTCCGCATCGTCGAGGTCTATCTCGTGGTGACGGCGATGTATCTGGTGACCGGCTATGCCCTTCTCTTCGCGCTGCGGCTTGTCGAACGCTGGTACAGGACGGCGCGCTGATGCTTGGCCAGATCGCCTATGCCCTGCCCTTTCTTGCCGAAGGCTTCGCGCTGACGCTCTGGGTGTCTTTGCTGGTCGTGGTGCTGTCGCTGATTGCCGGCGTGATCCTTGGCGTCGGCCTCGTCTACGGCCCGGCACCGTTGCGCTGGGCGGTGCGCATCTTCAGCGACACCATTCGCGGCATCCCGATCCTGGTGCTGATCTTCTTCGTCTATTACGGTCTGCCGGCGGTCGGCGTGCACTTGCAGTCCTTCTGGGCCGCCGTGCTGGCGCTGACCTTGTTCAAGACCGCCCAGGTGGTCGAATATTTGCGCGGCGCCGTCGCCTCCATCCCGAAGGGCCAGTCCGAGGCGGCGATGGCGATCGGCCTGACCTTCCGCCAGCGGCTCGCCTACGTCATCTTCCCGCAGGCCTTCCGCCGCTTCCTGCCGCCCTGGATCAACGGCGTCACCGACGCGGTCAAGGGCAGCGCGCTGGTTTCGCTGCTCGGCATCACCGACCTGATGCAGGCCATCAACCAGGTCATCGGCAGAACCTATGAGGCGATGCCACTCTATATCCTCGGTGCCCTCCTCTATTTCGCCGTCAACTACGCGCTTTCATACGCCAGCCGCCGGCTGGAGCAGCGTTTCGCCTTCATCCGGGAATAGCACGATGGCCAACAATTCGAACAACAGCCCGGCGCTTCTCGATATCGCCGAAGTCTCGAAATCCTTCGGCTCCGTCGGGGTGCTGCGCTCGGTCAGCCTGCAAGTGGCCAAGGGCGAGGTGGTCACCGTCATCGGCCCGTCCGGCAGCGGCAAGACCACGCTGCTGCGCTGTGTCAACTTCCTTGAAAGCTACGACAGCGGCTCCATCCGCATCGACGGCAAGGAGGTCGGTTTTCGCGACGGCGGCGCACGGCAGCGCCGCAGCGAACGCGACCTGGCCGCCATGCGCGCCGAGACCGGCATGGTCTTCCAGGGATTCAACCTTTTCCCGCATCTGACCGCCGCCGGCAACATCATGCTCGGCCTCACCAAGGTGCGCGGCAAGAGCAATGCCGAGGCGCGCTCGATCGCCGAACATTGGCTGGGCCGTGTCGGTCTCGCCCACAAGGCCGACAGCCTGCCTGCCGAGCTTTCGGGCGGCCAGCAGCAGCGCGTCGGCATTGCGCGTGCGGTCGCCATGGAACCGAAAATCCTGCTGCTCGACGAGATCACTTCGGCACTCGACCCGGAGCTTGTCGCCGAGGTGCTGGCCGTGGTGAAGAGCCTCGCCGAAGACGGCATGACCATGGTGATGGTGACGCACGAAATGGCGTTTGCCCGCGATGCGTCCAGCCGCATCGTCTTCATGGCCGATGGCGGCGTCAGCGCCGTCGGACCGCCGAAGGAGGTCCTCGCTTCGGAGACGACCAACGAGCGATTGCGTACCTTCCTGGCGCGCTTCCGCGCCTCGCATTTCTGAAATCGGATGATCTTCGCCATTCATCGTCGACAACGGATGGCTGAAGCCATCCTGGGGAGCCTTCTTGCATGACGCCTTACATCCGGCTCGCTGAACTCGGCCTGACGCTGCCCGAGCCGCCGACGCCCATCGCCAACTTCGTTACCCATGCCGAGAGCGGCCGGCTGATCTTCCTCTCCGGCCAGGGGCCGCTGCGCGCCGACGGCACGCTCTGCACCGGCAAGGTCGGCGAGGATGTCACCGTCGCGCAGGCCTATGAGCATGCCCGCCTCACCGGCCTCAATCTGCTTGCCGTCATGCATGCGGCGGCGGGCGATCTCGGCCGCATCGTGCGCGTGGTGAAACTGCTCGGCTTCGTCAACGCGACGCCGACCTTCAGCGATCACCCGAAAGTGGTCAACGGATGCTCCGATCTTTTCGCCAACGTCTTTGATAGGATCGGCGGGCACGCGCGCTCGGCCATCGGCGTCGGCTCGCTGCCCGGCAACATCACGGTCGAAATCGAGGCGGTGGTCGAGATCGCCGCCTAAGGCCTATCAGAATGGGATTTTCTTGAGATGACGATCTCCAACATGACAATCCGCGAGCGTCTTGGCCTTCGCCCGATCATCAACGTGTCCGGCACGATGACGACGCTGGGCGCCTCGATCATCGTTCCCGAGGCGATCAGCGCCATGGCCGAGATCGCCTCGCAATGGGTGGAGATGGACGATCTGCAGCGCGCCGCGAGCGCGGTCGTCGCACGCCTCACCGGCGGCGAGGCCGGCTTCATCACCGCCTGCTGTGCCTCAGGCATCACCATGTCGATTGCCGGCGCGATGACCGGCACCAACCTTTTGGCAATGGAACGGCTGCCGGACGACACCGAAGGGCTGAAGTCCGAGGTCGTCATCCAGCTCGGCCATATCGTCAATTACGGCGCGCCGATCGACCAGTCGATCCGCGTCGCCGGCGCCAAAGTAATCCCCGCCGGCACGGTCAGCGTCACGCAGGATTACCACGTGCGCGAGGCGATCAACGAGCGCACGGCGGCCGCACTCTACGTCGTCGCGCACCACACCGTGCAATACGGCATGCTTTCGCTGGAGGAATTCTGCGAGATCTGTCACGCCAAAAACATTCCGGTGATCGTCGATGCGGCTTCGGAATACGATCTGCGCAGCTTCCTCGCGCGCGGCGCCGATGTCGTCGTCTACAGCGGCCACAAATTCCTGAGCGGCCCGACCAGCGGCATCGTCACCGGCCGCAAGGAACTCGTGCGCGCCGCTTATCTGCAAAACCGCGGCGTGGCGCGGGCCATGAAGGTCGGCAAGGAAAGCATCGCCGGCACCATGGCCGCGCTCGAAGCCTGGGAGAAGCGCGACCATGCCGGCATCCGCCGGCGCGAGGAGGCAGCGCTCAATCTGTGGAAGGACGCGCTGCAAGGCATTCCCGGCATCGGCGCTGAGATCATCCCCGACCCGACCGCCAATCCGCTCGATCGCCTGCAGGTCTTCGTGCGCCCGGAAAGCCGCTTCACCGCCGCCGGCCTCGCCTCGGCTTTGGCCGCCGGCTCGCCGCCGGTCATTGTGCGCAACCACGAGGTCGAGCGCGGCCATTTCTTCCTCGATCCGTGCAACCTCCATCCCGGCGAAGCCGAGATCGTGGCCGAGCAACTGCGCGCCATGCTGACGGCGAAGGAGCGTCCCGTAGATGCAATGAAAGCGGCCCGCAAGGATTCTGCCGGCGCGCTGCGCTGGCCGGATTGACACAGCTGCTCCCGCCCAAGGACCGCTCCGGAAGAGGAACTTCAAGCACCACTTCAAGTGTCTGGCTGCACCGGCCTCGTCAGCACGGCCATCTGCTTTGACAGGAAGTCGATAAACAGCCGGGCGCGGACCGGCACCTGCCGACCGAACGCATGAACGGCACGCACAGGTATGGCGGGCATGCTCGCTTGCGTCAGCACGCGGACCAGCCGGCCTGAGCTGAGATCGTCCTGTACCGCAAATTGCATGAGGTGTGCGATACCCGCGCCGGCAAGCGCCGCTTGGCGAATTGCACCGGCATCGTCGGTGTCGAGACGGCCGTTCGGCACAACACGGCCACCGTTGGCGAAGGCAACCGGATAAGGCCGGCCCAGCATCTGATGACGAACAAAGTCGTGATTTCGCAAGTCTTCGATTGAGTTCGGGTCACCCTTCCGCTCGATGTAGGCGGGGGACGCGACCAGCACGACCGGCAGATCGGCAATCTTTCGCGCGAGCAAGCCGACGTCCGACAACTCCCCCATCCTCACCGCGACATCGTAGCCTTCCCGGATCAAGTCGGCGTGACGGTCGGTAACGTTGAGCTCAAGCTTCACTTCGTGGTGCCGGGCCAGGAACATTTGTGCCCACGAAGCAATCAGGGTGCGGCCAAGTTCGACAGGCGCGGTGACGCGCAAGAGGCCCCGCGCATTGTCGGCCACGCGGACGGTGTCTTCTGCATCGTCGAGCGCCCTCAAGAGAGGCGCGACACGCTCGTAATACGCTGTGCCCTCGCTCGTCAGCCCAAGCCGACGCGTCGAACGGCGGATCAGCCGCACCCCCAGCCGTCGCTCGAGCCGCGCCACGCTCTTCGAAACCGCTGATGGGCTTGATCCAAGCAAGCGGCTCGCGGCTTGGAACGACCCGGCATCGACGGTCCTTACGAAGGCGACCAGGCCGGCGGTTTTTTCAAGGATAGTTGTCATTCCGGAATTCCAGGAAAAAAAGAACGCACCAAATCAACCCTAATCGGTCAACTAATCATCTCCACATAGCGCCTGTCATCGCCATAAGGAGAGATTTGATGAGCAAGCTGGTCAACAAGGTCGCTATCGTCACGGGTGGTTCCAAAGGTATCGGCGCAGCAATTGCCAAGGCGCTTGCAGCGGCCGGCGCCGCCGTAGTCGTCAATTTCACCTCATCGAAGATGGATGCCGACCAGGTGGTGGGCCAGATCAAGCGGCAGGGCGGCGAAGCCATATCCGTCCAGGGCGACGTATCGATAGCCGTCGATGTGCGCCGTCTATTCGAGACAGCAAAATCCTCGTTCGGTACGCCCGCGATTTTGGTAAACAATGCCGGGGTATTCGAGTTTGAGCCACTGGAAACGGTGACGGAGGCGCGGTTTCACCGTCAGTTCGACGTTAACGTGCTTGGGCCGATCCTCACCATCCAGGAAGCGGCCAGGTATTTCGGCCCCG
This sequence comes from Mesorhizobium sp. M1D.F.Ca.ET.231.01.1.1, assembly GCF_003999155.2. Classification (NCBI taxonomy): domain Bacteria; kingdom Pseudomonadati; phylum Pseudomonadota; class Alphaproteobacteria; order Hyphomicrobiales; family Phyllobacteriaceae; genus Mesorhizobium; species Mesorhizobium sp. M1D.F.Ca.ET.231.01.1.1. The sequence goes on from NZ_RZOZ02000002.1 coordinate 331,558, forward strand.
CCGGCGGCAGCATCATCAACATCAGCTCGATTGCCAGTTCAAATCCGCAACCGAATTCACTCGTCTATGCCGCGACCAAAGGTGCCGTGGATACGATCACTGTTTCGATGTCCAGGGAACTCGGCCGCCGCAACATTCGTGTCAATGCCATAGCGCCCGGCGTGGTGGACACCGAAGGACTGAGGCGTGTCGGCATCATGGGCAGCGAACTTGAGAAGCAGATCGTCGAGCGGACTCCCCTCGGCCGTTTTGGCCAACCGGAGGACATCGCTCGCGTAGCGGTCTTCCTCGCCTCCGACGAAGCAGCCTGGCTCACCGGCGAGCGCATCGCCGCATCAGGCGGCTGGCAGTAACTGCGCGCCCGGCTGGCACACAAGACCTAATCCTTGCGGCTTTTGGCGAATTCCGCTAAGGCGCGCCTTTGCCGCCGCGGAGCCACACCTTGACCGACCAGCGTGCCGACGTCGCCATCATCATGGGCAGCCAGTCCGACTGGGCGACGATGCGCCAGGCGGCCGAAACGCTGGACGCGCTGGGCATCCCGCACAGAAGGCTGATCGTCTCGGCGCACCGCACGCCCGACCGCCTCTATGACTTCGCCAAGGGCGCCAAGGCGGCCGGCTACAAGGTGATCATCGCCGGCGCAGGCGGCGCGGCGCATTTGCCCGGCATGACGGCGGCAATGACGCCGCTCCCCGTCTTCGGCGTGCCGGTCGAATCCAAGGCGCTGTCCGGCCAGGATTCGCTGCTTTCCATCGTGCAGATGCCGGCCGGCATTCCGGTCGGCACTTTAGCCATCGGCAAGGCCGGGGCCGCCAATGCGGCGCTTCTCGCCGCAGCGGTGCTGGCGCTGAACGATGAAAAGCTCGCCGCCCGGCTCGACGCCTGGCGCGCCGCCCAGACCGCCAAAGTCGCCGCCGAGCCGGCGGATACGCCGTGAGCCTGGCTCCCGGATCGACCATCGGCATCATCGGCGGCGGCCAGCTCGGCCGCATGCTGGCGATGGCCGCCGCCCGCCTCGGCTATCGCACGATCGTGCTGGAACCGCAGCCCGATTGCCCGGCGGCGCAGGTCGCCAACCGGCAGATCGTCGCCGCCTATGACGATGCCGCGGCGCTCGCTGAGCTGGCCGGCGCCAGCGCCGTCGTGACCTACGAATTCGAGAACGTTCCGGTTCAAGCGGCCGAAACGCTCGCCGCGCGCGTTCCGGTCCATCCGCCGGCCCGCGCGCTCGAAGTCGCGCAGGATCGCGTCACCGAGAAGAGTTTCCTGAACGGCATCGGCATTCCGACGGCGCAGTTCTGCCCCGTCGATGATGACGACCAGCTGACTGTGGCGCTGAAAAAATTCAGCGGCAGCGGCGTCTTGAAGACGCGCCGCCTGGGCTATGACGGCAAGGGCCAGCGCGTCTTCCGCAACATGGAAAGCGGCGGCTTTGCCGGCACCTGCGAGGCGATGGGCAACGTGCCGCTTATCCTCGAATCGCTGGTCGCCTTCGAGCGCGAGATTTCGGTGATCGCCGCGCGGGCACAGGACGGTTCGACGGCCGCCTACGATCCGGCCGAGAACGTCCACCGCGAAGGCATTCTGCGAACTTCGACCCTGCCTGCCGCCATTGAATCCGATACGGCCGAGGCAGCCAAGGATGCGGCTGCAAAAATCCTCGCCGCGCTCGACTATGTCGGCGTCATCGGCGTCGAGTTCTTCGTCCTCGCCGACGGCTCGCTGCTGGCCAACGAGCTGGCGCCGCGCGTCCACAATTCCGGCCACTGGACCGAGGCCGCAGCAACCGTCTCGCAGTTCGAGCAGCATATCCGCGCCGTCGCCGGCCTGCCGCTGGGCTCAGCGGCCCGCCATTGCGACTGCGTCATGGAAAACCTGGTTGGCGACGACATGCTGAAGGTCCCGGCGCTGCTCGCCGAGCCCGACCTGATGCTGCATCTCTACGGCAAGGCGGAGTCCCGCCCCGGCCGCAAGATGGGCCATCTCACCCGGATTCTTCGCCGGAGGTAATCCCGACTACTGCATATCCTGGCCTTCGTCCTCGTCCGGGCTGGCGCAGCTCGGGTCGCCGTCCCGACAGTTTGGCCCGGAGGTAAGCTGCTTGGCGCGCTCGTTGGTGAGCTCCGTCAGGCATTGCGAAACCTCCATCGGATGGATGGAGCCGCCCTCGCTGTCGGCGGTCGAATAGGCGCATTCGGCGTCCCGGAAGGCGATCCAGGCGCGTTGCGCCGTCTGCAGCAGCTTGTTGGCGTTCTCGTCATTGCCGCCGACGATATCCTTGTAGGCGGCGTTGAGCTTGGCATCCGCCGCTTCATAGTCGGTGTTGGCGCAAATCGTCATCATCGACTGGCTGTCGTCGTTGCGGTCGCATTCTTGTCCCCAGGCTGCCGGGGCGGTTGCCAGGAGGACGAGGCTGGCTGGCAGGAAGAGACGGCGCATGCTGGATCTCCAATCGCTTTGCGTCGGGGCAGCATCCCAGCGGCTCCCGAGTCGCGCAATGCGCCGCGATCCGGATGGCGAATATTTGATGAGCGCGCCAGTTGAGGGTATCAGAGTTGCGCGCTTGCGGTTGACACGGGCAAGGCTCCTCGTTTATGAGCCACGCAAGTTCAAAGGCGCGCTTTTTTCGGGCGCGCCTTTAAAATTCGGCCCGGGACCGGGCCCCCGACCGAACAGGCAAGACCATGAAGATCAAGAATTCGCTCAAGGCGCTCAAGGCGCGTCACCGCGACAACCGGCTGGTTCGCCGCAAGGGACGCATCTACATCATCAACAAGACCGCTCCGCGCTACAAGGCGCGCCAGGGCTGAGACCTGCGCGCGGCTTGCATGTTGCCCAGAACCGGGTTCTGGGCAACGACACGCACGAAGAGGCCGCGCCGAGCTGATGTCGATTGCCGGTTCGCCGGCCCTCTCACGCTAAAATCATTTTGACGATCCGCCGTCCGGCGTTAGATTCCGGCGATGCGGATTCTTTTTGCATTCTTCACCGGCGTTCTCCTGGCATGTGCTGCCTCGCCTGCGTCGGCCGAGGATCAGGCCACGCGGCCGTCCGCCGCCCCGCCGCCGCCGGCCATCACGCCGCCGCCCGTCGCTTCGACCAGGCAGGGGCGCCTCGACCAGCTCTTTGGCGATCTCAAACGCGAGCGCAACGAAAAGGCCGCCGAACGCATCGCCGGCCGCATCTGGAACGAGTGGAACCAGTCCGGCAGCGCCTCGATCGACCTGATGATGCAGTGGGCGCAAAAAGCGACGGAAGACCAGAAATTCGACGTCGCGCTCGACTTCCTCGACCAGGTCGTGACCTTGCAGCCCGACTATGCCGAAGGCTGGAATCGCCGCGCCACCGTGCATTTCCTGATGAAGAATTACGGGAAGTCGATGTCGGACATCGACCATACGCTGCATCTCGAACCCCGCCATTTCGGCGCGCTTTCCGGCTTGGCGCAGATCATGACCGAAACCGGCCACAAGCAGTCGGCGCTGGAAGCCTGGCAGAAAGTGCTCGCCATCTATCCGATGATGCGCAGCGCCCAGGACCAGGTATCGGCGCTTTCGGAAGAGCTGGCCGGCGAAGGCATTTGATTCGGAACTGATGTGCTGCGTCAGTTGCTTCGTCATTCTAGGGCGGAGCAAGGAGCGAAGCGACGCGGCGCAGACCCTAGAATCCATGCCGTTACTTTGGAGCGTCGCGACGGTGCAGAATTTTGCTCCGCTGCATCCTGCGATCGACGTCACGGCATGGATCCTCGGGTCTCCGCGTCCGCTTCGCTCCCGCTCCGCCCGTGGATGACGAAGCTGAGGGGCTTCGGCCAATCTCGAACGTCTGCGATAGCTCACCGACGACCAGCCAGATTCTGGCTGCCAACACGCCCCTAACCTGTCAAAGTCACAGCACCCTCAAAACCAATTCCGCCCTTCGCCCGTATCTCCTCCGCATGAACCTCATCTGCGCCGCGCTCCTCTTCCTTACCGCACTCGTCTTCGCCCTCGCCGGCGTCACCCGTACCGGTGCCTGGCTGGTCGAGCGCCGCAACCCTCCGGTCGGCCGATTCGCCGACATTGACGGCGCCAGTATCCACTACGTCCACATTCCAGCCGCCCCAGCCGCCGACCTGCCGCCGGTCGTCTTCATCCATGGCGCCAGCGCCAATCTGAAGGACCAGATGCTGCCGCTGCAGCCCCTGCTCGAAGGCCGCGCCGAGTTGCTCTTCCTCGACCGGCCGGGTTTCGGCTGGTCGGAGCGCGGGGCGGGCAACAACGAAACGCTTGCCGCGCAGGCCGACACCATCGCCGCGCTGATGGATCGCCTCGGCATCGCCGGAGCCGTCATCGTCGGCCATTCCTTCGGCGGCGCGGTTACCACCGCCTTTGCTCGAAAACACCCGGAAAAGACGCTCGGCCTCGTCTTCCTGGCGCCCGTCAGCCATCCCTGGCCGGGCGGCGCGACGGCCTGGTACTACAAGCTGACCGCCATGCCGGTGGTCGGCTGGCTGTTTTCCGAGACGATTGCCTATCCGGCGGGCATGCTGCAGATCGGCGACGCGACGGCCTGCGTCTTTTCGCCTAACAATGCGCCGCAGGACTACATCGAAAAGGCCGCGATCCCCTTGGTGTTGAGGCCGCCGGCGTTCCGCGCCAACGCCCGCGATGTGGCCCAGTTATATGACTATGTGCGCGCGGCCTCGCCCGGGTACCGTGAACTCAAGGTGCCGACGGTCGTCATCTCGGGCGATCGCGACAAGGTGGTCTACGCGACGATCCATTCGATCGGCCTGGAGCGCGACGTTCCCGGCGCCGAATTGGTCTGGGTCCGCAACCTCGGCCACAAACCGGACTGGGTCGCGCCCGATCTCGTCGTCGGCGCCATCGACAAGGTCGCGGGCAAGGACATCGATCTGCAGGCTATGGCCGGCATGGTAGAGGAGCGGATTGCCGACGACACGCAAGGCACCGGCAGATGCCCCGAGCTCAAGGTTCCGGACGTGGAACTCGCGCCGGGCGGCCTCACCTGAATATCGGCATACCTAATGCGTTTCCGACCCGACATAGGCAATCCGCAGCATGTTGGTCGAGCCGGGTGTCCTGAGCGGCACGCCGGCCGTGATGATGATCCGGTCGCCCGGCTTGCCGAAACCTTCGTCGAGCGCGATGCGGCAGGCCCGGTCGACCATGTCGTCTAGGTCGATGGCGTCCTCCGAGACCACGCAATGCGTGCCCCACAAGAGCGACAGCCGCCGCGCCGTGTTGACGATCGGCGACAGCGCCACGATCGGCACCTGCGGCCGCTCGCGCGCGGCGCGCAGCCCAGTGGTGCCGGAGGCGGTGTAGGTGATGATCGCCGACAGTTTCAGCGTCTCGGCGATCTCACGGGCGGCCAGCGAAATCGCGTCCGCTCCGGTCGCTTCCGGCTCCGAGCGCTGGGCGTTGATGATGCCGGCATAGGTCGGGTCGGTTTCGACCTTGGTGGCGATGCGGTTCATCATGGCGACAGCCTCGACCGGATAGGCGCCGGCGGCGGATTCGGCGGAAAGCATGATCGCGTCCGCGCCCTCGAACACGGCGATCGATACGTCCGATACCTCGGCACGGGTCGGCACGGGCGCGGTGATCATCGATTCCAGCATCTGGGTGGCGATCACCACCGGCTTGCCGGCGCGGCGCGCCGCGCGCGTGATCTGCTTCTGGATGCCGGGCACGGCTTCCAGCGGCATCTCGACACCGAGATCGCCGCGCGCGACCATCAACGCGTCGGACAGCTCGATGATCTCGGCCAGACGGGCGACTGCCTGCGGCTTTTCGATCTTGGCCATGATCAGGGCCCGGCCGCGCGCGATCTTGCGCGCTTCGGCCAGATCCTCCGGCCGCTGCACGAAGGACAGCGCCACCCAGTCGACGTTTGCCGCGAGCACCGCGTCGAGATCGGCGCGGTCCTTCTCGGTCAGCGCCCCGACCGGCAGGTCGGTGTCGGGCAGGCTGACGCCCTTCTTGTCGGAAATGCCGGTGCCGGCGACGACCGTGCAGGTGATCGACTTGCCGTCGCTCCTCAGAGCCTTGAGCTCCAGCTTGCCGTCGTCGATCAGGAGACGGTGACCGGCCTCGACCGAGCTCAGGATTTCAGGATGCGGCAGGTAGACACGGCTGGACGTGCCGGGCTCCGGATTGTCGTCGAGCGTGAAGGTCTGGCCGACGGTCAGCGCTTCCTTGCCATTGGCGAACTTGCCAACCCTGAGCTTCGGCCCCTGCAGGTCGGCCAGGATGCCGATCGGCCGGCCGACGGCGGCCTCGACGGCGCGGATGCGGCCGACCAGCGTGCGCATCAGCTCGTGGTCGGTATGGCTCATGTTGATGCGGAAGACGTCGGCGCCCGCCTCGAAGAGCTTCTTCAACATCTCCTCGGACGAGGAAGCCGGACCGATGGTGGCGAGGATCTTGACCTTGCGGTTGCGTCTCATTGACTGTTCGTTCCCGGGGCGGGGGTCGCTGACGCGCCTCCCGTTGCGGGCTCGTCGGTCAGCTGGACCATCCAGCTTGCCTGCTCGCCCGTGTCATATTCCTGAAATCCGGCGCGCTGGAAGCCCCGGGCGACGCAATCATTCACGCCGGCGATCTTGAACTCTTTTTCGGCGACGCACATGTTGATCGGGCCGTCCCAACGTCCGCCGCGCTCGGCGTCTTCTGCATAAAGATAGTAAAACCTTGATGACAGCGGTCCCTCGATCAGCGTCTTGCAGGTCGATCCTTCGATATGCCACCAGCCTTCGGTGATCCAGCCGGCCTTGGCGCGATAGCCGATGCCGACGCCGACCAGGTTCTGCGTCGCGTTGCAGACGCGGAAGTCGGCGCGCGCCGGCGAGGTCGCGCAAAGCGCGCCGAGAACCGCGCCAAAGATCAGGAGCGGCAGGGTCAGGCGCTTGCGCGGCCTGCCGGCGAAACCCATCCCAAATCCCTTCGCGAACCACATCTGCATCTCTTGAAGCCCTTTTCAGCAAACTCCGGGCGCATGTCAACGCGCCGTTTTGTTCAATTCCAATCGATTTAGAAAGGCTCGCGCATGACCCCGAAGATCGGAATCGATTTCCGGAAAGGATCATGCGCTAAAATCAAAGTGCCACAGCGTCCTTTGCGCGTCCAAGAGGACGCGCGGCGCTGCAGGCGTGCGGTCAGTCGTCCCATTCGGGATTTTTTGCAGAAACCGTGGCCAAACAACGGCATTGCGCCTCAGTCCTCTTCGTGGAATGACCATAACACCCTGCCCGAACGCCAGCGAACGGACCCGTTTTCAGCCGATGACCCGATCCACAGCTTTCGCGCCTTTCGACATCGTCGAGGGCGACCGCAAGAAAGGCATCGTGCTTCTGGCCGATCATGCCCGCCGCGACCTGCCGGAAGAGTATGGCAGCCTCGGCCTGCCGGCGGCGGAGTTCGAGCGCCACATCGCCTATGACATCGGCGTCGAGACGGTCACCCGCGAGCTGGCGGCGGCGCTCGACGCGCCGGCCCTGCTTGCCGGCTTCTCCCGGCTTCTGATCGACCCCAACCGCGGCGAGGACGACCCAACGCTGATCCGCCAGCTCTATGACGGCACCATCGTGCCGGGAAACTATCCCATGGCCGAAGACGAGCGGGAGAAGCGCCTCGACCGCTTCTACCGGCCCTATCACGACGCCGTCGGGGCGATGATTTCCTCGGTGGCGCACGCTTCCGGGAAAGCGCCCTTTATCTTCTCGGTGCACTCTTTCACCCCGCGCATGCAAGGCTTCATCCGCCCCTGGCATGTCGGCATCCTGTGGGACCGCGACGACCGCGTGGCGCGGCCGCTGATCGACATGCTGGCCGCCGACAAGGCGCTCGTCGTCGGCGACAACGAACCCTATGACGGCGCGCTGCGCGGCGACACCATGTTCCGCCACGCCATCGTCAACGGTTACGCCCATGCGCTGATCGAGATCCGCCAGGACCTGATCGCCAACCGCGCCGGCGCTCTCGCATGGGCGGAACGGCTGGCCCCGATCGTTGACGCCATCGACCGCCGTGCCGATATACACCAGGTGAAGATGTTCGGCTCGCGCACAGGGCCGGTGTGAAAAGGCCGTCAGGCCAGGATCTACGAAATGACCGAACTCAGCGACGAACAGAAACGCGATTTCGAGGCCGCCGCTTTCCGCCGGCTGGTCGATCACCTGCGCGAGCGCGGCGACGTCCAGAATATCGACCTCATGAACCTCGCCGGCTTCTGCCGCAACTGCCTGTCGAACTGGTATCGCGAGGCAGCCGAGGCCGACGGCGTCGCGCTCTCCAAGGATGAATCGCGCGAGATCATCTACGGCATGCCCTATGGCGAGTGGCAGGCGCTCAACCAGACGGAGGCGTCGGACGCCAAGAAGGCCGAGTTCGAGGCGAAGCGGCCGAAGGATCATTGAATTATCGCGCAATGCACAAGGCTTAACGCTGGCGGGACAGCGCCCCCCTCTGGCCTGCCGGCCATCTCCCCCACTTGGGGGAGATCAGACGTCACGTCGGCTTTCGCAAATCTCCAACGTTGCAGGATACGGCGGTGCGCTGGAACAGCCAATCTCCCCCCTCGTGGGGGAGATGTCCGGCAGGACAGAGGGGGGCGCGAAGGATCGCTGCCGAACGGTTTTGTCATTTGCTCTTCGACTTGGCCCACAAGCTTTGGCGGTCAGGTTCTTGACCGCCAATTGAATCGATCTAATTTGCCGCCCAAATCCACGGCGCACCGGGTTTCAGAGCATGAGCGCGCAAACAACAATGCATGCCGCGACGCGCGGCCGCTGGGCTGTTGCCGGCATCTTCCTTGCCAATGGCTTCCTCACCGGCAGCTGGGCGCCGCAGATCCCGGTGTTCCTCACCAGGCTGGACCTCTCGAAATTCACCCTCGGCCTGCTGATCCTTTTGTTCGGCGTCGGCGCGGTGATGGCGATGACCTGGTGCGGCCATCTCATCTCCAGACACGGCCCGCGCGCCGTGCTGTGCTGGTTCGGCGTTTGCGGCAGTTTCGGCCTGCTGGTCGTGGCGCTCGCGCCCAATGTGCCGCTCGCGGCAATCGCCATGCTCATCTTCGGCGGATCGATCGGCGGTATGGACGTCGCCATGAACTCCAACGCCGTGGTCGTCGAACGGCGACTGTCGCGGGCGATCATGTCGTCCTCGCATGGCTTCTGGAGCCTGGGCGGCTTCGCCGGCGGCGCGTTGGGCGGCTACACGATCCAGAACTACGGCTATCTGGCGCATGCGATCGTCGTGACGGCGATCGCCTTCGCTCTGATCGCTTTCGCGATCGGCTATTTGATCGCCGAGGACAGGCCGCAGGCCGCCGAGCATCGGAAGTTCACGCTGCCGCGCCACACGATCGTCTATCTGGTCGGGCTGATGGCGCTGCTCACCATGGTATCCGAGGGCGCGGTGCTCGACTGGGCGGCGCTCTATCTCCAACAGGAGCTCGGCGCCGACCTTGCGATTGCCGGCCTTGCCTATGCCGCCTTCTCCGGTGTCATGGCGCTGATGCGTTTCCTGGGCGACGGCGTACGCAACCACTTCGGCGCGGTGGCGACGCTGCGCGGCTCGGCGCTTGTCGCCGCCGCCGGCATGCTCGTGGCCGGCCTCTCGCCTTCGCCTTATCTCGCCATTGCCGCATTCGCCTTCTGCGGCTTCGGCATCGCCAACATGGTGCCGATCCTGTTCTCGGCCGGCGGCAACCAGGAAGGCATGTCGTCGGGCACCGGCATGAGCGTGGTCACCACGATGGGCTATTCCGGCATCCTGGTGGCGCCGTCGGCGATCGGCTTCGTCGCGGAGCACTCGAGCTTCGGCCCGATCTTCATCGCGCTTTCCGGCCTGCTGGTCATCGTGCTGTTGATGGCGAGCCTCGCTCAGCGGGCCGAATTCGCGCCCGAGCCGGATGGATTTCAGGTCGATCCGACCTGAAATCCATCCGGCTCTAGGATCAGAGAAATAGAGCATGATGTCGTCCGAAAACCGCGTCACACTTTTCGGCATCATGCTCTAGCCGGCGCCGGCCGAATAGCGCTTCAGCTCTTCATGCAGGAAATCCGCCACCCGGCGGATGCGCATGCTGGTGCGCACATCGCGATGCATGGCAAGCCACACCGGTAGCACGGGCAAGGGAGCCTCCGGCAAAAGCTTCTCCATGTCCGGATCGCGGTTCGCAAGCGGCTCCTGGCCGATGCCGATGCCGTTTCCTGCCCGCACCGCTTCCCAAAGCACGATCTGGTTGTCGGTCCTGAAGCGGAAGTCGGCGCGGCCGACCGCGATGCCAAAAGCGGTGAAGCCGCGAATGATCTCGTCGCTGCGGTCGAACCCGACCAGGGCATGGTCGGCGAGGTCGGCGGGCTTTTGCGGGCGGCCGTGCCGGTCGAGATAGGATTTCGCCGCGCAAAGGCAAAGCGCGATGTCGGTGATCTTGCGCGCCACCAGCTCGTTCTGCGCCGGCCTGACCATGCGGATGGCGATGTCGGCGTCGCGGCGCAAAAGGTTCTCGACCTGGTTCGAGGCGACGATCTCGACCTCTATGCCCGGCTCCTCCTCGCCAAGACGCGCCGTCATTTCGGGCAGCACGCAGGCCGCGACCACCTCCGAGGCGGCAATGCGCACCGTGCCCTCGATCGCCTCGACCGATCCCAGCGCCAGCAACGAGAAGGCGTTGGCCTGCTCGCTGACCGCCCGCCCGCGCTTATGGAGCGCGCCGCCGGCCTCGGTGAGCTCATAGCCGCGCCGCCCGCGCCGGAACAGCGTGACGCCCAGCGCCTGCTCCAGCTCGGCGATGTGGCGGCCGAGCGTCGGCTGGCTGGCCTCCAGCCTGCGGGCAGCGGCCGAAAGGCTGCCGGTCTCCGCGACCGCGACGAAGCTCTTGATCAGGTTCCAGTCGAATTCTGCCATTCATTCTTGAATATCAGATCGCCGATCCTAGTCAATTTTCATTCATTGATGGAGGCAGTCAGATTAGCGGGGCAAACGCAAGAAACGGAGACGACAAATGACCAAGATCGCAGTTCTGGGCGCCAATGGCCGGCTCGGCCGCGTGGTCGCCAAGGCCTTCATCGACGCCGGCTTCGACGTCCGCGCCGTCACCCGCAGCGGCAAGGTGCCGGCCGAGCTCAAGGACGCTATCGCCGTCGCCGGCGACGCGCTGGACCGCCAGTCGCTGATCCGCACGACGGAAGGCGTCGACATTGTCTTCAACGGCCTGAACCCGATCTACACCGATTGGGGCAAGTGCCTGCCGATGGCCGAGAACGTCATGGCCGCCTGCCGCGCCAACAACGCGCTGCATCTCTTCCCCGGCACCGTCTACAATTACGGCTCGCCGATGCCGCAGCTGATCGCCGAGGACACGCCTTTCCATCCGACGACCGAGAAGGGCCGGGTCCGCTGCGCCATGGAAAAGCTGTTCCGCCGCGAGGCCGATGCCGGCCGCGTGCGCACCATCCTCCTGCGCGCCGGCGACTTCTTCGGCGGCACCGGCAGCGGCGGCTGGTTCGACCTCGTCGTCGCCGCCAAGATGAAGAAGGGCGTCTACACCGCACCCGGCCCGGCGGACCTCACGCATGAATGGGCCTATCTGCCCGATTTTGCTGTGGCTTTCGTCGGACTGGCGCGCAATCTCGACAAGCTCGGCTTCTATGAGGCTCTGAATTTCCCGGGCCACGCCGTCACCGACCTCGACATCAAGGCCGCGGCCGAGAAGGCGCTGGCACGCAGGCTCAAACTTTCCTTCATGCCCTGGTGGGTGCTGCGCGCCGGCAGCCCGTTCGTGGCCATGTGGCGCGAGATCGTCTCGATGTCCTATCTGCGCTTCCAGCCGCACCGTTTGGTCTCGGCGCGGCTGCAAGAGGTCATCGGCGAAATCCCACACACCCCGCTCGACCAAGCGGTGGCGGAAGCCATGCAGGATATCGGCATTGGCGCCGCGACTTCGCGCGAGGCCGCCTGATCAGATCCGTCCCAACAGCAACATGATCAGCAGAATGACCAGGATTACGCCGACGATCCCCGAAGGCCCGTAGCCCCAGGCGCGCGAATGCGGCCATGCCGGCACGGCGCCGATTAGGATCAGGATCAGGATTATTACGAGAAGTGTGCCGATCGTCATGAAAATGCCCTCGCCGGTTGGTTGAACCTCAAGGGAACAATGCAAAAAGCCGCCCGGTTGTTCCCGGGCGGCTTTTTGCATTTGGATTTCGAAAACCGCCTATTCCGCGGCCTTCGGGAAGGCGATCGCCGGCTCGGTGCCGGGCTCGGTCGCCGGTTGATCGGCCGACATCTTGCCGCGACGGAACAGGCGGCCGAACCAGCCGCGCCGCGCGCCAGGCTTCACCTTGGCGCGGGTGAACACCATCAGCATCGACGGCGTCACCACCAGCGTCAGCAAGGTGGCGAAGGACAGGCCGAAGACGATCGCCGAGGAGAGCGAGATCCACCATTGCGTCGACGGCGCGTTGATCGTGGTCTCGTGATGGAAGATCTCGAGGCCGAGGCCGAAGGCGATCGGCAGCACGCCGAGGATGGCCGAGACCGCCGTCAGCACCACCGGCCGGGCGCGCTCGCGGCAGGTCTGCAGCACCGCGTCCATCTTGTCCCAGCCCTCCTCGCGCAGCCGGTCATAAGTGTCGATGAGCACGATGTTGTTGTTCACCACCACGCCGGCGAGCGCGATGACGCCGATGCCCGACATAACGATGCCAAAGGCCTCGCCGGTCAGAAGCAGCCCCAGGAACACGCCGATGGTCGCCATGACCACGCAGGACAGAACAAGCCACACGCTGGTGAACTTGTTGAACTGCGCCAGGAGCACCAGGAAGATCAGGAAGATCGCGGCGCCGAAGGCCTTGCTCAGGAAGGCGCTGGCCTCGGCGCTATCCTCGTTGGAGCCGGCGAGCTTCCAGCGGATGCCGCTGCCGAGATCCATGTCGGCGACGGCCTGAGTGACTTGCTGCTGCACCGCCGCCACCTGCGCGCCGGCGCTGACATTGGCCTGCACCACCACGGTGCGCGCGCCGTCGATGCGGTTGAGGATGCCGACCGTCGGCTCCGGCTTCCTGACGACGAAGTTCGAGATCGGCACCGACCCTTGCGAGGTCTGCACCCGGAGCTCGTCGAGCGTCGACAGCGTGCGCCGGTCTTCCGGCAGGCGCAGGCGGATGTCGACGGCGTCGTCGGCGCCGGCCGGCCGGTATTCCGACAGCTTGAGGCCGTTCGTGACCAGTTGCACCACCGTGCCGACCGAGGTCGGGCTGATGCCGTATTGCGCCGCCTTGGCGCGGTCGACCTCGAGCGCCCAGTCGACGCCGGGCGGCGGCAGGCCGTCCGAAATATCGATGACGTTGGGTATCTTGGCGATGCGCGCGGCGACGGCGCGCGCCTTGTCGTCGAGCCCGGCCGGGTCGGCGGCCGAAAGCCTGATCTGGATCGGCTTGCCGGTCGGTGGACCGGCCTCCGGCACGCGTACTTCGACATCGACGCCGGGAATGCCGGCCATGACACCACGCAGATCGTCGAGGATCTGGTTGGCCGACTTGCGCTCGCGCCAATCGACGAATTCATACTGGATCACGCCGACGACATCTTCCGGGATGTCCTGGCCGCCGCCTTGCGTCTTGCCGACGCGCGTGTAGACCGATTTCACGCCGGGCCAACCGAGCAGGCGGCTTTCCGCCGTCTTGGTGGCGGCGTCCATTTCGGCCAGCGAAAGATTGCCGCGGGCATGCACGTAGAGCAGGCCGTAGTCCGGCTCGACGCTGGGGAAGAACTCGACTCCGGCGCCGTATTTCGAATAGGCGAAGCCGACGCCGACCAGCAGGCAGACCGTGAGCAGTATGACGGTGATCGGAAAGCGCACCGCCTGCTTGACCAAGCCCATGTACCAGCCGTCGCGATTGCTCTCCTCGTGATGCGCCGGCGCCTTGGCGAAGATGGCGCCGAGCGTCGGCGCGAAGACCAGCGCATAGAGCATCGAGGCCGACAGCGTCACGATCAGCGTGATCGGCATGTACTTCATGAAGTCGCCGATGATGCCGGGCCAGAACAGCAGCGGCGAGAACGCGGCGATGCGCGTCATCGTCGCCGCGATGACCGGGCCGGCCATGCGCTTGGCGGCCAGCGCGAAGGCGTCCGCCTTCGGCATGCCCTCGCTCATGCGCCGCTCGGCGAATTCGGTGACGATGATGGCGTCGTCGACCAGCATGCCGACCGCCAGGATGAGGCTGAACAGCACGATCATGTTGATCGTGTAGCCCATCATGGCGAGCAGCAGGATGCCGATCAGGAAGGATGACGGGATGGCGAGGCCGATCAGCAGCGAGGCCCGTCCCGACAGCGCGTAGAGGATGACGATGAACACCAGGATGACCGCGATCATCACGTGGTTCTGCAGGTCGCCTAGAAGCTGGTTGACGAAGACCGACTTGTCCTGCGTGTAGGTGACATGCATGCCCTCGGGCATGGTCTTGATGAAATTGTCCGACACCTCCCTGACATGGGTCAGCGTGTCGATCAGGTTGGCCCCGATGCGCTTCTTGACCTCGATGGCGATCGCCGGCTTGCCGTCGAGGCGGGTCACCGTCTCGGCGTCCTTGAAGGTCGAGCGCACGGTGGCGACGTCCTTGGCCTGCACCACGGCATTGGGCGTGGCGACGACCGGCAGGTTGGCGACGTCCTCCGGCGTCTCGATCAGCGACGGCACCTTGACGGCGTATTTGCCTTCGGACCCTTCGAGATTGCCGGCCGCGACCAGGCTGTTGGAGGCGCCGACGCCCTGGATCACCTGGTCGAGCTGCAGCCCGTAGGAGGAGAGCTTGACCGGATCGATGACGACTTCGACCAGATCGTCGCGCGCGCCCTGCAGCGAGCCTTCCAGCACGCCCGGCACCTCCTCGATGCGGTCGCGCAGCTCGCGCGCGGCGGACGTCAGCACGCGCTCCGGCACGTCGCCGGAAAGGGTGACGACCAGGACCGGAAATTCCGAGACGTTGACCTCGTTGACGGTCGGCTCCTCGGCCGCCTGCGGCAGGTCGGCCTTGGCGTCTTGCACCTTGCTGCGCGTATCCTGCAGCGCCGTCGCCAGATTGGTCTGCGGCTGAAACTCGACCAGCACGTAGCCGCCGCCCTGGAAGGCGGCCGAGCGCATCTCCTTGAGCCCCTTGAGGCTCTTGAGCTTGCTTTCCATCGGCCTCAGCAGCAGGCGTTCGGAGTCCTCCGGCGAGATGCCCTGGTAGATCAGGCTGACATACATCATCGGAATCGGAACGTCGGGTTCCGCTTCCTTCGGCGTCGATTGATAGGCGACCCAGCCCGCGGCGAGCAGGAACATCAGCGCCGATATCGTGAGGCGGGCGTTGTGGATGGCGAGTCTGACGATGTCCATGACTTATGCCTGCTGTTTTCTTGGAAGCCGCGACATTGGCCGGCGGCGCCGGGCGACCCGACGCGCCAGGACGATCGCGCTACTGCGTGCCGGCCGTGGCTTCGCTGATCAGCTTGTTGATGGTCGCCTGGTCGGCCTCGACGGGCTTCACCAGATCGCCTTCCTTCACCAGCTCCTGGCCGGCGACGATGATGCGCGCATCCTGCGGGATGCCGCCGAGCACCAGGCCATTCGGCGTGTCGTCGACGAGGTCGATCGGGAAGAACGCCACCTTGTCGTCCTTGCCGACGGCGCGGATGCCGAGATCGCCCTTGTCGCCCAGCGTCACCACCGAACGCGGCAGCATGACCGCGTCGGTCGGCTCGGCGCTGAGCGTGATCTCGGCCGTCATGCCGGCGGGGATGGAGCCGTCGCCATTGGGGATCGCCACCTCGACGCGGAAGGTGCGGGTCTGCGAGGAGGCATCGCGGCTGATGTAGCGCACCGTGCCGGTGACCTTCTGGTCGTTGACCAGGCGCACATTGGCCTCGTCGCCGATCTTGATGTAGCGCAGGTCGCGCTCGCTGATCTCGCCGCGCGCGATCACCGGATCGAGCTTGAGGATGGTCGCCACCTCGCCGCCCTGCATCACCGAGCTGCCGAGCTCGACCGGCAAGCGGTCGATGACGCCGTCGAACGGCGCCTTTACTTCATTGCGGTCCAGTTCGGCCTGTGCCGTCTCCAGCATGGACTGCGCCGCCGTCAGGTTCGAGCGCGCGGTGTCGAGCTGTAGCTTGGGCAGGTTGCCGGTCTTCATCAGCCGCAGCGCCGCGTCGAGTTCGGCCTGGCGCTGCACGAGGAGCTGCCTGGCGTTGTCGACATTGGAGATCTTCTCCTCGGCGGCGAGCATCAGCACCGGGTCGCCGGTCTTGACGTGATCACCCTGCTTGACCGGCAGCTTGTCGATGACGCCGGCGACGCGGGTGGCGAGCACCGCGCGCTTGTCAGCCTCGGTCAGGCCCGAGATCCGTATCGCCCGCGCGAAGGTCCTGCGCGGCGGCGTCACCACCGCGACGGTGCGCAATGCCGCCTTCGGCTCGGCCTCCGCCGTCTTCGGCTTCTCGGTCCCGGATTGCGCGGCCTTGCCCGCTTCTCCTGCCTTCTGGTGGTCGGCGGCGCTGCCCACGGACGAGAACTCGCCCGTTGCCATCCAGGCAGCGAATCCGATGAGCACAGCAATGGCTGCAAGCTTGTGAAACCTGATTTTCGGCATCGTCGTTTTTCCGTTGCAGGCCTGGCGAGGTCGGCGTATCCAATCCCCGGGCGCGCGGCCGATATGGGTGCGCGCAAAGCCATGTTCAATTTGCCGTGATCGGCGAAGCGCGCTTCTACCGCAAAGTTGCGGTGCAATATAGTCAGAAACTTTGATGGATTATTGCGCTGCGGCGCTTGGCGCGCCGGTTTTTTTTCATTTTTTACATGCCACACTGCCCGGCTTTTCTCAATCGGGGCGGTTTTTCGCGCGTTCTGACGCTGAATGGCAGCAGGCGTCAGTATGATGAAGAATTTTTTTGCGAAATGACGCCGCGCATTGGCATGGGACAATGCTGAGGACGCGCCCACCTCGAAAATAAATGCTGTCAGCTGATCAAGTTAAGCAGCCGGAACAGCCGCTCGAACATCCTGCCATAGGGTGGTCTGAGCAGGCCGCCGGCGCTCAGCCTGGACTGGACGAAGACCGGCTTTTCCTTGCTGAAGGTGCGAAAGCCCCATTCGCCATGATAGGCGCCCATGCCGCTTTCGCCGACACCGCCAAACGGCTGCCGCTCCTGCACCAGATGCATCATGCAGTCGTTGACCGTCACGCCGCCGGCCACGGTTTCCCGCATCACCCTTTGGCGATTGGCGCTGTCCTTGCCGAACCAGTAGAGGGCGAGCGGCCGCTCGCCGCGGTTCACGTGATCGATGGCGTCGTCGACCGTGCCGTATTCGAGGATCGGCAGCGCCGGCCCGAAGATTTCCTCGCGCATCAGCCGCAAGTTCTCGCCGGCATTGCGGACCAGGACGGGCGCCAGCTTGCGGTCGCTCACGCCAAGCTCCTCGTTTGCCGGATTGACCTCTGTGACATCGGCGCCGCTTTCGCGCGCCTCCGCGATCATGTCGCTCAGCCGCTGGCGGTGCCGTTCGCTCACGATCGCCGTGTAGTCGGGATTGTCGCGCAGACTGGGATAGAGCCGCGCCATCGCGGCGGCAAGTTTTGCGGCGATCGCCGCGCCTTGCCCTCGCGGCACCATCAGATAGTCCGGCGCGATGCAGGTCTGGCCCGCGTTCAACAGCTTGCCGTAGGCGACGCTTGCGACGGCGGCATCCAGATCGCAGGACGCATCGAAGATCGCCGGCGACTTGCCGCCGAGCTCAAGCGTGACCGGCGTCAGGTTGGCGGCCGCGGCCAGCGCCACCTGGCGGCCGACGGCAGTCGAGCCGGTGAACAGGAGGTGATCGAATGGCATCGACACGAATGTCTTGCCGACCTCGGCGTCGCCGACCACCACGCTCATCTCGTCGGGAGAGAAATGCTCTTCGACCAGGCGGGCAAGCAGGTCCGAAAACTTCGGCGTCAGCTCGGACGGCTTGAGCAGCACTCGGTTGCCGGCGGCTAAAGCGGCGGTCGCCGGCGCGATGGCGAGCTGGAATGGATAGTTCCAGGGCGACACGACGCCGACGACGCCGAGCGGCTGCGGCAGCAACCGGTTGCGGCCCGGCAGGAAGGGCAGGCTGGTGGCGACGCGGCGCTCGCGCATCCAGCCGCTCAGATGCCGAACGGCATGCCGGATGCCGGCGCCAACGACGAACAGTTCCGCAAGCCGCGTTTCCTGCTGAGCCCTGCCGGAAAAATCGCTGTCGATCGCGGCGCAGATCTCAGCCTCATGCCTTTCGGTTAGCGCCAGCAGGCGCTTCAGCCGGTCCTTGCGCACCTCGAGGCTGGGAAAGGGCTCCTTCTCGAAGGCCCTGCACTGCGCTTCAAACCTGACCCCGAGGGCATTCTGTCTGGTCTGCAGCATCGCCACCTCTCGTTTACGTCGAGGTAAACTACTCGCCCGTCGAGGGTGAATCCAGCGCGTCGCCGGTTTCCGCAAGGTAAGTATCAGCGCCACCTAAAACGTGATCGAGAAACTCAAGGGCGATTTACGCTCGCCGGCGCGCCGATTCCGGCTTGATGCGCACTGCGAGGAATTCCTTGACCCGCCGCCCCGGCGCCGGACCGCGCAGCGGCTTGAAGCCGTCGTCGAGCTCGCCCGACAGGTCGAGCGTCGCCCGGCTGCCGACGGCGTCGTAGTTTTCCTCCAGCCAGTCGCTGGCGGCATTTCGGCCGAGGTCCCGGAGATAGGCGAGGAAGGCCCATTCGGCGTTAACCTTGGACGAGGCCGAGAGGTCCTTGAACGCCTCGTCGGCGTCGATCCTGTGCATGCGGATGTCGCGGTATTCGCCATGCGGCAGGCGGCCGGCCGCGATCAGTTCCTTGACGAAGGCGATCGAGCGGAATTCACGTAGCAGCCCGGCGTTGAAGGTGATCTCGTCGATGCGGTTCTGGATCTCGTTGGCGCTCTTCGGCGTGCCCTCGCGCACCACCGGGTTGATCTGCACCAGCAGCACATCCTCGGTCGCCGCCGTCTTGAAGAACGGATAGAGCGCCGGATTGCCGCCATAGCCGCCGTCCCAATAAGGCACGCCCTTGATCTCGACTGCGCGGAACAATTGCGGCAGGCAGGCCGACGCCATCACCGTGTCGAGGTCGATCTCGCCGTCGGAGAAGACGCGCAACTGTCCGGTCTCGACATTGGTCGCCGAGATGAAGAGCTCCATCGACTTGCAGGCGCGCACGTTGCGGAAGTTGATCTCCTTCTCGACCACGTCGCGCAGCGGGTTGAGGCCGAGCGGATTGGCGACATAGGGTGAAAACACCCGCGACATGGTGTCGAAGAACAGATAGCCGGGCGTGTTCTCGATCGACCAGTTGCCCCACACGACATCCCACGGCATGCGCTGCACCGGGCTGAAGCGGCCTTTCGAGGCCACAGCCCGCCAGAAATCGTCGAGCTTCTTGCGCGCGCCCTCGACGCCGCCGCGCACGAAGCCGTCGGCCAGCGCCACCGCGTTCATGGCGCCGGCGCTGGTGCCGGACACGGCCGCGATCTCCAGCCGGCCGTCCTCGAGCAGGCGGTCGAGCACGCCCCATGAGAAGGCCCCGTGCGAGCCGCCGCCCTGGAGCGCGATGTTGATCTTCTTGTCGTGCTCCGCCTTGCCGTTCTTCGCCATGACGTTCCTTGTCTCGATGCGCCTGCCTGCCGCCGCGTAACGAAGGCGGAGCTGGCGCCGTCAGCTTATGTTGCAGTGCAGCATATAAGGGCTGACCAAGGCAAGAACACGAACACACAAGCGTGATCACGTGAAATTTCGGTCATGAAAACCTCCCCACCCGCTGGGAGAGGAGAGGTTGCATCGGCCGCGAAATATGTCAGGCGACGAGATCGGGCACCGGTCCGACATAGCGCGACTGCGGCCGGATCAGCCGTCCGGTCGCCTGCTGCTCGCGCGCATGCGCAATCCAGCCGGCGACGCGACCGGCGGCAAAGACGTTGGAGAACGCTTCTTTCGGGAAGCCGGCGGCTTCGAGCAGCAATGCCGTGTAGAATTCGACGTTGGTCTGGATCGAGCGCTGCGGCTTGGCGACCTTGAGCACATCGAGCGCCGTCTGTTCCACGGTCTCGGCGAAGGCCAGCCGGTTGCCCGTCTCCCGGCTTCCGGTATCCTTGCGGGAACCAAGTCGCCGCACGACCGCCTTGAGCACGTCGGCGCGCGGATCGCGCACACGGTAGATGCGATGGCCGAAACCCATGATGCGCTCGCCGCGTGCGATCTCGTCGCGCAGCCAGGCGGCGGCGTCGCCGCTGGCTTCGATGGCATCGAGCATCTCGATCACCGGTCCCGGCGCGCCGCCATGCAGCGGCCCCTTGAGCGCGCCGAGCCCGGCCAGGATCGCCGAGGTCAAACCTGCCTGCGTCGACGCCACCACCCGCGTCGCGAAGGTCGAGGCGTTGAGCCCGTGGTCGCTGACCGTCACCAGATAGGTGTCGAGCGCCTTGGCGAGCGCCGGCGATGACGGGCCGCCTAGCATTTTCAGCATATCGGCGGCGTGATCGGCGCGAGCGTCCGGCGCCACAGGCTTCTCGCCGCGGCCGAGCCGCAGCAGGGCAGGCGTCAGCACCGCCGGCGCCGCGACCAGCCTGAGCGCATCGGCAAGCGCCTCGCCATCCGGCAGAAGGGCGATGCCGGCGCGCATCGCGCGGTAGATATCGAGCGGCGCGATTTGGCCAAGCATCGGTTGCAGCCGTTCGAAAACCTCGACGCGGGCCTTGCCGATCGCTCTCTCCAGTTCGGCGTCGCCGGGAAGCTCGTCGAAGAAGCCGTCGAGCAGCAGGCGGACCACCTGGCCGTAGTGCCAATGGCCGGCGAGTTCGGTCAATGAGTAGCCTCGGATGGTGAGATGTCCGCCTGCGCCGTCGACATCGGAAAGCACCGTCTCCGCCGCCACAACATCATCGAGCCCGTTTGCCATGACCTTGTCTCCTTGACCTTTTGTGCACTGCAATTAATGCTGCGCGATCAATGCATCAATCTTGATCAACTGAATCAATATGAGGCGGCAAGCATGTCGGAATGGCTGACGCGGGAGGAAGCGCTGGCGCGGCTCAATGTCCGGCCGCAGACGCTCTATGCCTATGTCAGCCGCGGCCGCATCGGCATGCGGCCGGACGGGGTCGACCCGCGCCGCAGCCAGTATCGCGCCGACGACATTGCCGCGCTCGCCACCCGCCGGGCGCGCGGACGCAGCCCGCAGGCGATCGCCGAAAGCGCCATCGCCTGGGGCGAGCCGGCAATCACCACCGCCATCTCGACCGTGCTGCACGGCCGCCTCGTCTATCGCGGCAAGGACGCCGCGACGTTTGCGGCGACGGCGAGGCTGGAGGAAACGGCGGGCCTGCTTTGGGCTTCGGGCGCCCTGGTGTCTTTCGCGTCGCTGACCCCTTCGGCCGTTCGGGAGAGCGGCACGCAGACGGCCTTTGCAAGACTATCGGCGCTTGCGGCCGCGGGTCGGCCTTCGCTCGGCCGCCGGCCGGCCATGCTGCAGCAGGACGGCGCCAACGCCACAAGCGTGCTCGCGACATCCCTCGGCGCAAGCCCTGGGGCGGAGCCGGTGCATGAACGGCTGGCGCGCGGCTGGTCGGTCGACGCCGCCGGCGCCGATCTCATCCGCAGGGCTCTGGTGCTGCTTGCCGATCATGAGCTCAACGCTTCGACATTCGCCGCGCGCGTCGCGGCCTCGACCGGCGCGCCGATCGCGGCCTGCCTGCTTGCCGGCCTCGCCACCCTCACCGGCCCGCGTCATGGCGGTGCCGGCGCCGCGGCGATCGCGCTTGTCGAGGACGCCGAGCGGCTAGGCTCGGACGAGGCGGTCGCCCGCTGGCTCGCCCATGACCGGCCATTGCCGGGCTTCGGTCACCAGCTTTACCCCGAAGGCGATCCGCGCGCGGAGGCCTTGCTACCGCATGTCCAGGTCGATGACGCCCTGTTGCGTCTGCGCGGCAGCGTCCTTGCCGCTACCGGCCTGCATCCGAATGTCGATTTCGCGCTTGCAGCACTGACGCGGAGCCTGCATCTGCCCGCCGACGCGCCCTTCCGCCTGTTCGCGCTCGGCCGCAGCGTCGGCTGGACGGCGCACGCGCTCGAGCAGGTGACGAGCAACAGGCCGATCAGGCCCCGCGCCCGCTATGACGGGCCGGCCGAGAGAGCGGTGAGCGATGGAAAGCCGTAGGGTGCGCTGAGATTCAGGTCAGGCCGAGTCGAGAACGATGGCTTCCGAGAACCGGCCTACGCCGGCCGTAGCCTTCATAGAGCGGAGATCCTTATGAGGGCTTCGGCCGGCGAAGGCCGGAGCGGAGCGTACTTGAAGTACGTGAGCACCGGAAGCGCAGGAAGCCGTCGTTCGCAGGCCGCCTCACCTGAATATCGGCACACCCGTCAGGACATCGTATCCAGCTTGCGCTGCATCGCGGCGATCTGCGCCTTCAGTTCCTGCAGATCGTCGGATTTCTCTTCCTTCTTCGGCGGCTCGGCCGAGGCAGACGCATTGGTCCCTGCCGATGGGAACGGCGTGAACATGCGCATGGCGTTCTGGAACATCTCCACGTTCCGCCGTGTCTGCTCCTCCAGCGCTTTCATCGGCGTCTTCATCATGTCGATCGGCGTCTTGCCGAACGCGCCCTTCAGTTGCTCGCGGAACCGTTCCTGCTCCTTGGAGAAGGCGATCATCGACTGTTCGAGGAAGCTCGGCACGATCATCTGCATCTGGTCGCCGTAGAAGGAGATCAGCTGGCGCAGGAACGGGATCGGCAGCATGTTCTGCCCGTCCTTGTTTTCCAGCTCGAAGATGATCTGGGTCAGCACCGGATGCGTGATGTCGTCGCCGGTCTTGGCGTCCTGCACCGTGAACTCCTCGCCCTTCTTGACCATGTCGGCCAGATCCTCGAGCGTCACATAGGTGCTGGTGCCGGTGTTGTAGAGCCGGCGGTTGGCATATTTCTTGATGACGATTGGGTCGTCTTTTGCGGCCATCCGTATCCTCCCCAGGATACCGGCGCGTTCAGAGTAAGCGGCCGGTAACGATTGCGCCATTTGCCGAGGATATGCGCAAAAGCGTCATAATTCCAAGTGCTTTGTGCAGTGCGGCATCATTTAATGCGGAAAGGGCGGAGCAAATTGTGCTGCGCGGCAACGGCTGCGCCGTCACGATAAGCGCCCGACCTGCTTGCCGCGCATGGCGGCCATGCCCATTTCCGGTTTGACTCAGGTCCTTGAACGGGCAAGAAAAGTCCTCAAGGATAGCCCGAAACACGACACCTCGAAGTCTGGAGAAGAAAATGTCCGCTTCCAATTCAATCGTCGTCGCCAGCGCCGCCCGCACGGCGGTCGGCTCCTTCAACGGCAGTTTCGCCGCAACGCCCGCGCACGAGCTCGGCGCCGTCGTCATCAAGGAATTGCTGTCGCGGGCCAAGGTCGATCCGGCGGAAGTGGACGAAGTCATCCTCGGCCAGGTGCTGACAGCCGCTCAGGGCCAGAACCCCGCCCGCCAGGCTTCCATCAATGCCGGCCTGCCCAAGGAGACGACCGCCTGGGGCCTCAACCAGGTTTGCGGCTCGGGTCTCAGGGCCGTCGCGCTCGGCATGCAGCAGATCGCCACCGGCGACGCCAGGGTGATCGTCGCCGGCGGCCAGGAATCGATGTCGCTGTCGCCGCACGCCCAGCACCTGCGCGCCGGCGTCAAGATGGGCGACTACAAGATGATCGACACCATGATCAAGGACGGCCTGTGGGATGCCTTCAACGGCTACCACATGGGCAACACCGCCGAGAACGTCGCCCGCCAGTTCCAGATCACCCGCGACGACCAGGACGAGTTCGCGCTGGCCTCGCAGAACAAGGCCGAAGCCGCGCAGAAGGCCGGCAAGTTCAAGGATGAGATCGTCGCCTTCACCGTCAAGGGCAGGAAGGGCGACACCATCGTCGACCAGGACGAATATATCCGTCTCGGCGCCACGCTGGACGCCATGACCAAGCTGAAGCCGGCTTTCGACAAGGATGGCACGGTCACCGCAGCCAACGCATCCGGCATCAATGACGGCGCCGCCGGCGCGCTGCTGATGACCGAGGCCGAGGCCGCCCGGCGCGGCATCACTCCGCTGGTCCGCATCGCCTCCTGGGCGACCGCCGGCGTCGATCCGGCGATCATGGGCACCGGCCCGATCCCGGCCTCGAAGCGGGCGCTGGAGAAGGCCGGCTGGTCGGTCAAGGATCTCGATCTCGTCGAGGCCAACGAAGCCTTCGCCGCGCAGGCCTGCGCCGTCAACAAGGGCATGGGCTGGGATCCCTCGATCGTCAACGTCAATGGCGGCGCCATCGCCATCGGCCATCCGATCGGCGCCTCCGGCGCCCGCGTCTTCAACACGCTGGTCTATGAGATGCGCCGCCGCGGCGCCAAGAAGGGTCTCGCCACGCTGTGCATCGGTGGCGGCATGGGCGTCGCCATGTGCGTCGAGGCGCTCTGAGCTCGGCGAATAGCGAATAGGGAGTAGCGAATGGGGAAGAAAAGCGCTGCGCGCCGGGACGACAGGTCCCTACTCGCTATTCGCTACTCCCTATTCGCTCAGACGATTTTAAAGGGAGGACCACATGAGCAAGGTAGCAATCGTCACGGGCGGATCGCGCGGCATCGGCGCGGCCATATCGGTGGCTCTGAAGAATGCCGGCTATTCGGTTGCCGCGAACTATGCCGGCAATGACGAAGCGGCTGGGAAATTCAAGGCCGAGACCGGCATTCCCGTCTACAAATGGTCGGTCGCCGACTACGACGCCTGCGCCGCCGGCATCAAACAGGTCGAGGCCGATCTCGGACCGGTCTCGGTGCTGGTCAACAATGCCGGCATCACGCGTGACGCCATGTTCCACAAGATGACCCGCGAGCAGTGGAAGGAGGTCGTCGACACCAACCTCTCCGGCGTCTTCAACATGACGCACCCGCTGTGGAGCGGCATGCGCGACCGCAAGTTCGGCCGCGTCATCACCATCTCCTCGATCAACGGCCAGAAGGGCCAGGCCGGCCAGGTCAATTATTCCGCCGCCAAAGCCGGCGACATCGGCTTCTCGAAGGCGCTGGCGCAGGAGGGGGCCCGCGCGGGCATCACCGTCAACGTCATCTGTCCCGGCTATATCGCGACCGAGATGGTCAAGGCGATCGACGAGAAGGTGCTTAACGAGCGCATCATCCCGCAAATTCCGGTCGGCCGGCTCGGCGAGCCGGAAGAGGTCGCGCGCTGCGTCGTCTTCCTGGCGTCGGACGAGGCCGGCTTCATCACCGGCTCGACGATCAGCGCCAATGGCGGCCAATATTTCACCTGAGATCCATTTTGCCTGAGATCTTTTGACACCGCGGCAGCCGGCCCGACGCAATCGGGTCGGCTGTTTTTCCGGGCCGCGCGATGTATGCCTCAATTCGGCACGCAAAAGTTAACGGCCTCCCCGCGCCCTGTGCGAAACCTTGTTCACAAGCTGTGAGTTTTCGGTGCGCAAGCTGTGGACAACACCATATCTGGGGGTGAACAAACCGGGAAAATGCGTGGATCGCTGATTCGTCGCCGATTCGTTCCGGCTTTGACCGCAAAGTTAACGCCGAGGCTCGGAAATGGCGCTGAAAAGATTAACGGCGGTTAGGAAAGATCAACCATTTCATAATCTTGGCGACCGCGCCCAAGCCGGCGATGATCGTTCACCAGCAAAAGTTAACAGCCCCCGCGGCCCGTCCGAGCCAAGCATGAAACGGGCCAGTTCCCGGATTCAGCATGTGGTGAGACTCATCGTCAAAAAATCCACATATAGCCGTGAACAAAACCTGAATCAGAACGAGTCAGTGATTCGTCGCCGATTCGTTCCAGACTCGTTCCAACGGTTAATCTGCAACGGATTTGACCTTGCCTGTCGTTGCGCCATCTCTTGATGCCATCTCTTGATGGGAACATTCCGCTTTCGCTTCGCGTCTGAAATCCCTATGTGTCGGCTGTCATACGCGGCGGCACCGCCGCGTCCCCGACAACAAGCGGCAGAAAGCGTCATTTCCGGGCCGATGAATATCCAGCCGAAACACTCCCAGCCGCTGATCCTTTCGGGCCGCGACGTGACCGCCGTGCTCGGCCCCACCAACACCGGCAAGACCCATCTCGCCATCGAGCGCATGGTGGCGCACGAGACCGGCGTCATCGGCCTGCCGCTGAGACTTCTTGCCCGCGAGGTCTATGCCCGCGTTTGCGAGAAGGTTGGCGCGCACAAGGTGGCGCTGGTCACCGGCGAGGAAAAGATCGTTCCGGCGGGCGCCAAATATTCCGTCTGCACCGTCGAGGCGATGCCGCGCGAGACCGATGCCGCCTTCGTCGCCATCGACGAGGTGCAGCTTGCCGGCGACCTCGAGCGCGGCCACATCTTCACCGACCGCATCCTGCATCTGCGCGGCCGCCAGGAGACGCTGCTTCTGGGCGCCGCCACCATGCACGGCATCCTGCAGAAACTGCTGAAGGGCGTTTCGGTGGTGACGCGGCCGCGCCTGTCGCACCTTGCCTATGCCGGCTCGAAGAAGCTCACCCGTCTGCCGCGGCGCACGGCGATCGTCGCCTTCTCGGCGGACGAGGTCTATGCGATTGCCGAGCTGATCCGCCGCCAGCAGGGCGGTGCCGCCGTCGTGCTCGGCGCGCTCTCGCCCCGCACCCGCAACGCCCAGGTGGAGATCTTCCAGTCGGGCGACGTCGACTATCTCGTCGCCACCGACGCCATCGGCATGGGACTGAACCTCGATCTCGAGCACGTCGCCTTCGCCCAGAACCGCAAGTTCGACGGCTACCAGTACCGCAACCTGACCGCCGCCGAGCTCGGCCAGATCGCCGGCCGCGCCGGCCGCCACCTGCGCGACGGCACCTTCGGCGTCACCGGCCAGGTCGATCCGTTCGACGAGGATCTGGTCAAGAAGATCGAGGGGCACGATTTCGACCCGGTGAAGGTGCTGCAGTGGCGCACCGCCGACTTCGATTTCTCCAGCCTCGACGCGTTGAAGCGCTCGATCGAAACCAACGCGCCGGTCGAAGGCCTGACCCGGGCGCTGCCGGCGGTCGACGCCCAGGCGCTGGAGCACCTGTCGCGCGACGAGGACATCAGGGCGCTCGCCACGGCCAAGGAGCGCGTGGCGCTGCTTTGGGAAGCCTGCGCGCTGCCCGACTACCGCAAGATCGCGCCGGCCCAGCATTCTGACCTCATCGCCTCGATCTACATGGACCTTGCACGCCGTGGCCATGTCGATGAGAATTACATGGCCGAGCAGGTGCGGCGAGCCGACACCACGGATGGCGATATCGACACGCTGTCGCACCGGATCGCCCAGATCCGCACCTGGACCTTCGTCTCCAACCGGCCTGGCTGGCTGGCCGATCAGCTACACTGGCAGGAAAAGACGCGCGAAATCGAAGACAGATTGTCGGATGCGCTGCATGAGCGGTTGACGAAACGCTTCGTAGACCGCAGGACTTCCGTCCTCATGCGGCGCCTTAGAGAAAATACCATGCCTGAAGCCGAAATCAGCCCAACCGGAACCGTCCTCGTCGAAGGCCATCACGTCGGCGAGTTGCAGGGATTCCGCTTCACCGCCGACCAGAGCGCCGGCGGCGAGGACGCCAAGGCGGTGCGCACCGCAGCCCAGAAGGCGCTCAGCGCGGAGTTCGAGGCGCGCGCCGAGCGCTTCGCCGCCTGCGCCAATGGCGATCTGGCGTTGGGCTCGGACGGCGTCCTGCGCTGGATCGGCGCGCCGATCGGCACGCTGGTCGCCGGCGACGAAGCACTCAAGCCGCGGCTCGTGCTGCTCGCCGACGAGCAGCTTACCGGCCCGGCCCGCGACAAGGTGGCGGCGCGCGCCGAGCGTTTCGTGAATTTCCAGATCGAAACGCTTTTGAAGCCGCTGGTCGATTTGAAGAATGCCGAGCAGCTCGCCGGCATCGCGCGCGGCATCGCCTTCCAGCTCGTCGAGCATTTCGGCCTCATCAACCGCCGCGACATCGCCGAGGAGATGAAGTCGCTCGACCAGGAGGGCCGCGCGGCGCTGCGACGCCTCGGCGTGCGCTTCGGCGCCTACCATGTCTTCGTGCCGGCGCTGATCAAGCCGGCGCCGGCCGGGCTGGTGACGCTGCTGTGGGCGCTGAAGAACGACGGCAAGGACAAGCCGGGCTTCGGCGACGTGGTGCATGCGCTGGCATCGGGCCGCACGTCGGTGGTCATCGACCCGGCCTTCGACAAGACCTTCTACAAGCTCGCCGGCTATCGCAATCTCGGCCGCCGCGCCGTGCGCGTCGACATCCTCGAGCGGCTGGCCGACCTGATCCGTCCGGCGACCAACTGGAAGCCCGGCCTCGGCCAGCGTCCGGACGGCGCCTATGACGGCCACGCCTTCATGGTGACGCCGCCGATGATGTCGATTCTCGGGGCCACCGCCGACGACATGGAAGAGATCCTCAAAGGTCTGGGCTATCGCTCCGAACCGAAGCCGGCCGCCGAGGTGAAGGCCAAGCTCGACGCGCTGGACAACGCGGCCCGCGAGGCCGCCGCCGCGAAGCTCTCAGCGGAGGAGGCCGCTCGGATAGCAAAGGCGGCCGAGGCATCGACCACGGATGCCGTTGCCGAAGCGGCTGCCGAAGATTCGGAGGCGGCGGCTGAAGTGCACGCCGCCAAGGAAGCCGAAACCACAGGCGAGCCTGCTGCCGAAGCAGATGCAGAACCCGCTGCTGAAGCAGAAGCGCGCACCCAAACCGTGGCGGCGAACGACGCCGCGGCGGAACAAACCGATGAACTGGTTGCCGTTGCCGAGGCTGAGCCAACTGCCGAAGCGGCACCTGCGGCGGAAAGTGGCGAGAGCGCTGCTCGGTCCGATACCGCCGCGGCAACGGAAGCCCCGACGGACGCCGCACCGGAAGCCGCCGCCGGCGAAACCGCAACCGAGCAGGAAGAGCCTAAGCCGATCCTTTTGTGGCGGCAGGCCCGTTTCGACCATCAGCGGCCGCGCCACCGTCATGACAACCGCCGCGACAATCGTCCCCGCAACGGCCAGGCGGCACGCGATGGCCAGCCAGGCGCCACGGGTGGCCAGGCCGGCGATCGGCCGGCTCATGAGGGACGCCGCGACCAGCGCGAGGGCGCCGGCAAGCCGCGCTTCGATCGCTCGAAGTTCAAGCCGCGCCCGGAACGTGACGGCGAGCGGCGCGACGGCAAGCCGCAAGGCGAGCGCACCGACCGCCGCGAGGGGCGGCCGGACTGGAAGGGCAACAGGCAGGACGGCAAGGGCAATGCCGGCAAGCCGGCCTTCCAGGGCAAGCCGCGCGACGAGCGCCCGCAGCGCTTCGACCCGGACTCGCCCTTCGCCAAGCTCGCCGCCTTGCGCGACCAGCTGAAGAAATAGCCCAGGCCGGTTGCGATGGTTGGAGAAGGCCGCCAGCGCATCGACAAATGGCTGTTCTTCTCGCGTGCGGTGAAATCGCGCTCGCTGGCGGCGAAGCTGGTGGTTGCCGGACGCGTCCGCATCAATCGCGACAAAGCAGCGCAGGCCTCCGATCTGATCAAGGCCGGCGATGTGCTGACCATCACGCTCGACCGCCGGATCCTGGTCTGGAAGCTGCTCGGCTGCGGTTCCCGGCGCGGCCCGGCCGAGGAAGCGCGCCTGCTTTACGAGGACATGTCGCCGCTGCCGACGCCGAAGGGCGAGGCCGTTCCCGACGCCATTCCGGCGCTGCGCGAGGCCGGCAGCGGACGCCCGACCAAGCGGGAGCGCCGGCAAACCGACCGGCTGCTCGGCGAAGACTAGAAGGAACCATCCGAACTCGTCGCGACAGCCGGCTGGAATTCCATTCCGCCACGCTGCCCCAGCCGGCAGGCCCTGCCCTTGCAAGCGACGGACAAAGGCGTTACCTCACCTTGAAAAGCCCGACAAAACGGGACCTCCCGGAGCTTGCAATGACCTATGTCGTGACCGACAATTGCATAAAATGCAAATACATGGACTGCATTGAGGTCTGTCCGGTCGACTGTTTCTACGAAGGCGAGAACATGCTCGTCATCCACCCGGATGAGTGCATCGATTGCGGCGTCTGCGAACCGGAATGCCCGGCCGACGCGATCAAGCCGGATACCGAGCCGGGCCTCGACAAATGGTTGCAGGTCAATTCCGAATACGCCGAGAAATGGCCCAACATCACCGCCAAGAAAGAGCCGCCGGCCGACGCCAAGACCTTTGACGGCGAGACCGGAAAGTTCGAGAAATATTTCTCGGCCGAGCCTGGCGAAGGCGACTGACGGCTCAGCCGCCCAAGTCGGCATGACGCGGCGTAACGGAGCCGATACAATTGCTGTCTTGACAGGCAGCGATGGCGCTTGACGTTAGCGAACGCAGCAAAACCTTGATTCTTCCGACTTTTTGTGTTACATCAAACCAAACATGCCGGTGACACAACGTCGATTTATGGCGCTAACGCCCCAAATCACTGAAAGGTGAGCTTTTCAAACCCCAACCAGAGCGATCTGGGGCAGGCGGTCGCATTCGTGCGGGTTGTCGGTCTCGGTTTTTCCGGCGGGTTCACCTGTTGTGCGGCTAACGATCGGCCAACGCCGGTCACGTGGGTTCAGCCGGCGCCGCCATGCCGGCGCTACAACTAAGGAGTTCAGGGCGTAATGGCAACGATCACCCCGCAGAAGAAGTCCACCGCGGCCCGTCACGGGTTCAAGACCGGTGAGTTCATCGTCTATCCGGCGCATGGCGTCGGCCAGATCGTGGCCATCGACGAGCAGGAAGTCGCGGGTCACAAGCTGGAGCTGTTCGTCATCGATTTCCAGAAGGACAAGATGCGTCTCAAGGTGCCGGTCGCCAAGGCGACCTCGATCGGCATGCGCAAGCTGTCGGAAGAGGATTACGTCGACCGCGCGCTGAAGGTCGTGCAGGGCCGCGCCCGCATCAAGCGCACCATGTGGTCGCGCCGCGCGCAGGAATATGACGCCAAGATCAATTCCGGCGACCTGATCTCGATCTCGGAAGTGGTGCGCGACCTCTACCGCGCCGACAACCAGCCGGAGCAGTCCTATTCCGAGCGCCAGCTCTATGAAGCCGCGCTCGACCGCATGGCCCGCGAGATCGCCGCCGTCAACCGCATGTCGGAGACGGAAGCGGTGCGCCTCATCGAGGTCAACCTCAACAAGGGCCCGAAGCGCGGCGCCAAGGCCGACAACGAGGAAGCCGAGCAGGAAGAAGCTGCCTGAGCTTTGCGCTCAACCGAACACGAAAAACCCGGCCTTGCGCCGGGTTTTTTTTGTTGGGTCCGGCGCCAAACCTATCCCTCGCCGCCGGCTTCCTTCTGCGCCTCTTCCTGGCGCAGCGAGGCGATAAAGCGCTTGGTCCGCTCACGCTCCGGATTGTCGAACACGATGGCGGCCGGGCCCTTTTCGACGACCGAGCCGGCATCGAGGAACACCACTTCCTGCGCGATCTTGGAGGCGAGCCTCAGATCGTGCGTGGCCATCACCATGGTGGTGCCATCGCGGGCCAGCTGTCCCAGCACATCGACCACTTCCTGCGCCAGTTCTGGATCGAGCGCTGAGGTCGGCTCGTCGCAAAGCAGCACGCGCGGCGACGGCGCCAGCGCCCTGGCGATCGCCACGCGCTGCTGCTGGCCGCCGGACAGCGTCGCCGGCCAGGCATCGGCCTTGTGCGCCATGCCGACCTTTTCGAGCAGCGCCAGCGCCCGCTCGCGGGCCCTGGCCTGCGGCCATTTCAGCACCGTCACTAGCCCTTCCATGACATTCTCGATCGCGGTGCGATGGGGAAAGAGCTGGAAGTTCTGGAACACCATGCCAGTCTGCAGGCGCACGCGCTGGACATCCCTTGCCGGCACCTTTGCGCCCGCGTGAAATTCCAGTGTCTCGTCGCCGATGCGCAAGGTGCCGGAGGTCGGGATCTCCAGCAGGTTGATGCAGCGCAAAAGCGTGCTCTTTCCCCCGCCCGACGGCCCGACCAGCGCCGTGACGCTGCCCTCGTCGATGCTGACGGTGACGCCCTTCAGGACAAGGTTGTCGCCGAAGCGCTTCTCGATATCGGTGAGGCCGATCATGCATTGGCCTCCAGGAAGCCGCCATACCGATTGAGCCGCACCTCCAGCCGAGCCTGCAGCGCCGACAGCACCGAACTCATCGCCAGGTAGAGCGCGGCCGCCTCGACATAGAGGATCAGCGGCTCGTAGGTGGTGGCGACGATGCGCTGCGCGGCCTGGAACATCTCGGGCACCGTTATCGCCGCCGCGAGCGATGTGTCCTTGACCAGCGAGATGAAGGTGTTGGAGAGCGGCGGCACCGCGACGCGGCCTGCTTGCGGCAGGATCGTGCGCCGCATCGCCTGGCTCCAGGTCATGCCGATCGAGTAGGAAGCCTCCCATTGCCCTTTCGGCACCGAGCCGATGACGGCGCGGATGATCTCCGAGGTGTAGGCGCCGATGTTGAGCGTGAAGCCGATCAGCGCGGCGGGAAAGGCATCGAGCAGGACGCCGACCGACGGCAGGCCATAGAAGATCAAAAACAGCTGCACCAGCAGCGGCGTGCCGCGAAAGATCCAGACATAGAACCGGACGAGCGCGACCAGCGGCTTCGGGCCGAACAGCCTGATCAGCGCCGTGACCAGCCCGGCGATGAGCCCGAGCGCGAAAGACAGCAGCGTCAGCGGCACGGTGAAGATCAATGCCGCCCACAGCAGCGTCGGCAATGATTCCAGCATCAATTGCAGCCAGTGCGGCACGGAGCCCTCTCTTTTCCGGATGCGAAAGCGTCTGCCCGGTATCTGGATGACTATCACGCAAAAACCGGCGGACCGTCAAAGACGGCCCGCCGGGATCAAAAGAACGAAGCTGGTGTCTTACTGCGAAACGTCCTGGCCGAAATAGGTGTCGGCGATCTTCTTGTAGGTGCCGTCGGCCTTGATGTCGGCCAGTGCCTTGTTGATCGCCGCCACCAGTTCCGGATCGCCCTTGCGCACGATGACGCCGGAATAGTCCGCGTTCTCTTCCTGCGCGGCGATCTTCACACTGGCGTCGGGCTTGTGCTTCTTGAAGTCGAGGAAGGACAGGCTGTCGTTGATGGTGGCGTCGGCGCGGCCGGTGAGCAGCAGCTGGATCGACTGGTCGAAGCCGTCGGTGCCGACCAGCTCGGCGCCGTTCTTCTCGGCGAGCTTGCCGAAATTCGAGGTCAGCGACTGCGCCGCCTTCTTGCCCTTGAGATCGGCGAAGGTCTTGATGTCGCTGTTGTCGCCGCGCACGATCAGCACCGCCTTGGAGGCGATGTAGGGATCGGAGAAATCATACTTGGCCTTGCGCGCGTCGGTGATGCCGACCTCGTTGATGACGGCGTCGTAGCGGTTGGCGTCGAGACCGGCGATCAGGCCGTCCCACTTGCCTTCGAGGAATTCCACCTTGACGCCGAGCTTTTCGGCGATCGCCTTGGCGATCTCGACGTCGAAGCCGACCAGCGTGCCGGATTCGTCATGATAGGTGAAGGGCGCGTAGGTGCCCTCGGTGCCGACCTTGATGACCTCTGCCTGCTTGATCTGGTCGAGATTGGCGCCGGCGTGACCGGCTGTAACCGCCAGAACCTGCAACGTTCCGGCGACGAGGAGCGATTTGAGCCATTTCATTTTTCTGTGATCCCGTTTTGACCGGTGCCCCGGCGCATTGTGAGAGCCGCAAACTGACAGATAGATGTCCGCGAAATAAGGAACCAGATTTCAAACATTGGCTCGGCCAGAAATCTGATCCTCAAAATCGATGCAAATCGCGACAGGCACGCGCCCGGGATCGATAACAAAACCGTGCGAGGCGCAATGCATGCGCGCCTCCGCCGCACGGAACCATCCATGCGCCTGACACGTTGCAGGCTGTTGTAGGGCGCGGCAGCGTCTTTTCAACCGCCATCGGCGCAACGACCTCCAAGAGGAGCCCGCATGATCGAGGATGTGGCAGGACGGACACTGGTCCGGGCGGCAATGAAGGCTCCCTATCTCGAGCGCGACGAGGAGCATCTCCTGGCCATACGCTGGAGGGAGAAGAACGACCAGGACGCGCTACACATGATCACCGTCGCCCACATGCGCCTGGTGATTTCGATGGCTTCCAAATTTCGCCATTACGGCCTGCCGCTGGGCGACCTGATCCAGGAAGGCCATGTCGGCCTGCTGGAGGCCGCGGCCCGCTTCGAGCCCGCCCGCGAAGTGCGTTTCTCGACCTACGCCACCTGGTGGATCCGCGCCTCGATGCAGGACTATATCCTGCGCAACTGGTCGATCGTGCGTGGCGGGACGAGTTCGGCGCAGAAGGCGCTGTTCTTCAATTTGAGAAGATTGCGCGCCCGGCTCGCCAATGGCGCCGAGCCGATCTCCAACGCCTCGCTCTATCGCGAGGTCTCGGCCGCGCTCGGCGTGCCCGAGGCCGACGTGGCGATGATGGATTCGCGCCTTTCGGCACCCGACAGCTCGCTCAACGCCCCTTTGGCCGACGAGAACGGCGCCGCCGAACGGATGGATTTCCTGGTCTCGGAGGATCCGCTTCCCGACGAGGTGGTCGGCGAGACGATCGACATTGAGCGCCGCGCCATCTGGCTGAAAAGCGCGCTCGGCGCGCTCAACGCCCGCGAGCTCCGGATCATCGAGGAGCGTCGGCTGAGCGACGACGGCGCCACCCTGGAATCGCTCGGCGAAGCGCTCGGCATCTCCAAGGAACGCGTCCGCCAGATCGAAGCGCGGGCCATGGAAAAGCTGCGGGTGGCGCTGGTCAAGCAGAACCCGGAATTCCTGGCGGAAGCAGCCTGAGCAGCAACTTGAAGTTGCTGAGGCCAAAATATCTATAAATATCTATAAACCCAAAATATATCGCGAACGCAGCGACCTTTCTTCTTTTCCAAATCGGCGTATTGTGAATTCTTTAACAGACCCGCGTGCCGCAACTGGTCTTTGTTGAGCCAACATACCATAGCGGATGGGGGATTTGCCATGCTGCGATGCTACGCGTTCCTTGCGGCCTTGATCCTCGTGGGGTTCACGGCGTTCGAAGCTCACGCCGATCGCAGGGTTGCCTTTGTGATCGGCAATTCCGCATACCAACAAATCCCGGCGCTTAAGAATCCGGACAAGGATGCTCGTGACGTGGCGAACACGTTCCGCTTGGCCGGCTTCGATGTGTTCGTCGCCAGGGATCTCACCAAGCTGGAGTTCGAGGAGCAGTTCCGCAACTATCTTGCCGCGGCCGACGGCGTCGATCTCGCAGTCGTCTATTATTCCGGCCATGGCTTTCAGATCGGCGGCGAGAATTTCCTCATCCCGGTCGACGCCTCGCTGAAGGCCGCGGCCGACATCGAGGTCCAGGCGATCAAGCTCGACGACGTGCTGGAGCAATTGCGCTCGAAGTCGAAGATCCAGGTGATCATCCTCGATGCCTGCCGCAACAATCCGTTCCCGCGCAAGGACTATTGGCTGCGCGACCAGCTGATCGTCGCCGGCGACACCGGCCTGGCGCAGGTGAAAAGCTCGCTGAACACGCTGATTGCTTTCGCCACCGAGCCGGGAGCGGTCGCCTATGACGGCGCCGGCAGCCTCAGCCCCTTCTCATCCGCCTTCACCCGCCGCGCGCTGGCGCCGGACCAGGAGATCCGCGCCGTGATGGCGGCCGTGCGCCGCGACGTGGTCAAAGCCACCAACGGCAAGCAGGTTCCCTGGGAAAACTCCTCGCTGATCGACGACGTGGTGCTGTTGCGCGGCCCGAGCCAACCGGCGCCGGAGAAAGTCCAGCCGTCGGGCGTCGAGCTTGGCGCGCTGAACCTGCCCAGCGGTGCCGCCGAGGCGATCGAAAGCCGCGACATCAGCATTCCAGTCGGCGTTGGCCCGGTTTCATTGAAGCTGGACTTTCCGACCGGGGATCCCGCGGTCAGCCTGAAGCTGGCGAGCTATCCGGCAACCGGAATGCTGTCGTTGCCGGATCGCATATTGCCGCCTCAATCGAGCCTGACGGCCGATGAAGTCGACAATCTGCGTTACGAGCCGCAGATCGGTTCGGCAACTCCCGTCGAGGTTGGCTTCGAAATCCGCGCCGGCAACGCGTCCAGGTCGGCGACGATGAAGCTGTCGCCAAGCCTCAACCCCTGCGACCAGGCCGCGGGCGCGCCGCTGGACCTGCAAGGCGTCGTTCGCGGCAGGTTGCCGAACGAGATCGGCGGCGCGGCTGTCGAGGCTTGCGAGGCGGCGGTGACGGCCTACCCCGATGTCGCCCGCTTCCACTATGAGCTCGGGCGGGCGCTGCTGGCGGCCGGCAAGGTCGATGAGGCCAGGAAGGCCATCCAGGATGCCGCCGACAAGGGGCATGTCCGCGCCGTCTTCGAGCTCGGCTCCATCGCCTCGTCCGGAATAGGGACGGCCGTGGATCCAACGAAAGCAAGCGGCTTCTATTCGCAAGCTTCCGACAAGGGAGACCCTTACGCCATGGCCGCCTGGGGACGCGCCTTGTTCAATGGCCTCGGCGTCCAGCGCGATACCGGCAAGGGGCTGGACCTTCTGCTCAGGGCGGCGGCGATGGGGCATATCAACGCCATGAACGATCTCGCCCTGATCTTCCAGGAAGGCCGCAATGGCGTGCCCGCCGACCCGGCCCGCGCCCTGGCTTTCCTCAGAGCCGGCATCGAACGGCAAGGCGTGTATTCGATGAGCATTCTCGGTCTTCCCGCGCGCAGCACCCAGACGGCAGCGGTGTGCAAGCCCAAGGTCGTGCGGAAAACAATCACCAAGATAAAGGTGGTCCGCATACCCACGCCAAAGACGCCACCGGTCGTCGAGGTACCGATCGATACCGGACCGGCGCCTTGGCGCGGCAGTAACGGCGATCATCCCGAGCCCCGCGGCGGCGGCGGCTCCGATGACGGAAGCTCTGAAGGCAGCAGCAGTGGCAGCTCTGACACCGGCACCAGCACCGGCTCCGACACAGGAAGCACCGGCGGCTTTGACGGCGTCAGCTCCGGGCTCTTCTGACGGATACCAACAGCGTTGGCGTGCGCGGCGCCAATCGAACAGACGGCGCCGAGTCGTCCTCGCGGAAACCGCCTGAATGCGGGCGCTGGCCCTACCTGTCGGTGACGATCTTGACCTTGTCGCCGGCCGATACGGTCGCGCCGGGCGACATTGCATTGAGCACGCGGAAGAGGTCGAGCTTGCGGTCGACGCCGACCATCTGGGCGGCAAGCGTGCCCATGTTCTGGCCCGGCTGCACGGTGACCACCCTGATATGCAGCGGCTTCAGCGCCGCTTTCTCGGCCGCGCTCAGCGTGCGGAACGAACCGCTGACCGAGCGCGCGACCGGCTCCAGCGCGCTGCTGGCCGAAGGCGCGGCGGTGAGCAGCCGGTAGACCTGCCCGCCGGCGCGGATGACCGCGATGTCGAACTGCCAGCCTTGCGCGCGGGCATGCGCCATCGCCGCCTCGTTGCCGTTGACCGTTTCCTGGCGCACGCTCGAGTCTTCAAGTCCGGCGACCCAGCCGCTTCGGATGTAGTCGGTCAGCGACACCGACTTGTCGATCGCCACGCCGTCGAATCGGATGGCAATGTCGCCCGGACCGGTCGCGGTCACGGCGGCCGCCGAATTGTCGATGACGAAGCCGTCCGGCACCGAGAACGAGACGCCGAGGCCCGGATGCAGGAAGGTCTGCCCGCGCACATAGCCTTCTTCCGGCGTGTCGCCGTAGAGCAGGCCGTCAATGCCGGCGAGGAAGGCATCGCGGTCGCGCGTGCCGACGCCCGGTGGCCCGAAATTGCGGGCAAGGCGCTGCGCCAGCTCGATGCGCTGCGGCGTGTTGGGGTGCGTGGCCAGGAAGTCGAGGCTGGCATCGGTGGCGCCGCTGACCGAGCGGAAATCGGTATAGGCCGACATCGACTGCAGGAAGCGGCCGGCGGCATAGGGGTCATAGCCCGCCTCGCCGATCGACTTGATGCCGATGGCGTCGGCCTGCAGTTCCTGGTTGCGCGAGAACTGCGCCAGTTTCAGCTTGCCGCGGATGAGCGCCGCCTTGGCGGTCGGGCTGTCGCCGAGCACGTCGGAGACCACCTTGGTCGCCAGCCCTTCCTCGGCCTCGAGCTGCTGCCGCTGCAACCCGTGATTCGCGGTGACGTGGCCCATCTCATGCGCGATGACGGCCGCGAGTTCCGAGGAATCGTTGGCAAGCGCCAGGAGCCCGCGCGTGACGTAGAGATAGCCTCCCGGCAGCGCGAAGGCATTGACGTTGGGCGAATTGAGAATGGTGATGCGATAGGTCTGGGTCGGGTTGGCCGACACCACCGTCAGGTTGCCGACGACCTTGGCCACCATGCGCTCGAGCTTCGGATCGGAATATTCGCCGCCATAGGTGGCGAGTATCCGCGGATGCTGCGCTTTCGCCATTTCGGCGAGCTTGGCGTTGGCGACGACGTTGTCGACCGTGATCGGCTTGTCAGAGGGCTGGAAGCCGGACTCCTGCACGTCCGGCGGCGTGAACATCTGGCAGCTCGCCAGCGCCACGGCAAAGCCGGCCATCGCGAAAAATCGCGCCAGCGGCCTCGTCCACACTCTCTCGATGCCGGTCGTCAGATCGGCTTCCTTTCGAAATCTTTCGGCAAATCACGGCCACTCCGGACCAGCATGGCCGGACCTAGCCACACTCCCCCGGACAAGGCAAGCAAACGCCGGATTACCCGCAGCCGGTTTGGCCGCAAATTATGTCCGCTTCCGGGCAATGTGTTGTCATCCGGCAACGCTGCCGCCTCGATCGCCGATATAGCGCCGGAAGGCGACCGGTCCAGAGCCGTCGAAGAAATCGGCGGCCGACCCCGTTGCCGCGACGCTGCCCTCGTCCACAAACACGATCTCCTGACCGATGCGGCGCGCATCCTCCGGCTGGTGGGTGACGAAAACCACCGTCATGTGCCGCTCGGCATGGATGCCGGCCACAAGGTCGAGCATGTCGTCGCGCAGCGCAGGACCAAGCGAGGCGAAAGGCTCGTCGAGCAGAAGCACCGGACGGTCGCGCAGCAGCACCCTTGCCAGCGCGACGCGCTGGCGCTCGCCGCCCGAAAGCTCGCGCGGCAGCCGCTTCTCCTTGCCGGCAAGGCCGACGCGCCCCAGTGCCTCCGAGACCGAATGACGGTCGGCGGCAGTGAGCTTGAGCGATGGCGAGCGGCCGAGCCCGACATTGCCCTCGACCGAAAGATGGGCAAACAGATTGTTTTCCTGGAATACCATCGACACCGGGCGCGCCCAAGGCGCGGCAGTGCCGACATCGACGCCGCCGATCAGCACCTTGCCCGCATCGGGCGATTCGAAGCCGGCGACCAGGTTGAGCAGCGTCGACTTGCCTGAACCGCTTGGCCCCATGACGGCGGTGATCCTGCCGGCGGCGAATTCGGCGTCGAAGCGGAACGACGCCTCGCCATAGCTGAACGAAACGCCCTTCAGCGCGACGGCGAGCGCCTTCTGTGCCGCGATCCCGTCGGTCGTCCCTGTCATGCCGTTGCCTCCCGCCCCAGCCAATCGGCGGCGACCACCAGCATCAGGCAGACGAGGCCGAGCAGCAAGGCCAGCCCCGCGGCGTCGGCGGTCCGGTAGCTGCCCATGCGCGCCAAGAGAAGATAGGGCAAGGTCTGCACCGAATCGCTGCCGAACAGCGCGATCACGCCGAGGTCGCCGAGCGACAGCGCCATGGCGAAGGCGAAGCCCGTAGCGAGCGGCCGCCTGAGCGCCGGCCAGTCGACCAGGCGCAGCCGGTTGCAGCCGGAAATGCCGAGCGCCAGGCAGAGCCGCTCATGACGCTCGCTCGCCGCATCGTAGGCCGGGCGAACGGCGCGGATGGCGAACGGCATCGCCATCACCGCGTTGACGGCGACGACCATGACCGGCGCGATGGCGAACACATCGGTGATGGTGCGCAGGGCCAGGAACCAGCCGGCGCCGACGACGATAGGCGGCACGACGAGCACGAAACCGGCGCCAGTGTCGGTGGCATGCTCGAGCAGCGACGTGGCGCCGCCCGCGCGCCACCGCATGGCCAGCGCGCGCCGGGCGGCGATCAGCGCCAGGGACAGCGCGACGCTTGCCAGCGCCGACAGCAAAGCAAGCCCGGCGCTGGTGAGCGTCGCCCGGCGCACCGCCTCCTCGCCGGCCAACCGTCCGAGATCGGCCTTCAGGCCGGCCAGCACGGTCGCCGCCATCGGCCCGGCGACGAACAGCAGGGCAAGCGCGATCAGGCCGGCATTCAGCACCGTCTCAGCCTTGCCTGCCGCAAGATAGCGCCGTGGCGCGACCGGCAAATTGGCGTCGCCGACCGTGTTGGCGCCGAGCCGCGTCAGCATGGCGACCACGACAAAGGTCAGAACGATCTGGAGAAACGTCAGTGTCACGGCCCGCGCGGGATCGAAATCGAAGCGCAGCGCCTGGTAGATGGCGACTTCCAGGGTCGTCGCGGCCGGTCCGCCGCCCAGCGTCAGCACGATGGTGAAGGAGGTGATGCAGAGCATGAAGACCAGCCCGGCGACGCCCGGCAACGTCGCGCGCAGCGCCGGCCATTCGATCAGCCGCAACGCCGGCCAAGCCCCCATGCCGAGCTGGCTCGCCATCCGCCACTGGTCGGCCGGCACGGTGCCAAGCGCCTCCAGGAACAGGCGCGTGGCCAAAGGCAGGTTGAAGAAGACATGCGCGATGAGGATGCCGGAAAGGCCATAGATGCCAGGCCATTCCCCGGCGCCAAGACTGCCGAGGACGCCGGCAAAGTAGCCGGCACGGCCGTAGAGTGCCAGTATGCCGAGCGCCGCCACGATTGCCGGCAGCGCCAGCGGCACGGCGAAGAGCTGCAGGATCAGCCGACGGCCCGGAAAGCCCGGATGCCGGGACAGGGCGCGTGCCACCAGCAGCGCCGGCGCGACCGACAGCAATGTCGACAGCAGCGCCTGCCACAATGTGAAGCGTGCGACGCGCAGGAGATAACCGTCGAAGGCGGCGAGAGCGCCGGATGGGTCGTTCGCGCCTTCGAGGATGAGCCCGGCGAAGGCGCCGCCGATGAGCACGGCGATTGCCACCAGGGCGACGATGCCGGCGGTGACGCGGGAGTCAGGGCGCGGTGCGGACTGCACGCTGCACCAACGGGGTTCGAGCCAACGAACGCCGCGTTCCTTCGCGCCCCCCTCTGTCCTGCCGGACATCTCCCCCTCTAGGGGGGAGATTGGCCGTCACATCGGCTTTCGCCAATCTCCTGCGCTGAAGGACTGAGCGAGGCGCCCAAGCTGCCGATCTCCCCCCTTGAGGGGGAGATGTCCGGCAGGACAGAGGGGGGTGGCTTGGCGCAGACATCGACGAGATCGAAAGCCTACTTGCTCATCGCCGCCAGCCACTCGTCCACCCAGGCCTTGCGGTTGGCCGCGACCTCTTCCGGGCTGAACAGCAAGGTCTTGGTCGGCTTCACCAGTTTGTCGAAGGCCGGATTGAGCGGCTTGTCGGTCTTGCCGGCCGGAAACATCCAGTTGGTCTCGGGGATGACGTCCTGGAATTTCGGTCCGGTCATGAAAGCGATGAATTTTTCCGCCAGCGGGTTCTTCGCGCCCGTGGTGGTGATGCCGGCGACCTCGATCTGCAGGTATTCGCCCTCCTCGAAGGACGCCGCCTGGTAACGTTCGGTGCTCTCGGCCACCATGTGGTAGGCCGGCGAGGTTGTGTAGGACAGCACCATCGGCGCCTCGCCCTTGGTGAACAGGCCGTAGGCCTCGCTCCAGCCAGGCGTCACGGTGAGCACTTTTGCCTTGAGCTTCGCCCAGGCTTCCGGCGCCTTGTCGCCATAGACCGACTTCACCCACAACAGCAGCCCCAGGCCGGGCGTCGAGGTGCGCGGATCCTGGATGACGATCTTGTCGGCGGCGTTGCCTTCGACGAGTTCCTTCAGGCTTTTCGGCGGGCTCTTCAGCTTCTCGGTATCGTAGACGACGGCGAAGTAGCCGTAGTCGAAGGGCACGAACGTGTCATCGCTCCAGCCGCCCGGCACATTGGTGCCGGACACTTCACCATGCGGCACGAACAGTCCGCTCGCCTTGGCGTCGGCCGTCAGGTTGGTGTCGAGGCCGAGCACGACGTCGGCCTTGGTGCCGGCGCCCTCCAACTTGACGCGATTGAGCAGCGCCACGCCGTCGGCGACGGAGACGAATTCGAGATCGCAGCCGTATTCGGCTTCGAATTCCTTCTTCACCGCGGGTCCCGGACCCCAGTCGGCGGTGAAGCTTTCATAGGTATAGACGGTGAGCTTGTCCTTCGCCTCGGCGGGCGCGATGCCTGCCAGAAGTGAAACAAAGCCTATCGCGAGAATAAGCCGGGACAACAATGAGCGCATCGGCGCCTCCTTCGTTCGCGTTAAAGGAATTGAGGCGTCGGATGGTCCGAAACGTCTAATCCCTCCGCCGGTACAAACCGGATCAGGTTCAGCGGGTTGGCTTTGTCGCCTCTCAGCCGGTTCGCGAAGTCAGCGTCCGGCACCCCGTTAGAGCGTTTCGAGACATAGGCCCGGCCGATGCGGCGCGCAAGCGGAAGTTTGCCGGGCATCCAATGCATCACGGCCTATTCTGGAACGCGCGCCGTTTGGT
Source organism: Mesorhizobium sp. M1D.F.Ca.ET.231.01.1.1 (assembly GCF_003999155.2). NCBI lineage: Bacteria > Pseudomonadati > Pseudomonadota > Alphaproteobacteria > Hyphomicrobiales > Phyllobacteriaceae > Mesorhizobium > Mesorhizobium sp. M1D.F.Ca.ET.231.01.1.1. Next base: position 374,294 of record NZ_RZOZ02000002.1, read on the forward strand.
TTGGATGCGCCTGGCTTCCGTTTCACGACCGGGGCTGGTAAGGGCGACGCCCATGGGCACATTCACCATCCTGCTTGGCGGCGACCTCGTCCGCACGCCTCGGCTCGATCGCCAGATCGAAGGCTCCCGCGTCATCGCCGCCGACGCCGGCATCGGCCATGCCCGCATGCTTGGGCTGATCCCTGAGCTTTGGGTCGGCGACTTCGACTCGGTGCCGGCGAACCTTCCGGCCGACCTCGCCGCCGTGCCGCGCAAGATCTTTCCGGCCGAGAAGGACAAGACCGATGGCGAGCTGGCCATCGCCGAAGCGCTCGCGCGCGGCGCCACCAGCCTGGTGCTGGCCGGCGCCTTCGGCGGCAAGCGCGCCGACCATGCCTTCCTGCATCTGGCTCTCAGCGTGCGGCTGGCCGAGGCGGGCACGACGGTGCTGCTGACCAGCGGCGCCCAGGAAGGCGTGCCCATCCTGCCCGGCACAGCCGGCTTCGACTACGCCGACGGCACGCTGTTTTCGGTGCTGGGCTTTTCCGAGCTCGCCGGCCTGACGGTCTCCGGCGCCAAGTGGCCGCTTGACCGTGTCGAGGTGGCGTTCGGCTCCTCGCTCACTATATCAAACGAGGTCAAGGGCCGGCTCGAGATCGCGCTCGAGCGTGGCCGGGCGCTGCTGCTCGCCCATCCCTATCCTCTTCCCGAAAGCTGACATGGCTCCGCCTCTTCTCAATCTCGACGGCATAAAACTGACGTTTGGCGGCACGCCGCTGCTCGACGGCGCCGCGCTCAGTGCCTCCGCCGGCGAGAAGATCGCGCTTGTCGGCCGCAACGGCTCCGGCAAGTCGACGCTGCTCAAGATCGCCGCCGGGCTGATCGAGCCGCAGGATGGCGAGGTCTTCCGCCAGCCTTCGGCGACGGTTCGCTATTTGCCGCAAATGCCCGACATGGACGGCTTTGCCTCTGTGCGCGCCTATGTCGAGGCAGGGCTGGGCCCGGCCGACGACCCGCATCGCGCCACCTATCTGATGGATCATCTCGGCCTGACGGGGGAGGAACGGCCGAACGACCTTTCCGGCGGCGAGGCGCGCCGCGCGGCGCTTGCCCGCGTCATGGCGCCCGAACCCGACATCCTGCTGCTCGACGAGCCGACCAACCATCTCGACCTGTCGGTCATCGAATGGCTGGAAGAGGAGCTTGCCCGCACCTCGTCCGCCGTCATCCTGATCTCGCACGACCGTCGCTTTCTCGAACGCGTCTCGCGTGCCACGGTCTGGCTCGACCGCGGCCAGACGCGGCGGCTGGACAAGGGGTTTGCGCATTTCGAGGAATGGCGCGACCAGGTGCTGGAAGAGGAAGAGCGCGAGCAGCACAAGCTTGGCCGCCAGATCGTGCGCGAGGAGCATTGGCTGCGCTATGGCGTCACCGCCAGGCGCAAGCGCAACATGCGCCGCCTCGGCGAGCTGCAGGCCATGCGCCAGCGCTTCCGCAGCCATCGCGGCGCCGAGGGCACCGCGACCATGGTGGCGAGCGACGCGGCCGAATCCGGCAAGCTGGTGATCGAGGCCAAGGGTATCGAGAAGAGCTTTGGCGACCTCACCGTCGTCAAGGGTTTTTCGACCCGCATCCAGCGCGGCGACCGTGTCGGCCTTGTCGGCCCCAACGGCGCCGGCAAGACGACGCTGCTCAAGATGCTGACCGGAGAGCTGACGCCGGATGCAGGCACAGTGCGGCTCGGCGTCAATCTGGAGATCGCGGCGCTCGACCAGAAGCGCGAGGCCGTCGACCCGCAGGAGACGCTGGCGCATTACCTCACCGACGGCCGTGGCGAGAACCTCGTGGTCAATGGCGAGCAGCGCCACGTCGTCTCCTACATGAAGGATTTCCTGTTCAAGCCGGAACAGGCGCGCACGCCTGTGCGCGAGCTTTCCGGCGGCGAGCGGGCGCGCCTGCTGCTGGCTCGCGTGCTGGCCCGGCCGGCGAACCTCCTGGTGCTCGACGAGCCGACCAACGACCTCGACATGGAGACGCTGGAGCTGTTGCAGGAACTGGTCGCCGGCTTTGCCGGAACGGTGATCCTGGTCAGCCACGACCGCGATTTCCTCGACCGCACCGTCACCAGCGTGATCGCGCCCGACGGCGGCGGCCGTTGGGTCGAATATGCCGGCGGCTATTCCGACATGCTGGCGCAGCGCGGCGGCTCGAGGCTTGAAGAGCGCCGGGCGAAGTCCAAGGCCGAAACCGCCGACGCGGGCGTTGCGCCCAAGGCCGAGCTGACAACCTCGAAAGGGCCGGCGAAGAAACTCTCCTTCAAGCAGAAATTCGCGCTGGAATCGCTGCCGAAGAAGATCGAGGCGGTGACGGCTTCGATCTCGCGGCTGGAGAACAACATCGCCGATCCGTCCTTCTACGAGCGCGATCCCGTCTCGTTCCAGAAGACCATCGCGGCGCTCGACAAGGAGCGCACGACGCTGGCGGCACTTGAGGAACAATGGCTTGAGCTGGAGATGCTGCGGGAGGACATGGAGGGATAACCCTTGCCTGCATGCATTTATGCGCCTACCTTATGCGCATAAATGAGGCGACTGTGCTCAAATCAACCGCAAAACCACAGCGCAAATCGGTCAACACCTCGATCGATTCCAGATTGATCGAGGAGGCTAAGGCATTGGGGATCAACATGTCCCGTGCTGCCGAGCAAGGCATCGCCAAGGCAATTTCTGCTGAAAAGACGCGGCGCTGGCAGGAAGAGAACAAGCAGGCGCTCGAAAGCTCCAACGACTACGTCAAGCGCAACGGCCTGCCTTTAGCCAAGTACCGGCTATTTTGATGGCCCGATATGACTTCTACCGAAACGCGGGAAGCGGCGGTTATCTCCTCGACGTCCAATCCGACCTGCTGGAGCACCTCGACACCAAGGTCGTCGTTCCGCTTCTGCCGCCCAACATTGCGCCCTTGCCGGCCCGCAGGCTGAATCCAATCTTCAGGATTGATGGCGAGGACCATGTGATGGTCACTCAATTCATGTCGGCTTTGACGGCTTCCGAGCTGCGGGCGGCAGAAGGAAATCTTGCAAGACACCACGACGATATCGTCGCCGCTCTTGATATGCTTTTCCAAGGCTTCTGAGCGGACGACAATCTTTCCTCACCCCGAAGTCTTCGTCGCCCAGGCCTTCAGCGCCTCATCGAAGACCTTCTCGCCGGGAATGCCCTTTTCCATGGTAAGCAGCGCCCGGCGTCCGGTCTTGTAGACCACCGGCACGTCGATCCAGTCCTGCCCCCTGAGCAGCGTCAGGTTGGCGTCCTCGTCGGCCTTGGTGTCGTTGAGCGCGACGAGGAAGAAGCCGTCGGCGATCTTGGCCGGGATGCCGATCAGCGGGCTGCCGGCGTCCTGCTCGGAGCTCTTCATGGCGATTCGCAGGATGTTGTCGACGCCGCCGCCGTCAAACCCTTCCGGCGTCAGGAAGATCATCTCGATGATGTGGCTGGCTGGCAGCGTCTGGTCGGTGTTGCGCCGGATGGTCATGCGCAGTTGGATGTCCTTGCCGGGTATGGTCGCCTCGGCGCGGATCGCCGGCTCCGGCGGCAGGTCGCCGCCCGGCGATTCCTGCACCAGCGACCAGACGATGCTGCCGGGCTCGGCGGTGCCTTGCTGGGTGCTGGTGCGCTCCTCATAGAAGATCGCCTTCTGGCCGACCGGTACGGTCGCCTGGGCCGTCGCCGGCGCAGGCGTGGTTCCGGCGGCGGGAGGCGTTGTGCCGGCGGCGGGCGGGGTCGTAGCCGCTGCAGGCGGTGTCGCCCCGGCAGCCGGCGCGGGCGGATTGGCGACACCGGCGGGCGCCGGCGGGGTTGCTCCGGCGGTGGGCAGGGTCGCGCTCGGCGTCTGTGCGGCTGCGGCCGGCGGCGTGGTCGTCGCAGGCGCGGCCGGCGGAGCCGTCGTAGCAGGCGCGGCCGGCGGAGCCGTCGTCGCAGGCGCGGCCGGCGGAGCGGTCGTTGCAGGCGCGGCCGGCGGCGGCGTGGTCAGCGCAGCCACGGATTCACCCTCGCCGATGGTGCTCGGTCCGCCTGCAGGGCCGGGATCGACCTCCTTGCCTTCAGGCGTCAGGCGCTGGGTGAACTTTGTTTCGGCCGGTTCGTTGGCGCCGGCTGCGTTGGCGCCCCCGGCGGGCGGCGCCGCCGCCGTCTCGGTAGCCGGCTTTGCCGGAGCGGGCTTCACCAATGGCTCGACCGAGACCGTCTTGCTGCCGCCGCCGTTCAGACCGAGCATCGAGCGGAACGCATCCTTGTTCAGCCAGACGCCGTAACCGCCGCCGCCCAGCACCAGCAACGCGACGACAGCGGCGATCAAACCGCCATAGCTGCGCTTGCGCGCCGGCGACCGCAGCCGCTGAAAATTGTCCGGCGCCGGCTGCTCGTCACTGGCGAAGACATCGCTGCCGTCGTCCGGTTCGGCAGCGTTCATGCCGGGCAGGCCGACATCGTCCTCGCGCGGCGAGGGCATCGACGGCGGTGCCGCGGGCACTTTGTGCCAGCCGCCGGGCTCCGTCTTCGTCGCGCCTTGCCAGCTTGGCTCGGTTTTTGGGGCGCTTTGCCAGCTTGGTTCCGTTTTGACCGGAGCCGGCACCGGGTTGAACGGCTCCGGCTTGGCGGGTTCGGGCTTCGCCACGGACGGCTGCCGGACGTGGCTCGGCTGGTTCTTGTTGCGGTCGATCGACGAGAAGATATGCTCCAGCTCCGCCAGCGGGTCTTCTGCCGGAGCCGGCTTGGGCGCCGGAGCGGGCTTGGCATAATCACGCTCGACGCTGGAAATCGCGTCTTCGAGCGAGCGCTTCTGCCTGCTGACGACATCGGCGGACAACGGTGGAGAATAGTTCGCGAGCTGCTTCGCCAGTGCCGCACGCGCATTCTCGTAAATCCGCTTGCGCAGCTCGGACGAGGGCTCGCCGTGCTTCTCGAGCTGCTTCTTCAGAACACCAACGAAATCTGCCATGCGTCAGTCGACCTGCATTCTTTCCCCGGCTGGCCGCAAATCAGCCGTGGCGCCGGGAAGGGCTGTGAAACTAGTCTTGAAACGGGTCGGTCACAAGTATCGTGTCGTCCCGCTCCGGGCTGGTGGAAAGCAGCGCAACCGGCGCTCCGATCAGCTCCTCGATGTAGCGGACATATTTGACGGCTTGCGCCGGCAGATCGTTCCAGCTCCTGGCGCCGGCCGTCGTCCCCTTCCAGCCTTCGAGCGTCTCATAGATCGGCTCGACGCGCGCCTGGGCGCCCTGGCTGGCCGGCAGATAGTCGATCGGTTCGCCATCGAGGCGGTAGCCGGTGCAGACCTTGATTTCGTCCAGCCCGTCGAGCACGTCGAGCTTGGTGAGCGCGATGCCCTTGATGCCGTTGACGGCCACCGCCTGGCGCACCAGCACCGCGTCGAACCAGCCGCAGCGGCGCTTGCGGCCGGTGACGACGCCGAATTCGTGGCCGCGAGTGCCGAGGAATTCGCCGATCTCGTTCTTCTGCTCGGTCGGGAACGGCCCTTCGCCGACGCGCGTCGTATAGGCCTTGGTGATGCCGAGCACATAACCGATCGCGCCGGGACCGGTGCCGGAGCCGGCGGCCGCCTGCCCCGCCACCGTGTTGGATGAGGTGACGAAAGGATAGGTGCCGTGGTCGATGTCGAGGAGCGTGCCCTGCGCGCCCTCGAACAGGATGCGCTCGCCGGCGCGACGCTTGTCGTCGAGCACCTTCCAGACGCGGTCCATGTAAGGCAGGATCTCGCCGGCCACCGAGGTCAGCTCCTGCATGATCGCCTCATGCGTCGCCTCGGCATGGCCGAGCCCGCGGCGCAGCGCGTTGTGGTGCGTCAGCAGCCTGTCGACCTTCAGGGGAAGCGTTTCCAAATCCGCCAAATCCATCACCCGGACGGCGCGCCGGCCCACCTTGTCCTCGTAAGCGGGGCCGATGCCGCGGCGGGTCGTGCCAATCTTGGTTCCGGAATTCGAGGCGGCGTCTTCGCGGAACCCGTCCAGTTCCCGGTGCAACGACAGGATAAGCGCGGTGTTTTCGGCGATTTTCAGGCGCTCGGGCGTCACCTCCACACCCTGCTCCTTGAGCTTGGCCACCTCCGCGACGAAGGCATGCGGATCGAAGACCACGCCGTTGCCGATGATCGACAGCTTGCCCTGCCGGACCACGCCGGACGGCAGGAGCGAAAGCTTGTAGACCTTGCCGTCGACGACCAGCGTATGACCTGCGTTGTGGCCGCCCTGGAAGCGCACGACCACGTCGGCACGTTCCGACAGCCAGTCGACGATCTTGCCCTTGCCTTCGTCGCCCCACTGCGAGCCGACGACCACCACATTGGCCATGTTCTTTTCCCTTGAGATGCCGCCTTGGCGGCTTGAAACGACAGGCCTCTATAACCTCATGTGCATGCCGATGCGACCCCTTCTTTGCCGTCGAAACCAGCCCAAGGCGCATCAAGCCAGACGCAACAAGCCAGGCACAACAAATTCCGGCTTTCGCATCATTTACTTGGCCTGGCCGTCGCCGTAGGCCGGCTCCGAACTTCGAACGCGCCTCCCATGCCGGATCAAGCGATGCATCGAGCCGCCTATCTGTTCCTTCTCTCCACCATGCTGCTATGGGGCGGCAATTCCGTGGCCGGCAAGCTTGCCGTCGGCCATGTGTCGCCGATGACATTGGTTTTCCTGCGCTGGGTGCTGGCGGTGCTGATCATGCTGCCAGTCGGCTGGCGGGCTTTTCGCGAGGATTGGCCGGAGCTGCGCCGGCATTGGCGGCTGATTGCCGGCCTCGGCGCCTGCGGCTTCACGATCTTCAACGTCATCTTCTACACGGCGCTGAACCACACCACGGCCATCAACGTCTCGATCTTGCAGGCAGCCATACCGATCGTCATCATTCTCGCCAATTTCGCGCTGTTCCGGCTGCACGTGCAGCGCCTGCAGATCGTCGGTGTCGCGCTGACCATTGTCGGTGTCGCCATCATCGCGAGCCACGGCGATCTCAGCCAGTTGCTGCGGCTCGATCTCAATTTCGGCGACGCCATCATGCTGGTCGCGGTTCTCTGCTACAGCCTCTATTCGGTGGGGCTGCGTCTGAAGCCGGCCATCCGCTGGCAAAGCCTCATGCTGGCTTTGTCGCTCGCCGCGCTTTTGACCTCGTTGCCGTTCTTTGTCTGGGAAGTGGCGGCGGGTCGCGTCATCGCTCCGGACGCTCGGGGATGGACTGTCGCGTTCTACACCGCGCTCGGCGCGTCCGTCGTCTCGCAGATCTTCTACATCAGAGGCAATGAATTGATCGGCGCCAACCGCGCCGGGCTGTTCATCAACCTGGTGCCGATCTTCGGCACGCTGCTTTCGGTGCTGATCGTCGGCGAGCAGTTTCAGCTCTACCAGGGCCTAGCGCTTGTGCTCGTGCTCGGTGGCATCGCGCTCGCCGAATACAGTGGCAGAAGGGCAATCCTGCAGGCATCGCCCCCACCTTCTCTAGGCATGTCAAGCGGCAGCCAGAGATAGCCGCCTCGTTGAGGATGAGGCCGGACGAGGTTTGGCTTGTTGAAACGTCCGCCTGCGCAGGCGGACGTTTCCGATACCCGCCCGCTCAGACGCTGCCGACGTCGAAGTGGAGCGGCTTGGCCGAGTCGATCGACTTGTGCTCCCGCAGCTGGTCGAGCACCTTTTCCGGGAACGGCGCGTCGAGATAAAGCAGCGCGATGGCATCGCCGCCCGGCCGGTTGCGGCCGAGCTGGAAGTTGGCGATGTTGACGCCGTTCTCGCCGCAGACGGTGCCGAGCAGGCCGATGATGCCGGGGGCGTCGGCATTGGTCGTGTACAGCATGTGCTGGCCGACCTCGGCGTCAAGGTTGATGCCCTTGATCTGGATGAAGCGCGGCTTGTGGTCTGAGAAACAGGTGCCGGCAATCGAGCGCGTCATGTGCTCGGTCTTGACGGTGAGCTTGATATAACCGTCGAAGACGCCCGACTTGTCGCGCTTGACCTCGGCGACGATGATGCCGCGCTCCTTCACCATGATCGGCGCCGACACCATGTTGACGTCGGAGACCTGCGGCCGGATCAGGCCGGCAAGGGTGGCGCTCACCAGCGCGCGCGTGTTCATCGTCGCGGTCGATCCGTCGAACAGTATCTCGACCTCCTTGATCGGATCCTCGGTGACCTGGCCGACAAAGGCGCCGAGCACCTCGGCCAGCTTGACGAAGGGCTTTAGCCGCGGCGCTTCTTCCGCCGTGATCGAGGGCATGTTGATGGCGTTGGAAACGGCGCCTTTGATCAGATAGTCGGCCATCTGCTCGGCGACCTGCAGGGCGACATTCTCCTGCGCCTCGGTGGTTGAGGCGCCGAGATGCGGGGTTGCCACGACATTCTCCCTGCCGAACAGCGGATTGTTCTCCGCCGGCTCCACCTCGAAGACGTCGATGCCGGCGCCGGCCACCTTGCCGCTCTTCAGCGCGGCGACCAGATCGGCCTCGACGACCAGCCCGCCGCGCGCGCAATTGATGATGCGCACGCCGTCCTTCATCTTGGCGATCGCGGCCGCGTCGATGATGTTGCGCGTCTTGTCGGTCAGCGGGGTGTGCAAGGTGATGAAATCGGCGCGCGCGAAGAGCTCGTCGAGCTCGACCTTCACGACGCCGAGCTCTTCGGCGCGGCTGTCCGACAGGAACGGATCGAAGGCGATCACATGCATCTTCAAGCCGACGCCGCGCGTCGCGACGATCGAGCCGATATTGCCGCAGCCGACCACACCCAGCGTCTTGCCGGTGATCTCGATGCCCATGAAGCGGTTCTTTTCCCATTTCCCGGCATGCGTCGAGGCATTGGCCTCCGGGATCTGGCGCGCCAGCGCGAAGATCATCGCCACGGCATGCTCGGCCGTGGTGATCGAATTGCCGAAGGGGGTGTTCATCACGATGATACCCCTGCGGCTTGCCGCCGGGATATCGACATTGTCGACGCCGATGCCGGCGCGGCCGACGACCTTGAGCCTGGTTGCGGCATTGATCAGCTTCTCAGTGACCTTGGTCGCCGAGCGGATGGCGAGGCCATCATACTGGTCGATCACTTCGAGAAGCTTTTCCTTGTCCTTGCCGAGATCGGGCAAGTAGTCGACCTCGATGCCGCGGTCCTTGAAGATCTGCACGGCGGTGGTTGAAAGTTTGTCCGAGACGAGAACGCGGGGCGCCATGGCGGCCTCCTTGATGGAATTGGATGGGTCGGGGAAATGGCGGCCCGCGGGGCCGCCACGGAACTCAGGCCGCTGCCTTGAGCGACGCCTTCTGCGTGGCGAAGGCCCAGTCGAGCCAGGGCAGCAGCGCTTCGAGGTCGGAGGTCTCGACGGTCGCGCCGCACCAGATGCGCAGGCCGGGCGGCGCATCGCGATAGGAGCCGATGTCGTAGGCGACGCCTTCCTTGTCGAGCGAAGACACGATGCCCTTGGCGAAAGCCGCCTGAGCGTCGGCATCGAGCGCCGCGACATCCGGATCGGTGAAGGACAGGCAGACCGAGGTGTTCGAGCGCGTCGCCGAATCGACGGCCAGATGGCCGAGCCACGATGATTTGTCCACGAACCGGTCGAGCACCGCGGCGTTGGCGTCGGCGCGGGCAATGAGCGTCTCCAGGCCGCCGGTCGACTTCGCCCAGTTGAGCGCATCGAGATAGTCCTCGACGCACAGCATCGACGGCGTGTTGATGGTCTCGCCCTTGAAGATGCCTTCGATCAGCTTGCCGCCCGAGGTCAGGCGGAAGATCTTCGGCAGCGGCCAGGCCGGCTTGTAGGTCTCCAGTCGCTCGACGGCGCGCGGCGAGAGGATCAGCATGCCATGCGCGCCCTCGCCGCCCAGCACCTTCTGCCAGGAGAAGGTGACGACATCGAGTTTTTCGAAATCGAGCCGTTGCGCGAAGGCTGCCGAGGTGGCGTCGCAAATGGTCAGGCCGCGGCGATCGGCCGGGATGAAGTCGCCGTTCGGCACGCGCACGCCCGAGGTCGTGCCGTTCCAGGTGAAGACCACGTCGCGGTCGAAGTCGATCTGCGTCAGGTCAGGCAAGACGCCGTAGCCGGCCTCGAACCTGCGCACGTCGGCGAGCTTGAGCTGCTTGACCACGTCGGTCACCCAGCCGGAACCGAAACTTTCCCAGGCGACCATGTCGACGCCGCGCTCGCCGAGCAGCGACCACAGCGCCATCTCGACCGCGCCGGTATCGGACGCGGGCACGATGCCGATCCGGTAGCCGGCGGGAACCTTGAGGATTTCGCGCGTCAGCTCGATCGCCTGCTCGAGCTTGCCCTTGCCGATCTTGGCACGGTGGGAGCGTCCGAGCGCGGCGTCTTTCAGCGCCTCGGCCGACCAGCCGGGACGTTTTGCGCAGGGACCTGAGGAGAAATTGGGATTTGCCGGACGGAGTCCGGGCTTGGTAAGCGTCGTCATCGTGGTCTATCCTTCCAGATAGTGGCCCCTCGTTGGGGAGGGGTGGCCCACGGACGGCGATATTCTTTCAGCCTTTCGGCGTCAAGAGCAAAGTTTTTGTCGCTGGCGGGATATTCGTCAGGTTTTTCACTACACGGTGAAACGACAACGGCGGATCGCTGGATCCGCCGTCGACATTTCCGGACTTTCGTTTCTCACCAGAGATCGTAGCGCAGCCCGAGCTTGACCGTCTGATAATCGATGCCCTTGCGGATGTTGAAAGCGCCGCCGTCATAGGCGACGTATTTGGCGCCCGGCACCGAAAAATACTCGTAGCCGAGATCGACGGAGACATTCTTGGTGACCTGGTAGGACAGGCCCGCGCCGATCGAATAGGCGAGATTGAACTTGGCCGCGGTGTCGGTCTGTCCTTCATAGCCGGCAGGATCGTCGCAGAAGAATCCCCCCGTGCCGGCGTTGTTGGTCGGGACTTCCACGCAGTCGCGTGCGCCGATGCTTCTGTAGTATTTGTTGTAGGCGACACCGATGCCGCCGCCGACATAGGGCGTGAGCCCGACATAGGTGCCCAGGTCAACATAGCCGTTGGCCATGATGCTGTAGCCCTTGTTGGAGGCGTTGTCGGAGAGATCGCAAGCCTGGCTGGCCGGCACGGAATTGATCGTTCCGAAACCGTCGTCGACAAGCGTGTGCCCGTCGCAGGTTGCTCCGAGCTTTTCACTCGCCGCGAATTTGTCGGTCGGCAGGATACCGCCGTTCAACTCGACCCGGAGATAGTCGTTGAAGTGATAGCCCATGCCGATGCTGCCGCTGAACAGGCTGGACTCGTCGGAAAAGGTGTTGAGCGGACCGGACGATACTTCCTCGTGCTTGAACGGATTGCTGAAGGCGTAGCCGACGTCGCCGCGCAGGTACCAGCCCGAGCCCACCTCGACCGGCTGGTAGTCCGGCGCCTGGTCGACATAGATCGGCGGGTCGTAGTCGGCCGACACCGCCTGTGTCGCCGGCATCAGCACGATTGCGGCGAGCGCCAGTGCGATACGCGATTTTGATGTCATGGTCCCCGGCTCCTGAAGTTGGCGCCAGTCGCGAACGCGAGCACAGCTGCCGTTTCAGGGAGCATTGTTAACCATAGTGGTTAAGTGCCGGTTAAGGATAACAGGCAGTTACCGAATTGATTTCGATGAGATTTTACCGGCGGCTCACAAACGGAAGCCGCCCGGCTGGCGCCGGGCGGCTCGCAAATTTCAGGACGCGGAAGAGACTACTTGGTGTAGATCGGCTCCGGCTCAGGCTGATAGGCAACCACCGGCGCGGCGCAGCCATTATTGCCGCCAAACTGATAGCGCAGACCGCCGCGCACTTCATGCGTGTTGAGGCCGTGGTCGAAACCCGGTCCGGAGCTGGTCGTATCGAATTCGAACATGCGCCCACCCTGGATGTGAGTGAAGCGATAGCCCGCATCGAGGATGATCTTGTCTGTGAGGCAGTAGGAAGCGCCTGCCATGAGCGCGTAGGCGAAGCGCCAGTTGGACGACCCGGGGTTGGTTTCGGTGGTGTTGGGATCGCGCACCGTATCCCACTTGATCCTTGCGCCGCCGATGCCGGCGCCGACATAAGGCGTGATGCCGTGCCACGTGCCGATATCCACATAGGCATTGGCCAGAAGCAGCAAGGCGCTCATCCTCGACACCTCGGTCGATGTCGTGACGAGATCCGAGGTCTGGCCGTTGAAATCCGACTTGAGCCAGTAGTCGGCAGTCAGATCAGTACGGAGATAATCATTGATCTTGTAGCCGACGCCGGCGCCGAGCGAGAACCCGCTCTTCAGGTCGCCGAAATCGAAATCGTTGGTGCCGGGCGGCGGGCCGTAGGTGATGTAGTCGATGCTGCCCAAATTCGACCAGTGATAGTCGATGTCGCCGCGGATGTACCAGCCGCCGACATCGACCGGCTGAGCCTCGACGACGGGCGGCGGCGCCTCCTCGACCGGAGGCGGTTCCGCGAGGTCGGCGGCGAGCGCCGGTCCGGCCACCCCCGCAAACAGCGCGGCAAACAATGCCATTCTTGCTGCATTCAACATGCTGTCACCCCTAACAAGCCTCGGGACGACATCGCCCGAAGATGAACCTCGGCGTGGATAATGAATTGCAAAGGTTAAAAGCCGTTTAACCGTACCGATTAACCACGAACCTATACAATTTTAGAGAGTATGCCGTTGTCCGGCCGGCGTGCGCGCACGAAAAAGCCCGCCGGGCGGCGGGCTTCCAGGCGACCAGCTTTGCTTCGGCCTTCGTCAGGCGGCGCTGCGGGTTTCCGAGATGATGCCGACGATGTCGTTGACGACGGTCTCGACCAATTGCGGATCGTCGCCTTCGGCCATGACCCGGATCAGCGGCTCGGTGCCGGAGGGCCGGATGACGAGGCGGCCGGACTTGCCGAGCCGGTTGCGCGCCTCCTCGATCGCCGCCTTGACCGGCGCCTCCTCCAGCGGCTTGCCGCCGGAGATGCGGACATTCTTCAAGAGCTGCGGCACCGGCTCGAACTTCTTCGACAGCTCGCTGACCGGCCGGTTCTGCCGCTTGATGCAGGCCAGCACCTGCAGCGCCGAAACCAGGCCGTCGCCGGTGGTCGAGAAATCGGAGAGCACGATATGGCCGGACTGCTCGCCGCCGACATTGAGGCCGTGCGCCCGCATATGCTCGACGACGTAGCGGTCGCCGACCTTGGTGCGGTGCAGTTGCAGCTCCATATCGCCGAGGAAACGCTCGAGGCCGAGATTGGACATCACGGTGGAGACGACGCCGCCGCCGGCCAGCCGCCCGCCCTGGTGCCAGGACTCGGCGATCAGTGCCATGATCTGGTCGCCGTCGACAATGGCGCCGTTCTCGTCGACGATGACCACGCGGTCGGCGTCGCCGTCGAGCGCGATGCCGATGTCGGCGCGCACCTCGTGCACCTTCTTCTGCAGACCTGCCGGATGGGTCGAGCCGCATTCCTTGTTGATGTTGAAGCCGTTCGGCTCGACATTGATGGCCACCACCTCGGCGCCGAGCTCCCACAGCGCCTCGGGGGCCACCTTGTAGGAGGCGCCGTTCGCGCAATCGACAACGATCCGAAGCCCGGAAAGCGACATCGAGCGCGGCAGCGTGCGCTTGGCGAACTCGATATAGCGGTCGTGGACGCCGTCGACGCGCTTGGCGCGGCCCAGCCCGTCGGAATCGGCCAGCGCGAGCTCGATATCCTTGTCGAGCATGCTTTCGATGCGCTCCTCGATCTCGTCGGAGAGCTTGTAGCCGTCGGGGCCGAACAGCTTGATGCCGTTGTCGAAATAGGGATTGTGCGAGGCCGAGATCATCACGCCGATGTCGGCGCGCAGCGAACGCACCAGCATGGCGACCGCCGGTGTCGGTATAGGCCCGAGCAGGAACACGTCCATGCCGGCAGCGCACAGGCCCGAGACCATCGCGTTCTCGATCATGTAGCCGGAAAGCCGCGTGTCCTTGCCGAGCACGACGCGGTGCCGATGGTTGCCGCGCTGGAATGAAAGGCCGGCTGCCATACCCACTCGCATGGCGACCTCGGCCGTCATCGGAAACTTGTTGGCGCGTCCGCGAATGCCGTCGGTGCCGAAATATTGCCCTGCCATGCCTGCCAATGTCCCCGTCGGTTTTTCAGCCGTCCGTATTGCCACAATTGGGCCGCATCCGATCATCACATTTCGTGATTATATATTACCATTCCTTAGAAAATCATTGTCGCGGGCGGTTCAAGTGATTCGACAGCCTACCACGACCTCTGACTGTAGCGGCAATATACCAGCCGGAGCGAGCTTTTCTGCCCAAGGTCGCCGGGCAAAACCTTGTTTTCGCAGCCGACGCCAAGCAATTCATCACCTTGTCGCGAGGAACACACTTTGTGACGGCGTCCGCGCCGGAAGCATCTGGCGCAGTCGGAAGTTGAGGGCTATTGATTTGGTATAGGGACACCACCTGGCGGCAGCAAGGGAGAAAACGCCATGCTTATTCATAGACTTGCAACATTGACGGGCCTCGCCGTCGCAGCCTTTTTCGTGGCGGCGCCGGCCAACGCGCTGACCATGGCCGAGTGCAGCACCAAGTACAACGCGGCCAAGGACGCCGGAACGCTCAATGGCCAGACCTGGAACCAGTTCCGCAAGGCCGAGTGCGGCAGCGACGCCTCCGCAGCGACCGACACCAAGGCCGCGACCGACACCAAGGCGGCTGAAACCAAGCCGGCCAAGAAGGCCAAGGAGTCGACCGCCGCGGCAACCGCCGACAGCTCCGCCAAGGGGCTGACCGCCAAGGAATGCAGCGCCAAGTACCAGGCCGCGAAGGCCGCGGGCACGCTGAACGGCATGAAATGGAACGACTTCCGCAAGACCGAATGCGCGGCCGGCGCCACCGCGGCGGCGACCGACACCAAGCCTGCCAAGGCGACCAAGACCGCCACGACGGCGGCTGAAGGCGGCAAGGGCCTGAGCATGGCCGAGTGCAGCACCAAGTATCAGGCAGCCAAGACCGCCAACAAGCTGAACGGCATGAAGTGGAACGACTTCCGCAAGGCCGAATGCGGTGCCGACGCCGCCGACGATGACACCGTGCCGGCCCCGACCGAGGCGACTTTCACCAAGGAGCCGGCGAAGCCGACCGCAGCCGCGCCGAAGGGCGTGACCTTCCCGACCGCGATCTCGCCCAAGTTCGCCACCGAGACCCCGGCCAAGGGCCGCATGCATACCTGCCTCGAGCAGTACTATGCCAACAAGGACGCCAACACGCTGAACGGCCTGAAGTGGATCCAGAAGGGCGGCGGCTTCTACAGCCTCTGCAACGCCAAGCTGAAGAGCTGATCGCCTAATTATTCGAAGAGAAAAGGCCCGCGCATCGCAAGATGCGCGGGCTTTTTGTTGCGCGCGAAGACGCCCGCGGCCTTGCTCGCATCTGCATATCGCGGGACTGTCGGCATCATCGATTCTCTCCCACACTGCCCACCGCCAGGCTTATCGGTAGTCGCAAAGATTCTAGTTGAACATATCGAGAACAAACAGTATACAAAAAGACATCAACCTATTATCAATCGGGAGGGTCTTATGTTCAGTTTGAAATTGACGGCGTTGGCTGTGACGGCAGTAGTCGCTTGGAGCACCGCACCTGCAAGCGCACTGACGATGAAGGAATGCGGCGAGACCTATCGTGCAGCCAAGGAAGGCGGCACTCTGAACGGCATGGACTGGACCGCTTTTCGCAAGGAGAAATGCGCGACGTCCGCCCCGGAGAGCGTCAGCGCGGATACGGTCAAAACCGCGGAGCAGCAGAAAAAGGAAACCAGCGCGGCGGTCGCCCCCACTGTAGCGCCGGCGGGCGTGACATTCCCGACCACCCTCGCCGCCGAGTTCAAGACCGAAAAGCCCGCGAAGGCCCGGATGAAGACCTGCCTGCAGGGTTACCACGACAACAAGGAGGCGGGTACATTGAATGGCCTTCGCTGGATCCAGAAGGGCGGCGGTTACTACAGCCTTTGCAATGCGCGGCTGAAAGCTGAATCATAAAAATCGAATACGGCGGATAGAGCGGTTCACCGTTTTTCCCGCAGACGTTGAGCCATCATCCTCGGGCGTGTCCGAGGATTTGCTGTCGGGCGATATCTAGAGCAATTCCAGGAAAAGTGTGAGCGGTTTTCCGTACGGAATTGCGTAAAAACAAAGGGATAGAGCGGTTCGCCGTTTCCGTGAAACGGCGAACCGCTCTAGGCGCCAGGACGAGGGAAGTCTTGCCTTGTCTCCAATTTCCAAACAAAAGCGCCGCGGACCAAGCCGCGGCGTTTCTCGGTCAGTCTTTCGCGCGCCAACCTCAGCTTGACGGCTGCGGTTCCATGCCGCCTTCGGGCTCGGGGCCCTTCTTGCGGCGGCCGCCGGTGCCGGCCTTCGGCACGGCCGAGCCGCGGCTGGGCGGCGTGTCGTCGCCGAGGTCGCGGGCGGGCTTGTGGCCGGCGATCAGCTGCTTGATCTCGTCGCCGGTCAGCGTCTCGTATTCGAGCAGCCCTTCGGCGAGCGCGATCCAGTCCTTCTTCTTCTTGGTCAGGATGGCCTTGGCCGTCGAATAGGCGTCGTCGATCAGCCGGCGCACCTCGGCGTCGATGATCTGCGCCGTCTCTTCCGAGATGTTCTGCGTGCGCGCCACCGAATGGCCGAGGAAGACCTCTTCCTGGTTGTCGCCATAGGCGACATGGCCGAGCTTGTCGGAGAAGCCCCAGCGCGTGACCATGGCCCGCGCCAGCTTCGTCGCCTGCTCGATGTCGGAGGAGGCGCCGGAGGTGATGTTCTCCTTGCCGAACTTGAACTCCTCGGCGACGCGGCCGCCCATCATGATCGCCAGCCTGGAGATCATGTATTTGTAGCTCATCGAATAGCGGTCACCTTCCGGCAGTTGCATGACCATGCCGAGCGCGCGGCCGCGCGGAATAATGGTCGCCTTGTGCAGCGGGTCGGCCGTCGGCACGTTGAGCGCCAGGATGGCGTGGCCGGCCTCGTGATAGGCGGTCAGCTCCTTCTCGGCCTGCGTCATCGCCGACGAGCGGCGCTCGGCGCCCATCATGATCTTGTCCTTGGCGTCCTCGAACTCGGCCATGGTGACGAGGCGCTTGTTGCGCCGCGCCGCCATCAGCGCGGATTCGTTGACGAGGTTCATCAGGTCGGCGCCGGAGAAGCCGGGCGTGCCCCGCGCGATCACCTTGAGGTCGACATTGGGCGCCAGCGGCACGTTGCGCACATGCACCTTGAGGATCTTCTCGCGGCCGACAATGTCGGGGTTCGGCACCACCACCTGGCGGTCGAAGCGGCCGGGCCTGAGCAGCGCCGGGTCGAGCACGTCGGGCCGGTTGGTGGCGGCGATCAGGATGATGCTTTCGTTGGACTCGAAGCCGTCCATCTCGACCAGCAGCTGGTTCAGCGTCTGCTCGCGCTCATCGTTGCCGCCGCCGAGGCCGGCGCCGCGATGGCGTCCGACCGCGTCGATTTCGTCGATGAAGATGATGCAGGGCGCGTTCTTCTTGGCCTGGTCGAACATGTCGCGCACACGGCTAGCGCCGACGCCGACGAACATCTCGACGAAGTCCGAGCCGGAAATGGTGAAGAACGGCACATTGGCTTCGCCGGCGACCGAGCGGGCGAGCAGCGTCTTGCCGGTTCCGGGAGGGCCGACCAGAAGCACGCCGCGCGGGATCTTGCCGCCGAGGCGCTGGAACTTCTGCGGATCGCGCAGGAACTCGACGATCTCCTCAAGGTCTTCCTTGGCCTCGTCGACGCCGGCGACGTCCTGGAAGGTGACGCGGCCATGCGCTTCGGTGAGCAGCTTGGCCTTCGACTTGCCAAAGCCCATCGCTCTACCGGAGCCGGATTGCATCTGGCGCATGAAGAATATCCACACGCCGAGGATCAGGATCATCGGCAGCCACGAGATCAGGTAGCCGAACAGCGAGTTGGAGCCGTCGGTTTCAGGCCTGGCGTTGATGGTGACGTTCTTGTCCTGCAGCCTCGAGACCAGCGACGGATCCCCGGGCGAATAGGTCTGGAAGCCGTTGGCGTTGTCTGTGTAGTTGCCCGAGATGCGGGCGCCGGCGATCGTCACGCTCTTGACCCGCCCGGACGCGACATCCTGCAGGAACTGCGAATAGGCAATCTCGCTGGAAGCGCCGCGCGTCTGCGGCGTCTGGAAAAGATTGAACAGGGCGATGAGCAGGACCGCTATGATCGCCCAGAGCGCGAGGTTGCGATAATTCGGATTCATCTATTGTCCTGTTGGCGTCCGCACGCGGACCCACGATGGTGATGGAGGCTTGGGCCTAACATAGGGAGAGCGCCTCCCCTTGCCAAGCATAACAGCACGCCTCGGTTAAGCTTTCGCCCATGCTCCGTCGCGATCATGGCCGCGACAAGGCAAGGGCGGCAGCGGCGGTGCGCCGATCAGCGCGGCGACTGCCGCCGCGGGCTTGAGATCGAAGGACGGCAGGAAGCGCGCGAAAGGTGACACCACCGGGATGATCGCCGCTGCCGGCGGCGTCGCGCCGCCGCCAGCAAAATCAAGGCGTTCACCGCCGCGCCACAGCGCGGGTTCCGCGGCCAGCGCCCTGCGCAGCACGCTTGCTGGAACATCGCCTTCCGGGGCATATCGGCTGGCCGCCGCGGACCCCGCCGGAGCGATCACCAACCCGTCCGATCTGTCGCTCAATGTGATCCTGCGCCGGCCGTCCCAAACGGCCTGGTCCGCTGCCTGAACGGCGGGCAGGTCGCGGGCCTCGCGGTGGAGAAAGATGCCGGTCCGGCGCGCGTCGACCACCGTCCGCGACAATGTGGCGCAAAGCGCCCCGGACCTGAGACGCTCGAACAGCGCCCGGCAACGCGCCTCATCGACCAGGAACGAGACGCCGCCGACCGCGGCGAGCAGGATGCGCAGCGCATAGACGGCCGCTTCGCCGTCCTCGCCGTCGGCGAAAACGCGATCGAGGCGGATGAGCCCTGAAGCCGGGCTGCTGGCAAGGGCGCCGATCAGCGCGGCCGCCCGCCGGCCGAGTTCCTCGCGCTCGGCGGCCGCCTGCCCGGCCTTGGTGATCGCCTGCTCAGCGCGCGCCTCGCCGTCGCCGCCTGCAAGCGACATGCGCAGGCGCGGGCGCTCGAAACGCTGGTCGACATTGGTCGGATCCTCGGCCCAGCCGATGCCGCGGCGCTTCAGCATCTCGCGCAATGCCGCGCGGCGGGTGCCGAGGAGCGGCCGGGCGATCCATGTACGCCAATTGTAGAGCGTGGCGGGCGCCATGCCGGCCAGGCCCCGGCCGTCGTGCGTATCGTCCTCGCGTGCCCCCTCGTCACGGGCTTGCCGCATCAGCACGGTCTCCGCCTGGTCGTCGGCGGTGTGGCCGGTCAGGATGAGCCGGATGCCTTCCGCTTCCGCTGCCTCGGCGAGCAGCCGGTAACGCGCCTCGCGCGCGGCGGCGGGCAGGCCGGTCGACGGCTTGCGGCCGGACCAGACGAGCGTGCGATGCGCGATGCCGTGCCCGGCGCAAAGCCGGGCCACCGCTTGCGCTTCGGCCGCCGAACCTGGGCGTAGGTCGTGATCGATCGTCACCGCAAGCAGCGTTGCCGCGGGCAGGGTTCGATCGAGGTGGTGCTTGAGGAGAAAGAGAAGGGCGGTCGAGTCACTGCCGCCGGACACGGCTGCAACGGCGCCGTTGGAAAAGTCGTAGTCTGAAAAAAGGCGGTCCGAAAGATCAGGCTCGGTGTCGAGCATCAGTGCATGTCGTCCAAAAGCGGTCCCGGTTTCGGGATACCGACATGCAGGCTAGAGCAATTCCAGGAAAAGTGTGAGCGGTTTTCCGTCCGGAATTGCGTAAAAACAAGAAGATAGGGCATTTCGCCGTTTCCGTGAAACGGTGAAACGCACTAGCACGACGCCAGCGCCCTTTCCTGCTTGATGCGTTCTTTCAGCGTGCCGGAGACATCCGGATAGCGCTTGCCGATCTCGTTGAAGGTGGCGCAGGCCACGTCGTTCTGCTTGAGGCCGACCAGCGACACGCCGAGCTTGAGCAGCATGTCGGGCGCCTTCTTGGCCTTCGGATAATCCTTGCTGGCCGCCAGGAAGACCTCCGCCGCGTCGCGGTATTTCTGCTGGCCGAGCAGGGATTCACCCAGCCAGTAATGCGCATCCGCCGCCTTGGCGTCCTTGGGGAAGCGGGAGATATGGTCGCGGAAACCTTGCTCGGCGGTGGGATAATCGCCCGACAGGATGAACTGGTAGGAGTTGCGGTAGAGCTCGTCCGGATTGTTGGTCGACGGCAGCGAAGCCATCACCGTGCCGCCGGCCTTGCCCTTGCCGCTCTTGGCCCCGGTCTCGGCGGAAGGCGCGTTTGCCGTGGCCGCGGGAGCTTCCGCTTGCGCGCCCGCCCGCGGGTCGGACTCGGCATTGACGACATTGCCGTTCTTGTCGACCGTGATGGTGCCGAAGTTCTTCGGCGGCGCGCCGGTGATCAGCTTGCCCGGATCGCCGCTCTGCGATTCGACGATGACGTCGCCGACGCTCTTGCCGCCGCCGTCCTGCGCGCCAGTGTCGGACGGGGCTTGCGTCGCCGGGGCTTGGGCGACGCCGGTGACGGCACCGCCGTCGCCGGTGCTCGAGTTCCCTGTATTTGCGTCGCCAACGCTGGTGTTGCCGTCCTGCGGCGCGGCCTCGGACTTCTTCTGTCCGGCGGGCTTGGCGCCCTGCGAGCCGCCTTCGAGCTGCTGGAAGCGGAACTCGTTGTCTTCCTGCTGCTTGCGCATCTGCTCCTGCATTTGCAGGATTTGGAAATTGAGCTCCTCGATCTTGCCGTTCATCTGGCGCAGCTGATCTTCCAGGCCGGTCATGCCGGCATTGTCCTGCTGCGCCATCTGCCCCGGCTCGGCCTTCTTCTTGTCGCCGAAGATGCCGAGCGTCGGCAGATGGAAAGTGAACCCGCTGTCCGAGGATTGCCCGCTGTCCGCCGGGGCGGCGACGCCTGCGATGCTTGATACGAGCAGCAGCGCAAGCGTGCCGCTCAGGACCGTTCTGAAATGCATTCTGTCTCTCGCCGTGAAATCTGTTGGCCTGATGCGCCTTTCCAAATCGGAATGGGAGGAAGCGCCCTCGCGCTCTTAGCAGGACGCGAGACTTCGGCCAAATTTTGTTTCAAGCGGTCGCATATGAAAAAGGCGGCCCTGAGGCCGCCTTTCGTTGCGCGATGTTGTATTTTTGCAGCCCACAGCGCCGCGCGTCGTCAGACGCGCAAAGGACGCTGTGGCGCTTATGATCCTTTCCGAAAATCGATACCGATTTTCGGCACGAGGCGTCAGGAGCCGGCGCCCGAGAGCGTGGTGACGGCGCGGCGGTTCTGCGACCAGCACGAGATGTCGTCGCAGACGGCGACCGGGCGTTCCTTGCCGTAGGAGATCGTCTTCAGGCGGTTGGCCGCGACGCCCTTGGAAACCAGGAAGTCGCGGGTGGCGGCGGCGCGGCGGGCGCCCAGCGCCAGATTGTATTCGCGCGTGCCGCGCTCGTCGGCATGGCCCTCGATGACGATGGCATATTGCCTGTACTGGTTGAGCCACTGTGCCTGGCGGCCAAGCGTCGTCTGCGCGTCGGCGCGGATTGACGAGGAGTCGGTGTCGAAGAAAATGCGGTCGCCGATGTTGACGGTGAAGTCCTGCGCCGAGCCGGGCGTGGCGGCACCGGCGCCGTTCAGGCCAAGATCGGCCGCGCTGTTCGGCGTCTTCTTCGAGGCGCAACCGGTGATGGCGAGCGCCGCCACCAGCGCGATCATCGCCGGGTTTCTGGTAAGTGCTGCGATACGGCCCATGCCGCCTCTCCTTCGCATTCGAGTGATTTCGTTGATCACCCAGTAACCACGTTTGGGTTAACCGGCATTCAAGAAACACGGTTAATTTTTCGTTTCGTGCCGCCGTCCTCGGCCGATTTCGCTAGGCTCACAATGCGCGGGGACCGTAGGCGGAAATGCGGCCAAAACGCGACCACGGCGAAGCCCTCCGCGAGATTGGCGCAAATGGCCTTGCTGGATCGACGCATTTGGTCGGCCAAAGCGTATTGCTCGATTTTCGGGAAGACGAGTGTAGCCTTGTGAACCTCGAGGGAAACCGCATAAGCGCGCCTATAGACTTCCAAGTCCTTCGCGCGCTTGATGTAGCTGCCTTCTTTCTCCATTCTTATTTCTTCGATTCTTCAATTCCTCAGTTCTTCAATTCCCGCGCTCACTCCAGCAGCGGCGACCAGGCCGGGTCCGAAGCAAAATTCGCGGTTGGAATCTGCTGCTCGTTGCGGCCGGTGAGGTCGACGGAGACGAGCTTCGGTCCGCCGGCGGAGTCGCGGAAGAACATTAGAACGCGACCGTTCGGCGCCCAGGTCGGGCCTTCCTGCTGGAAGCCGGAGGACAGGATGCGCTCGCCCGAACCGTCGGTCTTCATGACGCCGATCTGGAACTCGCCACCTGACTGCTTGGTGAAGGCGATGAGGTCGCCGCGCGGCGACCATACCGGCGTGGAGTAGACGCCGTCGCCGAACGAGATGCGGCGCGGGTTGGAGCCGTCGGCGCCCATGACATAGATCTGCGAACGGCCGCTGCCGCCGCCGCGGTCGGAGGTGAAGACGATCTGCGAACCGTCCGGCGAATAGGACGGCGAGGTATCGATGGCGACCGAATCGGTCAACCGCGTCGTCGAGCGGCTCCTCAGGTCCATGGCGAAGATGTTGGAATTGCCGTCGTCGCGCAGCAGGCTCATGATCACCTTCTGGCCGTCAGGCGAGAAGCGCGGCGCGAACGTCATGCCGGGGAAGTTGCCGACCAGCTCGCGCTGCCCGGTCTCGATCTGCAAGAGATAGACCTTCGGCTGCCCGCTCTCATAGGACATGTAGGTGATTTCCTGCCGGTTCGGCGAGAAGCGCGGCGTCAGCACGATCGAGCGGCCGTCGGAGAGATAGCGCACGTTGGCGCCGTCCTGGTCCATGATGGCGAGACGCTTCTTGCGCGCGTTCTTGGCGCCGGATTCGTCGACGAAGACGACGCGGGTGTCGAAATAGCCCTTCTCGCCCGTGATCTTCTCATAGATCGCGTCGGCGATGATGTGCGCGACACGGCGTTGATTGGCGTCGTTGGCGAAAAACTGCTCGCCGGCCATCTGCTGGTTGCCGAAAATGTCCCACAGCCGGTACTGGGCGCGGATGCGGCCATCGGCTTCCTTGCTCACGGCGCCGGTCACCAGCGCCTGGGCGTTGATGACTTTCCAATCCTCATAGCGGGGCGCGGCGTCCGGATTCGTGATCTTTTCGACAAAGGCAGCCTTGTCGATCGGCGCGAACAGTCCCGACCGTTTCAGATCGGCGGTTACGATTTCCGATATCTGTGGCCCAAGCCCTCCTTGAAAATCGGGGATGGCGATCGGCAGCGGCTCAACATTGCCCTGGGTGACCTTCAGCTCAACCTTAGCCAATGCCGGCAAGGCAGAGCCCAAAGTCGTGCCCAGTGCCATCGCTGCGATCACCAGGAGCGGATTGAGGAAAGATCTCATGTCTTCTCGCTTTTCTTCTTCGATTGTTCAGACACTCGGCCTAGAGGCCAAACATCGCTCGTGGATCGAACGTGACTTCGACATCGTTCCAGATGTCCTGCTTGCCGGCAGGAACCTGCAGGCCAGCCATGTCGCATTTCTGGATGGCCCGCACCGCGCTGGCGTCGAATTGGGGATTGCCGCTCGACTTTTCGACATTCGGTCGGCCATCGAGCTTGCCGGAGGCATTCAGATTGAACTGGATGACTGCCACAAAGTTCTCGGCACCCTCGAGACCGGCTGGAATAGACCAACAGCCCTTGAGCTGATCCTCCAGGGCCCCCTGCTCCGACTTGGAGAGCTTTTGGCCCTGGTCCTTCTCGCCGCCGAGCGAGGCCTGCTGGGTCGAGCGCTTGGCGCCGCCGCCGGACGGCTTCTGTTTGTCGAGCAGGGCCGTTATCTCGTCGGCGTTGAACTGCTTCTCATCCGACTTCGGCTTCGAGGAGGCCTCCTTGACCGGCTTTTCCGCGTCCTTGCGTTCCGGCGCCTTGGCGCTCTCGGCCTGGGCCGGCTGCGGCTTCGGCCGCGCCTCGGGCGCCGGAGCGGAGTCCGGAAGCTTGGCCTCTTCGGTCGGCTGTTCCTTGGCGATCGCCTCGGCGACGGCGTCCGGCTTCACCTCCTCCTTCTGGATGGCGGCGGTCGTGTCCTTCGGCGGCGCCGGCGTGGGCTCCTTGGCCGGCGTCGGCGTGGGGTCCGTCTGCTTGACCGGCTCGGGCTTGACCTCTTCCTTGGGCGCAGGCGTCGGCGCCACTTCGGTCGCGGGCACCGGCTTCGGCTTTTCCTGCGGCTTCGGCACGTCTTCGACGGCCGGTTTTTCGGTCGGCGTCGGCGCCGGCGGCGGCGCCGAAGTCTTTTCGACCGGCTTCGGCTTGGCCTCGTCCGTCACCGGCTTCTCGGTGTCGACGCTGTTCTCGCCGACCTTCTGGGCATCGGGAACGATATCCGGGCGCTTGGTCGGCAGCGGCGCCGGCTTGTCATGCATGACGGCTTTCTTGTCGCCCTGCAGCGTCTGCGCGATCGCCTCCATCGGCACGATGTCGACCGCCACCGACTCCACGTCTGAAGCGGGCATCGCCGGCGGCGAGGACAGCGTGAACAGCCCGAAGGCCAGCGCCACCGCATGCAAGATCACCGATGAGGTGAGGCCGGTCCGCATTCGCTTCTATTGATCCTGTTCCTGCAGCGAGATCAGGCCGATATTCTTGTAGCCGGCGGCCTGGATGAGGCCCATCACCTTCAGCGCGGTGCCGTAATTGGTCGCTTTGTCGCCGCGGATGAAGATGCGCTCGTCATAGCCGGTCTTGGAAATCGCCTGCAGCTTGGCGACCAGCTCTTCCTGCGGGATTTCGGTCTCCTGCAGGTGAATCTTGCCGGCGGCGTCGATCGAGACTTGGATCGGCTGCGTGTCGGCATTCATCGCCTTGGCTTTCGTTTCCGGCAGGTCGACTGGTACGCCGACGGTCAGCAGCGGCGCCGCGACCATGAAGATGATCAACAGCACCAGCATCACGTCGACCATCGGCGTGACATTGATTTCCGACATCAGGCCATGATGGCGGCCGCGCCGCCTGTGGCCGCGTCCGCCTCGCCCTATGCCACCTGCGCTAGCAGCAGACATCCCCATGATCGTACCTCAGGCCTTCTGCGCGACTTTTTCATCGATTTGGCGCGAGAGTATGGCGGAGAACTCGTCCGCAAACCCTTCCATGCGCACGGCAAGCTTGTTCGCATCCGATGACAGCTTGTTGTAGGCGATGACTGCGGGAATGGCCGCGAGCAGGCCGATGGCCGTCGCGAGCAGCGCTTCCGCGATGCCGGGCGCCACGACCGACAGGCTGGTGTTCTTCGAGGCGGCGATCGCCTGGAAGGACGTCATGATGCCGATGACGGTGCCGAACAGGCCGATGAAGGGCGCGGCCGAACCCGTGGTGGCGAGGAAGCCGAGCCGGCCCTCCAGCCTTTCCATCTCGCGGGTCAGCGCCAGGTCCATCGCCTTGTCGATGCGCGTCTGCAGCGCCAGCGCCGATTTGGCGCCCTTCTCGAAGCTCTTCTTCCATTCGCGCATGGCGGCGACGAAGATCGCGCCCATGCCGGTGGTCTTGCGGTCCGACAGCGTGCGATAGAGCTCCTCGAGCGACTGTCCCGACCAGAACACCTGCTCGAAGCGGTTGAGCGCCATCCGCATGCGGCTGTAGGCGACGAGCTTGTCGATGATGATCGCCCAGGTCCAGATCGAGGCGCAAAGCAGGCCGATCATGACCAGTTTGACCACCCAGCCGGCCTGCATGAACAAGGCCCAGATCGACAAATGCGCAGCCGGATCGGCGAGTGCGATGTTTTCCATGACTTAAGTCCTTAAGATTTTCCGGGCATCGCTAGCGGCTGGCCCATGGGCATCCCTTTGGTCACATCGCGCGAAGCTTGGAGCTTTGCGGGACTTGCCCCGAAATGCACCGTTTCGCGGCCTTTTCGGGGCAAATATTGGTGAAAGGAAGGCGCACGAATTGCGCCAATCTTCACCAATTCCTTCATGAACCGTTATGGTTAAGGATGGGTTAGGATATGAAGCGCGGCGCATTGCCGCGCCTGGGCAGCAAGCCTTATGCCTGGGATCGTCCCGTTAACGCCCCGAAATCAATCGCTTGCCTTCGGCATGAATGCAGCGATCCACTCTTTGGGGAAGCGCCTCGGCCGGCCGCTCTCGCCGACGATCGCCGCCTCGACCTTCGCCTCGACCAGCATCTCGCCGCCGCGCTTCAGTTGCTGCGCCATGAAGATGCGGGCGCCGGAAATGTCTTCGGTGCGCGTGTCGATGGTGACGATGTCGTCCATGCGCGCCGGCGAGCGGAAGTCGATCTCCATGCGCCGCACCACCCAGACGATGCGCTCGCCGTGCTTGCCATCCAACAGCTCGGTGTGATGGACGCCGGCGAGCCGCAGGTAATCCGAGCGCCCGCGCTCGAGGAATTCGAGATAGCGCGCGTGATAGACGACGCCTGAGAAGTCGGTGTCGGCATAGTAGACCCGGGCCATCAGGCGATGGCCGAATGCCGTCAGCGCTCCGGAAAGCCCGGCGCTCAGCGCCGCCGATTCACCATGATCGTCCATCGCGCTTTCCTTTTCAGGTCCAAACAGGCAGGTGTTTTCGCGCGGGAACCGGATGGCACTGTTGGGCGCGATGATCAAGACCTCGATGGCGGCGCTGCTGACGCTTGTCGCTGTGGCGTTGCCGGCCGAGGCGGCGACGTTCGCGATGAAGCGCGGCCTCAATCTCGACCAGTGGACGACCTGGACCGGCGAGGAGAAATGGAACGACCCGAACGCCATCCTGCCCTATCCGGAATGGCGCAAATATCTGAAAGGGAATGACCTCAAGGCGTTGAAGGACGCCGGTTTCGATTTCTTGCGCATGCCGGTCGATCCCGCGCCCTTCCTGTCCGACGAGACGCTGCCGCTGCGCGACGACCTCTACGCCAGCGTGCGGGACTCGGCGCGCATGATCAACCGCGCCGGGCTGAAAGTGATCGTCGACCTGCATCTCATTCCGGCCGGCGGCAGCCGCAAGATCGGCATGAGCGAGGTGATGGACGATCCGGAGACCTTCGACGCCTATGTCGAGCTCGTGCGCAAGATGGCGCGTACGCTGTCGCAGGAAGACCCGGGCCAGGTCGCCCTCGAGCTGATGAACGAGCCGATCGTCGATTGCGACGAGAACGGCACCAACCTCTGGCCGGACCGCCAGAAGACATTGTTCGCGGCGGCGCGGTCTTCCGCCACCAGGCTGACGCTCATCCTCACCGGCGGCTGCTATTCGAACGCGGCCTCGCTGGCGAAGATCGACCCGAAGGCTATCCCCGACGACAACATCATCTGGACTTTCCACTCCTACGACCCGTTCCTGCTGACGCACCAGGGCGCGACCTGGGCCGGCGACTTCATCCGCTATGTCACCGGCCTTCCCTATCCTTTGACCGCCGTGCCGCGCGCCCGGCTCGACGTGGCGCTGGAGACGATCCGCGACAGGATCAGGGCCGAGGCGCCGTGGACGCGCCGCGGCGGCATGCTTGCCTATCTCGACGAGCAGGTCGCCAGCATGGACACACCCGACAAGCTCGTCGGCCAGATGGATGCGCCCTTCAAGACCGTCGAGAGCTGGGCGAAAGCCAACGGCATCAAGCCGGAAGACATCACGCTCGGCGAGTTCGGCATGATCCGCCAGGAATACGGCAACGCCTATGTGATGCCCGCCGAATACCGTGCCGCCTATGTCAGGGACATGATCGCGCGCGCCGAGGCGCACGGCTTCTCCTGGTCGGTGTGGGGCTATGGCGGGGCCTTCGGCATCGTCGATGCCTTCGACGGCGACAAGGCCGAGCCCAACGTGATGGACGCGATCAAATCGCTTCACTGAGGCGGGCTCAGCCCAAATCGATCTGCAGGATTTCGGGCCGCACACCAAAGCGCACCGGCATGATGCTGAAGCCGAGGCCGCCGGAAACGATCAGGTTGCGGTCGTTCTCTACGACATGGCCATAGGCGTAGCGGTTGCCGAAATCGGAAGGCACGACCGGCGAATAGCCGAACAGCCGCACCTGCCCGCCATGGGTGTGGCCGGACAGCGTTAGCGAAACCCGCCACGGAACTTTCGGGAAGATGTCCGGCTCATGCGCAAGCAGTATGACGGGCGCGTCGTCGTTCACCTTGGCGAGCGTGCCGTCAAGGTCGTCCAGGCCCTTGAAGCCGTGGCGGCCCAGGGCTTTGCTTGGCCGGATCGCCAGCTGGTCCGCAAGCCCCGCGATCCAGAAACCATGGCCGTCCTTCTCCAGTCGCACGACGTCGTTCTCCAGCACCGGAATGCCGACGCCCTCCAGCGCCTCGCGCGCGACCGTTGGTCCGGCTCCGGCCACCTGAGCGGCATAGTCGTGCCACCAGTCGTGATTGCCGAGGATCGAGAGCACACCGAGCGGCGCATTCAGCCCTGAAAGGGCGGAGGCCCAATCCGGCGCGGGCACGTCGGCAGTCACCAGGCGCATTCCGTCGACATAGTCGCCAAGGAGCGCGATCAGGTCCGGCTGCAAGGCATTTGTCTTTTCGACGAGCGAAGCGATCCGCTCCGGCGTCATCCACGGCCGGCAGGCATGAATGTCGGCAAGCGCAACCACCCGGAGCTTGAGGCCTGGAGGCCAGTGGGGCGGCGTCAGGGAATAGCGTTTGACATGGGTGAGCAGCATCGGCTCGATGCCGATGGCATAGGCGCTGAGCGACACCATAGACAGGAACGAGCCGCCGATGAGGCGCAGGAAGCCACGTCTGGTGATCATCAGTTGCCCCAAGCCCTTGGGATTCATTACGCGAGCTTTGCCTTAAAGGCGACAATTGTGCCTTCACCTTGGCGGAGCAAAGGAGATTTTGCGCAGACAGGCCGTTCCACGCGCGTCCGGCGAACAAATGTCCGTTACTCTTCCTGGAACAGGCTGATCTGCTGCTGCGCGAGGTCCTTTGGCGGCTCGAGGCCGAGATGCCGCCAGGCATTGGCGGTCAGCACGCGCCCGCGCGGGGTACGCTGGATGAAGCCCTGCTGGATGAGATAGGGCTCGATGATGTCCTCGATGGCGTCGCGCGGTTCCGACAAGCCTGCCGCGATCGTCTCGATGCCGACCGGGCCGCCGCCGAAGTTGCGGGCGATCATCGAGAGATAGCGGCGGTCGAGCGCGTCGAGGCCGAGCCCGTCGACCTCGAGCCTGGTCAGCGCCTCATCGGCGATGCGTCTGTCGACATGGCCGTTCCCGGCGACGGAGGCGAAGTCGCGCACCCGGCGCAACAGCCGGCCGGCGATGCGCGGCGTGCCGCGCGCGCGCCGCGCGATCTCCACCGCGCCGTCGTCGCCGAGCGGCATCGAGAGGATGCGCGCGCCGCGGCGCACGATCTGCTCCAGCTCCTCGACCGTGTAGAAATTGAGCCTGACCGGAATGCCGAACCGGTCGCGCAGCGGATTGGTCAGAAGCCCGAGCCGGGTCGTCGCGGCAACCAGCGTGAAGCGGGCGAGGTCGATCTTGACCGAGCGCGCCGCCGGCCCCTCGCCGATGATGAGATCGAGCTGGAAATCCTCCATCGCCGGATAGAGGATCTCCTCCACCGCCGGATTGAGCCGATGGATCTCGTCGATGAAGAGCACGTCGCGCTCTTCGAGATTGGTGAGCAGCGCGGCCAGATCGCCCGCCTTGGCGATGACCGGCCCCGAGGTCGAGCGGAAGTTGACGCCGAGCTCGCGCGCCATGATCTGCGCCAGCGTCGTCTTGCCGAGCCCCGGCGGGCCGACGAACAGCACATGGTCGAGCGCCTCGCCGCGGCTCTTGGCGGCGTCGACGAAGACCTTGAGGTTGGCGCGAACCGCCGCCTGGCCGACGAACTCGTCCAGCGACTGCGGCCGCAGGGTCTGGTCTGCATCCTCGCCGCGCTTGTCGGAGGCAATGAGGCGGGGCGAAAGGCTCATGCCGCCTTCCTCGCATACGCCAAAGGACCGAACAAGCGTCGCCTCACCGTGCCAGCTCCTTGAGGCCAAAACGGATCAGCTTGGAAGCGTCGGCGCCTTCGCCGGCCGACTTCAGCGCCGCCGAAACCGCGTTGGCGGCGATGTCGCGCGAATAGCCGAGATTGACCAGCGCCGAGACAGCGTCGGTGATGGGGGCCGGCGCCACACCTTCGCCGAGCTCCTGCTTGAGGCCGATCGTGCCGCTGGCGGCGCCCGCATAGGCCGGCGCCTTGGTCCGCAATTCGGTGACGATGCGCTCCGCCACCTTCTTGCCGACGCCTGGCGCGCGCGACACCATGGCGATGTCGCGCAGCGCGATCGCATTGGCGAGATCGGCCGGCGCCATGGTCGACAGCACCGCCAGCGCCACCTTGGCGCCGACGCCCTGCACATTGTTCATCAACAGGCGGAACCATTCGCGCTCAAGGGCCGACTGGAAGCCGTAGAGCCGGATCATGTCCTCGCGCACATAGGTCTCGATGAACAGCACCACCGCCTCGCCAGGCGCCGGCAGGGAGGCCAGCGTGCGCGCCGAGCAATGGGCGACATAGCCGACGCCATGCACGTCGACGACGCAAAAGTCCTCCTCGATCTCGTCCAGCGTTCCCTTCAGCTTGCCGATCATGACTGTCCCCTCACGCCAGCGCCGCCATCCGGTAGGCGACGCTCGGGCGGTGATGCGCATGGCAGATGGCGATGGCTAAAGCGTCGGCGGCATCGTCGGTCTCGAAGACCGCCTTCGGCATCAGCACTTTCACCATCATATGGATCTGCTTCTTCTCGCCGTGGCCGACGCCGATCACCGCCTTCTTGACCGCATTGGGGGCATATTCGGCGACCACCAGCCCGGCGCGCGCCGGCACCAGCATGGCGATGCCGCGGGCTTGGCCGAGCTTCAGGGTCGCCGTCGCATCCTTGTTGACGAAGGTCTGCTCGACCGCGGCCTCATGCGGCATGGCCTGATGCAGCACTTCGGCCAGCCCGTCATGCAACTGGCAGAGCCTTGTTGCCAGCGGCGCCTTGTCGTCGGAGCGCACGGTGCCCGAGGCGACGAAGCGCAAAGAATTGCCGAGGCTCTCGATAATGCCCCAGCCGGTGCGCCTAAGGCCCGGATCGATGCCGATGATGCGAATCGCTTCCCCCATGCGCCAAGTCTAACCTCGGCGCATGGTGATGCCAGCGAAATGTGAACAAACCAGAAACAGCTTTGCGGACAACCCGCCGCAATAAGGAACCTGCCGTCAGCCGCGTGCGAAAGCCGTGTTCAACAGGCTGATCTGGTCGGACACCGGATTGGCGCGGCGGACGGCGGAAGGCGGGTCGTTCAGGGCACCGCCATAGATTTCCTCGTCCATGCGCTTTACCAGCGCCTGCAGCCGCAGCGACCGGCTCACCAGATCCAGGAATTCCTTCGGCAGCTCATTCCAGCCCAGCGCCTCGTCATGCGCGGAGGCGGTGTCGAGCCGCACCTTGGATTTCTCCGAGGCGACCTGGTCGCGGGTCATCTCGCCGGAATTGGCCGCCCGCTGCAGAAGCAGCCACGAGGCGACCTGCATCAGCCTGGTGGTCAGCCGCATCGATTCGGCCGCATAGAGCGTCGCCGCCGTGCGCGACAGCTTCTTGGCCTCGAGCCTGCCCTTGCCGTCGAGATACTCGGCCGCCTGCTCGACCAGGCCCATGCCCTCCTGATAGAGCGGCTTGAAGGATTGGGAGAACACCCGGCGTTCCGCGAGTTTTATGGTTTTCGCGCTGCCTTTCGAAGGCTCGGTCATCGATACGCCCCTGCACTGCCGCAAGCCGATTCGGCATCCTTGCCGATACGTCCTGCACCCTTAAACGACTGAGGCTTGAAAATGCGCTTCGATGCCCACGAAGGCAAGCGCATGTTTAACAAACGGTTAACGCCGGCCCGCGCCGCCGGCCTTCCGCCGGCGGACAAAAAAAGAGCCGCGGATAAGGCGGCTCTCAGGAGTTTAACAGGGAGGCGTCAAACAAAGTGGCTCCAACCACTCGGTAAGAATCCAGCAAAACTGGATGATCGTAGTAAACGCCTGTAAAGCTTAATGAAGCCTTAACGCCGGATGGAATTTTTAACCGAACCGGCCTTCCTGTGCCGGAACGGGACGGGTCGGTTTGTCTCCGCGGCTCGTACGAAGACCGGATTCTCCCGTGCTGATCGCGGCGCCGAAACATGCCGGCCGCCGCTGCGACATCGTTCCGAAACACGTGCCGCGCAAAACGCCGCTCCTCTCAGGGGCTGGCGCAAATCCGCGCCGTCGCCAATCAGCAAGATATGCAGGAGCACAGCATGGATTGGTACTCGATCGTCAAATTCCTTCACGTCGTCTCGGCCATCCTGTGGGTGGGTGGCGGCTTCGTGCTGTTCCTGCTCGGCGTGCTTGCCGAGCGCTCCGGCAAAATCGAGGACAAGCTGCAGGCGCTGCGCGCCAGCGGTGAGCTCGGTGGCCGCTTCTTCGCGCCGATGTCGATGCTCACGCTGATCTTCGGCCTCATCATGTGCGGCTTCTGGGTCGGCTTTTCCGAGCTGTGGATCGTCATCGGCCTCGCCGGCTACGCCACGACCTTTTCGATCGGCATGCTGGTCTTCAAGCCGACCGGCGAGCGGATGGGCGCCATGGTCGCCAAGGAAGGCGTGACGCCGGCGGTTCTCGCCATCGGCCAGCGCATGATGAGCTGGGCGCGTTTCGACTATGCGGTGATGCTGGTGATCATTGCCGACATGGTGCTCAAGCCCACCATGAGCGACATCGGCATCATCGCCGGCATGGTGCTGGTGATGGCGGCCGGCGCTGCGCTGGCCCTCGGCGCCGGCCGCCAGATGGTGCCGAGCGCGGCCTGATGGCGTCATGCCCCGGGGCGGCTGCCTGGCCGCCCCATCCGCTACATGAGCCCTGCGACGCCGTCCCAGAGCAGCTTGACCGCCACCACCGCCACCGTCGCGTAGGTGAACGGATAAAACACTTCCGGCCGCATGCGGCGCACCAGCCAGGCGCCGGCGATGGTGGAGAGCGGCGCCAGCGGCATCAGCGCAAAAGAGGCGATGAGGTTGGTGCTGTCGAACTGGCCGAGCGCGAAATAAGGAACGAGCTTCAGCGCATTCGTGGCGGCGAAGAAGATCGCCGCCGTCCCCGACAGCACTTTCGGATCGAGCCGGATCGGCAGCGCATAGACCTGGAAGGGCGGGCCGCCGACATGGGCAACGAAGCTGGTGAAGCCGGCGACCGTGCCCCAGAAGGCCGCGGCGATGCGGTTCGGCTCCGCCGCGTGGTCTGCGCCATGGCGGAACTGCAGATAGATCCAGCGCAGGACGAAGACCAGCGCGACCGCGCCGACGATCAGCCGCACCATTTCCTCGGTCACCAGGGCCGCCGTCAGCCAGCCGAGGCCGATGCCGATGACGGCACCGGGCATCATGTCGACCAGCATCCTGCGGTCATAGACGCCCCACCATGTCCACACCGAGACGATGTCCATCAGGCAAAGGATCGGCAGCAGGATGGCCGCCGCCTGCACCGGCGGGATGGCCAGCGCCATCAGCGGCACGCCGACGAAGCCGACGGCGCCGCCGAAACCGCCCTTCGACAGGCCGACGAGGATGACCGCCGGAATGGCGGCGGCATAGAACCAGGGATCGCTGAGCAGGCCTGACATGGGGGAACGGGGATCAGAAGCGGATGGCGGATGGCGGAAAACCCGCTATAGACCACAAAGCGGAAGACCGCGATAGCCGATGCGTTCCGCCAGCCGGCCGCCGCGATCAACTGTCCGTAACCCGACCTTCCCGGTTTGCGGCAGGCGCAGGACCATGCATAAGGTCGCGGGTCCAGCCGAGGTTTTGACGATGAGCGAAATCCTGATCCGCCGCGCGGAGAACGCCGACCTCCCGGCGATCGTCGCGATGCTTGCCGACGACGCGCTTGGCCGCGCCCGCGAGAACGCAAGCCTGCCTTTGGCGCGAGCTTATCAGGATGCCTTCGCGGCGATCGACGGCAACCCGGACCAGTTCCTGGCGGTGATGACGCAGGGCGCCGAGGTCATCGGCACTCTCCAGATCAGCTTTCTCCCGGGGCTGTCGTTGCAGGGGGCCTGGCGCGGCCAGATCGAGGCGGTGCGCGTCGCGGCGAACCGGCGCGGCGAACGGCTCGGGCAGCGCCTGCTGGAATGGGCGATCGAGAAATGCCGCGAGCGCGGCTGCAGGGTCGTCCAGCTGACCACCAACAAGAGCCGGCTCGACGCGCATCGCTTCTACGAACGGCTCGGCTTCAAGGCGAGCCACATCGGCTACAAGCTCGGGCTCTAGCGGTTGGTCGTTGGCTGTTCGCGATCGCGGCCGCAGCCCTACATCTTGTCCGGTCCCGGGTCGCCACCGGCGGCGGTGATCGCGAGCCGGCCCAGATAGTGCGTCCAGCCCTTCTCGTGGCTGTCGCAAATCTCTCGGTCGGCAAGGCCGCTATGGGTGAGCTTGACCCTGGTTCCGCCGGACTCTTCGACCAGATCGATTTCAACAAGGCTCGAACCGGGCGGTGTCTTGTCGTTGCCCTCCCAGCCGAAGCTGTAGGCAAGGCGGTGGACGGGTACGACCTCGGTGAATTGGCCGCGTGCCGTGGCTCTTTCCGCCAAATTGAGCAGGTAAAGACCGCCGGGGTTGGGCTCAGTCGTTGCCTCCGTTCCCATCCAGCGCACGATCTTGTCGGGATCTGTCAGGAAGGCGAAGACTGTCGCCGGCGGTGCCGCGATCTGCACCTCGCGACGAACGATCAAGGGTTCAGCCACCGATACCTCCCGAGTTTACGTGCACCAACATGGCCTGCCCGGCAGGCGGCGCCGGACCAGCGCTTTCGATTCGAAGCCAAATCGCCCTTCCGTTCAACAAAAATCTCGTTGGGTTGATTCACGCTGGTGACAGCGGCGGCACGCCGAAGCAAGATCGTGTCGATGCGGCTTTCTTCAACTCTCGCCTGGCTGGTCGACAGCGCCGGCGGCGCCGGCCAACCGGATGATTTTCTGGCCACGCTGGGCGCGCGGCTGGTTGGCGATGGGCTGCCGCTCGCCGGTGGAGCCCTGACGCTCGCCGCGCCGCATCCGATCATAACGCGCCGCGCCTGGCTGTGGCGGGCCGAGACGGGCGTCGTTATGGAGGCTCTGGGTTTTGGCGCCGGCACGATGCCTGGAGCCGGGGAGGGCGATCTCGGACGCGAGTGGCTGGCGGGACTGGGAACCGGTGTTGTGCACGATTACACGGTCGGGCCTGAGCGTGAGGATGACCAATCCGAGAAACCAAAGCTGAATTGGGTCGCGGCGCGTCCGCTCGCGGTGCACGAATCGAACACACTGGACCAGGTGGCGCGCTTCGCCGCCGCGCCGCTTGCCGCGCTCACCGCCAGGTCGGCCCTGTCGGCCCTGCTTCAGGCCTATCTCGGGCAGCGAAGCGCGGCGCAGGTTTTGGCCGGCCGCTCACGGCGCGAGGTTGGCGAGACGATCCGCGCCATCCTGTTCTACAGCGATTTGCGCGACTTTACCGCCCTGTCGGAGGAGACGGCCGCCGAACAGGTCGTGGCGGCGCTCAACGCCAGCTTCGACCGCATCGCCGGGGCCGTTCACGCATTTGGCGGCGAGGTGCTGAAATTCATCGGCGACGGGGTGCTGGCTATCTTTCCTGTCGGCGAACGTTCGGCTTCAGAGGCTTGCGAGGCAGCGTTGCGCGCGATCGGAGCGGCGCGGGCGGGGATGGCGCAGCTCAATCAGGTCCGCGCCAGGCAGGGCATGCCCGAGCTGCAGTTCGGCATGGCGCTGCATCTGGGCGACATGGTGTGGGGCAATATCGGCACAGCCGACCGGCTGGATTTCACCGCTATCGGCCCGGCCGTGAATCTTGTCAGCCGGCTCGAAGGCCTGTGCCGGCCGCTTGGACGGGGTGTGCTGATCTCGGGGGCTGTCGCAGCGGAAATATCAACGCCCTTGGTCCCGCTGGGCGAACATCAATTGCGCGGAATCGCCAGATCGTGCGCCGTCTTCGGCCTACCGGACGGGTGACCCCCTTAAAGCAATTCCAGGAAAAGTGCGTAGCGGTTCTCCGTCCGGAATTGCGCAAAAACAAACGCTTAGAGCGGGTCGGCGATTCTGTGAAAAGCTGAACCGCTCTTAGACCGCCGCCTGGACCGCCGCTCGCGACGGCGCTGGGCGCGGCCTTCTGACGATCCTGCGTCGCCCCGCCTGTTCAAACCGGGCGCTTTGTTCTATGCCGCAATGCAACCATCTTCGCCCGGCATAGGCGAAAACCGGGATCGAAGACCAATGAATGAAGCAACGCCGCCCAACCGCTGCCGCATCGTGCTGATCGCGCCGCCGCTTGCGACGGCCGAGCACATCTGCGCGGCGTTCGACGGCGGCGACATCGCCTCGCTGATCCTGCCTGGCAACGGCATGGACGATGCCGCCTTCCAGGCCTTTGCCGAGAAGATCGTGCCCCTCGCGCAAGCCGCCGGCATCGCCGTCATCATCGCCGGCGACAGCCGCATCGCCGGCCGCGTCCACGCCGACGGCATCCATGTCGAGGCAAATCGCAAGGAACTCGCCGAGACGATCGAGCGCCTGGCGGACAAGATGATGGTCGGCACCGGCGGCGCCAAGACCCGTGACGAGGCGCTGGACCTCGGCGAGGAGCGGCCCGATTATATGTTCTTCGGCCGCTTCGGTTACGACAACAAGCCGGAGCCGCATCCGCGCAACCTTTCGCTCGGCGAATGGTGGGCGCAGATGATCCAGATTCCCTGCATCGTCATGGCCGGGTCCGAGCTCGCCTCGGTGGAGACCGTAGCGGCCACCGGAGCCGAGTTCGTGGCGCTCTCCAGCGCGGTCTTCGCCGAGGGACTCGATCCGCGCGCGGCGGTCGCCGCCGCCAATGCGCTGCTCGACGACAGCGCGCCGCGCTTCGAGGACTGACGTGCGCTGGTCCCGGCTTTCCTTCACGGCCCTGGCGGCTGCCTTGACCATCCAGGCGGCCGCGGCAGCGGGCACGGAAAGCGTGCCGGTGCCGCAGCCGAGGCCGGACACGGGCGCGCCGACCACAAGCCCTGCCAATACAGGCGCCCCTGTTACACGCACACCGATTACCGGCGCCCCGAACGCTGGCGCCCCGAATGCCGGTGCCGTCCATACGGACAAGCCGATCGTAACTCCGCTGCCCCAGCCGGCGACGCTTCAGCCGCCATCGGCCGATACCGTCAATCCCGACCGCTTCGGCGCCAAGCCGCCGGACGCCGCCTACGGCGCCTTCCAGCGCGGGCTCTACAAGACCGCCTACAACCTTGCCTTGGTCCGGGCCAAGAACGGCGACCCCGCAGCCCAGACGCTCGTCGCCGAGATCCTGTCGCGCGGGCTGGGCGTGCCGATCAACGCGGCCGAAGCCGCGAAATGGTATGGGCTCGCCGCCGAGCAGGGCGTGCCGGAGGCGCAGTTCCAGTATGGGCTGATGCTGCTCGACGGCCGCTATGTGAAGAAGGACGACAAGGAAGCCTATGCGCTGATGCAGGCCGCCGCCGAGGCCGGCAACCGCCTGGCCCAGTTCAACTTCGCGCAATTGCTCATCCAGCAGGATCCGGGCGATGCCGGTATCGCCAAGGCCGCCGCGTATTATGAGCGCGCCGCCGGCACCGGCCTTGCCGACGCCGAATATGCGATGGCGCAAATCTACGCCAACGGCGCCGGCGGCAAGCCGCGCGACGACGCCAAGGCTCGCACCCTTTTGGCGCAGGCCGCGCGGCAGAACTACGATACCGCGCAACTTGATCTCGCCGCCTGGATGATCGAGGGGCGCGGCGGCGGGCGCGACCTGAAATCGGGCTTCGCCTGGATGAGGCGGGCGGCCGAGGGCGGCAATGTCGCCGCCCAGAACCGCCTCGCCAAGCTCTATATGGGTGGCATCGGCACCGACCCCGACCTGATCCTGGCCGGAGCCTGGTATATCGTCGCCCGCCGCGCCGGGCTGATCGACCCGCAGATGGACGATTTCCTGCAAGGCCTCGACGACGACCAGACCAAGCAGGCGCTGCAGAAGGCGAACCGGCTGCCCTGAGCTGCCCTGAAAAGACGTTCCCCGGCAGCGGCCGGATTTGCGAGCGTCCGCGACGCCCTCCTTGGCACCCTCTCCCTTGCCTCTCCGGGCGATTTGTGGTCTTGGAGGCGCCAAAGCGCGTTCCGCGCGAGAAAATCTCATTCCGGACCAGTTCAACATGGCCAAGATCAGTGGCAGCGAAATCCGTCCCGGCTATGTCATCGAGCACGATGGCGGCCTGTGGGTGGCGGTCAAGACCAACACCGTGAAGCCCGGCAAGGGCGGCGCCTACAACCAGGTCGAGCTGAAGAACCTGATCAACGGCACCAAGCTCAATGAGCGCTTCCGCTCGGCCGAGACCGTCGAGCAGATCCGGCTCGATCTGAAGGACTTCTCCTTCCTCTACGAGCAGGGCGACGCGCTGGTGTTCATGGACACCGAAAGCTACGAGCAGCTGGAGTTGGCGAAGGATTTTGTCGGCGAGCGCGCCGCCTTCCTGCAGGACGGCATGATGGTGACGGTCCAGCTCTATGAGGAGCGGCCGATCGGCATCTCGCTGCCGGATCAGGTGACGCTGACCATCACAGAGGCCGATCCGGTGGTGAAGGGCCAGACGGCGGCCTCCTCCTACAAGCCCGCGGTTCTGGAAAACGGCGTCCGCGTTCTCGTGCCGCCCTTCATCTCGGCCGGCGAGCG
Source organism: Mesorhizobium sp. M1D.F.Ca.ET.231.01.1.1 (assembly GCF_003999155.2). Taxonomy (NCBI): domain Bacteria; kingdom Pseudomonadati; phylum Pseudomonadota; class Alphaproteobacteria; order Hyphomicrobiales; family Phyllobacteriaceae; genus Mesorhizobium; species Mesorhizobium sp. M1D.F.Ca.ET.231.01.1.1. The sequence continues at coordinate 413,180 of NZ_RZOZ02000002.1, forward strand.
CATCATCGTCGACACCAACGAAATCACCTACGTACGCCGCGCAGACTGAACGGCCGGAAGCAGGAAGAAAAATGGCGCGCTCCGCTCTCCTCAATGTGATGGTCCAGGCCGCGATGAAGGCCGGCCGGTCCCTGTCGCGCGATTTCGGCGAGGTGCAGAACCTGCAGGTCTCGATGAAGGGACCTGGCGACTATGTCAGCCAGGCCGACCGCAAGGCCGAAGAGATCGTCTTTGCCGAACTGTCCAAGGCAAGGCCGGGCTACGCCTTCCTGATGGAGGAACGCGGCGCCGTCGAAGGCGAGGACGGCCAGCATCGCTGGATCGTCGACCCGCTCGACGGCACCACCAATTTCCTGCACGGCATACCGCTCTTCGCGGTCTCGATCGCGCTCGAGCGCCAGGGCCAGATCGTCGCCGGCGTCATCTATAATCCGGCCATGGACGAGCTCTATACCACCGAGCGCGGCGGCGGCGCTTTCATGAACGACCGCCGGCTGCGGGTCGCCGGGCGCGCCAAGCTCACGGATGCCGTGATCGGCTGCGGCGTGCCGCATCTCGGACGAGGCCAGCACGGCAATTTCCTGATCGAATTGCGCAACGTCATGGCCGAAGTCTCCGGCGTCCGCCGCCTCGGCTCCGCCGCGCTCGACCTCGCCTATGTCGCGGCCGGCCGCATGGACGGGTTCTGGGAAACCGGCCTTTCGGCCTGGGACATCGCCGCCGGCACGCTGCTCATCCGCGAGGCGGGCGGCTTCGTTTCGGACATGGATGGCGGGCAGGACATGCTGGAGGCCGGCTCCGTCGTCGCCGGCAACGAGATCATCCAGCGCGCGCTCTGGAAGACGGTGAAGAAGCCGCTTGCGCCCCGTTGACAAGTCGGCCCCGCTGACTGGTCGGTCCGGCTGACAGGTCGGCCCGGCTGAAGCGCGCGACGCACTGAACCAAATCGAGGTACTACATCGTCCTTTGCGCGTCGAAAGGACGCGCGGCTGTCGTCGCAAATCCGCAATCGTAGCTTGAAATACTGGTCCGCGACTGCCCAGATTAGAGTTGCAGGATCACTCATGAACGACGCGCGCCCAATCTCCCAGATCGAGATCCCCTTTGTGGGTCGCTGGCATTATTCGCGCGCGGAGATGATCGCCGACGGCATCGTCCATGCCGTCGGCATCGTGCTGGCGATCGCCGCCGGCTCGGCCTTCCTGGCTTTGGCCGCCTTCCATTCCGGTCCGGGCGAATATGTGGCCGCCGTCTTCTATGTGGTGTCGCTGCTTACCGTGCTGTCGGTGTCGCTGGCCTATAATCTGTGGCCGATATCGTGGCCGGCGAAGTGGATCCTGCGTCGCTTCGACCATGCCGCGATCTATCTCCTGATCGCCGCCACCTACACGCCTTTCCTGGCCCAGATCGACACGTCGCCACTTGCCTTGCCCATGATCGTCATCGTGTGGAGCGCGGCGGCGATGGGCATCGCCATCAAGATGTTCCTGCCCGGGCGCTACGACAGGCTGGCGATCGTCTTCTACCTCGCTATCGGCTGGAGCGGCGTGGCGCTGGCCGGACCGCTGGCGGAGACCCTGCCGACGACCTCGGTCGTGCTGCTCATTGCCGGCGGCATCGTCTATTCCTGTGGCGTCATCTTCTTTGCCTGGAAAGGCCTGCGCTTCCACAATGCCGTCTGGCACGGCTTCGTCGTCACCGGCGCCGGGCTGCACCTGGCCGCGATGGTCGACTGCCTGGTTATCAACCGGTTCTGATGCCAATGCATGTCGCCCAAAAGTGCGCAACGGTTTTGGGACAACGACATGCATCAAACAAAAGATCGAAGCGCTTCGCCTGAAAATCTTCGGCGCGACGCGCTTTGGAGCAATTCCAGGAAAAGTGTGAAGCGTTCAGGCTCGGCGACTTCGCCATAGCCTTTCCGTCCGGGATTGCGTCAAAACAAGGCGGCGACGGCGATATTGCCAAGCGCCATTCAATTTGGTCACAATTCCGTTTAGAGTCGCGGCAATTCTGCGGCGGGTGGCATCGGAAACGGGGCACGAATGGCTTTTCTCAGATCCTTCGGCAGGCGCTCGGATGTCCTGGTCTACGATCCGCACAAGCTGTCGAGTCCGCAGGTCTTCCTGCTCACCATGGTGATCTTCCTGGTCATCGTCGCGTTCATCGCCGCCATCCTCACCCGCCAGATATCGAGAGCCTTCTCCGCCAATCCCGGCCTCAACGGGCTGATCATCGGCGTGCTCGCCGTCGGCATCCTGCTCGCCTTTGTCCAGGTCGGGCGGCTGTTCCGGGAAGTGCGCTGGGTCAATTCGTTCCGTGCCGGCTCCGAAACCACCGAGCCGGTGCTTTTGGCGCCGATGAAGGCGATGATCGGCCGTTCGTCGACGATCGCCTTCTCGACCTCTTCGATGCGCACCATGCTCGATTCCATCGCCACCCGCCTCGACGAAAGCCGCGACACCTCGCGCTATCTCGTCGGGCTGCTGGTGTTCCTCGGCCTGCTCGGCACCTTCTGGGGCCTGCTCGGCACCATCGCCTCGATCCGCGAGACCATCGAGGCGCTAGACCCCGGCACGGGCGACGCGGCCGCCGTGCTTGACGCGCTGAAGCAGGGCCTGTCGGCGCCGCTCGCCGGCATGGGCACGGCCTTCTCGTCCTCGCTGTTCGGTCTCTCCGGCTCGCTGGTGCTCGGCTTCCTCGACCTGCAGGCCGGCCGCGCCCAGACCCGCTTCTACACCGAGCTCGAAAACTGGCTGTCCTCGGTCACAGATCTCTCGTCCGACATCGTGGTCGCCGACCAGGCCCGCACCGAACCGTCGGAGGAGATCCGCCTGCTGTCGGAACGGCTGCGCAGCCTGCAGGAAAATGGCGGCGGCTCCAACCCGCGCGTCGCCACCGCCATGGCCAACCTGGCGGACGGCATCTCCGGGCTGGTCAAGAACATGCGCTCCGAGCAGCAGATCATGCGCGACTGGGTCGAGGCGCAGTCCGACGAGCAGAAGGCGATGCGCAACACGCTGGAAAAGATCGCCGACGCGCTGAAGAAGCAAGGGGTCCACTGACGTGGCGCTGGCAAGACGGCGCGCCGACCGCCGCATCGACTACTGGCCGGGCTTCGTCGACGCGCTGTCGACGCTGCTGCTCGCCATCATGTTCCTGCTGACGGTGTTCGTGCTGGCGCAGTTCCTGCTCAGCCGCGAGATCTCCGGCAAGGATACCGTGCTCAACCGCCTCAACTCGCAGATCAACGAACTGACGCAGTTGCTCGCGCTGGAGCGCTCGAACAGTCAGGACAAGGAAGATACGCTCGCCAACCTGCAGGCCTCGCTGTCGGCGGCGGAAGCCGAAAGGAGCCGGCTTCAGCAATTGCTGGACCAGGGCGCAGGCGCCGGCGACGCGGCCAACAAGCGCGCGGAAGCGCTCTCCGGCGAGCTCAGCAACCAGCGCCAGATCAGCCAGCAGGCGCTGAGCCAGGTCGAGATCCTCAACCAGCAGATCGCAGCACTTCGCAAGCAGATCGCGGCGCTCGAGGACGCGCTCAACGTATCGGAGCAGCGCGACCGCGAGTCCAACACCAAGATCGCCGATCTCGGCCGCCGCCTGAACGTGGCGCTGGCGCAGCGTGTCCAGGAGCTCAACCGATACCGCTCCGATTTCTTCGGCCGGCTGCGCGAGATCCTCGCCGACCGCGAGAACATCCGCATCGTCGGCGACCGCTTCGTCTTCCAGTCGGAGGTGCTGTTCCCGACCGGCTCCGACGAGATCAACGATGCCGGCAAGGTCGAGATGAAGAAGCTCGCCGATGCCGTCATCGAGCTGCAGAAGGAAATCCCGCCCGAGATCAGTTGGGTGCTGCGCGTCGATGGCCACACCGACAACAAGCCGCTGTCCGGCGCCGGCCGCTATCGCGACAACTGGGAACTGTCGACGGCGCGCGCGACCTCGGTGGTGAAGTTCCTGATCGAGAACGGCGTGCCCGCCAACCGGCTGGTCGCCGCCGGCTTCGGTGAATTCCAGCCACTCGATCCCGCCGACACGGACGACGCGCGCAGCAAGAACCGCCGCATTGAACTGAAGCTCACCGAACGTTGATTCAAGCTCACGCGAATTTGTTCGCCGGCTCAACTCTAGGGCGCAGGGTTCCGGCGGCAAGGCCTGAAAATATTATCTTTTTTTAATTACACATCGCAAATTGGCGCTCCTAGCTTGCCGCGCAGGGCCGGGAACCGCCGGCGATGGCCCCATCGCGACGCGACGGAACCGGACGGCCCCACAAGGTCGGAAGGCGGAGCGGAATGGCCGCTCCCTTCCCAGCAGGAGGATGGGCCGTCATGCGCGCTTCGACATCTCTCAAGACTGCAACCCTCGCCGCGGTTCTGATCGCCGCTCCGCTGGCCGGCGCCCACGCCGCCGGGCATCATAAGGGCGCTCTCGACGCAACCGCTCCAACCGACATGACCGGCCCGCGCGCGACCAGCCTGATCGAGCAGGTCCAGGGTGTGGACCAGGGCATCAGGGATGCGCGGGAAGCCAATACCATCTCGGCCACCGAGGCCGAGCAGTTGCATATTCGTGCCGCTCATATCAGCCAGGCCGCCGAAAAGGTCGCCGCTTCGGATCATGGCAGGATTCCCGCCGCACAATATCACGACCTGCTGCGCCGTCTCGACCATGTCGACCAGAAACTCATGGTCGACACCGGCAGCGGCTTCCTGATGGGCGACGGCTCGGACGGCGGTCACTACCCGAACGGTTGAGGTCTTCGGAGGAAGGGACCGCCTGGCGCCCCGAGGGACCTGGCCCCAAGGGCGTCCTTTTTTCGATCGCGCCCTTTTTGATCACCAGCCAAGCCAAACCGCGACGATGGCGAGCACCGCCGGCACGGTCTGGATGAACAGGATCTTCCGGCCGACGGTGACCGCGCCGTAAAGGCCGGCAATGGCCACGCAAAGCAGGAAGAACATCTTGATCGCAAACCCGCCGGCGCCGAGATAGAGGCCCCAGATCAGGCCTGCGGCGAGAAAGCCGTTATAGAGCCCCTGGTTGGCAGCGAGCACTTTTGAGGCGCTCGCGAATTCTGGCGTCAGCTTGAACGCCTTGTGCCCGCGCGGCGTGTCCCAGAGCACCATCTCCAGATAGACGATGTAGCAGTGGATCAGCGCTACCAGCGCGGTCAGGATGTTGCCGATCATTGTCCCCTCCAGCTGTTGTTCCCGGCATTGATCACGCGCCGCCGCTGCAAGGCAAGATGCGGCTGCTCTCCGCTGATCGATCAGGGTTGCCAAGCTCGATGCCTTGGTATCTTTTCGCGCCAGCCCATTTGTAGCCGGAAACCATCCATGTCCTTCCAAAAACTCGACCAACTCGGCCACAAGCTCGAAGCGCTGGAGCATGCGCTGGCCATTCTCGGCGCCGACGAGGCGACGCACATGGCGGTCGGCGGCGGCGAGAAGCGCGCCGAGGCAGTGTCGGCGCTTGCCGGCATGCTGCACGCCCAGGCGACCGCGCCGGAGATCGGCGACTGGATCGCCGCCGCCGAGCAAGAGCCGCTGAACGACGAACAGCAGGCGGCGGTGCGGGAGCTGCGCCGACAATACACCAACCTCACCTGCCTGCCGGTCGAATTCGTCGAGCGCCAGACGGTCGCGCGCATGCGCTCCGAGCAGCTGTGGCGCGACCTGCGCGCCAAGAACGACTGGGCGGGCTTCCTGCCGGCACTGGAAAGCGTCGTGGCGCTGGTGCGCGAAGAGGCGGCACTGCGCTCCGACGCGCTCGGCCTCGCCCCCTACGACGCGCTGATGGAGCAGTACGATCCCGGCAACCGCGCCGCCGACATCACGCCGGTGTTTGCCGAGCTGAAGGCTTTCCTGAAGGATTTCCTGCCGCACGCGCTGGCCGTGCAGGATGCGCGGCTGGCCAAGCATCCGCTGAAGCCGCTCTCCGGCAGCTACGCCATCGACCGTCAACGCGAGCTCGGCCTTGCCATGATGGCCGCGGTCGGCTTCGACCTCACCCACGGCTCGCTGTCGGTGTCGCACCATCCCTTCTGCGGCGGCGTGCCGAGCGACGTGCGCATCACCACCCGCTACAAGACCTCCGACTTCCTGTCGGCACTGATGGGCGTGCTGCACGAGACCGGCCATGCGCTCTACGAGCAGAACCTGCCGAAGACCTGGTCGCACTGGCCGCTCGGCAAGGCGCGCGGAATGGCCGTGCACGAGAGCCAGAGCCTGTTCGTCGAAAAGCAGATCGGCCGCAATCCCGCCTTCTGGCGCTGGGCGCTGCCGGTGGTCGAAAAACATCTTGCCGAGGTCTGGTCGCTCGACGACATCCTGCCGCATGTCCACCATGTGAAACGCGGCTTCATCCGCGTCGACGCCGACGAGGTGACCTATCCGCTGCACGTCATCCTGCGCTACGAGCTCGAGCAGGAGCTCGTCTCCGGCCGGCTGGAAGCCGTCGACCTGCCGGAGGCATGGGACGCCAAGATGCGCGACTATCTCGGCCTGTCGACCATCGACAACCCTGCCGACGGGCCGATGCAGGACGTGCACTGGCCGGGCGCTGCCTTCGGCTACTTCCCGTCCTACACGCTGGGCGCGATGATGGCGGCGCAGCAATGGGCCGCCTTGACCAGGGAGCACCCGGCGGCGGACAAGGACCTCGCCAAGGGTGACTTCAGCGCCATCAACGACTGGCGCCGCAAAAGGATCTGGTCGCAGGGCTCGCGCTGGTCGACGCCGGAACTGCTCCAGCGCGCCACCGGCGAGAGGCTCGACGCCGCTTATTTCACCGAGCACTTGCGCAAGCGCTACGCGGACTGACGTGCAGCTAAAACCAGCCGCTTTGTAGCGTGGCTATTCCGCCGCGCCCTTGAAGGCGCTGGCGCCGATCTCGAACTGCAGCTTGGCGAGCCGGGCATAGGTGCCGCCCTTGGCGACAAGACTCTGATGCGTGCCTTCCTCGACGATGCGGCCGCCTTCCATGACAAGGATCCGGTCGGCCTTCAGCACCGTCGCCAGCCGGTGGGCGATGACGATGGTAGTGCGGCCGCGCATCAGCCGCTCCAGCGCCGTCTGCACCAGCGTCTCGCTTTCCGCGTCGAGCGCCGAGGTCGCCTCGTCGAGCAACAGGATCGGCGCGTCGCGCAGGATGGCGCGGGCGATCGCGATGCGCTGGCGCTGGCCACCCGACAGCGTCACGCCGCGCTCGCCGACCTGGCTGTCATAACCCCGTTCCAGCTTGCCGATGAATTCGTCGGCAAGGGCCGCCTTTGCCGCCGCCTCGATCTCCGCGTCGCCGGCGCCAGGCCGGCCGAAGCCGATATTGTCGCGGACGCTTGCCGCGAAGACGGTGACGTCCTGCGGCACGATGGCGATGCGCTCGCGGACCGCGGCCGGATCGGCCTCGCGCACGTCGACGCCGTCGATAACGATGCGCCCGCTTTCCGGATCGTAGAAGCGCAGGATCAGCGAGAAGACCGTGCTTTTTCCCGCGCCCGACGGTCCGACGATCGCCACCGTCTCGCCCGGCTTGACCTGGAAGCTCAGGCCATGCACGGCGGCCCGGTCCGGCCGCGCCGGATAGGAGAAGGAAACATCGTCGAAACTGATCGCGCCCTTCGCCTTGGCCGGCAGCGGCTGCGGATCGGCGGGCGGCTGGATGGCAGGCTTTTCCGCCAGGATCTCGGTCAGCCGCTCGGCGGCGCCCGCGGCTTGCGACAGCTCGCTCCACACTTCCGACAAGGCGCCGAGCGCGCCGGCGGCGAACACCGAATAGAGCAGGAACTGCCCGAGCGTTCCGGCCGACATCGTGCCGGCAAGCACGTCGCGTGAGCCGAACCAGAGCACCGCCACCACCGACGAGAAGATCATGAAGATGGCGAAGAAGGTGAGGAAGGAGCGGGCAAAGACCGACATGCGCGCCGCCTCGAAGGCAGCCTCCACGGCGGCCGAGAAGCGCCCCGTCACCAGCTTCTCGTTGGTGAAGGCCTGCAGCGTGCGCACCGCGCCGATCTGCTCGCTGGCATAGGCGGTGGCTTCGGCGAGCGTATCCTGCGCCAGCCGCGACTTGCGCCGCACCGATCGGCCGAAGGCGACCAGCGGCAACACGATCAGCGGAATGGCGGCAATGACCAGGCCGGAGAGTTTTGGGCTGGTGAAGACCATCATCGCCACGGCGCCGAGGCCGAGGATGAGATTGCGCAGCGCGACCGAGGCCGTGGCCCCGACGGCGGACTTCACCTGCGTCGTGTCGGCTGCAAGCCGCGACACGATCTCTCCCGAATGCGCCTTGTCGAAAAAGGCCGGCGACAGGGTCGTGACATGGGCGAACACATCGCGGCGGATGTCGGCGACGACCCGCTCGCCGAGCGTGATGACGAAATAGTAGCGGCTGGCCGATGCCGCCGCGAGCAGCGCCGCCATCGCCACGAGCGCGGCGAAATATTCCGCTATGAAGGTGGAGCTCGATGCCTGGAAGCCGTGATCGATCATGCGCCGCACGGCCATCGGCAGGGCGAGCGTCGTCGCCGCCGCCACGATCAGCGAGATGATGGCGCCGATCGCCAGTTTCCGGTAGCGAGTGATGTACGGAAAAAGGCTTCTGAGCGGCCGGATCGAGCGCTTGCGCGCGTCTCCACTGACACCGATATCCGCCATGAGCGTTTCCTCTGGCCGCTTTGCCGGTCATGCGCTTCAATATGCGCTTGCCGCGGCCTTGTGATTCAATTCCGGCTGATGTATAGGCTCGCCGACCGTTTTAGAAGCCGTGGCTTTTCATTAGCTGCGGCTTCGAGTTTTAAAAAGGGGCGCATCGACGCAGGCCATCGGCCCGTCACCAGCGCCGGCAAGCCAGGAAATAAGACAATGAAGGCCGATATCCATCCCGACTACCACACCATCAAGGTCGTCATGACCGACGGCACCGAGTACCTGACCCGCTCCACCTGGGGCAAGGAAGGCGACACGATGAACCTCGACATCGACCCGACCACGCACCCGGCCTGGACCGGCGGCCAACAGACCCTGCTCGACCGCGGCGGCCGCCTCTCCAAGTTCAAGAAGCGCTTCGAAGGTTTCGGCCTTTAAGTTTCTCCGCGCTTTGTCGCAGATCAAAAACCCGCCTTCGAGGCGGGTTTTTTGTTGCCATGACGTCCCGCCGATAGCAGGCTGAGCCGACCATGATGGGGATACAGGTGATAGATCTTGATGACGAGCGATGGTCCGACCTTCGGGGTGGATACAAGGTCGTTTACGACCCAAGACCAGCCTTGCGCGCGTTGGCTGCTCGCTACGACGATAAAACAATCTGGAACGAACTTTGGGAGGAATTGCACCATCAAGGGGATGTCGGGAGCGCATCCTACGCGGCGATCCCGGAGATCGTACGCCTCTCGGCTGAGCACGTCCCCGCGAATTGGGCAACCTATGGCATCGCTGCGGTAATCGAAGAGGCTCGGTTGGCGGATGAGCGCAATCCGCCGATCCCCGATTGGATCGAACCGCACTATAGGGCCGCTTGGCAGACGCTACTGCATCTGGCGTTGCGAGACCTTGCAACCACCACCGACGAGGCGACCGCGACTTACGCATTGGCAGTCGTCGCATTCCATTGTGGCAGTCTCAGCATGGCCAGAATAGTGATGTTCACCGACGATGAGCGCGAGGAAATGCTCAAGATGTATTGGGGCAGCTAACCCGCCTACTTGCCCGCCAGCTCCCGCAGCGCCATGCGCTTGTAGGCCGCGACCAGCCGGTCGCCTTCTTCCCGGTCGACCGAGATCGCCAGCCGCATCGCGGCCTCGCCCATCTGCCAGACGAGGAACGCCGTCGTCTCCAGCGCGATCGGATCGGCGCCGGGGCGCAGGCGCTTGAGCACCGCGACGAGGAATTCGGCGTTGGCCCGGCTGTCGGCCAGCTCGAGCTCGCGCAGCGCCTTGTCGGCCTGCGTGCCCGACCAGATATCGCGCATCACCGGCTCGGCCAGGAACAGCCGGTAGTAGATGTCGACCAGCTCCGAAAACGCCTGCTTCAGGCCTTCGGCGTCGCCGACATCCTTCAGCGCCGATGCAATGCAGGCCTGGCTTTCGGCGGTGTAGCGCTCGGCCAGCGCCCAGACGATCGCCCGCTTGTCGGGAAAAAACTGGTAGAGCGAGCCGATCGAAACCCCTGCCCGCTCCGCCACCTCGCCCATGCGCATCGCATCGCTGCCTTGCTCGGCAATCAGTGCCGAGGCGGCGGCCAGCATTCGCTCCACGCGCTCGCGGCTGCGTTGCTGCGTCGGTGCCCGCCGCGGTGAAGCGATGACGGCGTGATCGGTCTTCGCGGCGACTTTCTCATCCATGGCGCTCTCCAGGCGATTTTCCGAAAGCTGGCTTGACTCTCAAAATACGAGGGTTTATCACGTTTCGCAAATGTGAGGATTACTCATATTTTGAACCCGGCATCTGGAGCAACTGACATGATGAAACTTCTGCCCACCCTCACCTTCATCGCCGCGATCGGCTCCGGCGTGGTCGGCGGCGTGTTCTTCGCCTTTTCCAATTTTGTCATGGCGGCGCTTACCCGGCTGCCCGTCCCAAGTGGGATCGCGGCGATGAATTCGATCAACATCACGGTGATCACGCCGACATTCATGACGGCGCTGTTCGGCACCGGCCTCATCTGCCTGGTGCTCATTGCGGCCGTTTTCTTCGGCTGGAGCCAGTCCGGCACGTACTGGCTGCTTGCCGGCGCCGTGATTTATTTCGTCGGCAATCCGATCGTGACCATGGTCTTCAACGTGCCGCTCAACGATGCTTTAGCCGCCGTCGATCCGGCGAACGCCAACGGCGCCGCGATCTGGACGAACTATCTGAGCGAATGGGTGATGTGGAACCACGTCCGCACCATCACCGCCATCGTGGCGATGGCCTGCTTCATCATGGCATTGATCTGAAGACAGCACTCCACGATGCAAAAGACCCCGCGTCAGGCGGGGTCTGTCTTCTTGTGCGTTGTGCGGTCGACATGGCCGAGGTCGCGATCCGGGTCGATGACGTCGCGCACCAGTTGCTTGAGCTTCGCCGCATCCGGAAAGCCGCCGTCGCGCTTGCGCTCCCAGATAAGCACCTCGTTGCAGGTGATGGTAAAGATGCCGCCGGTGCCCGGCACCACCGTCACCTCGCCGAGATCGGTGCCGAAGGTCGAGAGCAGTTCCTGCGCCATCCATCCCGCGCGCAAGAGCCAGTGGCACTGCGTGCAGTAGGTGATGCGGATGCTGGGCAGCGGCTTTTCGCTCATGGCGACGTGGATCAGGCCGCGCTGAGCTTGGCCATCGTCTCGTCGTCGACCTCGAAATTGGCGTAGACGCTTTGCACGTCGTCATCGTCCTCGAGGGTGGCGACCAGCTTCATCAGCGACTGCGCCCGCTCCTCGTCGACCGGGACATTGTTCTGCGGCCGCCAGATAGGCTTCACCGATTCCGCCTCGCCGAGCGCGGCTTCGAGCGACTTCGACACTTCGCCGAGATTTTCGAAGCCGCAGTAGATAGTGTGGCCTTCCTCGTCCGACTCGACGTCGTCGGCGCCGGCCTCGATCGCGGCTTCCATCACCTTGTCGGCGCTGCCGGCAGCGGCCGGATAGTAGATCTCGCCGATGCGGTCCCACATGAAGGACACCGAGCCGGTTTCGCCGAGCGCCCCGCCGGCCTTAGTGAAGGCGGCGCGCACATTGGACGCGGAGCGGTTGCGGTTGTCGGTCAACGCCTCGACGATCAGCGCCACGCCGCCCGGGCCGTAGCCCTCGTAGCGCACCGCCTCGTAGTTCTCGCCGTCGCCCGCGGAGGCCTTGTTGATGGCGCGCTGGATGTTGTCCTTCGGCATCGACACCGCCTTGGCGTTCTGCACCGCAAGACGCAGGCGCGGGTTCATCGCCGGATCGGGCGTGCCGGTCTTGGCGGCGACGGTGATTTCGCGCGCCAGCTTGGAAAACATTTTCGACCGCACCGCGTCCTGGCGGCCCTTGCGGTGCATGATGTTCTTGAACTGCGAATGGCCAGCCATGGCACCCCTGTCGTGTTCGGCTAGAGCATCTTTCGGCCGGAGCGATCACCCGGCATCGGCAAATGCTCGAATTCATAATTTCAGAACGCTGCAAGCATGCCTGCGAAGGCACACGGCGCTCTCTGTCGGAATGGCCGGCTTATAGATAAATCGGCTCAATTCGTCCAGCCGCGCCGTGGCCCCCGCAAGACGGCGGACGAGCACGGCCCGCATGGCAGGAAATCATCCCTCCAGATCCGACTTGAGCCGGTCGAGGATGCTGATGGCGTGGCCGGCATACTGGCTGATCCAGCGGTCGTGGATCTGCCTGATCGGCAGCGCGTTGAGATGGTTCCAGCGCTCGCGCCCCTCGCGCCGCGCCACGACCAGGTCGGCCTCTTCGAGCACCTTGAGATGCATCATCACCGTGCAGCGGTCCATGTCCGGGAAAGCCTCGCAGAGCGAGCCGGTGGTCTGCGGCCGATCCTTCAGCCGGTCGAGCAGCTCGCGCCGACGCGGATGCGCCAAGGCCTTGAAAACATGGTCGTCCGCGGTTTGACTTGACATGTTATATTTCTATAACATATCGTTTGGACGAGCAAGGAAGGAGCTGTGGATATGTCTCTTGGATTCAGGATCTCCGGACGCATCGGCAAACCGGTCGACGAGGTCTTCGACGCTGTCGTCAATCCGGCGAAGCTCAGCGGTTACTTCACCACCATCGGCGGCGCCTCCGCTCCGCTGGTCGCCGGCACCACCGTCACCTGGTGGAAGACGGTGCCTGTCGAGGTCGACGAGGTGACCAGGGACAAGCGCATCGTGCTGCGCTGGGACGCGACCGACGCTGAGGGCAAGCCGGCCTACAAGACCCGCATCGAGATGAATTTCGAACCGCTGGACGACGGCGGCACCTTCGTCACCATCGCCGAGGCCGGCTGGCACGAAGGCGATGCCGGCCTGAAGAAGTCCTACCTCAACTGCGAGGGCTGGTCGCAGATGCTCGCCTGCATGAAGGCCTACCTCGAATACGGCATCAACCTGCGTGACGGCTATTATCGCGCCGAGATGAAAGGCGAGCCGGCCAACGAAACCAACATCTGAGCCCCAACATCCTAGCCAAGGAGGTCGGTTGTGAAAGTTACGCCGTTCCTTATGTTCGAAGGCCGGGCCGAAGAGGCCATGACACTCTATTGCGGGACCATTCCCGAGAGCAGCGTCCTCGACGTCACGCGCTACGGTCCAGGCGAGGACGGGCCCGAAGGAACGGTCAAGCTGGCACGCGCCTCGATCGGCGGCGTCGAGGTCAGGCTATACAACAGTCCCGTGCATCACGCCTTCACCTTCACGCCGTCCTTCTCCTTCTTCGTCGACTGTTCGTCCGAGGAGGAACTGGAGCGCATCGTCGGCGTTCTGTCCAAAGACGGCGGCTTCCTGATGCCAACCGGCAATTATGGCTTCAGCCAGCGTTTCGCCTGGCTCAACGACCGCTTCGGCGTCTCCTGGCAGATCAACCTGCCCTGAGCAATTCGAGGATGTCATGGAACTCAACCAGGCCCCTGCCGCCGAGACCGGCATGCTTATCCGCCGGCCGGTCGCCGAAGTTTTCGAGGCCATTGTCGATCCGGCAATCACGACGAAGTTCTGGTTCACGCATTCCAGCGGCCGGCTGGACGAGGGCAGGCCCGTTCAGTGGGAATGGCGCATGTACGGTGTCTCGACCAAGGTCGAGGTCAGTGAGATCGTCCCCAACGAAAAGATCGTCATGCAATGGAGCGAGCCGCCGACCACCGTTGTCTGGACTTTCACCCGGATGCCGGGCGACGCGACTTTTCTCGAGGTCCGCAATTTCGGCTTCGCCGGCTCAGGCGACGACCAGGTGAACCAGGCGATCGGCTCGACCGGCGGTTTTGCGCTGGTGCTTGCCGGCGCCAAGGCGTGGCTGGAACAGGGCCTGACGCTCGGCCTTATCGGCGACCGGCACCCCAAGGGCGTGTCGTGATGGGTCTCAATGCCCGTCGCCGGGCCTCTGCTCCTTCCGCCGCCGCGCCAGCATGTTGAGCCCCTCGACCAGGGCGGAAAAACCCATGGCGACGTAGATGTAGCCCTTGGGCACATGATATCCCATGCCGTCGGCGATCAGCGTCATGCCGATCATCAGCAGGAAGCCCAGCGCCAGCATGACGATGGTCGGGTTCTTGGCGATGAAATTGGCGAGCGGTGTCGCCGCCAGCATCATCACGCTCACCGCCACGATCACCGCGATATACATGATGGCGATCTCGTCGGTCATGCCGACGGCGGTGATGATGGAATCGATCGAGAAGACGAGGTCGAGCAGCAGGATCTGGAAGATCGCGCCGGCCAGGCTCAACTGCAGCGTGCCCACCATTGTATCCTGATGGTCCTGCGGGTCGACGGTGTGATGGATCTCCTTGGTCGCCTTCCAGACCAGGAACAGTCCGCCGGCGATCAGGATCAGGTCGCGCCAGGAAAAGCCGTGCCCGAGCGCCGTGAACACCGGCGTCGTCAGCTGCACGATGATCGAGATGGTGGCGAGCAGGATGAGGCGCATGACGAGCGCCGCCGAGATGCCCAGCCGGCGTGCGCGTGCCCTTTGTGCTTCCGGCAGCTTGTTGGTGAGGATCGAGATGAAGATCAGGTTGTCGATGCCGAGCACCACCTCCAGCACCACCAGCGTCAGCAGCGCGATCCATGCGGTCGGATCGGAAACGAAGGCAAAGTGCGGCGCCAGGAATTCGACAAGCTGCATGAAGGTCGTCCCCTCTACGATCGAGAGCAATTCCAGGAAAAGTGCGTAGCGGTTTTCCGTCCGGAATTGCGTGGTTTAGAGAAGTTTTCGCGGGTTTCGTCGCCAGTTAGGTGCTGGCCTCGCCCATATCAATGTCACGACCAGAAGGACGGCGCCGTTTCCTCAAGCCGCGGCCCGCGACGAAACGGCGCGATCTTTTCGGCCAGCCCGGTGCGATCGGAAATCTCGACGCCGATGCCGCACAGCGTCGCTGGTCCGTTCGCCGCCTCGAAACGGCCCTTCGGCACTTTCGACAGGAAGCGGTTGAGCGGTTCCTCCTTGTCCATGCCGAGCGAGGAATCATAGTCGCCGCACATGCCCGCGTCCGAAATATAGGCGGTGCCGCCGTTGAGGATCTGATGATCGGCCGTCGGCTGGTGCGTGTGGGTGC
Source organism: Mesorhizobium sp. M1D.F.Ca.ET.231.01.1.1 (assembly GCF_003999155.2). Taxonomy (NCBI): domain Bacteria; kingdom Pseudomonadati; phylum Pseudomonadota; class Alphaproteobacteria; order Hyphomicrobiales; family Phyllobacteriaceae; genus Mesorhizobium; species Mesorhizobium sp. M1D.F.Ca.ET.231.01.1.1. The sequence goes on from NZ_RZOZ02000002.1 coordinate 428,405, forward strand.
CGACAACCAGGCTGGCGCGGCCGTCGACAAAATGCGCGAAGCACATCTTTTCCGAGGTCGCCTCGGCATGGAAATCGATCACCGCCGCATCCGCCTGCTCGCCGAGCGGGCAGGCCGCAAGCTCGCGCTCGCCGGCCTGAAACGGGTCGTCGAGCTCGGGATGCATGAAGACGCGGCCCATGATGTTGGCGACCAGCACCCGCGCGCCATTCCTGGCGATGTAGACGCCCGAACCGCGCCCCGGCGTGCCCTTCGGGAAATTGGACGGGCGCAAGAAGCGCTCCTCGCGTGGCGCGAAGATCAGCGCGTCACGCTGGTCCCAGACATGGTTGCCGGTGGTGACGACATCGGCGCCCGCCGCGAGCGTCTCGCGAAAGATCTCCTCGGTGATGCCGAAGCCGCCGGCGGCGTTCTCGCCATTGACGATGACGAAGTCGAGCTTGAAGTCGGAAATCAGTCCGGGCAGCTGTTCCCACACCGCCGTGCGTCCAGTTTTTCCAACCATGTCGCCGAGAAAGAAAAGTCTCATACGATCCTGCGCCGAAGGTCCGCCAAGCAAAAGCTGCATGACTTTCCGCAAAAGATCATGCGTTTCTCAAACGCATTTCTACAATTCCGGCGTGAACCGGCGCAACCCGCTCTCGGTGAGTATTTCCGGGATGATGACGTCATGGTTCTCGTCAGGGACCATTTCGACTTCCTGGCAGTCGAAGGCGATGCCGATCAGCCGGGGTGTCAGGCCCTTGTCGGCCAGCCTCGCGATCGCCCGGTCGTAGTAGCCGGCGCCGTAGCCGATGCGATGGCCGCGCGCATCGAAGGCGGCAAGCGGTATCAGCATCATCGACGGGTCCAGCACTTCCGCCTCAGCATGCGGCCCGACCGTGCCGAAGCCCATCTCGACCATCGGCGCGCCGCGCACCAGTTCGCGAAAGACGATGGTGGTCTTGTCGAGGATCGCCGGCAGGCAGAGCCTGGCGCCCTTTTCGCGCAGCGCGAACATCAGCGGCCGCACATCGACCTCGGAGCGCATCGGCCAGAAGCCGGAGACGATCTGGCCCGGCTCGACGGCGATCTTCTCCTTCGCGGTTTCCGCCATCTCGAGCGCGATCTCGACTCGCCAGAATTCATCCAGCGCGTCCCGGCGCGCCAAGGCGTCCTTGCGAAGCTGTTTTTTCAGGTCTTTGGAAGGTGTCATGCGACGATGGTAGAGAAGGTCGTATCCGGGTGAAGTTGCAGGAACGACGTCTTCTACCGCACGGCTTGCCAAAAAGGGAGTGCGACGATCCACACAACCGGTGGAGAGGTCGATCCCGGGTGCCTACAAAGTAGGTGGGCGCCGTGTGAGAAAACCCACGGGTCTTCCCAGGGACAGCTCCCTAAGGATCGATAAGGCCCCGGGGATAAGTTTCTCCTGCCGGGAAGCGCAGACCGCCGGCGCCAATATAGGCCGATGGCTGGCCAAGCGCCAGAGAAACGACCGACATAGGAACGGACGTCGAGGGCGACGTTATTGAACCGCCGGGATCGCCAGAACAGCCCCCTCGACATCCCGCCCTTGCGCGCTCCGAGCCGCCTCCTTACGGTCGCCGCAAAACGGCCAGGAGAAGAAATGCGTTTCGAAGGCACCGCGGCTTACGTCGCCGACAAGGATTTGATGGTGGCGGTCAACGCCGCGATCGCGCTGGAGCGGCCCTTGCTGGTCAAGGGCGAGCCCGGCACCGGCAAGACCGAGCTCGCCCGCCAGGTGGCGGCGGCGCTCGGGCTGGATTTCATCGAATGGAACGTCAAGTCCACCACCAAGGCGCAGCAGGGCCTTTACGAATATGACGCCGTCTCGCGGCTGCGCGACAGCCAGCTCGGCGACGACCGTTTCAGCGACATCAGGAATTACATCAAGCGCGGCAAGCTTTGGGATGCCTTCTCCGCGCCGAAGAAGGTCGTGCTTCTGATCGACGAGATCGACAAGGCCGACATCGAGTTCCCCAACGACCTCCTGCAGGAGCTCGACCGGATGGAGTTCTTCGTCTACGAGACCGGCGAGACGATTCACGCGGCGCTGAGGCCGATCGTCATCATCACCTCCAACAACGAGAAGGAACTGCCCGACGCCTTCCTGCGCCGCTGCTTCTTCCACTATATCCGCTTCCCCGACATCGAGACGCTGCACCGGATCGTCGACGTGCATTATCCCGGCATCAAGCAGAACCTGGTGCGCGCCGCGCTCACGCAGTTCTACGCGATCCGCGAGGTGCCCGGACTGAAGAAGAAGCCGTCGACCTCCGAGGCGCTCGACTGGATCCGCCTGCTGGTCGCCGACGACATCGCGCCGGAAGACCTGCGCGCCGATCCGAAAAACGCGCTGCCGAAGCTGCATGGTGCATTGTTGAAGAACGAGCAGGACGTGCATCTGTTCGAGCGCCTGGCCTTCATGGCGAGGCGGCAACAATAATCGGCAGCAATAGCGCATTCTTCGGCTGTGGACCGTTGCCGCCAAGCAGCCGCTGCCGCAGCTTCGGGGAGAAGCATTGGAGGAAATAATGACCGAGATCACCGTTCGCCCGCTTGCCCAGTCCGACCACGCCGACTGGCGCCGGTTGTGGACCGCCTACCTCACCTTCTACGAGACCAGGCTGCCGGACGAGGTCTACGACGTCACCTGGAAGCGCCTGTTCACGGCAGGCGAATTCGAGCCGAAGGGCTTCATCGCCACGCTCGACGGCAAGGCCGTCGGCCTCACGCACTACCTCTACCACCGCTCCTGCTGGTCGCTGGTCGACAACTGCTATCTGCAGGATCTGTTCGCCGACCCCGAAGTGCGCGGCAAGGGCGTTGGCGCCGCGCTGATCAAGGCGGTGCAGGATGAGGCCGGCAAGATCGGCGTGAAGAACGTCTACTGGATGACGCACGAGACCAACGCCACCGCCCGCCGGCTCTACGACCATGTCGCGCGCCGCACGGGCTTCATCGAATACGATCTGTTGTGAAGCAGCGCCGGTTGAATTCACCGAGTTTGCGCAATATATTGCGCATCGATCGATGCTGGTCATGCCGCTGATCGAGATTGACACGCGCAAGATCATCACGAGGCTGTTGCGTGACGGCTGGGTTAGCGTAGGCGGAGGCAAGCACGACAAGTACGAGCATCCGGAGAAACCGGAGATCATGATTTGTCGTGCCGAGGCATCGCGAACAGTCTCCGGGCGTCGCGCGGTCGATCGCGCGGCTTGCCGGATGGCTTTGAGGACCAATTGCATGACGCATTATGTCGGAATTCTCGATGGCGCCGAAGATACTTGGGGCGTGCGCGTTCCCGATCTTCCCGGCTGCCATGCCGGCGGTGCGAGCCCCGAGGAAGCGATTGCCGACGCGACCTCGGCCATGCGGGAATGGGCCGAAACACGGATGGCAAAGCAGTTGCCCATGCCTGCCCCACGTACCGTGGCGGATTTGTTGCTGGCGGGCGAAATCGACAGCAGTGCCGGCGAGTCGGCGGTGATGATTCCTGTGCTGATCGATTCCGGGCGACCTGTACGAGCCAACCTTTCTTTGGACGCCGGCCTTTTGGCGGCAATCGACGAAGAGGCTGGCCGGCGTGGACTCACGCGCTCCGCTTTCATTGCAAGCGCTGCCAGAGAAAAGATCGAGGGACACAGATAACAATCCGACCATGTTCATCCCCTTCTTCCTCGAATTGAAGGCCGCGCGGGTTCCCGTTTCGCTCAGGGAATATCTGTCGCTGCTCGAAGGGCTGGAGGCCGGGCTGGTCGACTATGACGTAGAGGGTTTCTACTACCTCGCCCGCTCGGCCCTGGTGAAGGACGAGCGCCATATCGATCGTTTCGACCAGGTGTTCGCGCATGTCTTCAAGGGCGTCGAGGCGCTTGGCGGGCCGGACGCCGTCGATGTCGCCCAGATCCCCGAGGAATGGCTGCGACGCCTTGCCGAGAAGCACCTGACCGACGAGGAAAAGAAGCTGATCGAGGCGCTGGGCGGCTTCGACAAGCTGATGGAGACCTTGAAGCAGCGGCTGGAGGAGCAGAAGGGCCGGCACCAGGGCGGCTCGAAATGGATCGGCACCGGCGGCACCTCGCCCTTCGGCGCTTATGGCTACAATCCCGAAGGCGTGCGCATCGGGCAGCACGAGAGCCGCCACCGTCGCGCTGTAAAAGTCTGGGACAAGCGTGAGTTCAAGAATTTCGACGACGCGGTCGAGCTCGGCACCCGCAACATCAAGGTGGCGCTGAAGCGGCTGCGGCGCTGGGTGCGCGAGGGCGCCGAAGAAGAGTTCGACCTGCCCGGCACCATCCACGCCACCGCCGAGCACGGCTATCTCGACGTCAAGACGCGACCCGAGCGGCGCAACGCGGTGAAGCTCCTGATGTTCTTCGACGTCGGCGGCTCGATGGACGACCATATCCGCGGCGTCGAGGAATTGTTTTCCGCCGCCCGCGCTGAATTCCGTCAGCTCGAATATTTCTACTTCCACAACTGCCTTTACGAGCGCGTCTGGAAGGACAACCGCCGCCGCCTTGCCGAGACGATCCCGACCTTCGACCTCATCCACAAATACGGGCCGGATTACAAGGTGATAGTCGTCGGCGATGCGTCGATGAGCCCCTACGAAATCGCCCATCCCGGCGGCTCCGTCGAGCACTGGAACCCGGAGGCCGGCAGCATCTGGCTCGGCCGCCTGCTGCAGCAATGGCCGAATGCAATCTGGTTGAACCCCGAAAGCCAGAAGAACTGGGGCTACACCCACTCGATCCAGTTGATCCGCGACATCTTCGGCGGCCGCATGTTCCCGCTGACGCTGGCTGGGCTCGAGGCAGCGACGAGGCAGCTGTCCCGCAAGCACTAGTCCACTGCCGCTGGCAGCGCCTGTAACAAAAGCCTATGTTTGCGCGAATACAGGCTGCAAACCAACAACGAGCCGCCAAGGCCGAGGAGATTTCATGGACACCCACGCCTACCCCGTCACCCGCACCGATGCCGAGTGGCGCGCCCGGCTGACGCCGGAGCAATATGCCGTCATGCGCAACCACGGCACCGAGCGCCCCGGAAGCTGCGCCCTGCTTTACGAGAAGCGCGCCGGCACTTTCTTCTGCGTCGGCTGCGACCAACCGCTGTTCGAATCCAAGCTGAAGTTCGAGAGCGGCACCGGCTGGCCGAGCTTCAACGATCCGGTCCCCGGCTCGATCGAGACCACCGTCGACCGCAGCTACGGCATGGTGCGGACCGAGTGCCATTGCTCGCGCTGCGGCAGCCATCTCGGCCATGTCTTCGAGGACGGCCCGCCGCCGACCGGCCTGCGCTACTGCATCAACGGCGTGGCGCTGCAGTTCGAGCCGTCGGCCTGAACGGCCACAACGCACACTGGAGAGCGCGGCTTCGGCCGCCCTTTTTGTTTTGCGGACGGTCCCTCAGGCGACAACCGTCGCGATCAGCCAGAGCGCCGAGCCCAGCATCATCAGCGAGGCCTTGGCGCCGCCCGCCTTCTCCGCCGTTCGCCAGACGGCAAGGGCGAGGAAGATGTTGTAGGGAACGGGGAGGAAGTGCACCGTCAGCACCAGCCAGAGCGGCAGCTTCAGCCCGAGCAGCGTCAGCGCCAGCCCCGACGAGGCGATGTTGATCGCCGTCCCGGCGAGCAGCATGTCGCGCCAGAACAGCCGGTCGAGCGGTGCTTCACCTTGCCAGCGCATGCGGAAGAAGTCCGCCGCCCCGCGATCGATTTTCGCTGGTTGGGGGGCCGCGGGTTCAGGCTTGTCCATCAATCGAGCCTCATTGAGCCGAACGAAAGTTTCAAACCCATCGACGAACCTCGATGTCGCAGAATCCGACGCAGACGAAACAGAAGCTGGCCGCCATAACATGTATCATCACGGATCTGTGACCCCCACATCGTATTCTGTCATTTGCACCAGCAAACACAGAGAGGTTCGAAAATGAGCGGTCAAGTCTACAACGTCCTCTTTCTCTGTAACGCCAACTCGGCCCGCTCGATCATGGGCGAGGCCATTCTCAATCGGCTCGGCGCCGGCCGTTTCAAGGCCTATTCAGCCGGCGCCAACCCCAGGGGCACGGTCAACCAATACACGCTTCAACTGCTGGAGAGCCTGAATTACGACACCTCCTTCGCCCGCTCCAAGAGCTGGGACGAGTTTTCCGGACCAAACGCGCCCGAGATGAACTTCATCTTCACCGTCTGCGACAACGCCGCGAACGAAAGCTGTCCGATCTGGCCCGGTCATCCGATGACGGCGCTTTGGGCGGTGCCGGATCCGGCCAGGGCCGGTGGAAGGGACGCCGAGCAGCATCTGGCCTTCGCCGAGGCTTTCCGCATGATGAGCAACCGCATCGGCCTGTTCACGAACCTGCCGATACATTCGCTCGATCAGATGGCGCTGCAGCAGCATCTCGAAGAGATTGGCCGCAACCAGTCGCAAACTGGCTGAAACGAGCGCCCACCTGTAAAGGCGCTGAGCTTCTATGGCCTGTCTTCGTCGCCCAGCACGGCGAGAACAGCCTGCTCGAAGCGCGAACATTCGGTCACCAGCCAGTCGGCCATGGCCGGCCAGTTGTCCTCGGCGAAACAGTTGACCCGCCACTGCGAATTGATGCCGAGGTTTTGCGCGCTCTGCTCCGGCCTGAGCTTCAGCCGCGCCTCGATCGCCGGCTGGAACGGCTTCAGCCGTGACCAGACACCGGTCGCGCCAAGCTTCTCATTGCGGCCGAAGAAGACGCCGACCACGTTCTCGCTGGGCGCGACATACATGGAAAGCACCAGGGCGAACTCCGGCATTCCACGCTGCCAGAACCAGGGCCCGCGCCTCGCCAGCCGGGCCCTTTCTTCCGGATGCCGCTCGGCGAACAGCGCCCAGAAGCCGCGATGGCGGAACTCCGAGGCGCGCCGGCCGCCGAAGTCGAACTCACTCATGGCCGGTCTCCGGCCATGAGGCTCAGACCATGCCGAGCGCGGCCTTGTAGAGATCGAGGATCGACTCCTCCTCCTGGCGCTCGGCCTGGTCCTTCTTGCGCAGCCGGATGATGGTGCGGATCGCCTTGGTGTCGAAGCCGGTGCCTTTGGCCTCGCCATAGACATCCTTGATGTCGTCGGAAATCGTCTTCTTCTCTTCCTCGAGCCGCTCGATGCGCTCGATGATGGCGCGCAGCTGGCCGGCGGCTACAGTCTGGCTGGTCTCGGTGATCTCATCGGCCATTTTTCTCTCCGCGTTTTCTTGCGCCGCGGCGATTCCCGCCCGGCAAAATTGGAGCGGGTTCGATGCCCGAGCAGGCGCGGCGGGTCAAGACATTATCGATGCGGCATGAAGGGTTGCGGCACCTGAGGTGTGCTGAGATTCAGGTCAGGCCGAGTCGAAAACGGTGGCTTCCGAGAACCGGATGCTTCGGCCGGCGAAGGCCGGAAGCGCAGGAAGCCTGCGTTTGCAGGCCGGCCTCACCTGAATATCAGTGCGCCTCAGCCGAAAGCGATCAGCAGATCCTTGGCATCGATCTGGTCCCCGGCCTTGACCAGCACTTCGGCGACCACGCCGTCGCGCTCGGCGTGCAGCGCCGTCTCCATCTTCATTGCCTCGATCGAGAGCAGCACGTCGCCCGCCTTGACCGCCTGGCCGGCTGCGACGGCAAGCGCCGACACCACGCCAGGCATCGGCGCGCCGATATGCGCCTCGTTGCCGGGTTCCGCCTTGCGCCGTGCCTTGGCGGCCGAGGCGCCGTGGGCCCGGTCCGGCACCTTCACGCGGCGCGGCTGGCCGTTGAGCTCGAAGAAGACGGTGACCATGCCCTTTTCGTCGACATCGCCGAACGCCTGGCAACGCACGACGAGCGTCTTGCCCTTCTCGATGTCGACGAAGATCTCGTCTTCCGACTTCATGCCGTAGAAATAGGTCGGCGTCGGCAGCACGCTGACCGGGCCGTAGGTTTCCTGCGCGGCGGCAAAGTCGGTGAAGACCTTCGGATACATCAGCCAGGAGGCGAATTCGAACTCGCTGAGCTTGCGCTCGAGCTTCTCCTCGATCTCCTTGCGGCTGGCCTTGAGGTTCGCCGGCTTGAGCAGCGAGCCCGGCCTGACCGTGATCGGCTTTTCGCCCTTCAGCGCCTTCTTCTGCAGCGCCTGCGGCCAGCCGCCGGGCGACTGTCCGAGATCGCCGCGCAGCATCGAGACGACCGAATCCGGGAAGGCGATGTCCTTGGCCGGGTTCTCGACATCGGCGACGGTGAGGTCCTGGCTCACCATCATCAGCGCCATGTCGCCGACCACTTTCGAGGACGGCGTCACCTTGACGATGTCGCCGAACATCAGGTTGACGTCATGATAGGCCTGCGCCACCTCGTGCCAGCGGGTTTCGAGGCCGAGCGAGCGCGCCTGCTCCTTGAGATTGGTGAACTGGCCGCCCGGCATCTCATGCAGATAGACCTCCGAGGCCGGCCCCTTGAGGTCGCTTTCGAAGGCGGCGTACTGGTTGCGGACGGCTTCCCAGTAGAAGGAGACGTGGCGGATCCACTGTGGGTCGAGGCGCGGGTCGCGCTCCGTGCCCCTGAGCGCCTCGACAATCGAGCCGAGGCAAGGCTGAGAGGTATTGCCGGAAAAGGAATCCATCGCCGCGTCGATGGCGTCGACGCCGGTTTCGACCGCCGCCAGCACCGTCGCCGCCGACAGGCCGGACGTGTCGTGCGTGTGGAAATGGATCGGCAGGTCGGTCTCTTCGCGCAGCGCCTTGAACAGCACCCGGGCCGCCGACGGCTTCAACAGGCCCGCCATGTCTTTGACGGCGATGATATGCGCGCCGGCCGCTTCCAGTTCCTTTGCCAGCCCGACATAGTATTTGAGGTCGTACTTGGCGCGCACCGGATCGAGAATGTCGCCGGTATAGCACATGGCCGCTTCGATCAGCTTGCCCTCGGCGCCCACCGCATCCATGGCAACGCGCATGTTCTCGACCCAGTTCAGGCAGTCGAAGACGCGGAACAGGTCGACGCCGCCGGCGGCTGCCTGTTTGACGAAATGCTGCACGACATTGTCCGGATAGTTGGTGTAGCCGACGCCGTTGGCGCCGCGCAAAAGCATCTGCAGCAGAAGGTTGGGGGCGGCTTCGCGCACCCGTGACAGCCTCTCCCACGGGTCCTCGGTGAGGAAGCGCATGGCGACGTCGAAGGTGGCGCCGCCCCAGCATTCCAGCGACAACAGCTGCGGCAGCGCCCGCGCATAGGTACCGGCGATGCCGGCGATGTCATAGGTGCGCATGCGGGTGGCGAGCAGCGACTGGTGGCCGTCCCGCATCGTCGTGTCGGTGACCAGCACCTGGGGCTGCTCGCGCATCCATGCCGCGAACTTCTGCGGCCCGAGCGCGTCGAACCTTTGCTTGCTGCCGTCCGGCACCTTGCCGTTGAGATAGGGCACGACAGGCGCCGACGCATCGGCCTTCGGCATCGGCCGTCCGCGCGTCTCCGGATGGCCGTTGACGCTGACATCGGCCAGGTAGTTGAGCAGCTTGGTGGCGCGGTCCTGCCGCTTCACCTGCTGGAACAGTTCCGGCGTCGTGTCGATGAACTTGGTGGTGTAGGAATTGTCGGCGAAGCTCGGGTGATTGATGATCGCTTCGAGGAAGGTGAGGTTGGTCGCCACGCCGCGGATGCGGAACTCCCGCAGCGCCCGGTTCATGCGCGCGATCGTCTCGGCCGGCGTCGGCGCCCAGGCCGTCACCTTTTCCAGCAGCGGATCGTAGAAGCGGGTGATGACCGCGCCCGAATAGGCGGTGCCGCCGTCGAGCCGGATGCCGAAGCCGGTGGCGCCGCGATAGGCGGTGATGCGGCCATAGTCCGGGATGAAATTGTGCTCCGGATCTTCGGTGGTGATGCGGCACTGCAGCGCGTGGCCGTTGAGCTTGATGTCCTTTTGCGCCGGGACGCCCGATTCCGGCGTGCCGATGGCGAAGCCGTCGAGGATGTGGATCTGCGCCTTCACGATGTCGATGCCGGTCACCATTTCAGTGACCGTGTGCTCGACCTGGATGCGCGGATTGACCTCGATGAAGTAGAACTTGCCGGTGTCGGCGTCCTGCAGGAACTCGACCGTGCCGGCGCCGATATAGCTGGTCTCGCGCGCGATCTTCAGCGCATAGCCGCAGAGTTCCTCGCGCAGGACCTCGCTGAGGTAGGGCGCCGGCGCGCGTTCGACGACCTTCTGGTTGCGGCGCTGGATCGAGCAGTCGCGCTCGAACAGATGCACGGCGTTGCCATAGGTGTCGCCGAGCACCTGCACCTCGACATGGCGGGCGCGCTCGATAAGCTTTTCGAGATAGACCTCGTCCTTGCCGAAGGCGGCCTTCGCCTCGCGCTTGCCTTCCATGACCTCGCGCGCGAGGTCGGCCTCCGAGCGGATGGCGCGCATGCCGCGGCCGCCGCCGCCCCATGAGGCCTTCAGCATCACCGGATAGCCGATTTGCGCGGCGAGCTTCTTCACCTCTTCCATGTCGTCGGGCAGCGGATCGGTGGCGGGCACAACCGGCACGCCGACCTCGATCGCCAGGTTGCGCGCGGCGACCTTGTTGCCGAGCCGGCGCATCGTCTCCGGCTTCGGCCCGATGAAGGTGATGCCGGCGGCCGCACATGCCTCGGCGAATTCCGGGCTCTCCGACAAAAGGCCGTAGCCGGGGTGAATGGCGTCGGCGCCCGACAGCCGGGCGACGCGGATCACTTCTTCGATCGAAAGGTAGCTCTCGATCGGCCCCATGTCCTTGGCCAGATGCGGCCCGCGCCCGACCTGGTAGCTTTCGTCGGCCTTGAAGCGATGCAGCGAATATTTGTCCTCTTCCGCCCAGATCGCCACGGTTTTGAGCCCCAGCTCGTTGGCCGCGCGAAAGACGCGGATGGCGATTTCGGACCGGTTGGCGACGAGGATCTTCGTGATTGCCAAGGACTGGGCTCCAGCAGCGGAAGGTGAGATGAACGGGGCAATGATTAACGTGAAAATGCTGCAGCGCAAACAAAATAGCGCGACACCTAAAACGATTTAAATCCTCTGTTTGCGCCAGGGCTGCCGCTGCCGTTCCCCCAAAGCGGTTCAGGGACGATTTGCGGGTTGTCCTCAATGCGGGACGACGCCGCCGACCGGGACGACGGCACCGTCAACAAAAAATGCCCGGCGCTGAGCGCCGGGCATCCGAAAAGTCGGCTTGTGTTTGCCGGCTTATTTCTCGAAGTAGCTGTACTTGCCGTCCTCGCCCTTCTTCCACTCGTAGACGACATAGTCCGGACGGGTGATGTCGCCCTTGGAGTCGTAGCCGATCTCGCCGATGGCCGTCTTCCACGGACCGCCCGACTTGATCGTGTCGGCGACCTTCTGAGCGTCATCGGCCGAGCCGACCTTTGCGATGGCCTGGGTGATGATCTGGATGGCGGCATAGGAATAGAGCGTATAGGCTTCCGGCTCGAAGCCGGCAGCGCGGAACTTCTCCACCACTTCCTTGGCGGCCGGATTCTTGCGCGGATCCGGAGCGAAGGTGTTGAGCGTGCCGGCAACGGCGTCGCCGGCGATCGAGGCCAGTTCGTTGGAGACGATGCCGTCGCCCGAGAACAGCGGCGCCTTCAGGCCCTGGTCGGCCGACTGGCGGATGATCAGGCCGGCTTCGGTGTGCAGGCCGCCCCAGTAGATCAGGGTGACGCCGTTTTCCTTCATCTTGGCGATGAGGGCGGAGAAGTCCTTGTCGCCGACATTCACGCCTTCATACATCACTTCCTTGGTGCCGTTGGCGTTCAGGTTCTTCTTGGTCTCGTCGGCGAGGCCCTGGCCGTAAGGCGTCTTGTCGTGGATGATGGCGATCTTGGCGTCCTTGAAGTTCTTGGCGATATAGTCGCCGGCCACCTTGCCCTGCTGGTCGTCGCGACCGCAGGTACGGAAGGTGTTCCACAGGCCGCGCTCGGTGAGCTTCGGATTGGTCGCAGCCGGCGTCATGACGAGGATGCCGTTTTCAGCATAGACTTCCGACGCGGGAATGGTCACGCCCGAGTTGAAGTGGCCGTCGACGAACTTGACGCCATCGGCGACGAACTTGTTGGCGACCGAGATGCCCTGCTTGGGATCGGAGACGTCGTCACCGATCTCGAGCTTGAGCTGCTGGCCATTGATGCCGCCCGCCGCGTTGATGTCGGCGACCGCCTGTTCCGCGCCCTTCTGCAGCTGCGCGCCGAAGGCGGCGTTCGGGCCCGTGATCGGACCGGCGACGCCGATCAGGATATCGGCCCACGCGTTGCCGCTGAACGCGATGAACGCGGTCAGCGCCACGGCGGACAAAAGTGATTTTTTCATTGAAACGCTCCCATTTACGGAGTGGGCGTGGATGATACTTTCATGCGATGCCCACCCTTATCGCAGAAAGCGTAGAATGCCGATTTTCAGGCACTTGTCACGCCGATTCATCCCTGAAACGACGTTAATCATGAACTTCAGCCCTTGGGCTTCCAGCTCAATAAGGAAGCTCTTTCGTAGAGCCAATTATACTGTGTGACCATCTGGTTGGTGCGTGTGTATTGATAGCCGAGGAAGCCGAATAACATCAGCACGATGGTATCCACGATGTAATAATGCAGCGAGAACATCGTGCCTCCGAACAGGGCATGATGGATGAACCTTACCCCGATGCCGAGGCCAAGCATGTAAATGAACAGGCGGACGTGGGTGCCCCAGGTCTGGGCCACAGCTTTGCCGGTCATCCATGCCGCCCCGCCGCCGAGCAGGCCCGTGACGAACAAGAAGTGCCAGATCGAGGCTTCTTCGTAGAGAACGCCTTGCATGATTTGATGTCTCCCGACCGTAGAGCAATTCCAGGAAAAGTGTGAAACGGTTTTCCGGAATTGCATCAAAACTGCCCCTAGTGATGCCCGCCTTCGAGATATGCGGCGCGCACTTCCGGATTGGCGAGCAGCTCCTTGCCGGTGCCGCTCATCGTCACATTGCCGTTGACCATGACGTAGCCGCGATTGGCGAGCTTAAGCGCGCCGAAGGCGTTCTGCTCGACCAGGAACACGGTCAGCCCCTGCGACCTGTTGAGCTCGCGGATGGCGTCGAAGATCTGCTTGACGATCAGCGGCGCCAAGCCAAGCGACGGCTCGTCGAGTAGGAGCAGCTTCGGCCTCCCCATCAGCGCGCGCCCGATGGACAGCATCTGCTGCTCGCCGCCCGACAGCGTGCCGCCGCGCTGGTTGATGCGCTCCTTCAGCCGCGGGAACAGTGCAAAGACTTTCTCGGCATCCTCGTCAAAATGCTTGAGGTTGTCGATGCTGGCGCCCATCTGCAGGTTTTCCATCACCGTCATGCGCGGGAAGATGCGGCGCCCTTCCGGCGACTGGGCGATGCGCAGGCGCGCGATCTCGTGTGTCGGCAACTGGGTGATGTCGGTGCCGGCGAAGGTGATGGTGCCCGCGCTAGCGCGCGGCGCGCCGAAGATGGTCATCATCAGCGTCGACTTGCCGGCACCGTTGGCGCCGATCAGCGCCACGATCTCACCCTGGTTGACGCTGACGTCGACGCCGTTCAGCGCCCGGATGTTGCCGTAGTAGGTCTGCACGCCCTTGATATCGAGCAGCGATGTGCCGGCCATTATTTACGCCCTCCGCGCGGCTTAGCTGTCGAGGATTTCGCAGCCGGCTTGGCCGGCGAGGTGGACTTTTTGGCCGAGGGCTTCGGCTTCACTGCGGGCTGTCCGGATTGCGAGGCCGGCTTGCTTCTTGTCGAGTTCGCGCGCGCGTCGACCTGAGCCGCTTTCGAGGCCCCCTTCGACACCGTGACCCGCTCGCCTTCGTCCGCGTGTTCGACGGTATCGGAAACCGGCCCCGCCATCATCGAGGCCGAGCTTCCAGGGCCGTGCGCGGCATCGGGACCGGTATCCAGCTGCTCGATGACGGCCTCGTCGCCGACTTCGGTCAGCACCTCTTCCACCTCCTCGTCGTCGACGCCGAGATAGGCGGCGATCACGCGCGGGTCGGTCCTGACCGATTGCGGATTGCCGTCGGAGATCTTGCGACCATATTCGAGCACGACGACATGGTCGGAGATCTGCATCACCACCGACATGTCGTGCTCGATCAGCAGGATCGACGTGCTGTTCTTGATGTCCATCAAGAGTTCATTGAGCGCCGCCGACTCTCTCGGATTGAGGCCGGCGGCCGGCTCGTCGAGGCAGAGCAGCTCGGGGCCGGTGCACATGGCGCGCGCGATCTCCAGCCGGCGCTGCGCGCCATAGGGCAGGTCGCCCGCCGGATCGTCGGCGCGGTCGACGAGGTCGGCCTTTTCCAGCCAATGCCTGGCAAGCTCGATCGATTCGGCGGAAGCCTGTCGATAGCTCGGAAAGCCGAACAGGCCGAGGAAGGTGTAGCCCGAGGCCTTCATCAGCTTGTTATGCTGCGCAACCAAAAGGTTCTCGAGCAGCGTCATGCCCGAGAACAGCCGAATGTTCTGGAAGGTGCGCGCCACGTTGGCGCGCGCCGGGATCTCGTGGTTGGGCAGGCGCTCGAGCAGAAAGGTCGAGCCGTCGCGCTTGTTGAGCGTGATCATGCCTTCCGTCGGCTTGTAGAAGCCGGTGATGCAGTTGAACACCGTCGTCTTGCCGGCGCCGTTCGGCCCGATCAGCGCGGTGATCTCGCCGCGCCTGGCCTGGAAGGACAGGTCGCCGATGGCGACCAGGCCGCCGAATTTCATCGACAGATGCTCGACCTGGAGGATGAAATCGCTCGTGGAAGCTTGCACGTTCATCAGCCGTGGCCCTCCTTGGTGAAGGAGCCTGAGACCGCTCTTCGCTCCTTGAGGAAGGCTGTCGGCTCGCGACTGCCGACGAAGCCGCGCGGCTTCCACAGCATGACGATGACCATGGCCATGCCGAACAGCAGCATGCGGTAGAGTTCCGGCGTGAAGTCAGGACCGAACACGGCCTTGAGGAAGCCGAGCTCGCGCAGGATCTCGGTGCCGCCGATCATCACCAGCGCCGCCACCGCAATGCCGCCGAGCGAGCCCATGCCCCCCAGCACGACGATGGCGAGGATGATCGCCGATTCCAGGAAGACGAAGGATTCGGGGCTGACGAAGCCTTGCCGGGCGGCGAAGAACGAGCCGGCGAAGCCGCCGAACATGGCGCCGGTGGCGAAGGCCGTGAGCTTGGTGGTGGTGGTGTTGATGCCGAGTGAGCGGCAGGCGATCTCGTCCTCGCGCAATGCTTCCCAGGCGCGGCCCACCGGCAGGCGGCGAAGCCTGATGGTGACGAAGGCGGTGATGAAGCAGAGGCCCAGGATGAGGTAGTACAGGAAGATTTTATAATAGGCGCCCGACTGGGCGATGTGCAGCACCTTGGCTATGTAGTTAGGGTCCGAGACGTTGAACGACATCAGGCCGAAGAACGACACTTTCGGAATGCCGGAAACGCCGGCCGAGCCGTTGGTCACCTCGCGCCAGTTGATGATGACCAGCCTTATGATCTCCCCGAAGGCCAACGTCACGATCGCCAGGTAGTCGCCGCGCAGTCTCAGCACCGGGAAGCCGAGCATGACGCCCCAGAACGCGGCCATCATGCCAGCGGCCGGCAGCAGGATCCAGAACGACAGGCCGAAATGCGTGCCGAGTAGCGCGTAGGCATAGGCGCCGACGGCATAGAAGGCGACGTAACCGAGGTCGAGCAAGCCTGCCAGCCCGACGACGATGTTGAGGCCCCAGGCCAGCATCACATAGATCAGGATCTGGATGCCGAAATTGTCGACCCATTTCAGCGAGCCCTGGAAGCCGAATGCCAGGACCATCACGACTGGATAGGCGATCAGCACCGTGACGCCAATCCTGTTGAAGTTGCGCCGCACAAAGCCCGGTTCGGCCGCGACGGCGGCCGGCGCCTTGGCCTTTTCCGCCTTGGCCCGCTCCATCGCCGGCTGCGCGTAGCCGACATAGAGGAAGCGGCCGACGGCGGTGGCAATGACCACCAGGGCAAGCAGGCCCCAGCGTTGCACCAAGATCAATTCGTTGCTGATGTTCTGGTCGGTCCTGAGGCCGATGAACAGCACGAACAGGCCGAGCGCGATGGCGCCGGCGTAGAGCGCTTCGCGGAATGCGCGTTGGATGGGAGGGACGACGACGTCGCGCTCCGGAGACACGGTAACGGCCATGAGGATCAGACCTTTTCGACTTCAGGCCGGCCCAGGATGCCGGAGGGCAGGAAGATGAGCACGATCGCCAGGATCGAGAAGGCTGCGACGTCCTTGTAGTCGATCGAGAAATAGGCCGACCACATGCTCTCGATGAAGCCGATCAGGAGCCCGCCGAGCACCGCGCCCGGCAGCGAGCCGATGCCGCCGAGCACCGCCGCGGTAAACGCCTTCACACCCGGCACGAAGCCGTCCGAAAACACCACCACACCATAATACATCAGGAACAGCGTGCCCGCGACAGCGGCAAGTGCTGCGCCCATGATGAAGGTGATGGAGATAGTGCGGTCGACGTCGACGCCAAGCAGCGCCGCCATCTTGCGGTCCTGCTCGCAGGCGCGCTGCGCCCGCCCCAGCGCCGTCCTGTTGACGAGGTACCAGAAGATCGCCAGCAGCACGGCGGTGACCAAGACGATGATGATCTGCTTCAGCGAGACGCTGATGCCGTCGATGGTGTAGACTTGGCTGACCAGCGGCGGAATCGGCTTGTTGCGCGGCCCTTGCGTGACCTGCACGAAGTTGGACAGCGCGATCGACATGCCGATTGCGGTGATCAGCGGCGCCAGCCGGAACGAGCCGCGCAACGGCCGGTAGGCGACCTTCTCGATCGTCCAGTTGTAGAGGCTGGTAAGCAGCATGCCCACGATCATCATGATCAGGAGCGCCACCACCACCGGCACCGAGTAGAACATCGCGCCGAGGATGAGGAAGACGATGAGGGCCGTGAAGGCGCCGACCATGAAAATGTCGCCATGGGCGAAATTGATCATGCCGATGATGCCGTAGACCATCGTGTAGCCGATCGCGATCAGCCCGTAGATAGATCCCAGCGTCAGCCCGTTGATAAGCTGCTGGACGAAGTACTGCATATTTATGCGGCTCCCCTGGAATGTCGCCCGTTCCCCGGTCGCACTCCTTGTTCGTATTTCCCCTAGTCGTAAAGTTTCGAGCCCGGATTGCAACGTGATTTTTTCAATCGCCGAGCGTGGTTTGGACGCACGCCGCCCGATTGCCCGTTTTTTCGCACCCGGCCTCTGGACTATCGCGGACCCTATCATTGGCACAACGCAATGTCTTTGACGATTCAGCCGTATGATGCGCGCCGTTTCGAAGAAATCGCCGTCAAAATAAGTTGATGAGAAGATTCCTTGCGTCAACGGGAGCGCTCGATTTTGCCGTCCCACACATTCCGCTGGGTCAGGATTCTGCTCGGTGTGACGGTCATGTGACGGCGAGGCGACGCCGCGAATATTCGCCTCGCCAATGAAGCGTTTCACCCGGCCCGAAGTTTCAGTAAGCAGAGCTTCCTTCGCCGCTGAGAGTATGCCGTTCTGTGCCGTGGAGCGGCGGATTGAAGACGCTGACCAGCACCATGTCGCCGGCCGCATCGGCACGCAGATAGTGATCGTCATGGGCATCGAGAACGTAGATCGTGCCGGATTCGATGCGATGGACCGCGCCCGACATATCCTCGACTTCGCCGCTGCCGGAAATGCAGTAGCAGGCCTCCAGGTGCCGCCGGTACTGAAGCCGCGACTCGCTGCCCGCACGCACGACCGTATGACAGACTGTGAACCCCATGCCGTCCCGCCGGGTGAGCAGCCGGTGGCTCGTGCCGTTGCCCCAATCGACGAAGAAGTCAGTTTTTTCTACATCGGCCAATTGCCTGGTGAACATGGCATCTCTTTCTTGTGAGTTGCAGCGAGAGCGACAGCCTCTCGGATTGATGTGGTTTTTGCGGGTTCGATGCGTTAAGTTTTCGAAACCGGGTGAGGAAATGTCGTAAGCGGCCGGGAAATTCAAATGACCGATTTTCGCCCAACGCATTAGAAAAATTTACAGATGGACTATTTGCCGCTGAATGCCATTCGCGCCTTCGAAGCCGCCGCGCGCCATCTCAGCTTCTCAGCCGCCGGCGAGGAGTTGCACGTTACCCATCCAGCGATCAGCCATCAGATCAGGCGACTCGAAGAGTGGCTCGGCGTGCCCTTGTTCCACAGGGATGCCCGCAAGGTCCGCCTGACCGACGCCGGACTGGCTCTCCAGGCCTCGGCGAACGCGGCGCTCTCCGACCTCGCGGCTGCCTGCCGGCGTATCCGCAGGAACGCGGTTGTCGCGTCGATTTCGGTGGGCTGCATTCCATCCATTGCCAGTCGCTGGCTGGTTCCACGCCTGCCGGACTTTACCGCCCGCTACCCCGAGATTGCGATCCGCGTCGCCTATGCGAAAGCCGAGGACCGGCTCGAGGACGACGACAATGACATCCTGATCACGCTCGGCGCGGATCCGTCTCCAAGGGCCACCAGCCTGAAGCTCTTTTCCCGTGTCAGCCAGCCCGCCTGCAGCCCGCATTACCTGGCCCGCAAAGGCCGGTTTGGCACGCCGGCGGACATGGCCGCGGTGGACCTTTTGCATGATGAGACGCGGCAGGGCTGGCGCGAGTGGTTCTCGCAAGCCGGCATGGCCGGAGCCGATGTCGGCAACGGGCCTGTCTTTGCGGATTTCAACATATTGGCGACCGCCGTCATCGCCGGCCACGGCGTCGCCCTTTGCCCGATCGAGGTTTTCCGCGAGGAGTTGCGACGCGGCGATCTCGTTGTCGTCTCCGACATCGCGACCGACAAGGACAAAGGCTACTATCTCATCATGTCGGCGCATCCCTCGGCCGCCGAAATCACCTTTGCCGATTGGTTCCGCAGTCAGGTTTCGACGGACGGCGAAGCGGCCTGACGCCTCGATCGGGAGCGATCAGGTGACGATGAAGCCATGCGCGAACGGATCGCGGTCGTCGATGAAGATGGTGTTCAATCCGGTCATGCGCGCCCAGCCGCCGATCGAGGGGATGATAGCCGGCGTGCCGGCCACGCTGACCTCCTTTTCGACCCTGCCCTTGAACAGCGAGCCGATGATCGATTCATGGACGAAGCTGTCGCCCGCTTTCAGTTTGCCCTTGGCGTGGAGCTGCGCCATGCGCGCCGAGGTGCCGGTGCCGCAAGGGCTGCGGTCGATCGCCTTGTCGCCGTAGAAGACGGCGTTGCGCGCATCGGCCTCGGCATCTTTCGGCTTGCCGGTCCACAGCATGTGCGACAGCCGATTGATGCCGGGGTTCTCCGGATGGACGAATGAGTATTTCTCGTTGAGGCGCTGGCGCACCACCGGACTCCAGGCGATGAGGTCGCCGGCCGAATGGTCGGCCATGTCGCGATAGTTCTTTTGCGGCTCGACGATGGCGTAGAAATTGCCGCCATAGGCGACGTCGACGCCGATCTCGCCGAGCACCGGGCACTCCACCGTCAGCCCTTCGGCGTAGAGGAAGGACGGCACGTTGGTGATGCGCACTTCCTCGACATAGTCGCCGACCTGTTTGTATTCGGCGACGACCAAACCGGCCGGCGTGTCGAGCCTCAGCACGCCCGGCGTCTTCGGTTTCACCAGCCCATGCTCGATCGCAAAAGTCACCGTGCCGATCGTGCCGTGGCCGCACATCGGCAGGCAGCCCGAGGTCTCGATGAACAGGATCGCGATATCGCAGTCCTCGCGCGTTGGCGGATAGAGGATCGAGCCCGACATCACGTCGTGGCCGCGCGGCTCGAACATCAGGCCGGTGCGGATCCAGTCGTACTCGGCGAGGAAATGCGCGCGCCGCTCCATCATCGTGGAGCCCTCAAGCAGCGGCCCGCCGCCGGCGACCAGCCGCACCGGATTGCCGCAGGTGTGGCCGTCGATGCAGAAGAAGGATTTCTTGGCCATGATGCTTCCTAGAGCAATTTCAGCAAAAGTGTGCGATTAAGTTCGGCGCCTTCGCCGTAACGTTCCGTCCGGAATTGCGTCAAAACGAAAAGACTTTCAGAACCGTTGCGCACGGAAAGGGTTGAGATCGAGCGGCGGAGTCTGCCCGAGAACGAGATCACGGATCAAGCGGCCGGTCGACGCCGCCTGGGTCAGGCCGAGGTGGCCGTGGCCGAAAGCGTAGAAGACGTTCGGCGTCCGAGCCCGACCGATGACCGGCAGCGAATCCGGCAGCGAGGGGCGAAAACCCATCCACTCGCGGCCGCCCGACGAATCGAGCCCCGGCAGGAAGCGCCTGGCCTTTTCCAGCATCGCCTTCGAGCGCTGGAAATTCGGCGGCCGCTCGATGCCGCCGAGCTCGACGGCGCCGCCGACGCGCAGGCCCGTTTCCAGCGGCGTGATGACGAAGCCGTGCCCGGAAAAGATCAACTGCCGCTTCACGTCGAAGGCCGACACCGGCAGCGTCGTGTTGTAGCCGCGCTCGGTCTCGAGCGGGATGCGGTCGCCGAGGTCTTTGGCCAAGAGATGCGACCACGCGCCGGCCGCGACGACGAGTTGCTTCGCCTTTCGGGCCGTGCCGTCGGCAAGCACGATCGTGGCGCCGTCCGTTCCGGCCGCGATGCGCTCGACCCGCGCGGGCTCGAAACGGGCGCCGAGCGTCTGCGCATAGGCAAAGACCGCCTTGCCGAGCAGCTTCGGATCGGCGACCGTCTTCCAGCTCGGCACGAAGGTGCCCTTGACGAAGCGCGGCGCGAGGCCCGGCTGCAAGCCGGCCATCTCCTCGCCCTCGACATGGCGGAAGCCGATGCCGAAGCGCTCGCGCGCCGCCCAGCCGGGCAGCGCGGCGCGGAACTCGGCCTCGCTTTCGTAGAGTTCCAGCGAGCCGTCCTCGCGCAGCATCGGTCTGGTGCCGGAGCGGTCGAGCAGGCCCATCCATTCGGCTTCGGCGAGCCTCATCATGCCGGCCTGCGCCGCGAGGCTGGCCTCGTAGTGCCTGGCGGCGCCCGCGCGCCAGAACCGGATCAGCCAGGGCAGGAGCTTGGGCAGATAGGCTGGCGGAATGGCCAAGGGACCGAGCGGATCGGTGAGCCATTTCGGCAACTGCCTGATCATCCCCTTATGCGCCAGCGGCAGCACGTCGGAGAAGGCGAAGGCGGCGGCGTTGCCGGAGCTCGTCTCCTCGCAGATGCCGGTGCGGTCGAAAACGGCGACGCTGCGCCCGGCCTCGGCGAGCAAGGCGGCGGCGCAGATACCGATGATACCGCCGCCGATGATGGCGACGACCTCTCCATCTCCCCGCTCACGGGGAGAAGGAGCCCCGGCGGCGGGTCGGCGCCCCTTTCCCGGGGATTTGGAATTTCCTTGCACGTCAGTGCTGCGCCCTTTATTCGGCCGCCACCATCTTCTCCGCCGGTCGTGGAGTATTCTGGAACGCCGGCAGCTTCGGCCGCACCGCCAGCGCATCCCGGACGATCTTCTCCACCGCCTTGCGGCGTTCGCCCGACAGCGGCTGGCGCGGCATGCGAACGCGGTCATTGGTATCGATCGCCAGCACTTCGGCAAGCTTGATGTTTTGGACCAGATAGGTCGAGACATCGAGGTCGAGCAGCGGCCGGAACCAGCGGTAGATTGCCAGCGCCTCCTCGCGGCGGCCTTGCTTCATCAGTTGGTAGATGGCGACCGTCTCGCGCGGGAAGGCGGTGACTAGGCCGGCCACCCAGCCGATGGCGCCGACCGAGAGCGCCTCGAAGGCGAGGTTGTCGACGCCGGTGAAGAGGTCGTAACGGTCGCCAAGGCGGTTGATGATCTCGGTCGAGCGGCGGATGTCGTCGGACGATTCCTTGATGGCGACGAAGCGCTTGTCCGACGCCAGCTCCTCCATCAGGTCGACGGTGACGTCGACGCGATAGGCGAGCCGGTTGGAGTAGATCATGACCGGCAGGTCGCCGGCTTCGGCGACGGCGCGCAGCGCTGCCACCGTCTCTCGGCGGTCGGTGTGGTAGATCGGGCTCGGCACCACCATCAGACCATTGGCGCCTTCCCTGGCGGCGCGGCGCGCGATGCTTGCTGCCTCGCGCGTGCCCGGCTCGTTGACGGTCAAAAGCACCGGCTTGCCTGCGGCGACTTTCTGCGCCGTCTTCAGCACCTCGATCTTCTCGTCAGGCGACAGCATCGGCCCCTCGCCGAGCGAGCCGCAGACGATGATGCCGTCGCAGCCGGCCTCCATCTGCAAGCCATAGCAGCGCTCCATCTCGGCGTGGTCGAGGCGGTCGTCGGCGGTGAATTTGGTCGTGACTGCTGGGAAAACTCCGGCCCACATGACAATCTCTCCTCTGATATATCAGACGTATATCTATTAAGAACTGGCCTGTCAACGCTGAATCCGTTATGATATATGAAAAATATATCAGGAGCCTGCCCATTGATATTCTCGCTGATATCCGTTGAGACGAACGCGACCTTCGAGCCTGCGGCGACCAAGGCCTATCGAGCGCTGGAGCACATGATCGTCACGCTTGAGCTGGCGCCTTCGAGCTTCGTCACCGAGGGCGCGCTGATCGAGCGGCTGGGCCTCGGGCGCACGCCCGTGCGCGAGGCGATCCAGAGGCTCGCCTGGGAAGGGCTTCTCGACATAAGACCCCGCGCGGGCATCGCGGTCGCGCCGCTTCACGCCGGCGACTGGCTGCGCGTCATCGACGCCAGGCGCGGCGTCGAGGTCGTGCTTGCCCGCTCCGCCGCCCGCTTCGTCACCCGCGAGGCGGCCGACCTGTTCCACGAGGCGGCGCTCGCCATGCAGAAGGCGGTGATCTCGGGCAACGTGCTTGCCTTCATCCAAGCCGACAAGCAGCTC
Organism: Mesorhizobium sp. M1D.F.Ca.ET.231.01.1.1; assembly: GCF_003999155.2. NCBI lineage: Bacteria > Pseudomonadati > Pseudomonadota > Alphaproteobacteria > Hyphomicrobiales > Phyllobacteriaceae > Mesorhizobium > Mesorhizobium sp. M1D.F.Ca.ET.231.01.1.1. The sequence goes on from NZ_RZOZ02000002.1 coordinate 451,245, forward strand.
GACGAAGCGCTGGCGATCGCCGCCGATAATCCGTTCGCGGCGCGCGTGGCGGCGCCCCTGCAGACGCACAGCCGTCGCTTCTGGTTCCGCTACAAGGCCGACACCGGCCTGGCCGAATCGGCCGAGCACCATGTCGCGCTGATCCGCTCGATCCTCGACGGCGACGAGGAATCCGCCGCCAAGGACGCCAAGAAGCTGATGGCGCTGCTGCGCGGCCACGCCGAGATGGCGGCAACGCGCTGAGCGGAGCGGTCCTTCGCCGCACCGCTCCGGTTGGCTATTTGCGCAATTCAGCCGCCCGGCTGCCGGACCGCGGTGGCCAGCGTGTCTTCCCATCCGTCCCCGGCCGCCAGGATGCAGGCCTGGCCCTTGACGTCGGTCATCAGGATGGTCCAGGTCCCTTTGGCCGAGACGAACACCTCGAAGATGGCGGCTTCTCCGGCCACGCCATAGCCGAGCCGCTTCTCCTCGAACGCCTCTGCCAGTCTTGAGACCAGATAGTCATGGCCGCCGCAGATGACTTGCGCCCGCGCAGGCAGTGCCGGCAACGCCGCCATGGCGCCGACGACCGCCAGCTTGATCCATCGAAACGAAAATATGCGTGCCATGGGGCACCTCCTTCGCCTTCGCATTCCGGCAAGGGAGGCACATGCGGCCGCCTCAGTGTGCCGGAACGTTCCAGGCCGGATTCGACGTCTTCATCACGTCACTCCTTCTGGTTTCCGGTCTGTCGCAGGGAGACTATGACTCCCTGGATTCGATATGGTGAGCCCCCGCCCCGTAAACAAGCAGGCGCAGTGGAGAGCGCCTGGCCGCCGCAACCCGGCCGTGCAGGCACCCGGCAGCGAGCGTTCAGGCACCTGGCATGGCGGCCGCGATCGTAGGACTGTCCCAGCCCTCGCCGACGGACAGGATGCAGCTTTGCCCTTTGGTGTCGGAGGCAAGGACGGTCCAGCTGCCCTGGTCGGAGACGAAAATCTCGAGCACGACATTGGGATTGATCAGCCCGCGCCCGGCTACGCTTTCATGGAACTTGTCGCCGAGCGCCTTGACGACGTCGGAGCGTGGCGCGCATTGCGCGGCCGCGTTGGCCTGCGCTATGCCGTAAATCGCAGCCGCCGCAAGGGTAATCGCCGCCATAAGAAATCGTGTCATCCGACACCTCCTCGCGCCAGACGAGAACCCCGGCTGCCACCGGCGCTGTTTGATTGGCCTGCACATGATGGCAGGAATACAGCCTAAGGCGGATGATGGTCTGTTGGTTCCATCACAGAGCAGTTGAATTATTAGAATGTGCGGATGCTCTCCCAACGCGCCGTGTCGAAAATCATGTACCTGACGTTGCAATGCGACCAAAAAAGAAAGCGCGGCTCGCGCCGCGCTCCCTCAGTGCTAGCTCTCAGATCGTCGTCCGGTCAGCTCATCGTCGGGATGACGAACTCGGCACCGTTTGATGCCTGCCGCGCGCCCGCAGCCGCAGGCGGGGACGCGCAACCGAGAAACCGTCCGGTCAGTTCATCGTCGGGATGACGAATTCGGCGCCGTCCTTGATGCCGGACGGCCAGCGCGAGGTGACCGTCTTGGTCTTGGTATAGAAGCGGAACGCGTCCGGGCCGTGCTGGTTGAGATCGCCGAAGGACGACGCCTTCCAGCCGCCGAAGGTGTAGTAGGCGATCGGCACCGGGATCGGCACGTTGACGCCGACCATGCCGACCTGGACGCGCGAGGCGAAGTCGCGCGCGGCGTCGCCGTCGCGGGTGAAGATGGCGACGCCATTGCCCATCTCATGGTCGTTGGCGAGCTTGATCGCATCGTCGTAGCGCGGCGCGCGCACCACCGACAGCACCGGCCCGAAGATCTCTTCCTTGTAGATGCGCATGTCGGCCGTCACATTGTCGAACAGGCAGCCGCCCATATAGTAGCCGTTCTCGTAGCCCTGCATCTTGAAGCCGCGGCCGTCGACGACCAGCTTGGCGCCTTCCTGGACGCCGATGTCGACATAGCCCTTGACGCGCTCCAGTGCCTGCGCCGTCACCAGCGGGCCGAAATCGGCCGAGGAGTCGGTCGAGGGACCGACCTTCAGGCTTTCGACGCGCGGCACCAGCTTTTCCATCAGCCGGTTGGCGGTGTCGTTGCCGACCGGGACCGCCACCGAGATCGCCATGCAGCGCTCGCCGGCCGAGCCGTAGCCGGCGCCGATCAGCGCATCGACCGTCTGGTCCATGTCGGCATCGGGCATGATGATCATGTGGTTCTTGGCGCCGCCGAAGCACTGAACGCGCTTACCCGAGGCGGTGCCGCGCGAGTAGATGTAGTGGGCGATCGGCGTCGAGCCGACAAAGCCGATGGCCTTGATGTCCGGATCGTCGAGGATGGCGTCGACCACTTCCTTGTCGCCGTTGACGACGTTCAGCACGCCTTCCGGCAGGCCGGCCTCGATAAACAGCTCCGCAATGCGGATCGGCACGCCCGGGTCGCGCTCCGACGGCTTCAGGATGAAGGCGTTGCCGCAGGCGATCGCCGGCGCGATCTTCCACAGCGGGATCATCGCCGGGAAGTTGAACGGCGTGATGCCGGCGACGACGCCGAGCGGCTGGCGCATCGAGTAGACGTCGATGCCGGGGCCGGCGCCGTCGGTGAACTCGCCCTTCATCATGTGCGGCGCGCCGATGCAGACCTCGACGACCTCGAGGCCGCGCTGGATGTCGCCGCGCGCGTCCGCGAGCGTCTTGCCGTGCTCGCGCGCCAGGATATCGGCCAGCTCTTCATAGTCGCGCTGGACCAGCTCAAGAAACTTCATCAGCACGCGCACGCGGCGCTGCGGGTTGGTGGCCGCCCACTTCGGCTGCGCCGCCTTGGCGTTTTCGACCGCGGCGCGCAGTTCGGCCTGCGAAGCCAGCGCCACCGTACCGCGCACGGAGCCGTCCATCGGCTGCATCACGTCCTGCTTGCGCCCGCTGGTGCCGGCGACACGCTTGCCGCCGATGAAATGACCGTACTCGATCATGGTTTCTCTCCCTGTTTTGGTGATGGCGCATTGTCCGCCTTTGCGACGGCGAAGGCAACGCGAGCGGAATCGCAACCGTTGTGCGGAAAATAGACAACGGCCATTGACCGCGCATCAATTGCCGCAAATGATGGATTGCTGAAAGGGCCGACGCTTGCGTTCCTTCGCACACCCCTCTGTTCTGCCGGACCACCCCATGAACTGGGATGACGTGCGCATCTTTCTCGCCGTGGCGCGCGCCGGCCAGATCCTCGGCGCGGCGAAACGCCTGGAGCTCAACCACGCCACCGTCTCGCGCCGCATCGCGGCGCTCGAGGACGCGCTGCGCACAAAACTCTTCCGCCGCCTGACCACCGGCAGCGAGCTGACGCCCGCCGGCGAGCGTTTCCTCGACATCGCCGAGCGCATGGAAGGCGACATGATCGCCGCGCGCTCGGCCATCGCCGGCGAGGGCGACGACGTGTCGGGCACCGTGCGAATCGGCGCGCCCGACGGATTTGGCGTCGCCTTCCTCGCCAAGCGGCTCGGCGAATTGACCGCGCTTCACCGCGAGCTCACCATCCAGTTGGTGCCGGTGCCGCGCTCCTTCTCGCTGTCGCGGCGCGAGGCCGATATCGCCATCACCGTCGAGCGGCCGACCGAGGGACGATTGGTGGCGGGCAAGCTGGTCGACTATACGCTCGGGCTGTTCGCTTCCCGCGCCTATGTCGAGGCGAACGGGCTGCCGAAAACGGCGGCCGATCTCGGCCGGCATACGCTGATCGGCTACGTGCCGGATCTCATCGTCAGCCCCTCGCTCGACTATGCCGCCGAGTTCAGCCCGGACTGGCGCTCGAGCTTCGCCATCTCCTCGGCGCTCGGCCAGGCGGAAGCCGTGCGTTCCGGCGCCGGCATCGGCATCCTGCACACCTTCGTCGCCCGCTCGATGCCGGAGCTGGTGCCGGTCGACATCGTGGCGCCGATCCGCCGCGCCTATTGGCTGGTCTATCACGAATCGGTGCGGCCGCTGCGCCGCGTCCAGCTCGTTGCCAATTTCATCACCAAGGCAGTGGAGCGGGAAAAGGGGCTGTTCGTGTAGATCCGCCTTTCAAGGCGGATCCAGCACGAACGAGCTCACCATCTTCTCGGCGTCATCGGCGAGCGGCGCCCACATCCGGGCGGCTTCGTCGGCGCTGTTGCCCATGAGCCCGCAGGTGACGAAGCCGTAGCGTTCGCTGCGGATCGAAATCGCGATCCTGGCGTGGCCATGGAGGCCGCCGTCGCCGAGCCGGAAATCCATGTCGGCTATCCGCACCGGATAGCCGTCCGGGAATCGCGCCAGCCTGTCGTTGCTGAAACTGGCCGAACCGAAGGCGGCGCCGATCAATGTCTGCCAGCTCTCCAGCGACCAGTCCTTCTCGATGAACGCCCTGGGATCGGGCGGGTTGTCCGGGGCGGTCGGATCGTAGAGATTTTCCGATACCCTGCAGGTCAGGCCCTTTTCGCCGGATTTGACCTTGAGCCGCATGGCGTCGCCTGACGGGGTTTCGCTCGTCCATTCCTCGGGATAGGTCAGCGAAAAACCATGCTCCTTGTCGTGAACGGTCTTGTCCGCGGCAAGTGCCGGGGCGCAGGTCAGACATCCGGTCGTCACAGCCAAGACAAAAGCGCGCATCGCACCACCCTTCCCGCCGCGCCGACTATAGCACAACCGGCGCGCCCTGCCGCCTTGCGCTTGCCACAAAGTCGGCGGGTGTGGCACCAGCGCTTCGCCATGCCATGGCAGGCGACCGCGCTCAACAAGCTGTTCGTCGAGAAATACGGCGACCGCATCGACATCCGCGAGGTCAAGGCGCCCGACGTGGTGCTGCATTCGAAGATCATGATGATCGATCAGCGCCTGGTCACCATCTCCTCGGTCACCCTCAACAACCGCAGCTTCTTCCACGACTCCGAGAACGGCATGGTCGTGCTCGACCCGGCGTTCTACCGCCGCATGAAGCCGATCTATGACGACTATCTCGCCCATTCGCAGCCGGTCGCCAACAATGTCACGATCGGCTGGGCCTACCGGATGCTGTTCAGCGACGCCTGGGTCAGGCAGGCGTTCTGAGATTAAGCCCTTAGGTACCGGTCCGGGCTGAGGTCGAGCGCGTTGATCTCAGGCACGCGGTTCGACATGATGTCGGCAAGCACCCGGGCCGAACCGCATGCCATGGTCCAGCCCAGCGTGCCGTGGCCGGTGTTGAGATAGAGGTTGGACAGCTCGCTCTGGCCGATCAGCGGCGGCCCATCCGGCGTCATCGGCCTGAGGCCGCACCAGAAACTCGCCGCCTTGAGGTCGCCGCCGCCCGGAAACAGGTCGCCGACCGAATGCTCGAGCGTGCGGCGGCGCGACTCATGCAGGCGAAGGTCGAAGCCCGAAATCTCCGCCGTGCCGCCGACGCGGATACGGTCGCCAAGCCTGGTGATCGCCACCTTATAGGTCTCGTCCATGATCGTCGAAACCGGCGCTGCCGCCGCATCCGTGATCGGCACGGTGATCGAATACCCCTTGACCGGATAGACCGGAATCGGCCGCTTCATCTTGCGCATGAAGGGTGCCGAATAGCTGCCCAGCGCCATCACATAGGCGTCCGCCGTCCGCCAGCCCTTGTCGGTGCCGACCTGGACGACACGGTTGCGGTTCCTGACGACGCGCCGGATGGTCGTGCCGTATTCGAACGCGACGCCGCGCGCCACGCAAAGCTCGGCCAGCCTGTCGGTGAACATCTTGCAGTCGCCGGTCTCGTCGCCGGGCAATCTCAGCCCGCCGACAAATTTTTCCCGCACACCGGCCAGCGCCGGCTCGGCCGCGATACAGCCATCCGGGTCGAGGAGCTCATAAGGAACGCCGTATTTCTTCAGCACCTCGACATCGCCGCCGGTGCCATCGAGCTGCTTCTGCTTGCGGAAGAGCTGCAGCGTGCCCTTTGACCGCTCGTCATAGGTGATGCCGGCTGCCGCGCGCAGCGCCTTCAGCGTGTCGCGGCTGTACTCGGCCAGAGGCACCATGCGCGACTTGTTCAGCGCATAGCGCTCGGCGGTGCAGTTGCGCAGCATCTTCAAGAGCCACGTCCACATATGCGGATCGAAGGCCGGCCGCACCACCAGCGGGCCGTATTTCATCAAGAGCCATTTGACGGCTTTCACGGGGATGCCGGGCCCGGCCCATGGCGAGGCATAGCCGGGGGACACTTCGCCGGCATTGGCGAAGCTGGTTTCCAGCGCGGGCCCCTGCTGCCGGTCGATAACCGTGACTTCATGGCCGGCCTCGGCAAGGAAATAGGCGGTGGTGATTCCGATCACGCCGCCGCCCAGCACCAGGACTTTCATTCAATGCTCCCTCAAAGCCGATCGCGGCACAGCCGCGTCCCGGTCGTTCAATCTGTCTGCCGGATTTTGCAGCGCCCGCCAAGGGGTTGCCGGTCATCCGCCGATGTAGCGGCGGTGAAAACGCGCGCCCAGGCTGGTCAGCACCTCGTAGCCGATGGTGCCGGCATGCGCGGCCGCGTCGTCGACGCTTTGCGACGGGCCGATGAGCTCGACGAGGTCGCCCTCGCCCGGTGTGCCGGCTGGAAGCGCCGAGATGTCGAGGATGATCGAATCCATCGACACCCGCCCGACGAAGGGCAGCCGCGCGCCCTCGAACCAGGCGGCCGAAGCGGCGCGCCGGTGCCAGCCGTCGGCATAGCCGAGCGAGATCGTCGCCAGCCGGAGCGGTCCGCGCGCATGATGGGTGTGGCCGTAGCCGATGCCCGCGCCGCCTTCGACACTGCGCGTCTGCGCCACCTTCGCCTGCAGCCGCACCACCGGCAGCATCGGGTTGGCCTCGCCCGGCGTCGGGTTGACGCCGTAAAGCGCCGCACCGGGACGAGCGAGATCGTAGTGATAAGCTGGCCCGAGAAAGATGCCGGACGAATTGGCCAGCGAAGCCGGCGCCGCGGGCAGCATTTTGCGCAACCGCTCGAAGGCCAGCCGCTGCGCTTCATTCGCGGGATTGCGCGGCTCGTCGGCGCAGGCAAGATGGCTCATCACGAAGCGGATATCGATGCCGTCGAACGCATCCGTCGCGAGCGCCTCGACGTCGGCCGGCGGCATGCCGAGACGCGACATGCCGCTGTCGACCTGGACTGCGGCCGGCAGCTTTCGGCCGGCTGCCCGCGCCGCTTCGCGCCACGCCTTCAGCTGAGCGGTGCTGTTGATGACGGGATGAAGTTCGGCAGCAAGAGCTTCCGGTTCGGAGCCCGGCGGCAGGCCGTTGAGGACAAAGATGTCATGTCCTGGCCCAAGGGCCTTGCGCAGCGCGATGCCCTCGCCGAGCAGAGCGACAAAAAAGATGTCGCAACCGTCCTTGATCAGCGCCGAGGCCACCTGCGCGGCGCCGAGGCCATAGCCGTCGGCCTTGAGCACGCCGGCGCAGCGCACACCCGCCAGCCGCGCCTTCAGCCGCCGGTAGTTCTCGCGGATGGCGCCGAGATCGATGGTCAGGATCGCGCCGGCCGCCGCTTCGCTGACCGTCGAACCGCCGGCGCCGTCTGGAGCCGGGAAACCGCGTCCGGTGTCGTCATTCATGGCGACCCCCTCATTGCATCAAGGCAAATCATTAGGACGCCAGTGCCAGCGCGGCAACCGTGGCCTCGACTTCTAGCGGACCAGGTGCCGGAACGCCGCCACCACCTGCTCGTAGACCTGGCGCTTGAACGGCACGATGAGGTCGGGCAGCTCCTGCATCGGCCGCCATGCCCATTGGTCGAATTCGGCCGTGTGGCCGCCCGGCGGCGGATTGATTTCGATCTCGCTCTCGTCGCCCTCGAAGCGGTAGGCGAACCACTTTTGCGTCTGGCCGCGATAGCGACCCTTGAAGGCGACGCCGACCAGATGCGGTGGCAGATCGTAGTTGATCCAGTGCGGCGCCTCGGCGAGCAGCGACACGTTGCGCATGCCGGTTTCCTCGTAAAGCTCGCGCCCGGCGGCCGTCAGCGGTTCCTCGCCCTTGTCGATGCCGCCCTGCGGCATCTGCCAGAGTTTCGTCGTGCCGGAAAACTCGCTGTCCGGCTCGGCGATGCGATGCCCGACCCAGACCAGCCCGGCGCGGTTGAGGATCATCAGCCCGACGCAGGGACGATAAGGCAGTGTCTCGGGATCGATCAATTTCTTGGACATTTCCGGATTCCGGTATCGGCGGGAAGCCGATGACTAGCCTTTTTGGGGATCTATGGCGACAGCCGAGATGGGCACAATCTCGATGCCGCGCTTCTTCGCTTCCGCCGCCCAGGACGCGACCGTGTCGACGGTGATATCGAAAGCCGAGCCGATGCCGACGGCGGTGCCTTTGGCCCGTGCCGTCGCTTCCAGGCTGTCCAGCTTCTTGAGGATCTCACCGCGGTCCTGCACCGCGTCGATCGCCATGTCGCCGGCCACGAACGGCACGCCGTCCTTGAGCGCGAGGTCGGGCGCCAGGCTCCGCGCGGACGAGCCGTCGTCGACATAGGCAAGCCCTCGCTTGCCGAGTTCGGCCATGAACGATCCCATCGCGTTGGCATCCGCCGAAAAGCGCGCGCCCATATAATTCATGACGCCGGTATAGTTGGTCGTCCTGGACAGCGCCCAGTGCAGGCTCTTCAGGTTCTCCTCCGGGCTCGCCGAGACCGTCAGCGTGTTGCGGCCCGGATTGACGTTCGGATAGTCGAACGGCTCGAGCGGTATCTGCATGACGATCTCGTGGCCGCCCTGCCGGGCCGCCTTCATCCAGCGGTCGATGCTGTTGCCTTGCGGCGCGAAAGCCAGCGTCACCTCGGCCGGCAATTTGGCGATCGCCGCCTGCGTGCCGGTCTGCGAGACGGCGAGCCCGCCGATGACGATCGCCACGCGCGCGCCGCGCGCGCCGGACCACGGCCGCGCGTAGACGTCGAACGGCCGCCTGCCGTCGGCGGAGCGGACCGGCAGCGGACCGCTATCGCCGGCCTCGATCAGCGCCCTGTCCGGGATATGCGCGACCTTCAGGTTCTGCCCGAGCGCCGAAGGATCGCGGATCACGATACCCGCCTTGGGCGGGCCGTCGCCTTCTTCGGTCTGGACATGGATGATCTGCGGGCCGCCGCTCTTCATCGGTGTGCTCACCTTGGGGCTCGCCGTCGCCACCTCGGCCGGTGCCGGCGTTGCCGCCGATGCCGGCGCTGGGGTGGGCGCCACGGTCACCTTCGGCGTCGAAACGGCCATCCCTTCCGGCTTGCGGAAAGGCTTTTCCCGCAACGCGATCGCACCGGAAATGCCGACCACGGCAAGGACGGCAACCGCCGCGCCAAGCGCGCCGGCGCTGATGCCGCGCGCGGCAGGGCGCTGAAGCCGGAGCGTCTGTCCGAGCGGGCGTTCGATGTCCTTGCCGATGTCAGCCAAGCCGCATCCCCAAGCCCGTGACGCTGCTGATCGCATTGTCAGCGCTCACGAGCGAATTCAACCCTCGGCGCCCGGCGCGCCCATCCCCGAATCAAACTGCCGGAACCTCGCGGTCCCGGCAGCATTGCATCGCTTCGCTCGGTCGGCCAGAGCGATTTGCTCCGGCCATCCGCCTTTACTGGTTCAGCACAGCCTTGTCCGGGTTCGGCGGGAAGGCCGGATCGGTCTTTTGGCCGCGCAGCAGCTGTTCGGCATAGATCAGCTGCAGGTCGTCCTTCGGCTCCGGCGGCACATAGGCGGCCGAGCCCGAGCCGGTCGAGCTCTCATCGGCGCCCTTGATATGGCCCTTGAGGTCGGATTCGCCACGGGTCAGGTCTCTGCCCTGCAGGTCCGGCGGCAGCGGCTGGTCGACCTTGATGTCGGGTGTGATGCCCTTGCCCTGGATCGACTTGCCCGACGGCGTGTAATAGAGCGCCGTGGTGAGCCTGAGCGCGCCATTCTCGCCGAGCGGGATGATGGTCTGCACCGAGCCCTTGCCGAAGGACTGCGTGCCGACCACGGTGGCGCGGCGCAGATCTTGCAGCGCGCCGGCGACGATCTCGGACGCGCTCGCCGAGCCGCCATTGACCAGCACGATCAGGGGCTTGCCGCCGATGTCGTCGTTCTGCTTCGGCTTGGCGTCGAAACGGGTGACGTCCTTCGGGTCGCGGCCGCGGGTCGAAACGATCTCGCCGCGCTTCAGGAAGGCGTCCGACACGCTCACCGCCTGGTCGAGCAGGCCGCCCGGGTTGAGGCGCAGATCGAGCACATAGCCCTTCAGCTTGTCGTTCGGCACCTGCTTCTTGATGTTCTCGATGGCGTTCTCGAGATCGTCATAGGTCTTTTCGGTGAAGGAGGTGATCTTCATATAACCGACGTCGTTCTCGACCCGGTACTTCACCGCCTTGACCTTGATGATGTCGCGCACGACCGTCAGCTCGATCGGCTTGTCGGCGCCCTGGCGCAGGATGGTGAGCTTGATCGGCGTGTTGACCGGGCCGCGCATCTTCTCGACGGCGTCGTTGAGGGTGAGGCCGCGCACCTCCTCGCCGTCGATCTTGGCGATGTAGTCGCCGGCAAGCACGCCCGCCTTGGCGGCCGGCGTGTCATCGATCGGCGTGATCACCTTGACGAGGTCGTTTTCCATGGTGACCTCGATGCCGAGGCCGCCGAACTCGCCCTTGGTCTGCACGCGCATGTCCTGCGCCTGTTCGGCATTCATGTAGGAGGAGTGCGGGTCGAGGGAGGCGAGCATGCCGTTGATGGCGTTCTCGACCAGCGACTTGTCGTCCGGCGGCGTCACATACTGCGCGCGCACGCGCTCGAAGATGTCGCCGAAGATCGCCAGTTGCTTGTAGGTCTCGGAACCCGCAGCGTTCGCCGCCGAGCCGGGTGCGCCGTAGACCAGGCTCATTGCCGATGCGCCCATCAGCGCGCCGGCAAACAGAAGCGACAATTTCCGCATCATTTCACGTCCTTCCAGAAAATCGGTCCGCCCACCAGGGGGCAGGATCGACGGGTTTTCCATCCTTGCGGAACTCCACATAGAGCTCCGGCGTGGCATTTCCATTCTGCGAGGCCGAGGTGCTTGCCACCCGGGCCTCTCCCATCGCGCCGACCGGCTCTCCTGCGAGCACCGACTGTCCGGTCGCGACGCTGATTCTGCTCATCCCAGCCAGGACGACATGATACCCATCGCCGGCATTGAGGATCAAGAGTTGACCATAGGAACGAAACGGCCCCGCATAAAGCACATTTCCATCCGCCGGCGCGGTGACGATGGCCCCCGATTGTGTCGCAACCATGTCGCCCTGCATCATCGCGCCGTTGCCGTCGTCGGTCCCGAAGCGCCGTTTGATCTTGCCGATGACCGGCAGCGCGACCTGGCCCTGCAGCGCCGCGAACGGGGCGGAAGCGGTCAAACGGTTGCCCTCCGGCACCGGCGGCGCGGCGGGTTCCGTCGTCGATGCCGTCGTATCGCCATCCGCCGATTTCCGATCGGCCGCCCTGGCCTGATCGGCCGCCTTGCGTGCCTTGTCGGCCTCGAGCGAGGCGATGAGGTCCTTGAGGCTGCTGGCCTTGGCCGCCAGTTGCTGCGAACGCTGCTGCTCGGCGGTCAGCGCCGCCTCGGTATCGGCCTGCAGCTTCTGCTTGGCTTCGAGCAGCATGGTCAGCCGCTTCTTTTCCGCCGTCTGCTCGGTGACGGCAGCGGCGAGCCGTCCCCGCTCGGCCTCGATCGAGGCCGTCACCCGGGTCTGTTCCTTGAGATCGGCCATCAGCCTGTCGGTCTGCTGGCGCAATTCCGGCACCACGGCGCCGAGCAGGATGGCGCTGCGCACCGACGACAGCGCATCCTCCGGCTTGACCAGGATCGCCGGCGGCGGGTTGAGCCCCATGCGCTGCAGGGCGCCCAGCACCTCGGCCAGCACGTCGCGCCGTGCCACCAGCGAGGCGTGCAGCTTCTCTTCCTCAGCCTTCAGCCCCTCCAGCTTGGCGCCGATATCCTCGATGTCCTGGCCGAGCTTCTGCTCGGTCATGGCCGACTGGATCAGCGCCGCGCTGATCGAGGCATGGTCCTTCTTGACCGTCGCGACGTCGGCGGAGAGCTTGGCCAGCCGCTCGGAGGACAGGGTGATTTCCTTGGAGACCTGCTCGTATTCGGCCCGGCTCCGGTCGGGGTCCGGCGCGACATCGAGCGTGTTTTCCGCCGCCATGGCCGGCCCGAGCGCAATCAGCGCGGCGACAAGTGTCAAGCCGCTGCGGCTGCGCCAGGCGCGCGTTCTCGAATTCCAGCCTTCAGACATCAGGCCTCGACTCTATCCGCCGCTTCGTTAACGAACCATCAACCATGTTGGAAGCACCCGCATCAACCGTGATGTCGGGTCATTGAGGCGGAAATCCGTGCAGGCCGAGGTGATCCCCAGCTTTCGGGGCCCATATAGCGAACCACGACTCAAGAGCGATGATAGGGATGCCCGGACAGGATGGTGGCGATCCGATAGAGTTGCTCGCCGAGCATGACGCGCACCAGCTGGTGCGGCCAGGTCAGCGCCCCGAAAGACAGCACCAGATCGGCCTCGTCGCGCAAGGATCTGTCGTGCCCGTCGGCGCCGCCGATCGCGATGACCAGCGCCTTGCGGCCGCTGTCGCGCAACTGGCCGATGCGCCCGGCGAGATCCTCTGAGGAGAGCGCCTTGCCGCGTTCGTCGAGCAGGATGAGCACCGTGCCTTGCTGCAACTGGGCCTGCAGCTTCTGGCCCTCCTCGCGGCGGCGCTCGTCGGCGCTCTGGCCGCGGCTCTCGGGGATCTCGACGATGCCGGCAAATTCCAGCCCGACCGCAGGCCCGCTCTTGGCGAAGCGCTCGAAATAGCGGTCGGCGAGTTCTCTCTCGGGGCCGGTCTTCATTCGGCCCACGGCATGAACGGTGATCTTCATCCTCGCCTCGGCGAGCACCCTATCGGCGCCGGACCGGAACGGTCACGGCATGCGATGTGGCTCAGTGCAAGGTCTCTTCCTCGAGGTCCGGCGCCTGCCACATCTTTTCGAGATTGTAGAATTCGCGGACTTCGGGACGGAAGACGTGGACGATGATGTCGCCCGAATCGATCAGGACCCAGTCGGCGCTCGCCAGCCCCTCGACGCGCGCCATGCCGAGACCGGCATCCTTGAGCGCCTTGAGGAGATGATCGGCGACAGCCGAGACATGACGGTGCGATCGGCCCGAGGCGATGACCATGTAGTCGCCGAGGCTCGATTTACCCTGGATGTCGATTGAGACGATGTTTTCGGCCTTGGAGTCTTCCAGACTGGCAAGGACTGTCGTGATGGCGAGGGACGCAGCATCGTTTCCGCTGATCCCGGCCGGCGAAGGCACGATATCGGCCTTCTTCCGCAGTGCTGTTCTCAGTGTGTTTCCTTTCCCAACAAGAACAACCAAATCACCCGCCAAATCAGGTGACACCACTTAGATAGGCAGAGTTCCATTGCAGTTTCAAGACGGGGGGCCCTGACGGGGCCAACGCGCCCCTCTTCGGCAGGTTCCGCAGCGCCCGAAAAAAGTCGGAACCCTTTGCGCCTGGCACGGGTTATCGGCTCAACGATCAAAGGGGACTTATCATGCCGACAGATCCGCAAGAGGCACTTCTCGTCGTTCAGGCCGGGCTTGCGCAGCTCTCCACGCTCATCGTTTCCTATTCCTTCTCGGCGATCGGCGCCGTCATCCTTCTGGTTGTCGGCTATTTCGTCGCCGGCCTTGCCGAGCGCTCGATCTTCGCCGGCCTCGGCCACATCCACGGCTTCGACGCCACCTTGCGTCATTTCTTCTCGAAGATCGTCCGCTACGCCATCCTGATCCTTGTCGTCATCATGGTGCTCGGCCAGTTCGGCGTGCAGACCGCTTCCATCATTGCCGCCATCGGCGCCGTTGGCCTGGCCATCGGACTGGCGCTGCAGGGCACGCTGCAGAACATTGCCGCCGGCATCATGCTCTTGGCGCTGCGGCCTTTCCGTATCGGCGAATCCATCGAGGTCGGCTCGATTGCCGGCACGGTCGAGGAGATCGGCCTGTTCGCGACCAAGCTGCGCACCGTCGAAGGCGTTTACATATTGGCGCCCAACTCGACACTGTGGAACCAGCCGGTGCGCAACTTCACCCGCAACGGTGTCAGGCGCACCGATATCAGCTTGAGCATCGGCTCGTGGAACGACATCGACCGCGGGCAGAAGACGCTGCTTGCCATCGCCGGCACCGAGAAGCGCATCCGGCGCGAGCCGGCGCCGATCGCCTTCGTGGCGGGCCTGGGCGAAACCACGGTTTCGCTGACGCTGCGCTACTGGACGTCGGCGGCCGATTACTTCGCCACCCAGATCGACATGACCAAGCGCGCCAAGCAGGCCTTCGACAACGAGGGCATTTCGATCCCCTTGCCGCCGCCCGGGGCCCCGGCCGCGGAGGCTCGCAAGCAATAGCCTCTCAGTTCCTGGTCGTCGGCTCGTCCGGCGCGAAGGCCAGCTCCACCGGCAGAGGCGTCTGCGCCGACATCGGCGCGAAGTTGCCGGTGGCGGCCGCGGGTGTCGGCCGCGCCGCAAACACGCGCCACAGCACGAACAGGCAGAACGCCGAAGCGATGAAGATGCCTACATAGATGAAGGTCGCGGTGCCGAAGACGGCCGAAAGCGCCGTCACGATGCCGGGCACGATGAAGCCGGACAGCGACCAGGCAAAAAGCAGCGAGCTCGAGAGCGCCAGCATCTCGTCCTTCCTGGCGCGGTCGGCGGCGTGGGCGCTGGAAAGCGAATAGATCGATTCCGACGCGCCGTCCCAGATCAGATAGATCACCACCAGCGCCATCAGCGCGCCGCCGTCGAAGGCGATGGCGAGCAGGCTCGCCACCACCGCCAGCGCCGCCGCGCCCGCCAGCACGTAGCGCCGGTCGGTGCGGTCCGAAAGCCAGCCGAGCGGGATCTGCAGTATCAGCGTGCCGACCGGCATCGCCGACAAAAGCAGCGCCACATCCGCCTGGCTGTAGCCCTTGGCGGTGGCGTGGATCGGCGCGAAACCGGAAATTATCATCGACAGGCCGCCGACGGCGAGCATGCCGACGACGCCGACCGGCGAGATCTTCCAGGCTTGCCCGAGCGCCACCGAAGCCGCCTGCGGCGCGGGCGGCTGGGCAAGCCGCGTCATGCCCACCGGCAGGATGGACAGCGCGGTGAAGGCGATGCCGATCAGCGGCGCCGCCGCCGTCTGAATGTCGATCGCGGCAAGCGTCGCATAGCCGACGCCCAATCCGCCGATATAGGCGACGTAGAACACCGCCATGACCCGGCCGCGTATGGCGTTCGGCAAGGCATCGTTGAGCCAGCTCTGCGCAACGATGAACAACCCGCAAATGGCAAAGCCGTAGAGCGCCCGCGCCGCGATCCACAGCAACGGGATCGGTCCGGCGCCGATCGCCACGTTGGAGAGCGCGATCAGCGCCGAAAGCACCATGAACGCGCGAGCATGGCCAACGCGCCGGACCAGAGGCCCGGTCAGGATGCAGCCGGCGAGTCCGCCGGCCGAAAGTCCTGTGACGATCAGCCCGGCCCAGGTCGGATCGAAGCCGTCGGCGCCGAGCCGCACCGGAATGAAGGCGAACATCAGCCCGTTGCCGATCGCGATCAGCGCCATCGACACGATGACGCTGGCAATGGCGATCAGCGGCGCCGATTGCGCGCCCGGATCGGTGGTGGTGCGGCTCTTCTCCAGCATGCCTGCCAACATCGCTCGCCGGAAGGCAAAAAGCCGCCGTAAAAGCGACATGGCACGACTTCCCTTCCCCCCCTTGTGGGGGAAGATGGATTGCCGCGAAATGGCACTACGGGTGCTGCAGCAGAGTGAGATGCTGGTGACCTCATCGCTGGACAAACGATATCGCCAAGCTGGAACACCCCTCATCCGACCGAGCCTCGCTCGGCCACCTTCTCCCGCAAGCAAGGGGAGAAGGGGTGTTCAACCCCTGGCCGCGTTGCGGATCGCTGTGGAGGAGAGTGACGAGCGCGGGCCGTGGATGAAGGTCCAGGCCGGCGCCCGCATGCGGGCAAGCAGCGGCGCATCGCCCTCGTCGATGCGGGCATAGTCGAAGGTCTTGGCGACGACCGACGACAGGAAGGAGAGCGTGGCGCCCGGCCGGTCGATGACCGCGATCGGGAAGGTCAGCACGATCTCGCGCCAGCGCTGCCAGCGATGGAAATCGCGCAAGCTGTCCGCGCCCATGATCCAGACGAAGTCGACGCCCGGGTTGCGCGCCTTGACCAAGGCCAGTGTGTCGGCGGTATAGCGGACATGCTGCGTCGCCTCGAAGGCAGTGACCTTGATCTTCGGATTCCTGGCGATCTTTTCGGACAGCACGATGCGCTCGGCGAGCGGCGCCAGTTCGCGCGCGCTTTTCAGCGGATTGCCGGGCGTCACGATCCACCACAGCTGGTCGAGCGCCAGGCGCCGGAGCGCAATCTCGGCCACCAGCGCATGACCGGCATGCGGCGGGTTGAACGAACCGCCGAACAGGCCGACGGTCAGCCCCCTGCCGGCATGCGGCATGCGGAGGTAGGGGGTGGGAACGGGCTGCTCAAGCTGGGAAAGCATTCGCCAGGCCTCCCTCAGGCCTTGGTGGCGAAAAAGGTCAAGGCCTCACCTGCCCCGACCCGCGCACGCGGTATTTGAACGAGGTCAGCTGCTCGACGCCGACCGGTCCGCGGGCATGCATCTTGCCGGTGGCGATGCCGATCTCGGCTCCCATGCCGAACTCGCCGCCATCGGCGAACTGCGTCGAGGCGTTGTGCAGGAGGATCGCCGAATCGATCTCGTTGAAGAATTTTTCGACCGCGCGCGCATCCTCGGCGATGATCGCCTCGGTGTGGTGCGACGAGAAGGTCTCGATATGCTCGATCGCGCCGGCGACGCCGTCGACCAGCTTCACCGCGATGATGGCGTCGAGATATTCCGTCACCCAGTCGGCATCGGTCGCCGCGCTGGCATCCGAGAAAGCTTGCATCACCTCGGCGTCGGCATGGATCTCGCAGCCGGCGGCGCGCAGCGCCTCGAGGATCGGCACCAGATGCGTGGAGGCAACCGCGCGGTCGACCAGCAGCGTCTCGGCCGCGCCGCAGACGCCGGTGCGCCGCATCTTGGCGTTGACCGCGATCTTCACCGCCATGTCGAGCTTGGCCGAGCGGTCGACATAGAGATGGCAGATGCCTTCGAGATGGGCGAAGACCGGCACCCGCGCCTCGCTCTGCACCCGCCCGACCAGGCTTTTGCCGCCGCGCGGGATGATGACATCGAGATTGCCGTCGAGACCTTTGAGCATCTCGCCGACCGCGGCGCGGTCGGTGGTCGGCACCAGCTGGATGGCGTCCTCGGGCAGGCCGGCGGCCTTCAGCCCTTCGACCATGCAGGCATGGATAGCCGACGACGAATTGAGCGAATCCGAGCCGCCGCGCAGGATCACCGGATTTCCCGCCTTCAGGCAGAGCGCGCCGGCATCGGCCGTCACGTTCGGCCGGCTTTCATAGATGACGCCGATGACGCCGAGCGGCGTGCGCACGCGCTCGATATGCAGCCCGTTCGGCCGGTCCCACTCGGCAATCACGTCGCCGACGGGATCCTTGAGCGCTGCGATCTCGCGGGTGCCCTCGGCCATTGCCTTGATGCGCGACGGGTTAAGCTTCAGCCGGTCCATGAAGGACGCGGAGAGCCCGGCTTCCCCGCCATTCGACATGTCGATGGCATTGGCCTCGAGGATCGCCTGCTCGTTGCGCAGGATGGCATCGGCCATGGCGAGCAGCGCGTCATTCTTGGCCTTGGTGGAAGCGACGGCCAACGGTCGGGCGGCGGCGCGGGCGCGGCGGCCGATATCGGCCATCAGCGCCACCGTGTCTTCCCCGGATTTTTCATGCTGCTTCAGCATGGTTCATCCTCCGCTCTCTCTTCGTTTTTTCGCAATTCCGGACGGAAAACCGCGTCACACTTTTCCTGGAATTGCTCTAGTCGTCGGCCAATACGTGGTCGCCGGCGACGCTTACCACAAGGTCGTCGCGATGGATCATCGCCGAGCGCGCCTCGTAGCCGAGCACAGTTTCGATCTCGGCCGTCTTCAGACCCGCGATCCTTACGGCATCGGCGGCATCATAGGCAACCAGCCCGCGCGCGATCTCGCGGCCCTCGGGCGACAGGATCGCCACCGTGTCGCCGCGCGAAAAATTGCCGCTGACCAGCTTCACACCCGCAGGCAGCAGCGACTTGCCCGACTTCAGCGCGCCGACGGCGCCAGCATCGACGGTGAGACGGCCGGCTGGCTCGAGCTGGCCGGCGATCCAGGTCTTGTAACCCTTCACCGGGTTGGCGCTCGGACGGAAGAAAGTCGCGCGTTCGCCGCGCTCGATCGCCATCAGCGGCGAAAGCCTGGTGCCGGCGGTGATGATCATGGCGGTGCCGGCGGCGTTGGCGATCTTGCCGGCATCGAGCTTCGTGCGCATGCCGCCACGCGACAATTCGGACGCAGCCGCACCCGCCATCGCCTCGATGTCGGGCGTGATGCGGTCGACCACCGGGATGAATTTCGCTTTCGGATCCTTCGCCGGCGGGGCCGTGTAAAGGCCATCGATGTCGGAGAGCAGCACCAGAAGATCGGCGCCCATCATGGTGGCGACGCGCGCGGCCAGGCGGTCATTGTCGCCATAGCGGATTTCGGAAGTGGCCACCGTGTCGTTCTCGTTGATGACCGGCACCGCCTTCATCTTGAGCAAGGTCGAGATGGTGGCCCGCGCATTGAGATAGCGGCGGCGTTCCTCGGTATCGCCAAGCGTGAGCAGGATCTGGCCGGATTTCAGCCCGTCCTTGCCGAGCGCGTCCGACCAGGCGCCGGCGAGCGCGATCTGGCCGACAGCAGCCGCGGCCTGGCTCTCCTCGAGCTTCAGCGCACGCTTGCCAAGACCCAGGATGGTGCGGCCGAGCGCGATCGCGCCCGACGAGACGACGAGCACTTCCGCGCCGGCATGGGCCAGCATCGCGATGTCGTCGGCCAAAGAGGCCAACCAGTCGCGCTTCAACCCCGTCGCACGGTCGACGAGCAGCGCCGAGCCGATCTTGACGGTGATGCGCCGGTATTTTGTCAGCGATTTCATGGATCTTACCGCCAGCGCATATCGACGGGAGCGGGAACCGCATCGCGCGCCTCGGCGACCACCGACATCAGCGCGCGCAGAACCGCCTCGACGCCTTCGCCGGTGACGGCCGATAACAGCATCGGCGCGCGGCCGGCGGCGCGCTTCAGCGAGGCCGCCTTCTTCTTGCGGGCGTCCGCATCGAGGATGTCGACTTGGCTGAGCGCGACGATCTCGGGCTTTTCGGCCAGCCCATGGCCATAGGCATCGAGCTCGGCCCGCACGACCTTATAGGCCTTGCCGGGATTTTCCTCCTGGGCCGAGACCAGGTGGAGCAGCACGCGCGTGCGCTCGACATGGCCGAGGAAGCGGTCGCCGATGCCGACCCCCTCATGCGCGCCTTCGATCAGGCCGGGAATGTCGGCCAGCACGAATTCGCGGCCGTCGATGCGGGCGACGCCGAGGCCGGGATGGAGCGTGGTGAACGGATAGTCGGCGATCTTCGGCTTGGCCGCGGTGACGGCGGCCAAAAAGGTCGATTTGCCGGCATTGGGCATGCCGACAAGGCCGGCGTCGGCGATCAGCTTGAGCCTGAGCCAGATGCTCAGCTCCTCTCCGGGCAGGCCGGGATTGGCGCGGCGCGGCGCCTGGTTGGTCGAGGTCTTGAAATGCTGGTTGCCGAAGCCGCCATTGCCGCCCTTGGCGAGCAGGAAGCGCTGGCCGACCTCGGTCAGGTCGCAGATCAGCGTCTCATTGTCCTCGGCGAAGACCTGGGTGCCGGCCGGCACCTTCAGCGTGATGTCGGCGCCCTTGGCGCCGGTCATGTTGCGGCCCATGCCGTGCATGCCGGTCTTGGCCTTGAAATGCTGCTGGTAGCGGTAGTCGATCAGCGTGTTCAGCCCGTCGACCGCTTCCGCCCAGACATCGCCGCCGCGGCCGCCGTCGCCTCCGTCCGGCCCGCCGAACTCGATGAATTTTTCGCGGCGGAACGAGACCGATCCGGCGCCGCCGTCACCGGAACGGATGTAAACCCTGGCTTGATCGAGGAATTTCATCTGATTTTCGAGGTTTCTGCTGATTGCCTTGCGCGATTGCTCTAAACCAAGGCGGGGTCAAGGGCGAGGCTGTTTTGTGACGAAAGCGCTGGTACATGCTTTTGCGCACGCCGGGAACACGCTAGCGCCGGCCGATTGCGAATGATCCCGCGCGACGATCGTTGCCGGTTTTCGCGGTTCTGCGTTGGTGTTGGAGTACCGGAATGCAGCTCGCCACCTACAACATCCAGTACGGCATCGGCCTCGACGGCAAATACGATGTCGGCCGCATCGCCGACGCCGTGCGCGGCGCCGATGTCATTGCCCTTCAGGAAGTGACCCGCAACAACCCGCGCAACGGCGACCACGACATGGTGGCCGAGATCGGCGAGGCGCTGCCGGACTATTTCATCGCCTTTGGCAGCAATTTCGAGGTCAATATCGGCTCGCGCCTGGATGCCGGCCGCGCCGTCACCAGGACCTTCCAGCTCGGCAACATGGTACTGTCGAAGACGCCCATTCATCTGTCGCGCAATCTCCTTCTGCCGCGCAGCCGCAGCCTGGAGCGGATGAATTTTCAGCGCGGCGCGCTCGAGGCCCTGATCGAGACACCGCTCGGTTTCATCCGCTTCTATTCCACCCATCTCGATCATCGCAGCCCCGTCGAGCGCCAAAGCCAGATCCGTTTCCTGCGCCAGCGTCTGCTGAATTACGCGCTGGAAGGCGGAGGCCTTTCCGGCATTCCCGAGATCGGCCTGCCGGACCTGCCCTACCCGGAAGCCTTCATCGTCATGGGCGACTTCAACATGCTGCCCGGATCGCCCGAATATGTCGAACTCGCCGGACGCCCGGACCATGAGTTCGGCATGCCGCTGACCGCCGATCTCGCCGTCGACGTCGCCCAGCGCCTCGACGTTGCCGACCTGGTCACCTGGGTCGATCCCGAGCGCCCCGAAGAAGCAAGCCGCCACAAATGCATCGACTATGTCTTCACCAGCGCGTCGCTCGCCGGCTCGCTGAAGCGCCTTTGGATCGACCGGCAGGCTCGCGGCTCGGATCACCTGCCGGTCTGGGTTGAGCTGGGCTAGAAATGCACCCAGTTGCGCAGGCTGGTCCAGGTCTTGCGATCCAGCCGGTAGCGCTCGACCGGCACCTGGCCGGCGACGATCGAATTCAGCATGCCCTGGCCGGCATACTGGAAGCCGCATTTGTGGATGACGCGGCGCGAAGCCGGATTGATGACCCTGGTCGAGGCATGCAGCACCTGGATCGAGGTCTTCTGGAAGGCGAGGTCGACCAGCGCGTGCGCGGCTTCCGTCGCATAGCCGCGCTTCCAGTAAGGTTCGCCGATCCAGTAACCGAGCTCCAGTCCGCGATCGGTGGTGTTCAACCCCGCGCAGCCGACGAAGGTGCCGGTGCCGGCAAGCGTCAGCGCATAGACGATGCCGGCGCGGCGCGACGAGGCCATGGCGAGGAAGGCTCTGGCCTCGGCTTCGCCATAGGGATGCGGCATGCGGGCCAGCATTTCGGCGACGTGGCGATTGTCGGCCAAGGCAACGAGTTGCTCGAGATCGCTCTCGCGCGGGGCGCGCATGACCAGACGCTCGGTGGCGAGCACCGGGCAATCGATCGCGTAACTTTCGTCTTCGGTGTCTTCCGCTTCGGCAACCATTTAGTCCTCCAGGGCATAGGAAAATGAAAAGGAGAGATGGAAGCCCATCTCTCCTGATCCTTTCCTGGCCTGGCCAGACACCGGTTCCCGAGATGGGCGCCGGTGTTATGGTGCGGAACCGGCTACTCCGCTGCTTTGGTGATCGGGTTTACCGAGACGTAGGTTCGGCCGTTGGCTTTTTTGTTGAAGGCGACTGCGCCGGCTTCGAGCGCAAAAAGGGTGTGGTCCGTGCCCATGCCAACGTTGGTGCCCGGATGCCATTGCGTGCCGCGCTGACGAATGATGATGTTGCCGGCGACGACGGCTTCGCCGCCGAACTTCTTCACGCCGAGACGCTTGGAGTGCGAATCGCGACCGTTGCGCGACGAACCGCCAGCTTTCTTGTGTGCCATCTAACTAACTCCGATGCGCCCGAGGGCGCTTGAATTGTCTTATGAACGCGTTCGCGTTCCGTTTCAAGTCCGCACCGGCGACGATTCTCGCCGGCCCGTCTTACTTCTTCTTCGCCAGTTCCTTGGCCTGCTCGCGCCAGTCCTTGATCTGGTCGGTGCTGAACGGCATGTGCTCGTCGATCTTGGCGACATCCTTGTCGGTGAGCTTGGCGAGCTGGGCGAAGGTGACGATGCCCTGTTCGGCGAGATCCTTCGCCGCGACCGGGCCGATGCCCTTGATCACGGTGAGGTCATCCGGCTCGCCCTTCGGCGCCTTGAACAGCGGCGCGGCGGCGGTTTCGGCCTTGGCCTCTTCCTTCGCAGGAACTTCCGCCTTGGCTTCCTTCTTGGCCTTGGGCTCCTTCGGGGCGGCCTCCGCCTTCGCCTCGGCAGCGACTTCCACCTTGGCTTCCGGCTTGGCAGCGGCCTTCTTCGACGGCTTGGCGCCACCCAGCAGGATCTCGGAGATCCTGACGGTGGTCAGAAGCTGGCGGTGGCCGATCTTGCGGCGCGAATTCTGGCGGCGGCGCTTCTTGAAAGCGATGACCGTGCGGTTCTTGCCCTGCTCGACGACTTCCGCCGTGACCATGGCGCCATCGACGAACGGCGCGCCGAAGGTGACATTCTCGCCCTCGCCATGCGCGAGCACATTGCCGATCTCGACAAGGTCGCCGACCTTGGCTTCGACTTTCTCGATCTTCAGGAGATCGTTGGCGGCGACGCGATACTGCTTGCCGCCCGTTTTGATGACTGCGAACATTTTTTGCCTTTCGCTGTTCGGTCGGCCTCAATGAACCGCCTCAAGCAGTTCGGCCGTCTTTTTGTCAGTCTGCGGGTTCAAAAAACAAGCGGCGCGGAAAAGCCCCACGCCGAATGCGGGCTGTCCCTAACCGAAGGTTGCGCGGAAGTCAAGGCAAGCCGACCGCGCTGCTGGAGGAGGCCGCGACCCGCGTTGCCGGCAAAGGTCGCGCTCGCCCCGCCGAGGCTTTTTCAAGAAGCGGGAAATCGGTCGAATAGGGCCTTGTAACTGCGGCGGTCAGCCGTTATCTAGTGCGCCGCGCCGGCAACGGCCGACCATGACCTCGCGGAGAGGTGGCAGAGTGGTCGAATGCACCGCACTCGAAATGCGGCATACTCGCAAGGGTATCGGGGGTTCGAATCCCTCCCTCTCCGCCATTTAGCTTCCATAATAATCGTTTCCTTTCAAAAGCTTCCTTGTTGCGCTTGACCAGCGCGAAGCGAAACTTATCTTAGACTGTGTAACAAACTGTGTAACATTAGAGAAAGATAATGCGACGTTCCGCAGCGCCAAAGCCGCATAAACGTGAAGGCATCTGGTATCTCGTCCGCAGGGTGCCGAAGGAATTCGCGGCGTTTGATCGCCGCTGCCTAGTACGCATTTCCACGGGCGTCGCCGTGGCTGACGATCCCCGCGGTGTACGGGCGCGAGATGCAGTGCAAAGCCTCGGCGCGGGGCTGGAGGCGTATTGGCGTAGACTGCGGGAAGGCCAATCCGCCGAGGCGGGGCTGCGTTTCGAAGCCGCGAGGAAGCGCGCGCGGTCATTTGGATTGGCCTATCGCTCTAACGAGGAACTAGCAGCGGGGCCGCTCGACGAACTCATGGCCCGTATCAAGCTGCTCCTCGACAAAAAATCGATCGAGGACGCGCAGGACGTCTCGGCCGTCATGGGTGGGGAGAAGCGGCCAGCGGTCCGCCTGAGCGGTCTTATCAAGGAATTCGAGACGATCGAGCAACAGAACTTGCTGACCATGTCGCCTAACCAAATCAAGAAATGGCGTAACCCCAAAAAGCGCGCAGTTGCCAATCTGGTTGGAGTCATTGGCGACAAGGAGATCGCAAGCCTCACTCGGGACGACGCAATCGCGTTCCGCGAGTGGTGGCAAAAGCGGATCGTTGAGGATGGACTTGATATCGGTACGGCCAACAAGGACATCGGCCATGTTTCGAAAATGCTGCGCGTCGTCGATCTGACTCACCAGCTCAAGCTGGAGCCGGTTTTTCGAAACCTGCGTCTTTCCGGCGCCGTCCCCGGGCAACGCGCTGCGTTCACAGCGGAGTTCATTCAGGAGAAGATACTCGCTGAAGGCGCGCTCGACGGACTCAATGACGAAGCCCGCCATCTAATCTATGTGATTGCCGATACCGGACTCAGGCTTTCTGAAGCGGCAAACCTCACCACCGAAACAATCCACCTCGATCAAGAAATCCCGCATGTGCGGGTGCGCCCCAATGGCCGTCGCTTGAAGACCGGTCATTCAGCCCGTGACATTCCCTTGGTTGGCGGCGCACTTGCAGCCATCAAGCTCCATCCGGACGGCTTTCCTCGTTATCGCGACAAGGCCGCGTCACTTTCAGCGCTCGTCAACAAGGTGCTCGCCAGCAAGGAACTTCTGCCGACTTCCGAGCATAGTCTTTATAGCCTGCGACACACTTTCGAGGACCGGCTGACGGCAGTTGAGGCGCCGGAGAAGGTAATTGCTTCTCTGATGGGCCACAAATGGATCCGGCCCAAATACGGCGCGGGACCTTCGTTAGCGCAAAAGCGCGAGTGGCTTCAAAAAATCGCTTTTACCCCGCCCGGGCGAATGTGATTGCGGCGCCATCCAGGCCTTGAGAACCAACCTCACGGCTCCAGCTGTCCGAGCCATTTAGGTTGAGCGTGGCCAGCACGCGCTGCGCTCGCTCGCGATTTCCGAGCTTCCGCCGCATTTGTTCGACCTCGTATTCCAGCCTTTCGAAGGTCGGTATATAGGCATCTCCATGCCGGATGACCAAGTAGGCGGCAACAGCTAGACAGCATTCTAGCTCCGTGGCCGATGGATCGGAAAAAGGGGCGACGCCATACCAAGACGAGCAACGCCTCTCGAGGGCTTCCGAACTAGGCAAACGGCCAGCATGTGGCATGGGATACAAACCTATGCCTGATCGACGAACCTAAAGTGCTCACGAAGCTTGACCGGTACGCGGGCCATCGGAGGGTTCTGCCTAAAACCGCCAAAAATTTTGAAACACCCATTCATCCGGCTCGAATTCAAAGGGATCGGCGATTTTTGGGTTATGGCTTGCAAGCATAGTTCAGCCCAGACAAGAACGCCTGATATCTTGTCGTTCACTGTCACCCTGCCAAATATGGTGCCGGTGACAACGGCAGTTTGGCGAGCAGAAGAATTCCCGAGACTGAGACGTTCTACGGCTTGGCCCATGTTCGCGCTCCTCCTCGATTGGAGACAGGATGGGCCATATGGAAGCGAATAAAAGGAGGTTGGTGACGAGTCTCGGTAGTGGAGTAGAAACGGGTGGAAAAGCTTGCGCTATTCGCCGTCGGCGCCGCTAAGCGCATTTGAGAGAAGGGGCAACGATCGCCAAGAGATGACGTCCGATCGCAAGCCGGCTAGAAATGCGACAGTGACGCGCCTTTTTTGGCACGACCTTAGCACCCGATCGGGCCTCAGCTGGTCGTCGTTGCGCAGCCGATCGGGTGCGATTTTTATAAAGCTCTCTTGGCTTTAGCTTTGAGAGCCCGTCATCGAGACAAATGCAAGGGAACGGTCCCGCCCCCTGGGGACATTCGACATGCCGTGGCAGCTTCCTATGGTGAGCCAGCGCATTCCGATACACGTTTTCCGCGCTCTACCGTTGCTCCAGCACCTGTGCTGAGGCTGAGCGCTTGATCAGGACCCGACCGCTGCTGTTGCGGGATGGTGACTGGGTTGAGGTCGCGAAAACCTTGACCGCGGGTACGTTGTTCATCCAGATGAGCGCTGAGCCGAGAAGCAGCCAAGAACGCTTCCCGTAATCGAATCCTACGGGAACCGCGAAACCAGCGTCCAAGGGACGCAATTCTCCGACGTCGTTCACTCAAGCTCATCTCGCAACTTGAACGCTTGTATGAAGCCGCTGCATGTGCGCCGGTGGACCGGATTGCTGCTATCCAAACCACGTGCTCAGTTTCGCCCCCGTAATAACTCTACCGTCCGAAACGGCTTTCGCGCGTCAGGTCCACCCCACATGAAAGTTCCGCGAGCAGCACGGACGGAGAGGCCGGTCACAACTCCTTCGCGTGCTCTTTTACTACCGAATCAAGTGCCAAATGGAGAGGCACTGCCTTAGAGAACAGGAAGCCCTGCGCGGTTCTGCAGCCAAGCTTGTACAGAGTTTGCCGATCTGCCTCTGTTTCAACGCCCTCGGCCATGACCTCGATCCCGAGCGTCCTACCAAGGTCAATCACCGCTTTGACAAGCAGCCGATTCTCCCGGGACTTGGCTAAGCCGCGAATGAAGCCCTGATCTATTTTCACTTTCCTGATCCGACTGTCCTTGAGCGATGCCAACGTCGAAAAACCGGTGCCGAAGTCCTCGAGCGCGATAGAAATGCCAGCATGTGAAAGCTGGCCGAGCTTTTCATCCACTCTGTCCGGATCCACTGGGGCTTCTTCGGTAATCTCGATGTCGAACATCGTTGCAGGGAGGTCTTTTGCCGCCAGACCATTAAGAATCATCTCGTCAATATCGCCAGCTTCCAACTCGCGCGGTGAAACATTCATCGCCACACGAACATCACGACGGTCAGCTTTGACCAAGCCCTCGATAAGAGCGCAACAGTCGGCGAATACCGTTTGAGTTAGCAGCTGAAGCATTCCAGTTTCGCGTGCCGCTGTCATGATCTCGGGCGGAGAAATGGGACCGTGAAGCGGGTGAGACCATCTTAGCAAGGCTTCAAAACCGACGACGCTTCAGTTTCGAGTCTTACGATTGGCTGAAACCAAGCGACCAAGCTTCTCATCGTTATCGCCGAATGAAGATCGCGTTCGATTGACTGGCGGCGTTGCAGTTCCCGGGCTAGCTCGGCACCGAACAGACAAAATTCATTCCTGCCGCGGCGCTTAGCTGTGTAAAGGGCGATGTCGGCCCGCAACAACATTTCCGTCAGTCCGGGGTTTTCAGCCAAGTAGATTCCTATAGACGCTCCAATGCGGACGGATGCGATCCCAGGATAGGGGCGAGCAAGCTTGGCTATGAGATTGGACGCGAGATTGGTGGGAGAAGGAGAATTCTTTCGCGAAGAAAAAACCAGCACGAATTCATCCCCACCGATGCGGGCGAGCGTTGAGCCCTCCGGTGCTTCTTCCTCTATTCGGCGGGCGATCCTGGCAAGCAGCTCGTCACCCGTTCTGTGACCGTAGGTACCGTTGACAGATTTGAACCCGTCCAGATCAATCAGCATGGCCACAAAGGGTCCATCGGTGTTCTCAAACTGATCGATTGCATGTTCGAGGCCCCGCCTGTTGAGGAGCGCGGTAAGATGGTCCTCCCTGGAATTGCGCTCCATTTCCGCGGCAAGCCGCTCGGCTTGATGTCTCAGGCGGCTCGCGTCACGGAAGCGCGCTTGTCCAACGAACGAGGATCGAACCAGGCCGCCCTCGAAAAGCAGGACGGCAAAAGCCAGAATGTAGTTTTCCGGGGCTCCCTTCGTCAGCAAACATGCGGCGGCAATGAGGAGTGGCGGTGTGATGAAGCATATCGCTGCCGCAGCATATGAGCTGCCGTACGTGACCGCGCCAGCTGAAATGCCCGCCAGAATTATTAGATGCAGCGATGCTTGAGACGTCGTGTATCCAGCCGTTAGGATGGCAAGGAATGACCAGGTGAATCCCGCCAGAAGAGCAAGCCTGCCAAACCAGCGAAGCCGCAGCCAAACCCGTGTCAGATCATCCTGGACTCCGGGTTCCTTCAGCTGATGACGGGCGAGTGCAAGGCGGGCGGCATTTATCGCATTAACGACCGAAAACCAGGCCGCGCCAGCAAGACCGTTCCCGGAAAGGGCCTGCACGGTCAAAATCAGCCCGGACAGCACAATGCTTATCGGCATTGAGACGAAAAGGCCTGCCCTCAGATCAGCGAGCTGGTCCTGAAGGATTCTCGCCTCCAGCGGATCTTCTTTTCCAAGGCTGGACGGGTCAGCTTGCTTACTCCTGCTTGTCCGCAGCCTATGCAGCCCCCCTGAAGGACGGGTTAATTCTTCAATCGGAGATCAGCGTCGGGGAGCAGGATTACTCCGGTGCATCATGCACTCTCTCCCATCGCTCGCCCAGCACGCGCAAAAATGCGACTGCTGGTGCAGTATCACCGCTGGAGCTCCGCCGATATCCCATGCCGGACAAGGGGAACATGTTGGGCAAAGCGAAGCCCCAGATGCCTTGCAAGCCGTGCCGCCAGGTGGTCTCTGGAGTAGAGTCCAATCAATATGTTCGTTGCATGGTAGAGCGGCGCCGCCGACAGGCGCAGCCGCCTTTCGTATATATGCAGCATGTCGGGGTCGCCAACATTGCGGCCGTCGCGGCACGCAGTCATGATTCCACGGGCGAGTTGCTTCTGGCTGCTGAGACCGATGTTGAATCCGTGAGCGGTCACCGGGTGCATGCCGATGGCAGCGTCGCCGATGAGTGCGGCGCTCGGCGCCCGGAATTTGTGCGCCCAGGTCGTGACCAGCGGATAGGTGTGGCGCTTGCTTGCCAAGGTCATTTTTCCAAGGCGCCCTCGACACCGTTTCGTCAACTCCGACAGGAACAAATCATCATCGAAGGCAAGCAGTCTATAGGCCTCGTTTGAGCGCAATGTGAGCAGCAGCGACGACATGCCCTCCGCGAGGGGCAACATCGCTATCGTCTGATGGTGATCGAACCATTCGATGGCGATCTGGTGGTGGGCGCGCTCGTGCCTCACTCGGCAAATCAGCATCGAGTGGCCAAGCCGGTTGATATCGGCGCCGATGCCTAGCAGATCACGCGTGGCGGACAAACGCGAATCCGCGGCAACAACCAGCCGAGCAGTTAAACGCGCGCCATTAGAGAGCGTTACGACTGCTCCTTCTTGGCTGTTTGTTGCATCGACGACCGAGTGGCCGCACAACAGCCGGGCGCGATCCTGCAAGCGGACGATTTTGAACAGCGCCTCGCGGATCCGGCAATTTGGAACCAAAACCCCCAGCGGTTCTCCAGAGTTGCTGGGAGGATCGAAACGAAGAGCGAATGCGCTCGAGCCGTTGAGCACGCGCGCGCCTTGAAGTGCTGATTTGTCCGAAGCCGGGATGACATCCCAGGCGCCGAGCTCGCGAAGGGTTCTGATCGAAGCGTTGGTCAGCGCGATTTCGCGACCATCGAAAGCCGGATTCGCCAGACTATCGAATGTGTTCTGTTCAACAACTGCCACCTTGAGTTCGCTTTGGGCAAGCGACGCAGCGAACGAAAGGCCGACCGGGCCGGCTCCAACGACAACGATGTCAAAATTATCGTCAGAGCCCATCAGCGTGCCGCCATCCGGTCGCCTATCCTCGTGTAACGGTGGAACTGAGCCGAGTGACATGAGCTCCGTGGCCGCCGCATTGCCTAAAGGCGCTGGGCCGGGAGATTCGCATCGATCGGCAACGAAGCACTCAAAGCGCTCAGAGGTGGATGCGGCTAACCGATCCCGCCCTTTGGCCGCGCAGCCGCGCAGATCGCCGCCAGCAAGCGAGACACTCGCGACGCTGGTCAGCCACGGCCGCGCCGCATCGATCGCCACATTCCACCTGGAACCCTTGCGCATACTACTCACGCTCCACGACGTCGAAGCGGGCTCTCTTGCGAGGGTATCGAACGTAGCGCTCTCTCTCGTCATCCCAGCCAAGGTAGCGGAAACTTTTATCCACGACCGCGCATATCTCATCAAGAACCTGCTGCATGGCTTCGATGTCGATGTCCTTGCAATTCAGTCGCCGATAGAGCAAAGCCCACGCGGCGACATAGTCGTCGAAATAGCGCGCGTCACTCGAACCAATGATCAACTTCGGACGGTTGATCGATCTCGAAAACGCACGTCCCAACCCCGATGATGCTCCGCAGCACGTTGACATCACGAGGATCTTCGGCGCTGGATGCGAGCCCTGGAACATTTCTACGAAGTCAGCCCAAAGAAGGCCACTTTCGACGCACACAACCCATCAAAGGCGAAAGCTGTTGATCGGCCCCCGTGTCCGCGCAGCCACGCGGATGGTCAGCCAGCAAGCGAGATACACACGACGCCGGTCAGCTAATGGCTGCGCCGTAAGCACAAGGCATGGCCGACCACACGACAGAAAACCCAGAACCGTGAAGGTGCTGATAATGACGACCAATCTTTCCGTAAGTCATGCATTTCTCCGTCGAAGACTGGTCAATAGAACACACCGATGAGTATGACCCTGATCTGGATCAGCCAGACATGACCAATCGGCACTGGCGGTTCACGGTCAGGTGATCGACCGTGACGTTCCACTTTGGAACCCGTGCGCACATGGCCAAGCTCTCGTCCGGCCACGCGAGGTACTCTCGTGGCATCAGCCGCCTCATACTGGGTGCAATGGGAGGCAGTCCTTCGCACGACAGAGGCTTTTCACAAATGTAGTGTGCAGCTTAGGTCAAGATGGTCATGGAGCATGGAGCATGGAGCATGGACAGCTTGTTCCCGACCGAGCCGGCTCGACTGACGAGCGCGATCCGCGCATCTTATGCACAGCGGATTGAAATCAGCGTTCCGGTTTGTCGTCCCGATCAATTAGTATCCGCTCGGCGGCTCCGTCGAGATCTTCGTATTGACCGCTTCGCAATGCCCAGACGAAGCCGGACACACCCAGTGCACCCAGAAAAAGGGCCACTGGTATGAGATAGAGCAACGTCGTCACGAGGATTATGCCGAATAGCTGACTGCGGAGCGTCCGACTTTTTGAATAACTTGCAGCGTCGCATTCGCCCCGAAGCCGTGCAAGCGCAATGCGTTTCCAATAACAAGCACCGATGAGGCAGACATGGCAATCGCCGCTAACAAAGGCGTGGCGTGCCCGAGGATGGCGATTGGTACTGCCACCGCATTGTAGACGATCGCAATCGCGATGTTCTGGCGGATCAGGTGTCCCGCCTTGCGCGAGACGTCCAGCGCGAGAGGCACTGCCAGAAGGCTTTCGCGCAGGAATACGAAGTCGGCGGCATTGCGGCCAATGTCGGCGGCGGTAGCTGGAGCGATCGAGACATGCGCCGCGCTGAGCGCCGGCGTGTCGTTGAGGCCGTCGCCAACCATCAGAACCTTGTGTCCGTCTTTCGCCAGGGTCTCGATGCGCTCGACCTTGCCGGATGGCAGCAGGCACGGAACGAAGTCCTTGACACCCAGCATTTCTGCGACTTCACCGCAGGCACCCGCAGTATCGCCCGACAGCATTTCCACTGACACCCCGGCATGGCTCAATTGCCCGATCGCCGCCTTGGCGTCTGCGCGCAGCGCGTCCTCAAAATCGAAGGTCGCGACAATGAACCCGTCTTTTGTCAGCACGGTTCCGCCATGTTTGCCTTCACCACCGGTCCGGGCTCTCCATCCAGCCCATCCGCGTCGGCCTAGCCGCCAGGTGCTTCCGGCTCCAGTGGCTTCGATTCCAAACCCTGGATGCTCGGTGACGGCATCAAATTTGTACTGCCCGCCGGGATGGGCAAAACCGGCTATGGCCTTTGAAAAAGGATGGCGGGAATGCGTAGCCATGTCTCCCGCGACTGCCAGCATGGCCGGATCGATCGACGATGCATTGACCAGCCGGGGCTGGCCGAGCGTGAGCGTTCCGGTCTTGTCGAACACCGCTGTATCA
The DNA here is from genome assembly GCF_003999155.2 of Mesorhizobium sp. M1D.F.Ca.ET.231.01.1.1. NCBI lineage: Bacteria > Pseudomonadati > Pseudomonadota > Alphaproteobacteria > Hyphomicrobiales > Phyllobacteriaceae > Mesorhizobium > Mesorhizobium sp. M1D.F.Ca.ET.231.01.1.1. Next base: position 483,158 of record NZ_RZOZ02000002.1, read on the forward strand.
ATCGTCGCCAGGCGCTCCATGGCAGAACCGTCCTTTACCATGATGCCGTTCTCAAACAGGCGCCGCGCGGCGACCACCTGAACGATCGGTACGGCGAGGCCGAGCGCGCACGGGCAGGTGATGATCAGAACGGCAATGGCGATGGTTATCGCCCGGTGCCAGTCGCCGGTCACCGCCATCCAGCCAAGGAACGTCGCGAAGGCTGTGAGATGAACCACCGGGGCATAGAGCGCTGAAACGCGATCGGCGATCCGGCGATAATGCGCGCGGCCGCCCTCTGCGGCTTCCATAAGACGAACCATTTCCGCCAGAAACGAATCCTTCGCGGCGGCTGTCGCCTCAATCGTCAGCGGGCCGGTAAGATTGAGCACGCCGGCCTGAACTGCTTCGCCCGGCGCCACGTTTTTCGGCGTGCTTTCGCCTGAGGCCAGCGAGCAGTCGAGATCCGACGTTCCCTGGATGATCTTGCCGTCGACGGGGATCCTCTCACCGGCTGCGATCAACAACCGCATGCCTGGTTCGATCTCGCCGACCGGCAAATAGTCGCGCGCGCCGTCGCTGCGCAGCACCATGGCGCCATGTGCGGCCAACTGGGACAGGCCTTTCACAGCGGTCCGGGCACGTTCGCGCATCACGTGATCCAACGTGCGGCCGATCAACAGGAAGAACAGCAGCGATACCGACGCGTCAAAATAGGCGTGATCGCCATGGTTGATCGTCTCGTAGAGGCTCATGGCGTAGGCGAGCGAAACACCGACCGCGATCGGCACGTCCATATTCATGCGGCCATGGCGCAAAGCATTCCAGGCCGAACGGAAGAAGATGCCGCCGGCGAAGGCGAGGGCAGGAATGGCGATCAGCGCCGAGACCCAGTGAAACAGGTCGCGGGTAGCACCTTCGGCGCCGGACCAGACCGAGACCGAAAGCAGCATGATGTTGCCCGCCGCAAAGCCGGCAACCGCGACCGCGCGGATCAAATCCGATAACGTCCTGTCCTTGTCGCCGACCTCGGAAGGGAAGAGATGCGCCTGGTAGCCTAGCCGCCCAAGCGCGACGACGAACGGTGGGACCTCGTCACCACGCCACCGGACAGAGACCCGTTTCGTCGACAGGTTGACGCGGGCGCTCTCGACGCGATCGAGCTTTCCCAGCGCCGTCTCGATCGTCTGGATGCAGCCTGCGCAATGAACCGTCGGTACTGAAAGATCGGTCTGGTGAAGATCATCGCCAAGCGATCGGCTCGCCAGCCTGATCTCCTGGCTGGACGGCAGGACCGATCCGGTGTTGACCAGATCAAGCGCCATTTCGGCGCCCGGTGCACAACAACTCATTGCAGCGCTCCATTGGAAATCATGATCCGGCGGACGTCGCGATACGGTTTGTCCAGACCGGCGTCGGCGTCGACTTCGACAATCCAGACGCCGTCCTTCGGCATGTGCTGGGCTGCGAATTCCTGGCCCGAGGCGGGTGCGAGGGTGACCGACTTGTCCTCCTTCTCGTACGCGGGATGGCGAAACAGCACCTTGACGCCGTGCAAGGGAACCGGCTTGCCGGCGACGTCGGCGAGGCCATAGCGAACTTCGCCCCATGCGATGGTCAGCTTGCCGGTCCAGCCAAGTGCTGCCTGCGCCCGTCCTTCCTCGGCCTTCTTGTTGAATTGCTGGCTCGCCACATAGGTGTTTTCGACGACGAGGCCAGTCCAGCTTGTGCTGGCGAGCGTTGCCATGGTCAGATTGACTGCGATGACCACGCCGAAAAAGGCCAGGATGATGACCAGCATGTGCCTGCCGGTGAATTCACGAGGCTTTTGTACATTGGCAGTCATCTGAGGGGCTCCGGCGCGTTGAAGGTGGCGGTGTACTCGTTCGACTCAAAGCTGGCTCTGTCCTCGACGCGGAACTTGAAGGTCTGTGCCGGAGCGCGGATCTGGTCCGCCGGCTGGCGAACGAAGACCCTCAGCATTTTCAGGCGGTCGGGTTCGACCGGAATGGCGAAGGAACGGCCTGCGGGGATGTCGTCGCCGACGACGACCATGTCAGCGCCTTCAAGGCCCTGCATGGTTACGACGATCGTCCTCGGCTCGGGGATCATGTTGAGCAGCTTGACGGTATAGCCATTGCGGATGGATCCGTCGGTCAGCGTGACGAACTGGGGATTGCGATCATGCAATACGTTCAGTTCGAGCCGATCGCGCGTCAGCAGCGAATAGAGCAGGCCGAGGCCGATCAGCGACCACAAGCCCATGTAGACGTAGGTGCGCGGCCGAAAGATCTTGCGGATGTGAAAATGCGCCACCTTGTCGGAGAACAGGCCATCAGCGGTCCTGATCAGCGATGGATTGACTGAGCTGGACCCGCCTGCAGTCGCCAGCATCATGTTGGCGTTGTAGTCGGAGAGCGTCGCATAGGCGATCAGCCCACGCTCCTTGCCGAGCTTGTCCATGACGCCGTCACAGGCGTCGATGCAGAGCGCGCAAGTGATGCATTCGAGCTGCTGGCCGTCGCGAATGTCTATCCCCATCGGGCAGACCGCGACACAGGCATTGCAGTCGACGCAGTCGCCCACGGGCTGGCCTGCGGCCAGCACCTTCTTGGCGTGGCGCGAACGCGGTTCGCCGCGCCAGTCATTGTAGGTGACAGTGAGGGAATTTTCATCGAGCATGGCCGCCTGGATGCGGGGCCACGGGCACATATAGGTGCAGACCTGTTCGCGCATCAGACCGCCGAACGTGTAGGTGGTAGCCGTCAGGACGGCGACAGTGATGTAGGCGACGGGCGCCGCAGTGCCGGTGAAGAGCTCGCCGAGCAGCGTCGGTGCATCGGCAAAGTAGAAGATCCAGGCGCCGCCAGTCGCCGCCCCTATGACCAGCCAGATGGTGTGCTTGGACACACGCAGCATGAGCTTGCGCGCGGTCCAGGGACCTGCGTCAAGTTTCATGCGGGCGTTGCGGTCCCCCTCGATCGCACGTTCGACGACGAGGAACAGATCGACCCACACCGTCTGAGGGCATGCATAGCCGCACCAGGCACGGCCGACAGTCGAGGTGATCAGGAAAAGACCGACGCCCGCCATGACCAGGAGGCCGGCCACATAGAAGAATTCCTGGGGCCATATCTCGATGAAGAAGAAGTAGAAGCGCTGGTTCGCGAGATCGAGCAGGACTGCCTGGTCCGGGGCAAATGGACCGCGAGCCCAAGGCAGCCACGCAGCCAGGTAGTAGATGCCAAGTGTGATCGTCATCACCAGCCATTTGAAGCGACGAAAGTTGCCCGAGGCGCGCTTCGGAAAGATCTTTTGACGCGCGGCATAAAGCGGCTTGCGGGTTTTGGCGGAATTGACAGTTTCTGTTTCGAGCCGTGTCAACTGCGTCTTATCACGCATGTGCAACTCCACTTTCCCAGCCAATGTCAGGGGCACCTGTCGTAAAGCCTCGCGGTAGGATAGCCTTGCCGGGTTGTGCAGATCGCATTAGGGATGGTGTCGAGGCCCGGCTCACGCCGGGCCTCGTCCGCTTGGCAGGGGGGACCGAAGAATAGGACTTCCATTCCTATTCTCCGCCGCCAAGCGAATGGACATAAACTGCAAGTTCCTTGACCTTGATCTCGCCGAGACGGCCAACCCAGGCCGGCATGACGCCCTGTTTTGGCGCACGGACCTGTGCGGCGATGGCTGTCTCACCGGATCCATAGAGCCAGATCGCATCGGTCAGGTCGGGGGCGCCGAATTCCCTGTTGCCTTTTGCATTGTCGCCGTGACAGGCGACGCAGTTCTCGGCAAAGACCTTGGCGCCGGGTTGGATCAGACTTGCATCGCGGACCTTGCCGGAAAGGCTGGCCACGTAGGCGCTGACTTGTGCGATCTGGTCGGCGGTAATGATGTCGCCGAAGGCCGGCATTTCCGACAGGCGCGTGTCCGGATCGGATGCGAAGCGGATGCCGTGCGTAATCGTCTGCTGGATCTGCTCGGCCTTGCCGCCCCATAGCCAGTCGTCGTCGTTGAGATTGGGAAAGCCCTTGGAACCTTGGGCGCCGGAGCCGTGACATTGTACGCAATTGACCTTGAAAGCGGCGCCACCGGCGGCGATTGCGAATTCGCGCAGGCCGTCGTCCGCGGAGATCTCCGAGACGCTCTTGGACTCCACCGCCGAGATATATTTGCCCTTGGCGGCCTCAGCCGCAGTCAGCTCGTTCCTGACCTCGTTGCGGCTGGAATAGCCGAGCACACCCTTCGTCGCCGAGTGCAACAGAGGCCATGCTGGATAGGCGATGGTGTAGCCTATCGCCCAGACAATGGTGACGTAAAAGGTGATAACCCACCATCTGGGAAGCGGGTTGTTCAGCTCCCGGATGCCATCCCATTCGTGGCCGGTGGTCGAGACGCCAGAGATTTCATCGATATGCTCGTCGCTCATGATCACTCGTCCTCGAGCGGAATGCGGGCCGCTTCGTCGGCCAGCCTTCGGCTGCCGGGGCGTAGGGCAAAGGCGATGCACCCCACGAAGAACAGCGCCATCGCAACCAGGCCCCAGCTGTCGGCAAACGCCCGCATCAAATTGTAGGTCATCAGCGTTCTCCTCAGCGGTAGCCGGCGGCTTCGTCGTAATTTTTGAAGTCGACCAGTGTGCCAAGCATCTGCAGGTAGGCGAGCAGGGCATCCATTTCGGTGACCTGTTGCGGGTTGCCGTCGAAGTCGCCGATCTTGGCTTTTGGGTAACGCGCCTCAAGGCCTGATGTGTCGGCATTGGGATCGGCCTGCGCCGCCAGATCCGCATTGGCGTGGACGATCATGTCATCGGTGTAAGGGACGGCTACAAGCCTGTTGGCGACCAGATGCGTTGAGAAATCCTTCACGTCGATCGGCGTGTCTTTCAGGAACCCATAGCTCGGCATGATCGATTCCGGCACCACCGAGCGCGGGTCGGTAAGATGCGCGACATGCCATGCATTCGAGTAGCGGTCGCCAACTCTGGCGAGATCCGGCCCGGTGCGCTTCGATCCCCACTGGAAGGGGTGATCGTACATGGACTCGGCAGCTAGGCTGTAGTGGCCATAGCGCTCAACTTCGTCGCGGAACGGCCTGATCATCTGGCTATGACAGAGGTAGCAGCCCTCGCGCATATAGATGTTGCGCCCGACAAGTTCGAGCGGCGAATAGGGGCGCATGCCTTCCACCTTCTCGATCGTATTGTCGAGATAGAAGAGAGGCGCGATCTCGACGATGCCGCCGACCGTCACCACGAGCAGCGAGCCAACGAGAAGAAGCGTGGCGTTCTTCTCGATGATTGCGTGTTTGTCCATCAAGCCCATTACCTGGCTCCTGATCGCGCAGGTCGGATGGCGACGGGGCTCGGCATCGGCTCCTCCTCGCGCTGGTGGCCGAGGATGGTCCTGGTGATGTTCCAGGCCATGATCAGCGCGCCGGAGAGGTACATGGCCCCACCGATGGCGCGCATGACATAGTAGGGGTGCATGGCGGCGACGGTCTCGGCGAAGGAGTAGACCAGGAAGCCCTGCTCGTCGTATTCGCGCCACATCAGGCCCTGCATGACGCCGGATACCCACATCACCGCGGCGTAGACAACGATACCAAGTGTCGCCAGCCAGAAATGCCAGGTGACCAGCCGCAACGAGTAGAGCCGTTGCCGGTTCCAGAGCTTCGGCACCATGTAGTAGATTGCGCCGAACGAGATCATGCCAACCCAGCCGAGCGCGCCCGAATGGACGTGGCCGATCGTCCAGTCGGTATAATGCGACAGCGAATTGACCGCCCGGATCGCCATGATGGGGCCTTCGAAGGTCGACATGCCATAGAAGGCGACGGCCATCACCATCATGCGTATGATCGGATCGGTGCGCAGCTTGTCCCAGGCGCCGGACAGCGTCATCAGGCCGTTGATCATGCCGCCCCAGGACGGCATCCACAGCATGATCGAGAACACCATGCCGAGCGTCTGCGCCCAATCGGGCAAGGCGGTGTAGTGCAGGTGATGCGGCCCGGCCCAGATGTAGAGAAAGATGATCGCCCAGAAATGGACGATCGACAGCCGGTACGAATAGACTGGCCGGTTCGCCTGCTTGGGCACGAAATAATACATCATGCCGAGGAAGCCGGCGGTGAGAAAGAAGCCGACCGCGTTGTGGCCGTACCACCATTGCGTCAAGGCGTCCTGGACCCCTGAAAAGGCGGAGTAGCTCTTGGAGCCCAGGAACGAGACTGGTATGGACAGGTTGTTGACCACATGCAGCATCGCGATGGTGACGATGAACGACAGGTAGAACCAGTTGGCCACGTAGATATGCGGTTCCTTGCGCTTCAGGATCGTGCCAAGGAACAGAATGAGGTAGGCGACCCAGACGATGGTCAGCCAGACATCCACATACCATTCGGGTTCGGCGTACTCGCGGCCCTCGGTGATGCCGAGCAGGTAGCCGGTCGCGGCCATGACGATGAACAGCTGGTAGCCCCAGAAGACGAACCAGGCCAGATCACGGCCGAAGAGGCGGGCGCGGCAGGTGCGCTGCACGACATACAGAGACGTGCAAAGCAGCGCGTTGCCGCCGAAGGCGAAGACGACACCGGATGTGTGCAACGGCCGCAAACGACCGAAATTGAACCAGGGCTGGATGTTGAGATCGGGGTAGGCGAGCTGCAGCGCGATCACCACGCCGACCAGCATGCCGACGACACCCCAGAACACGGTGGCGATCGCGCCGTAGCGGATCGGACCATCCATGTAAGCGGATGGGTCAATCGGAGCTGCTGGCTTGAACTCCGTGTTGCGCAACAGGATCGCAGTGAAACCAGCCACTGCGAAGAACAACACCCACATGTGTCGGCGGAAAGGTTCATCCACGCCGAAGCCGGCGGCCACCAGGGCCGCAAAAGCGAACACGCTTAGAAGGACGATCTCTGTGCCGAATTTCATTGCAGATCCCGATCTCGAATCTGGTGGATGCCAAATCCGCAGCGCACTAATCGCGCAGCCGCCGCCCCCTCGCCCTGATCTATGTCAGGCCGCAAGATTTTGTGTCGGCGGCGCAATCAGCAGGTGGCGAATGAACGAGGAACGCAGCGCGGGCTCACCCCCCTCATGGAAGGCGTTCCCTGGGTTGGGCGGGCGCAGACGCGATCGCTGAGGCGAAAGCTGAGGCCCTGCGCGCGTTGGATGCTATTGCCGATGCCCTGCCAAACGTTGTTCGGATCCCATTGGAAACGAACGCGATCGTTCCGCCGAGCCGTGGCAGATTAAGGACCATGCTTCGCCGGTATGTGCCGAAACACACCTGGCGATTGGTCACGTTCCTATCAAAGCCCGAAAGCTGTTTGTCTCGACCGTGACGCCGCTTCGTCGAAGGCGCGGCAACATCGCATTAAAAGGCAAACACGGCCCGCCCCGGAGTCATGCGACATGGCCTCGCCGCTTAGGGCCGCTCGCGTCCGCCGCCACAGCGCTTCTCCAGACGGCTTATGCTGTCCACCGTCACATGGCGTGCGTTCTCAATCCGAATCACCCCGTCAGCCCGCAATCGCGTCAGTTGGCGGCTCACGGTCTCGTTGGTGATTCCAAGGAAATCAGACATTTCGACACGCGTCAGCGGCAGATCGAAGGACGCCGACCCGGAAGCCGCATCGAGACTGGAATCGATATTCCGGGCCATCATGAGGAGAAAAGTCGCTACCTTTTCCGGAGCTGTCTTGCGCCCCAGCGTCACCATCCACTCGCGCGCCTCATCGAGTTCATTCAGCGTCTGTTTGAGCAGGCGATGCTCGAATTCCCGTGACGCCTTCATCATCCGTTCGACGGCCGCTCGCGGAAACGAACACAGCGTGACTGCTGTTGCCGCTTCCGCATTGATCGAGCTTTCCACCTTGAAAGGACGTCCCAGAAAATCCGGTGCAAACTGGAGACCGACGATCTGCTGGCGCCCATCCGACAGGCTCTTTGATAGCTTTACAACGCCTGAAAGCACGTTGGAGTAGCTGTCGACGTTCTGTGCCTCGCCGGTCAACTCCATTCCTGACTCGATCCGGCGACGCGAGCAAGTCTTGGCGAGCCCAACCAAATTGTCTGGATCGAGCGCACCGCAGACACCGCGACGCCGTGCCTCGCAAGGGAAGCAAAGAACAGGAATGCCGGAACTATGAATGTCTTGCCGAAAGGTCATGCGTTCGCCTTACCCGATCCTAACTGCCGGCAGGATACCCATCCAGGGTAGAGAAATCCTGCGGCGGTTTGTCCATGAGCGCGGCTGATCGAGATCAGGGTCTGCTTCAGCGATGCGTGCAGTGTTCCGGCGGGCAACACGGTGAACGCGAGATGCAATCGGAAATAGCTGTCAAACTCAGCGAGAACGTCCCACGCTACACCAGCTATCCGACGGCGCCGCATTTCCATTCGGGGATCGATGCTGCCATTTACCGTGGCTGGTTGGAGACGCTGGAAAGCGGCGACGAAATCTCGCTGTACCTGCACATTCCTTACTGCGACAAGCTCTGCTGGTTCTGCGCCTGCCACACCAAGCAGACGCACCAATATGAGCCGGTGGCCGCTTATCTGCGCTCGCTGAATGCCGAAATCGTCACGATTGCCGGTCTGCTGAGCGGCAAGGCACATGTCCGTGCAATCCACTTCGGTGGCGGTTCGCCAACTATTCTGAGGCCCGATGATATGGTTGCTCTTGGAGCGGCCTTGCGGGACAGCTTCGACTTTCTCCCGGATGCTACGGTCAGCATCGAAATCGAAACCAACGACATGGACAAGGCGCGCCTTGATGCACTTGCTCAAATCGGCGTAACCCGGGCGAGCCTCGGCGTGCAGGATTTCGATCCGCAAGTGCAAAAAGCAATTAATCGTGAGCAGAGTTTTTTGCAGACCAAGGCAGTCGTCGACGGGGTTCGTTCGCGGGGCGTCGAATCGGTCAATCTGGACCTGCTCTACGGGCTCCCGAATCAGACACGCGAGACGATCTGTTCCACGGTGGCGCAGGCACTGACCTTGGAGCCAGACCGGATGGCCCTGTTCGGCTACGCACATGTGCCCTGGTTCAAGAAGCATCAGACGATGATCGACGAGGCATGGCTGCCGAGTCCCACTGAGCGTTTCGCCCAATCTCAACTCGCGGCGCGGGCAATTGTCGCCAAGGGATATGAGGCAATAGGACTCGATCATTTCGCGAAGCCCGACGATGCGCTGGCCATAGCGGCCCGCGCAGGGGTTTTGCATCGCAATTTTCAGGGCTACACTGAGGATCGCTGCCCGACACTGATCGGACTTGGCCCTTCGTCCATCGGTCGTTTTCGCCAAGGCTACGTGCAAAACATGGCTTCGACTGCCGGGTACGGGCGCATGGTTGCGGATGGCGGGTTGGCTGCCGTCCGCGGCGTTGCCCTTTCCGACGACGATCGCGTCCGTGGCTGGATCATCGAGCGGCTGATGTGTGATTTTGCCTTCTCGGCAGTCGATCTGGTGGAGCGGTTCGGCAAAGCCGGCGAGCAGCTCCTTCATCGCTCGAGGTCCATCGCACTCCACGATCCTGCCCGAGCGCTTGAATTCGATGGTGACAGTTTCCTCGTACGGACTGAAAGTCGCCCCTTCATTCGAACCATCGCGGCCAAGTTCGATACATATTTCAAAGGGGGAACGGCGAGGCACTCGGTGGCGGTCTGAGCAAAGCACAGTGCGCTCGCCGTTTGGTCGATCGGCGAACCAGCTGCGTTCGTTTTGACCGCTCATAGGCGACTACCGCATCAAATCGAAAATGCAAACTTAGGCTGTTGCGCGGTATCTCCTTCCACATCCTCTCTTGCGCATACCTACATTCCAAGGGGTTTGATCCTATGCTTCGCGAGGAGCAGGTAGGTCGCGACAGCTAGGCAATGTTCCAGCTGCCCTAGCGGAGGAGTCACGATTTTCCGGCAAGCTCCGTCGGCAGACGTTCTTTTCTGGCCCTGGCAAAGGCTCGGTCGCCTTCCAGAAACGCCGCCAGCATGAAAGGGATGAGTTCTGCCACGGTTTCAGACTGACCATAGGTCTGACGGTAAAGTGCAGCATACTCCTTGAGTGTTTGGCTCAGCTCCGCGCTGACGGTAATGGTGATCTTCGAAGCTGTTCGGTCCGGAAGTTTTCCAAGTTTCAGGTCAGCCATGATAACTCCTGCTCAACTGGCGTATGGCCGCAGCACGATGTCCTTGTGCACGATGACGCGCAGTGGCCAACCTGGGCGGACGACGATGGTGGGCTGGATATTGAGGTTTTTTTCGGTGATGCGCTGGCCGGCTCGACTGGCGTTCTGCTGGGCTGATTCCCGGATCGCCTTGACCAGATCGCTCTCGTTTTCGCCGAGGCTGAATTCTGTGCCGACACCGAGCAATGTGGCAAGCGCCACTCCCTTGATCATCTGCCAAGTGTGGAAATCGACTTTGTCTTCCAGCCCTGCGTAGCCGGCGGTGTCGCTCGCGGGCAGATTGTCGATTTCGGCCGACGAGCCGTCGGGCAGCAGAATGCGCTGCCAGACCAGCAGCGCTCGCTTTTGCCCGAACGCGACGACGCTGTCGTAGACGCCGATAAGACGTGAGCCCTGCGGAATCAGCAATATGTTGCCCGTGACCGTGTCGTGCACATTTTCGGTGACTTGCGCGACGACAAGGCCCGGCAAATCGGAATTGATGCCGGTGATCAGGCTGGCGGCAATCACGCTGCCAGCCATCAGTTGATATGGCGAGATCGGCGTCTGAAGCGCATGCGGATTGTAGATCCCGCCAGTGCTCCGCTGGCTGAGAAAATCAAGCTTTCGCTGCTGATTGTTCTGGTCGCCTTCCGCCGCCGCCACCGAGGCTGACGCGCGTCCTGCTTCGGATTGGGGAAGCGCCTCAAATGGATGCTGAGCAGTTTGCACGCTCTCTCCGACATCTGTCTGTTGAGCTCGATTTTCGACGCGGAAAAGCACCCGCGATTCACGCGCTTCGATCGCCTGCTGCGCTAGACGCTGCTCCTCGGCCGAGATGTCTTGGCCCGGCACGATGCCGAGCTGGCGCTGCCGCTCGAGGATGGGGCGGCCGAGGTCGCCCGGCAAAGGTAGCCCAAGGACGGGAGGCTTTGGCTTCATGCCGGAATAGTCATGGGGAAGCGTATCGAGTCCCTCGGCGGTTGGTTTGCGCTCAGTGTTGTAGAGATCTTCCGCCTGATCCCTGATGCGAAGGGCCGGCCCCTGGAGGGCGATCATGGTAACGCCGAAGACAGCGCCGGATCCGAGCGCTGCGATAGCGATGATCACACCGCGCCTGAACCGCACCACGCGGCGGGGAGAGGCCCGAAGCTGCAGTTCCTCGGGATCCAGTTTCGGCGGGATGCCAGAGCGGGAATTTTCGATCATGAGCCCTCACCTCGCCGGCTGCCGCGAAAGAGCGAGATCCGCCGTTGCGGTTGCCTGCCGTCAATCCTGCTGATGCGGATCACCTGCTGCCGCTTGGTGCCGAGGCGAAGTTCGGCCGCGGCGAAGAGCCGATCGACGATGTAATAGTTGCCGCGCACGCGATAGTTGACGAGCTCGCTGCTCCCATCTGCGCCGACGATGAAGAGTGGTGGCGCCTCGCCCTGATCTATGCGACGAGGGAACTCAATATAGACCTTGCTGCCGTCGTCGAAGGCTCGCGTCGGTCTCCAGGGCGGTGTGTCGCCACTGATTGAGTAGCGAAAGCGAAGGTTTTCGAGCGCGATGTTCGACGCGACCGGTGTAACTGCCTCGGCTTGAGCATTGCGCTGGCGAAGCGCGATGATCTGGTCTTGGCTGTAGGTCCAGGAGATTGCCGCCATTGCGGTCTTCTCGGTGCTTTGAAGCTGCAAATGATAGGTCCGCCGGTCCGTCGTAATGACGACATTGGTGGCAAGACCCGGCGCGAAGGGTTTTACCAGAACATGGGTGCGCTGATTGTCACCGGTGCCGCTTGCGGTATCGCCAATGACCCAGCGCACGGTGTCGCCAGCCGACACGGCGGTTAGTTTCTCGCCCGGCTGCAGAGCGATGTCGGTCACGCGCTCCGGCGCGGCATAGAGTTGATAAAGCGCGCCATCGGTGAAGGGGTAGACTTGCACTGCATTAACATACCCGTACTTGGTGGGTTGCTGGGTCGCGGCTTTGTTGGCATCAGCGACGCGTTCTTCAGGAGGGCGCTTGTCCTCGGCCTTGCCGGGCTCGGGCTGCATTTGGCCAGGCAGCGGCAGTGGTTTTGGCACCTCGACAATTCTAATCGGCCTCTCCGGCGCTTTTTCGATCGCGGCCGGTTTGAAGTCGGCAGCGTCATAGGAAATCTCAGGCGGCGGCACCTTCTTCGATGCACAAGCGGAAACGACCGCTGCCGACACCGATAGGATCAGCACGGCACGAATCGGTGACATTTTACCTTTCATTGGTGGACTCCGTCGGAGAAAGGGGGGCTGGGACGGCGCTGTCGAGCTCGCGTGACCAGTCAATGGCATTGATGAAGACGCCGAGCGGATTCTTGCGCAGCTGATCCGTATTGCTTGGCGAGCGGATCACGATCGTGAGGATCGCAGTCCAGCGCATCGTGCTGGCAAGGCTTCCGCGCTCAAACACCTGCTCGGTCCATTTGACCTGGAATGAACTTTCGGAGGCTCTGACCACGCTGGTGACCTGTACCGAAACACTGCGCGTTCCGATCTGACCGAAGGGGTCGTTCGCCTTGGCGTATTCGTTGAGGAAGAGCGCTGCGCGATCGCTAGCAAAGTCGTACGCTGCCAACCAGTTCTGCCGAACCAAAACCGGATCGGTGGAAACGGAACGGACATTCTGGATGAAGCGGCCGAGATGCCAGGCGATCTGAGCATCCGAGGGCTCATAATTCCGGACCGCCGGCGCGACGGCGCGCGTCTCGCCGAAGCCATCGACCTCGACGACATAAGGCACGACACGGCTTTGCATCGACTGCCATACGAGTCCGCCGGAAAGCCCGGTCGCCAAGGCCAGGCAGCCAAGGGCCATGATCCGCCAGTTCCTGGCCTGCAGTCGAGATGAGCCGATGCGCTCGTCCCACAGTTGGGCGGCTTTTTGATACGGCGTGACCGGTTCGGGTGTTTTGCCGTAACGGTGCACGGGTCGCTTGAAGAGCATCTAGTCATCCTTGTCGTTGAGAGAGGGGTTGGCGCTGCCTCCCGGCCGGTCTCCGTCTCGGACAGCTTGCATGGCAGCGTGGCGATTTGCCCGGGCGGTCTGTTCAGAACGTAGGCGCCTTGCCCACGTCGGCGCCGAAACAGTGGCCGAACCGGCAGAGCGTTCGGTCATTGACGCTGTCGGCGCGCCGCCGGTCGCGGTCCACGCGGCATCGCGCCCGGCATCGGCGTTGCGCCCAACACTTGCAGTGGCGGATCGCGCTATGCGTATAGCGGCGCCGCCAGCTGCACTGGTTACACCATGCATTCCAGCAGCCACACCGGAGAGGCCAGCGTCGGGCGAGGTTGCGCGCCCGATCTGCCATGACGTGGAAGCAGCCGATCCCATTGTTGTGCCGGCTCGGATGGCGGCGAGACCGCCGCTGGTTGCCATACGCGCGCCAGCAAATGCTGTGCCTCCAGCAACGAGTGATACACCCGCTGCCGCCGCGGTCGTGCCGAGGGCGGCGCCCGCCCCAAGCTGCGGTGCGCCTGAGACAAGACCCGACGCGATCCCCGGCCCAAAAATGCCAAGGCCAAGCAGTGCCAGTGCGCCCAGTACCTGGGACATGGCACCGGCAAGATCCGGCTCCTTGCCTTGCAATGCGGAAGCGAACTCCCCGAAGAGCGTGGAGCCGATACCGACAATGACGGCGAGCACCATCACCTTGATGCCTGACGAGATAACATGGCCGAGCACGCGTTCGGCCAGGAACGCTGAACGGTTCCAAAGTGCGAATGGAACCAAAACAAAACCTGCCAGCGTGGTGAGCTTGAACTCTAGGATGGTGATGAAAAGCTGGATGGAAAGGATGAAGAAGGCGATGATAACCAGGAACCAGGCCATCAGCAGCACGAAGATGGTCAGTGCGTTGCCGAAGATTTCCGGGAAGCCCAGGAGCTGACTGGCTTGGTCAAGCATTGGCCAAGCACCTTCGAAACCGGTCGCGGCAATGCGGCCCGGGCGCAAGAGATTGTCTGCCGACAGATTGCCGGCCGACGCCTTAATCCCGAGACCGGCAAAAGAACGATAAACGATATCGGCGAGGTTCTTGAAATTGTTCAGAATGAAGGCGAAGACGCCAACATAGAGCACCTTGCGGACAAGCCGGCCGAGAACGCTGGTTTCGTCGCCGAGCGCCCACGCCAGGCCGGCAAGTGTGATGTCAATGCCGATCAGAATGGTAGTGAGGAAGGCGAGGTCGCCCGATAGCAGACCGAACCCGCTGTCGATGTAGCGGATGAAGGTCTCCATGAAGCGATCGATGACGCCAAGGTCGTTCATGCCGCTGCCTTTCTCGTCGTGATGAACTCGTGATTAATTGCCGGGATAAGCCGAGCCGGTACCCAAGAACCGCTTCGTCATCTCGCGGGCGGCTTCGTCTGACTGGGCCTTGCGGGCGGCATCCTCGGCCTCAGCTCGAAACTGCGTTGCGAGCAGCGTCTGGATCTGCATCTGCTGTTTTGTCGAAAGCGCCATCAGCTGGTTGGTGGCCTGGCTTGCCTGAAGCGCACCGGCCGCCCCTTGGCTGCGGTTGACGAGATCGGCGAGCAGATCGCCGTCGGCGCGGACGTTCTCGACGATTTGCGACTGGACACCCATGGTCTGGCGGAACGCCTGCATGGCGGTTTGCCAACGCTCCCGCGCAGCACTCGCCACATCGCTGACTTTGATCGTGGCGTCGTAGCTTTCCGGATATTGGCTGCGCCACTGGTCTTGAAGCTTGCCCAGATCAAAGCTGAGGCCACTCGCCTGGTCCATCAAGCCGTCGATGCGATGGAGCGAACCGGTGAGTTGGCCAACGGAAGAGAAATCCAGACGCTGAAGATTGCGCGCCATGTTCTGCAGCATGGTCGCCTGATTCTGCAGCGACTGGATTTGGTTGTTGATCTGCTCCAATGCGCGCGCGGCCGTCAGCACGTTCTGCGCATAATTGGACGGATCGAACACGATAAGGGCGTACGCGGGCTGCACATAGTCGGCCATAGGCTTGGCGATCAGGGAAACGGTGATCAGGCCGGAGAGAAGGCGTCGCCGCATCATGAGAATTGCTCCTTGTCTGGTTGAGGGAATTGCTTGAGAAGTTCGCCGGCCCAATCGAGGCCGCGCGCGATCAGGAACTGCGAGGCAAAGCTGCCTTGCCCGTCTTCGGACATGATCCTGTCGATCAGAGTCTGCGTGGCCGGATCGGAAGCACCGCAAAGCGCAAGAGCGATGGGGCCAAGCTCGAGCTCGAACAGACGGTTGCCGCGGCGCGATTGCAGATAATACTGACGCTTCGGCGTGGCGCGGGCGATCAATTCGATCTGCCGCTCGCTTAAACCGAAGCGCTCGTAGGCTGTGCGCGCCTGGGGTTCCACGGCACGATCATTGGGAAGGAAAATGCGCTGCGGGCAGCTTTCGATGATTGCCGGCGCTATGCCAGAGCCCGCGATATCAGCCAGCGACTGCGTAGCGAAGACAACCGACACGTTCTTCTTTCGCAGCACCTTCAGCCATTCGCGGATGCGGGCGGCGAACAGCGGATTGTCGAGATAGACCCACGCCTCGTCGAGCATGATCAGCGTGGGCCGTCCGTCGAACCGTTCCTCAAGTCGCTGGAACAGATAGGTAAGCACCGGCAGCAAAGCGCCTTGGCTGTGCATTAACTCCTCGGTCTCGAAACACTGCACATCCGACAAGGCCAGCCCATCATGATCGGCATCGAGCAGGCGGCCGAAGGGACCGTCGAGCGTGTAGGGCATCAATGCGGTCTTCAGCGCATTGGATTGAAGCAGGACCGAAAGACCGGTCAGTGTGCGTTCCTGCGCCGGCGCGGTGGCAAGGCTGGCCAGCGCTGACCAAATAGCCTCCTTCACCTCCGGCGTGACGGTGACGTTCTCGTGGGCAACAAGGCTGGCGATCCATTCGGCCGCCCAGCTTCGGCTAGCCTGGTCGTTGATGCTGCGCAGTGGCTGAAAGGCAAGGGAACCGTCCGCTCCTAGCGCGTGGTGTTCTCCACCCATGGCAAGTGTTGCAGCACGGGCCGAATTGCCTTTGTCGAAGACATAAACCTGGGCGCCGGCATAGCGCCTGAACTGCAGAGCAATCAGAGCAAGCAGAACCGACTTGCCGGCGCCGGTCGGACCAACAACCAGCATGTGGCCGACATCTTCGACGTGGGTGGAAAGCCGAAACGGTGTCGACCCACTGGTCTCGGCAACGAAAAGCGGTGGCGCTTCGGTTTGGGTGACTTTCGCGAGATGCTCGTTTGTCGCAGGACCGGCCCAAACCGACGACAGCGGCATGAGATGGGCAAGGTTCAATGTATGAACGAGCGGTTGGCGAACGTTAGCGTAGACATGGCCAGGCAATGAGCCGAGCCAAGCCTCGACCGCATTGACGCCTTCTCGGATCGTGGTGAAGCCGAGCCCATTGATGATGCGCTCGACCGCGCGAAGCTTCTCTGCAGCGGCTTGGCGATCCTCGCCCCACACCGTCACGGTGGTGGTGAGATAGCCGAAACTCACATGATCACCGCCCAATGCCTGAAGGGCTTCGTCGGCATCGAGCGCCTTGTTGTCGGCATCGTTATCGACAAGCGGGACCGGCTCGTTGGTAATGACCTCGCGTAGGATTGCCACGATCGATTTGCGCTTGGCAAACCACTGCCGGCGCAATCGCGTCAGCGTCTTCGTGGCTTCCGTTTTCTCGAGCGGAATGAAGCGCGTCATCCAGCGATAGGCGAAATCCTGATGATTGAGGGTATCGAGGATTCCGGGCCGGGTGAGGTTCGGAAAGCCGAGGATGGTCAGTGTGCGAAGATGCTGCTCACCCAGCATCGGCTCCAGGCCACCGGTAAGCGGCGCATCGACCAGGATTGCATCCAGATATATCGGCGTTTCCGGGGCCATGATAGGATGGCGACGAGGCGAAATCGTGCCGTGGAGGTAGGTCAACGTCTGAGCATCATCGAGGACGCGTACTTCGGACATGAAACCCGAGAAGAGATCGAGCACGCGGTTGGTCTCGTCACGGAACCTCGCCAGATCCTGGCGCCAGTCTCTTTCTCCTCGGGAATAATGAGAGTCGACGAGCGCGCTTTCTGCGCGCGCCTGGGCGTCCGGCGGTGGCATAAACACCAAGGTCAGATGATAGCGGCTCTCGTAGTGCGCTACCTTCCCCTCGAAAGCAGCGCGGCGTTCTTCGTCGACCAGCCACGACGCGGCGTCAGGAAAATGCGAGTTCGGATAGCCCAGCGCTTCTGTGCGCTCGGCCTCAAAGAACAATGCCCAGCCAGAGCCAAGGCGTCTGAGAGCATTGTTCGCCCGGGCGCAAATGCCGACGAGTTCAGCCTCCGTCGCACTTTCGAGATCCGGGCCGCGGAACCGCAACGTCCGCTGAAAGCTGCCGTCCTTGTTGAGCACGATGCCGGGCGCCACCAAGGCAGCCCAGGGTAGATGGTCGGCAAGCCGGTCGGCTTTGCTTCGATATTCCGAAAGGTTCAGCATGCAAGCCACCCCTTCAGACGTAGGTGGCGCACAAGCACGCTGGCGAAGTCCGGATCGCGTCTTGCGGCAAACACCGCTAACGAGTGGCCTGCGATCCAAAGCACCAGACCAGCAATCCATTGCTGCAAGCCGAAGCCAATGGCCGCGGCCACTGTACCGTTGAGGATCGCCACCGCGCGCGGAGCCCCGCCGAGCAGGATCGGCTCGGTCAGCGCCCGGTGGACCGGTACTGCGAAGCCCTCGATATGCTGCTCCCCGGCGGCCATCAGACGAGCGCCCCACCACCGAAGGAGAAGAAGGAGAGGAAGAAGCTCGATGCCGCGAAGGCGATTGACAGACCGAAGACGATCTGAATCAGGCGCCGAAAACCACCGGCGGTGTCGCCGAAGGCAAGCGTCAGGCCGGTGGTGATAATGATGATCACCGCAACGATCTTGGCGACCGGTCCCTGCACGGACTCCAGGATCTGCTGCAGCGGCTGCTCCCACGGCATGCCGGAGCCGGCGGCATAAACCGGGGCCGTGTTAAGAAACGCGAGCGCTGTGGACGAAAGAAAGCGAAGCTTCTTGCGCATGAGGAAGGCCTTTCAAAGCTGCTGGAGTTGCGAAAGCGTGAGCGGGGCAACGGCGTAATCGCCGCTGCCGTCGAGACCGGTGACCTCGGCGATTGCGTCGATGTGGCGCGACGAGCCGCGTCCCGCTATGAAGACGATCAGATCTATCGCCTCAGCGATGAGCCGGCGGGGAACGGTGACCACCGCTTCCTGGGCGAGTTGCTCAATGCGATAGAGAGCCGAGCGCGCGGAATTGGCGTGTACGGTAGCGATGCCGCCTGGGTGCCCGGTGTTCCATGCCTTCAGCATGTCGAGCGCTTCCGCGCCCCTCACCTCGCCCACGATGATGCGGTCCGGCCTGAGCCTCAGCGTCGAGCGCACGAGATCGGCAAGGGTGACCGAGCCCCGCCTTGTTCTCAGGGCAACGCAGTCCCTGGCCGCGCACTGCAGTTCGCGTGTGTCCTCGATCAGGATCACCCGATCGTCGCATTCGGCGACTTCAGCCAGCAGAGCGTTGGCGAGTGTTGTCTTCCCCGAGGAAGTGCCGCCGGCGATCAGCATGTTGCGCCGCTCGCGGACGGCCTTTTTCAGCGCATCGGCCTGCAGCGGCAGCATGATGCGTTCGGCAACATAGTCGGCCAGGGTGTAGACTTTCGCGGCGGGCTTGCGGATGGCAAAACATGGCGCCAACACCACAGGTGGCAGCAGGCCTTCGAAGCGTTCGCCAGACGGCAATTCGGCACTGACGATCGGGTTGTCGGCGTGCGCCTCGGCGCGCACGTGCGAAGCAACCAGGCGGATGATACGTTCTGCCTCGGACGGGTGCATGTGAACGTCGGTATCGACCCGACCTTCGCCTAACCGGTCGAGTCGCAGCGCGCCGTCGGGATTGACCATCACCTCGATGACGGACGGATCGGCCAGGGCTTCGGTGATTGCCGGACCCATGGCGGTGCGCAGCATGACACGCCGCCGGTGGTCGGCCTCGGGATGAGAGCTCATCCTTCCCCTCCCCCACCATTGTCTTTGCTAAGCGACTTTTTGCCGGAAGCGATCTGGCGGCCGACCTTCTCAACGAATTTCTCGAAACGCTCTTGGGCAATAGCCTGCGTTGCCCGATCCGGGACCGGCGTGTGGGCGTGAAGGGTGATCGAAAAGCGGATGAAGAGCGCCAGGCTCTCCAGGATCACCTCGGAATCGCGCCTGACGTGGGCAAGATCGCGGGAGAGCCGGTCAAGCCTTACGCCGTAGCGCCGATCGAACTCGCTCTCGCCACGCCGCTCGATGAACGCCTCGATCGCCTTCGCCACGATCGCTGATTTGGTCGTTGACGGATCGCGACTGAGGTTGTCCAGTTTCTCGCTGAGCTCCGGCTCAAGCAGAAACTGATGGCGAATGCGGTGCGGCTTCATGCGGCTCGTTCCGACGGCCCGGCGTTGCGCCGGCGACGGGAGAAGCATCGGCCAGACGCTCAAAATTGCTTATGGCCGTTATCTACGCTGAGGTGCGCTCTGCAACTCAGCGGACTTCAGAAGCCGGGAATGACATCGTCGCCCCTGCCCTCGTTGATACCGTAGGCGCGGGCCGCAGTGGAAATCCGATCCATGACACGCTTGTCCGCGAGCGCTTCGCTGTCATCGTCTGCGGGCTTGTACAGATCGGCCTGATCGGGCTCTTGAGAGACAACAACGTCTTCTTCGGGCAGGCTTGGATGGCGTTGCTGCTGAACGCCTCCCTCGTCTTCAACTGGCGCGTCGGCGCTTTCCTCGTCCGCAGCAAGTCGGCTATCGACGCTGCACACTTGTCCAGTCCAGCCGTCCGGGCGTGATGCAGGGCAGTCCGCATAGGGTCCGTCGTGCAGCACCGGCGCAGGCAGCACCCGATCTGTGAAATTCTGATCCTGATAATAGCGCAGCTTCTTGGCGCGGATCGGCGGCAACCCAGAAACCAGGACCAATTCGTCTGACGGCGGCAATTGCATCACCTCGCCTGGCGTCAGGAGCGGGCGCGCGGTTTCCTGGCGGCTCACCATGACATGTGAAAGCCAGGGCGCAAGCCGATGGCCCGCATAGTTGCGCATCGACCTAAGTTCGGTTGCGGTGCCGAGGGCATCCGAGATGCGCTTGGCCGTGCGTTCGTCATTGGAGGAAAAGGCAATTCGCACGTGGCAATTGTCGAGAATAGCATTGTTCTCGCCATAGGCCTTTGAAACCTGGTTCAAAGATTGTGCGATCAGATAGGAGCGAATGCCATAACCTGCCATGAAGGCGAGCGCCGTTTCGAAGAAGTCGAGGCGACCGAGCGCCGGAAACTCGTCCAGCATCATGAGCAGCTGATGCTTACGGCTCTTCTTCGGGTCCCCCTCCAGACGCTCCGTCAACCGCCTGCCGATCTGGTTCAAGATCAGTCGCACCAAAGGCTTGGTGCGCGAGATATCCGAAGGCGGCACGACCAGATAGAGCGACAGCGGTCGCTCTCCATCCACTAGGTCAGCGATGCGCCAGTCGCAGGACGAAGTGGCCGCCGCGACCGTTGGATCACGATAAAGCCCAAGAAAGGACATGGCGGTCGAGAGGACGCCTGAGCGCTCGTTTTCCGACTTGTTCAGGAGTTCGCGAGCCGCCGAGGCCACTACGGGATGGACCTGAGGGTTATGCCCCGTCCCGAGATGGTTTGTCGTCATCATCCGCCGTAGCGTTGCGGCAAACGAGCGTTGCGGGTCCGACAGGAAGGTGGCGACGCGGGCTAGCGTCTTGTCCTCTTCAGCGTAGAGCACGTGCAAAATGGCGCCAACTAGGAGTGAATGGCTGGTCTTCTCCCAGTGATTCCGTCGCTCCAGCGCGCCCTCGGGATCGACGAGGATGTCGGCGATGTTTTGAACGTCCCGGATCTCATCTGGGCCTTTGCGCACCTCCAGCAGCGGGTTGTAGCGTGCCGATCTCGGGTCGGTCGGATTGAACAGAAGGCAGTACGAGAATTTCGACCGCCAGCCGGAGGTCAACTGCCAATTTTCGCCTTTTATATCATGAATGATGGCAGACCCGGTCCAGGAAAGTAGCGTTGGAACAACCAGCCCCACGCCCTTGCCCGAACGCGTCGGCGCAAATGCCATGACGTGCTCCGGGCCGTCATGGCGCAGATAGCGATCGTTCAGCCTACCGAGGAAAACGCCCGCCGGCCGTAACAACCCTGCCGTCTCGACCTCATGAGTCGTGGCCCACCGTGAAGACCCATAGGTCGTAACCGACCCGCGCTGTCGCGCGCGCAAAAGCGAGCCTGCGATTGCGGCGGCACAGCCCAGGAATCCGCTGGCGCCTGCAAGCGTACCGGCTTTGTCGAAGACCTCCGGCGCATAAGCATCGAAGTGGAACCACCATTCAAACAGCTTCCACGGCTTGTAGATTGGCCAGCCGGCGAAGAGAAACCATGGTGCGCCGAGAGGCGTCTGGTAGGTCAGCATTTGAGCGCACCATTGGGTTGCCGTCCATACGCCGATAATGACAATTGCGCACACAACGGCGATCTGCCCGATCAGTAGCTTCGTAGGTGTCATCGGCTTGGCCCGCTGAACAACGCGACCTAGCATCGCGCGGTGCAGCCGGGACAGGAATGTTCCTCACATACGATTTGGGAGCAATGAACGACTTCCTACTATGCAGGTCGGTCAGCACGCGTGTTGCGCCTTCACGCGACACCATCCTCTCCATTCACCCTGAGGCCCGGCGCCGCCGACAGTTGCGTGACCGCTCCTCCGCAAAGTTATCTTCTGCGTTCAGGGAGCCAGGGCGCCTGGGCTGGCTGATGAACACCGTCCGCTCGCGCATGTGGGGTCGAATTGATTTGTGCCCAAGTGGAGGCAGGCTCATCATTCAACAGTTGCCGCAGTTCCCCTGGCTCGAACGCCATCATTGGTGGGGAGGCAGGCTCGTCTTCCAACAGTTGCCGCAGTTCCCCTGGCTCGAACGCCATCATCGGTGGGGAAGCGGGTTCATCCTCCAACAGCTGCCGCAGTTCCCCTGGCTCGAACGCCATCATCGGTGGGGAAGCGGGTTCATCCTCCAACAGCTGCCGCAGTTCCCCTGGCTCGAACGCCATCATTGGTGGGGAGGCAGGCTCGTCCTCCAACAGTTGCCGCAGTTCCCCTGACTCGAACGCCATCATTGGTGGGGAGGCAGGCTCGTCTTCCAACAGTTGCCGCAGTTCCCCTGACTCGAACGCCATCATTGGTGGGGAGTCAGGCTCGTCTTCCAACAGTTGCCGCAGTTCCCCTGGCTCGAATGCCATCATCGGTGGGGAGGCGGGTTCATCCTCCAGCAGCTGCCGCGGCTCTTCCTCGTGCGGCAAGCGCCTCCTTAGCCGGTCTTGCAGCGCCTGCCGATCGGCAACGAGGTTGTCGAGGGGCAGCGGCTCGTGGTCTGGCCGCTGCCCTTTCACCAATCGTTCAACCAGCGCCCACGTGCCCTCCAGGACAAATACGCCGCAATCATAATGGTTCGTCTGTCTGGCCATGGGGGCTGGCGCCAAGGTAGCATTCAGCAGTCCTGCGAGCTGTTTTGCAGGCACGTCGTTATATCCCTCTCGCTGGAGGGAGTCGTAGTGATAGGCGAACCGCCTTTCGGGGTCGCGGCGATCAACGAGCAGCAGCGACCAATGGGTGCCGGGGCTAGTAGCCGTGCCATTATTCACTGGCAAGAACAGGAAGTCGGCTGTGGCGTTGTTTTGATTATAGATGGACTGCAATATGCCTCGAGCGTCTTGCGGCGACGTGTGTCGCAGTAGATGGGATACGGAAGGATCCACCAGCCGAGTCCGGGCAGCGAGCGCCGGATTGATCCCCTGCAGTTGCCGCTCCAGCAAATTGTAATCTCTCTGGACATGGGCGTCGCTCAGCCATTCGGCGGCGCCGAGCACCCGCCCCGTTGCAACGTTGGACGGGGCTGTCGGATCGAGCGCCCCGATCTGAGCCCCAGAGGAACTGGTCGTCAGTGTGGTCACATCAACCAGTGGAAGGCCGCGGTAGGTGCCTGGCAGCTTAGCGGTTGCTGGCGAGGCGGGTTGGGGAGCTCTTGCCGGTGCCGCTGGCCCAGCTTCAGCAGCGGCCCCAACGCGCCTGGTGACTGCGTCTGCCGGATGAGCAGCAAGGACAGTTTCGCGCCCGAGCACAATGCGCGGCAGGATATCCCGGAGGTGAGCCAATGCAGAACCGATACTTAGTCTATTACCATAGGAGACAGCCTTGAAGCTCTCAACATCTTTATCCAGCGATTTGTCGTGAATCCGAGCGGCAATCCCAGGCTTGTTATTTTGACGCAGATACTGGCTAAAATGTCTAAGAAAATTTGTATAGCCGCCCACGGTATCTGGATTCCGTCCGGTCGCAGGCGCTGCCAGGTACTCCTTGGTCGAAGCGGCTCTGTAATCTCTAATGAGCTCGGCATCGTCAGGATAGGGGATCACGAGAGGGCGACCCATAATCGGGGCTCCGCTTGTCGACTTCTTGAGGTAACGCAGTGCGCCAGCCACGGTGGAGGAACCACCCGTACTCTCGTACTCCTTGAGATCCTGATCCAGCGACGAATGGTAAAGCCGAGCAGCAAACCCTGGCTTGTTGTTTTGAAGGAGCCACCGACTAAAGCCGAAAAGAGAATTTACATTGAAAGTGACCGTGTTCGCGCTGGCCTTACCCGCGTGGAATGCTGCCCTCAGCCCTTCGATAGCGGTCGCATCGTTGGAATAGACAGGACGCTTGTCGGAACCGTTGGGGACTACAATTGGACGATCCGGCTGCACTGTCGAGGACATCGAACCACCACCTCCGGGATGCGGTGCTGGGGTGGATTCGTGTTCATCCCTCTGCCTGACGAGCTGCGCCTCAGATTCCGGTGTAGCCACCTTATGAGGATCCTGCATCGGTTCGATCCCCTCCATCTCCTGCTGCAACCAAGCCAAAGCTTGGCGAGCGGCGGCTTCATCAACCGCGGAGGATGTCTCCACACCTCTGGCGGACGCCGGCAGAGCCTGCTCCGCCCGCCGTCGAAAGAGCTCTGGCGAGGCGGATTTCTCCGCCCACAATCTGGGCTGCGTAGCGAGTCCCCGTCCAGATTTATGTGGCACCGCCTCGCTTGGCAGCGGGCTGCTCCTGTCCCGTGCAGCTACCAGCCCCTCCGGGGCGCCCTGGTCGCCGTGGCGCCAGTTCAAGTGAGGGACGGCCTCTCCAAAGTCGGGTGCTTGGTGTTGGTGCGCGGTTGGGGCGAGAGACAATGGTAGATCGGTGCCCTCCTTATAACCTACCGGCAGGAGCTCCTCTGGCCAATCGAATCCCTGCTGTGGTGCGGTATGCTGAGCAGCGTCGCCACGGGGACGAGCCTCCATGCTGACCGCGTTTTCCAGATGACTCCCGAGTATAACGCGCGGCGGGTGCTTGCGGATATAAACCAGTGCAGATTCGATCGGAGCTCCACGAGTAGAGGAGGCGGCCTTGTAGCTCTCAACATCTTTATCCAGCGATTCATCGTAAATCCGGCCCGCAATCCCGAGCTTGTCATTTTGACGTAGGTAATGACTGAAATGGTTAAGAGCAGTTGCGTAGCCGCTCGCGGATCTGAAATGTCTAGTGAGCGCGGCGTCGTCAGGATGGGGGTTCAGGACAGCGCGACCCACAATCGGGGCGGCTCCGCCTATCGGCTTCATCAGTTGACGCAGTGCGCCAGCCACTGTGGAGGAACCACCCCTACTCTCGTACTCCTCGAGATCCTGGCTCAGCGACGGATGGTAAAGCCGAGCAGCAAACCCTGGCTTTTTGTTTTGAAAGAGCCAACGACTAAAGCCGAAAAGAGAATTTGCGCTGCGAGTGACCGTGTCCGGCCTGGCTTTACCCGCAAGGAGTGCAGACTTCAGCCCTTCGATGGCGGTGGCATCGTTGGAATAAACAGGACGCTTGTCGGCACCGTCGGGGGCCACAATTGGACGATCCGGCTGCACTGTCGAGGGCATCGACCCATCGAGATGCGGCGCTGGGGTGTATTCGTGCTCATCCCCCTGCATCGCGAGCTGCGCCTCCCGTTCCGATGTACCCACCTGATGGGCAGGGAGTTGCATCATCGCGCGAGCGCCTGAGTCACCAACCTGACCTGGTTGCCGCTCAGTGACAGCATGCTGCAGATTGCTTTGGATCCTCTGCCTCTTCGTTGGTCTCAACTCACCTTTGCCATGCGAGCCATTGACGAGGACATCCTCGCCTGGTGCACTCATCAACTCATCCGCCGCCTGCAATTCGCCCAAGTGCTGCTCAAAACCGGCTTGGCCGGCTTGTCCGCTTGCTCGTGCGGTACGGCGTGCTGCACCTGCAGCCAAGCTGCTACGATGAATGTCCAGTTTGTACGGGTGCACGCTAGCCTCACTTCCACAGATCACATGAGCAACCTACTCAGGCAAGCTTTCGAAAGGCTGACGAGGTCCGCCGCCGCGGAAGGCGAAGGCTGGTTTTCTGCTCAGCGGTTGACGGCCTAGCGTGTTGCGGCCGCGCCGGGTATCACGCCAATCAATCTGAATAGTCGATGCGTCAAACGAACCAGGATAGGATTTTCGTAGCGGGGCTGCTCTACTCACTCTTGTCCTGAGGTAGAATTCAACCATATCGCCGAGCAACTGGATGCCGATTGGATACCCGATCCGGAAAGCTTCAGCTCATATGTGACGCGAGGATGAGAATCGTGGCAGCTCCAGACCGACGGGCTGCCACCCACAGCGGCGATGACCGACGAGGGTCTTCTATTGCCAAGGTAATCGTCCGTTCGGGGACCTATGTGTTCCTATGCTCGTCGAGCGGATCGGGTGGGCCGCACCGCCGTAGCGTTACGGCGAGCGGAAGCGGCGTTGGGTGCGGCTTTTCCCCTGAACGCTTCACACCAGGCTGATAGGGGATCTTGCAATCGCACACACGCGGTCTGCAGGCGTGCCTATCAAGCAGTTTGCTCAGACCAACGTCGCGGCGAGCCTATCCTCAATACGCAGCGCAAGTCCTAGACTCCACGATCGTCCTTCGGTGCAGATTTGCTCGCGCCTCGCCCTGATTACAGCCGATAAGGCGAGCTAACAATTGCAAGAGCCACAAGCTACTCCAGCTCGATCGGTTTGCTGTTCCAGTCGGGCGGGGTCTGACCGAGAATGTTGCGAACGAAGAAGTCTAGGAGTTTGCGCTCGGTGTAGGTGCCTAGAGTATGGTGATTGGCACCAGGAACGTAGACAATGTCAAAATCTTTTCCTGCCTTGATGAGTCGATCGGCAAGCTGGAACGAGCAAAACGGATCGACATTATCATCCATTTCGCCGACCGCGATCATCAGCTTGCCCTGCAGCCTGTGAGCATTGTCAACGGCGGAGGATTGCGAATATTCAATGCCGACCGGCCACCCCATCCACAGTTCATTCCACCAGGTCTTGTCTATCCTGTTGTCGAAGCAGCCGTTTTTGGCGACGGCGACCTTGTAGAAATCGGGGTGAAAGAGCAGCGCGCTGACTGCACTCTGGCCGCCGGCGGATGCGCCAAAAATGCCGACGTTGGATATGTCGTACCATGGATATTGCGCGGCCGCCGCCTTGTGCCACAGAATGCGATCGGGAAATCCTGCGTCCTTCAGATTCTTCCAAGCAACATCATGGAAGGCGCGGGAGCGGTTGTTGGTGCCCATGCCGTCGATCTGAGCAACGACGAAGCCCAGCTGCGTGAGCGGCTCTGTCCACCGCGAGAAGGATTTTGGGACGAAGGAGCCGTGGGGTCCAGCATAGATATTCTCCACAACCGGGTATTTCTTCGTCGGGTCGAAGTTGGCTGGCAGGTGGAGCACACCCCAGATGTCAGTTTTGCCGTCGCGCCCCTTGGAATGGAAACTGAGCGGCGGCTGCCAGCCTGCGGCGACGAGCTCGGAAATGTCGGCCGTCTCGATCTGCTGGAGCTTGGCATTGTCGCTGGCGCGGTAGAGTGCCATGCGCGGGGGCAGATCGATGCGTGACCAGAGATCGACATAATAGCGCCTGTCAGGCGAGAACTCGATATGGTGGTTGGCCGGTTCGGGCGTCAGTGCAGTCAGTCCCTTGCCGTCAAAGCCGATGCGGTAAGCATGGACCCAATAGGGGTCCTCCTGCGAGTTCATCCCGCTCGCCTCGAACCAGATCTGACGCTTCACCGGATCGACATGGTTGACCCTCCGGACGACCCACTCACCTCGGGTGATCTGGTTTTCGAGCGCGCCTGTCCGGCCGTTGAAAAGATACAAATGCTCATACCCGTCGCGCTCTGATGCCCAGATGATCTCCTTCCCGTCATCGACATCGTAACGGAAGATTTTTCCGGCATCCTCCTGGCCATGCCCCAGCGGCAAATAATCCACGAATGTCTCGCTGGTCTCATCGATCAGGGAGCGCCCGCGGCCCGAGGCGGCGTCTACCTCGACCAAGCGATAGAGCTGATGCCCGCGCTGGTTATATTCGAAAGTGAAGCCGCGGCTGTCCGCCCACCACCGGAGAGGGGAAAGTTCGAAGACGTTCGAGAAGAGGGCACCGTCAATCACGATCTGGCGCCGGCCGGCAATGTCGAACAGGACTGGTTGGGGCAGCGGAAGGACATCGCCCGGCCTGGGATAGAATATTGTTGAATATTCCCGCTCCAACTGGTCCGTCGATGAATTGAGGTAGCGGACCTCTCGCCTATAGCCGGGGCGAACAAGGTAAGCGGCGAGGTGGCGCGAGTCCGGCGACCAGCTCAGCGTCGAAAAGACGTAGCAATTGCCTTCGGCTCCGTCCCGGCTCAGAGGAACATCCTGCAATCCGTCCTCGCTGCGCAGGAAAACGTTGCAGTTCTTGATATAGGCGATCCATTTGCCGTCGGGCGACGCGTTGGTCTTGTCGGGGTTGTTCTCCGCTGGCGGCGTGTAGCGGTGGCTGAGCTCCCTACGGTCCCCTTTCCTTGCATCGAATGTGGTGCTGGTACAGTCATAGCTTGCAAGGTCGCAGCTCCACCGGGTGTCTTCAATCTGGAAGTCGAGCCTGCGACCATCCTCACTCAGTTCGAAACGGTCGAACGGAAGATTGCCGGCTTGATAGCTCTCATGGCTCACCTTGTTTAGCGCTGCCGCCAGACGCGCCTGATCGAAAGCGGGCCGCTTGAAACCCGTGGCAGCATCGACCTGCATGAACTGCTGCTCGCCGTGGCTAGTCCGGCGGTAGACGAAGGCTTCACCCCCGGTCAGCCAGAAAGGCATTTTGGGGACATTGACAGTGAGCCCGCCATATCGATCGTTGATCGTAAGTGCGCGCTTGAAATCGGCCGGCGCTAGCGTCGGGTGTAAACTTTTCGAACCCTTGGCCAGCGTCTGAGTTGCCGATCGCCATGCCGCGCGCGTCAAAGCGCCGATCCTGGACATACCTGTTCACTTCTTTCGGTTTTCGGAATGCTAATTTTGAAGTTGGGTTCTCGTCGCCGGTCTGCAGCAGCGCCGAGCGTCGCCTTGGAGGAGAGCCAGCACGCGGGTGCAGCCAGGCACGCGCAACAGGGGCGCTCCTTGGACATCCAGGCACTGGTTCGGGTGCCGATTGAAGAGTTGGCGTCCGTCGCCGAAACAACCAGGAAAGAGCGTCCATGCAGCCCTGACGCGACTATTTCCCCGCGAGTATGGCCGCTTGCTTTTCTGCATCATCTGAAAGGTCCTGCTCTAGTCGGGCCGGATGTCACCCCGGCAGATTGTGCTATTTCGACAATCTCCGAGCGATTGCCGCCGGCCCATGACGAGGTTTACCGATAGGGCGCAATATGCGTGCCAAAGGAAAAGCGGTTTAATACACGGCAATCCGCCTATGTCGCATCCCCAACATCGTCGCACACCGGACAATGCCGGACGATATTGTCCCGGGGCGTCAAATTGGTTTGATGGTGACCCAACAACTGGCGGATGACGATCTCGAAATGCGCGACAACGGCCTCGGTGGACACTGTCGCCGCGCCCAGCACGCTGGCCGCCTGCCCGGCGATGTCCGCGCCCAGGCGGATGGCCTTGGCCACGTCGACGCCATCGCGGATCCCGCCCGACGCGATCAGCTTCACCGTTGGCAGCGCCCGACGCACCGCCTGCACGCTGGTCAGGGTGGGAATCCCCCAATTGGCGAATGACATCGCCACTGCACGGTCGGCGGCATTGCGGGCGCGCTCGCCCTCCACTGCGGCCCAACTGGTGCCGCCGGCGCCGGCGACATCGATTACCGCCACGCCCGCCTCGACGAGCGCACAGGCCACCGAGGCGGACAGGCCGCCCCCACTTCCTTGGCCACGATCGGCACGCCCACGATGCGCGCGGCGCCAGCGATCAGCGCCAGGACGCCGCGCCAGTCGCGGTCGCCCTCCCGGCTGTACCGCTTCCTGCAGCGGATTGAGATGGACGATGAGCCCATCGGCCTCCAGCGCGTCCACCGCGCGACGCGCCAGGTCCAGGCCGTCGGCCTCCCGCAGTTGCGCGGCGCCGATATTGGCCAGCAAGGGAATGTCTGGCGCCAGGCGGCGCAGCGCGCGCGTTAGCCCCTGGGAGTTACGGGATTGCAGGCTCACACGCTGCGAACCGCACATGGCGATCCGCAAGGCTTGCGCTGCCTCGCTCAAATGCCGGTTGATGGCCTCGGCCCGTGGCATGCCGCCGGCCATAGAGCTGATCAGCAGCGGCGCGCGCATAGCCTTGCCCAGCAGCGAGGCGCGCAGGTCGATCTGCGTCAGGTCCAACTCGGGCAGTGCGCAGTGTTCGAAATGGATGTACTCCCAGCCAGCGGCCACCGTGGCCGGCGCCGTTCGCCGATCCAGCACCAGCGAAGCGCGCAGCTGAGCGCAGCCCTCGAATCCGGAGAGAACGCACGGTACGCCGTGCCCCAGCGCCTGCTCCACGGCGGCGAGCTGCTCCGGCGCGATCAGGCCAACGTCGTTGCAATCGTCTAGCCAGAACAGCAGCGCCAGTTCGCGATAGAACGCCACGATCAGCGTTTCGTTCTGCGGATCACGGCCGGTGCGGGCGCTGGTGTCGCGCAGGCTCGGGTGAATGCGTTGCAGGATTGGGGGACGCGTGACGCAGTCAAAGCTCCCCTTGCCAAGCACGGAGCAGGCGAGTGAGAGAGCAGATGAATAGGCGTGTCGCCAATATTTTCGCATTGCTATAATCGATTATAGTTGTGAGGAGCAATTTGAGACCATTTACTTGCGGCTCAAGTCACCCATAAAAGAAGGCAAGCACCGATTCGGTAGCTTATCCCCTGTCTTTCGCGTACTCGCGGCCGTGGCGCCGGGTGAACGATTGAAGACCGCCGGTCTCACTCGCAGGTGGGCGCCAGGGCGTGGGACGGTTGGCAAGCCACAGGAGTAGGACAATGTCGAAGGATTCGGGTAAGGGCGATAATCACGGCGGCGGGCCGGGCAAGATCGAGATCACGATGGTGGTGAACGGCCAGCCCACGCAGGTCGAAGCCAATCCCAACCAGCCGCTTCACGTCATTCGTACCAAAGCCCTTGAGAACACGCAGAATGTCGCCCAACCAGCCGAGAATTGGGAATTGAAGGATGAGGCCGGCAACTTGCTCGACGTCGACAAGAAGCTTGGCGATTTCGGTTTCCCGAATACTGTGACCCTGTTCCTCAGCCTGAAGGCGGGCGTCGCAGGTGCCTAAACCCCAAAGTGTGGATCCGGAGGTCTCCCGAGCGAAGTTTGATCGGGAGATCGGCCGGTTCCGGCCATATGCTGATGTCTATCGGGCTCAGGGCTGCTTCTTGATCGAGGCGACCTTTCCGCGCGCTTTCTTCATTTTCGCAAGCCTCAAGTTAAAACCACGGGTGATCAGCGCAGCGAGCGAGGTCGACTTCACCGACTACGACTTAAGACCACCGTCCGTGGTCTTCGTCGATCCGTTTACGCGTCATCCGATTGCCCGGAAAGATCTATACCTGAAAATGCTTAGACGTCCGCCGCTGCCCGGAACGCCGCCGGAGATGATAGGAGCTCTCATCCAGCAGAACGCCGTGCCGCTGACGGACTTCATCCAGGCCAACAGTCCCGAGGACGAACCATTCCTGTGCATGGCGGGCGTCCGGGAATACCACGACAATCCAGCCCATTCAGGTGATCCATGGCTACTTCATCGGGGTTCTGGCGAAGGCTGTTTGGCCTTCATCCTGGACAAGATCATCAAGTACGGAATCATTCCTATAGAGCAGTTGCAGATTCAACTCCCACCGGCAATCGTAGGAATGGTGGTATCCCCTCAGGCGATACAAGAATGACTGGTTTGAGAGATGTAACGATCGTGACTCTCCCGCGCGGCTGCATCTCGACCACGCATGGGCATCTGCGCTCAGTTGGTCGCGAAGGCAATGAGGGGATGGCGCTCTGGGTCGGCGTTCAGCAAGACCGGCACTTTGCCGTAACAGAGACGGTTATCCCGGCGCAGCGTCACATTCGGACAAACGATGGCGTTTGCGTGATCGTTGCGGCCGAAGAACTGCACCGGCTCAATGTCTGGCTCTACAAAAGCGGCCTGAAACTCTTGGCCCAGATTCACAGCCATCCGGGCCGCGCCTACCATTCGACGACGGACGACGCTTATGCGGTTGCTACCACGGTTGGGTGTCTGTCGCTGGTAGTGCCGAATTTCGCCCGCGAGCCTTTCGATTTTGCTCGGGTCGCCGCCTATCGGCTTGACGAAAAGGCCAAATGGAATGCGCTCCCTCCCGCGGCACTGTCGCGAATGATCATGATATCGAGTTGAACAATGGCATTCGCTAACTTCATCGATCGTGCCGCCACGGCGGCATCTCAGGTCCTGGCCGATTTTCATCTGGGAGACTTCAAAGCAGCTCTTGAAAAGCAGGTCGTGGCAGTCGCCTTCGACCATCAGGCCGCTTCCTGCGCCGAAGGCCAGGCGACACTAGATCTTGCGGTGAGATTGCTCGCTAGGCTCTACCCGGTTCTGGCGATACTCCCGCTGGACAGCGCGGCGAGCTCTCAAGCCCAAGCGCTGGAGCGCTTGGCAAAGTCGATCAATCCAAAAGTCGGCATCCGGCGTTCCGGCAAGTCTGCCACCGTCTGCGTCGTTGCAGGGGTAACGCGCCCATCACTCCGGTGCCCGATCTTTTTCGTGGGATCGGACGGTTGGGCGGCAAAGCTGTCGCGTACGGACCCGGTGGGCTCTGGCCCAAGTCTGCTGCCTTTTGGAGCTGGCGCCGCCAGTTGCTTCGGCGCCGCCAACGTCTTTCGAACTATCTTCGCCGCCCAGTTGACCGGCGCCGAGTTGGACGAAACCATCGACCTCTCGCTATGCAGCTACGACAAGACCAAAGCCGGGGAGGCTGGCCCGATCGACTTCCCAGTCGACCTTGGCGAAACCCACCTCGTTGGGCTCGGTGCGATAGGCCATGGCTCGCTTTGGGCGCTAGCGAGACAACCCGATCTCAAGGGTCGTCTGCATGTAATCGATCACGAAGCGATCGAACTCTCAAACCTGCAGCGCTACGCATTGGCCGGCCAGGCGGAGATTGGTATGTCCAAGGCGGTTCTTGCAGCCACCGCCCTTAGATCGACTGGCCTTGAGGTCGAGGCGCACCCTCTGACGTGGGCAGAATATGTTGCGCGCCGGGGCAATTGGGTCTTAGACCAAGTGGGTGTGGCGCTTGACACCGCCGCCGACCGTCTGGCTGTCCAAGGTGCACTGCCGCGATGGATCGCAAACGCTTGGATGCAGGAGCACGATCTCGGTATCTCCCGGCATGGTTTCGATGACGGCCAGGCTTGCCTTTGTTGCATGTACCTGCCATCCGGAAAATCCAAGGACGAGCACCAGCTGATTGCCGAGGAACTCGGAATACCGGAAGCACACGAGCAGGTGAAAACGCTCCTGCAGACAAATGCCGGAGTTCCCAACGACTTTGTAGTTCGCGTGGCTACAGCGATGGCTGTGCCGTTTGAACCGCTAGCCCCGTTTGTCGGCCAGCCCCTGCGCTCCTTTTATCAGCAGGCTATCTGCGGCGGTCTGGTGTTCCAGCTTAGCGAAGGAAGTCGCCGCGTTCGAACTGTGGTTCCGATGGCCTTTCAGTCGGTGCTTGCCGGGATTATGCTTGCCGCGGATTTGGTCAAGCATAGTGCGGGGTTTCCCATGAGCCCGACGACGAGCACTCGGGTGAATCTTCTGCGCCCCCTTGGCTCTCACTTGCACGATCCGAAGGCCAAGGACTCCAGCGGCCGCTGCATCTGTAGCGACGACGATTTCATTGCCGCTTACAGGCGCAAATACGGAGCGCGTTGATCAGGTAAGCGATGTCTCGGCCGCCTAAGCAGACGCGCACCTCTCCGTAGACGCAGGGGGCGCGGCTTGTGGGCGTGACCATGGGCGCCATTATGACACGCTTGGCCCGCTCCTTTGCCGGCCTATCGTCCTCCGCGCATGATCCCGTGCCGACGTGATGATCCAGCACCAGCCGCCATGGCACCAGAGGCTGGTCAAACCTCCGTTGTTGGCCGGTTTGGACAGTGCTGCATCAGGTCTCGACCGACGTCTCGACAGTCAGGGCTGCTTCGACGGGTGTGAAGATGTCAACATCGACCCCAGGCGCCCGAATCGTCACAATCAGGGCGTACCGAGCCAGAGCGTCGACGCGTTCCAGGTAAGGCTTCTCCTTCCACCAGCCCCCGACCGGGAACACGCCGATCGCGTCACGCTCGGCGAGATCGGCGGCGCTGCCCGACCAGAAATCGGCGTGCAACGAGCCGCGATCGCGGAAGGTGCCGAGCAGCCACTCTTCTCCGCCTCCAGCAGGCGCCCCTTCCTCCTCGTCCCGAGCGGCCTGATTGATGCGGGCTCGGAATTCGTCGACTGTCTCGGTCGCTGACTTTACTCTGAACCGAAGACCATGGGACGCGTAACGATGCCGGCGGGTCCATCCGCGTTCACCGGGGTTGGGTTCGATGAAATAGGACAGCGTGACGCGGAGCTCGACCTGGGCAGCGCCGAGCGCCGCGAGCTGCTCCTTCGGCCAAGGCAGGCGATGCAGCTTCATGTCACGCGTTTTGGCAGCCGCGCCGCCCTCGCGCTGGAAAGGCTGAAGCTCATCTTCAACGATAAGCGTGAGGTCGTTCACCGTTGACAGAAGCGCGCGCCCAAGATCTGGCACGCCGTAACCATAGCGCCGCACGAGCGCCTGGATCTCGCCCTTCGCTCCGTTGCACGCATCGATGCGTGCGCGCATCGCCGGAGTCCATTCGGCCGAGTGGACGATCAGGGCGCGAACCGATTCAGGCCACAGCTCGGGGCGCGCTGATAGAATTAGTCCCGCCATCCGTGCGGCATGGGCCGTTGCCGCGCTCGTATCTCCGAGGGTGGTGAAGTGGCGCAGTTCGGGTCGACAGAAAGTGGTCAATATCTGCAGATCGTCGATCGGCTCGCCGGGCAACACACCGTCATGGGCGAGATTGCCGCCTTCGAAGACGACCTCGGGCTTCACCGGCCACTGCCTGTCCCAAACGACCGAAGTGCGACTGCGCGGCGAGAGCTCGCCGACCGGCGCGATCGGAGCGTAGCCCGAAAAGTCGGTGTCAATGATATCGACCTTTTCTGTGAAAGCGCCGACCGTCAGCGCATTCCAGGCCTGAGAAGGATCATCGACTGCTTCCAGATCGTTGCGCGTCAAATGCTCGGCCGGCATGAGGTCATCGCCGATGTTGCCGGCAGAGAGAACGATCAAGCGTCGCTGTTCCTCTTCGAAACAGAGTTGGTCGATAGCGGCAGACCACGATGTGGGCCTTCCACGCGCCGGACTGGCGCTTGTCACAGCCATTGCGATCGCGCGGCGGCGCTCCGGCGCCTGCACCTCGGCGCGGGCGATCGCTTCCGCGGTGATCGCGCCATAGAGTTCTGGATCGTTTGCCTCGTCTTCTGGCGGAAGGATACGAACACTCTCCAGCCGAAAGGGCAATGGAACTGGATCGCCTCCGACCAGGAGCGGGACCAGATCACCGTACAGGCCGACACCTGCCATTCGCGTCCCGTGGCCGCTCCACGCAGGTGTGTCGTCGCTGCCCCATGCCGGTTTGACGGTGTGCCAGTCTTAAACGGCAAGTGCGGGTTCGATCAACGGGTGGGTGCGACGCACGCCGCTGTCGAGAATGCAGACCGCAATATCGGATTGAGGCGGTCTGACGCGCCCGAGAAGCTCGTCGCTCCAGTCCCTTTGCTCCGCGCCGCCAAGGCCCAGGAAGAAGGACGGCGTATCCTTCGCGCGCCGCAGCTCGGCGACGACATCGCTGTGCGCAATCATGCGGTCGAGCATTGCCGTGCTGGCGAGGGCCAGCATGACCACCCGCTCCGGAAACCTAACCGCATGCGTGCGCAAAGTGATGTTCAGGGCTTCGGCAATGTGCTCGAAGTTCTCGCGGCGACCGTCGCGCAGCCAGACTTCCCACCACACCTGCTCGTCAGCGGCCTGGGGGAAGAGGTCGTCGTGGTCGGTAAACAACGATCGTGCAGTCGCCAGCCTGACTGTCTCCATGCGGGAGACGAGCGGCTCGTTGC
Organism: Mesorhizobium sp. M1D.F.Ca.ET.231.01.1.1; assembly: GCF_003999155.2. Lineage (NCBI taxonomy): Bacteria > Pseudomonadati > Pseudomonadota > Alphaproteobacteria > Hyphomicrobiales > Phyllobacteriaceae > Mesorhizobium > Mesorhizobium sp. M1D.F.Ca.ET.231.01.1.1. Next base: position 518,953 of record NZ_RZOZ02000002.1, read on the forward strand.
GCGGTCTGCCGCGGTCAGTATCAACGTCTCGATACGCCTCGACTTTCCGCAAATAATAGGCTTGCGCGCTTTGCGGCAGGAACACCGACGCTGTGATGGGAGCACCGGGTTGAGTTGGCTCATGGACGGCGACCAGCTCCATGTGCTGGCGACGATCGGCCAACTGGTCGAGGGCCGCCCGTCCGGACATGGGCAGATCGATCGCGAGGTAAAAGCCAGGCGTGCCGACCGACAGCTGGGGGTCACGCGCCGCAATCTGCTGGCGTGCACTTTCGACCGCTTGTTCGATGGATTGCGTCAAGGCCGCAGCATGCGACGCCCGATCACGCGCCGGCAGCGGCGGTGCATGTATAAGTTGGTTGGGCCGCCGATAGGCTTCCCGAATGCCGTTGTTGCGAAGGTGGATATGGGCGCGGTCGCGCGGAAAATCGTCTGCCATTATGATCTGTGCTGTCGCTACTCAAACAGCGACGCCTGCCGGCGTTCCTTCAGAGCGTCGATGAGCGCTTCCGAGGTGATCCGCTTCCCCCCCCGCAATATGATGGTTTTTGCAGCGTCGTCGGCCGCGCGCGTGATCTCGGCCTGCGACAGTCTCTCTGCCTGAGAGATCGCCTCGTTCCAGGCAAGCCCTCTGGTGTCGAAGCGGTCGAGTCGAGCCCGAAGCAGCGCCTCTATAATCGGCCGATCGGGCACGGCGTATTCGATGACATCGTCGAAACGGCGGAACAAAGCTCTGTCGAGCAGCTCGGGATGATTTGTTGCCGCAATAATCAGGCTGTGGCTGTCGTCTTGCTCGAGAAACTGCAGAAACGAATTCAGCACGCGCCGAATCTCGCCAACATCCTGGCGTTCGCCTCGACGCGCGCCGATGGCATCGAATTCGTCAAAGAAGTAGACGCCCCGCGTCGCCTGCATTGCATCAAAAACAAGCCGCAGCTTTCCGGCAGTCTCTCCCATGAACTTGGTGATCAAACCATCGAGGACGATCGTGAAAAGGGGCAGATGAAGCTCCCCGGCCAATGCCGATGCGGTCATCGTCTTGCCTGATCCTGGCGGGCCGACCAGAAGCAGTTTGCGACGGGGAACAAGCCCGTGCTCGCGCAAGCTTGCTTGTTGGCGCTGCTCTCCCAGCACGCGGTGCAGGCGCGAGCGCAGACTGTCCGGCAAAATCATGTCGGTCAGTCGCAGGTCCGGATAGCGCACATGCAGGAGCCCTGCGAGCTCGCCCTTTGGCTGAAAAAGGGGAACCGGCCGACTGCTCTTGACAATCCGGGCGTCCCTGCTCTTGGCTGCGTCGACCAGATCCTTGAGCTCCTGAGCAAGCTTACCATGGCCTTGACGTGCCTCATGCGCAGCAAGCTGCATCGCGATAGAGAGGAAACGATCCTCGTCGCCGGCAATGTGGCTTTTAAGCAGCGTCACGATATGGCGGGCCGTGGTCATGGCTCTCTTCTGGGGTATCCGTTTACTTGGCGAAGCGCATGCAACCTAAACGCTTTCAACGGCGATTTGTATCGCGCAATGGTGTTTTTTCTCTTGTCGATGTTCGCCCGTGGCAACTTCAGCGGTGAACTGTTGCGCCGCGGTCATAGGCCAGCCGGAATAACGCCGGCCAGCAGACAACAGTCCGCATCTTCGAGCGCTCGAAGTCTGGCCACTCACGCAGCGTGTCGGGTCCGAACGCTCCAAAGCCGCCCCGCCTGGCAGGTCCATGCGACCGATTGCGGGCGTGCGGCCATAAGGTCTACGCGGGCTCGCATGGCTGCCCGCGCCGCTGGCTAAAAAGCTGTACACCATCTCACGAAACACCAGGTCCGCTCCTTTGCCGGCCGACGGTCCATGAAATCCCCTCCCCACTTACGACACCGGAGACCTCCTTGCCCACATGGCGCTCAAGCACCGGCCGCCATGGCACCAGCGTGAACTCGCGCGACTTTTCAACGACGGCATATTTTCCGCTGGCAAGCTCGACGGAGCGGCGGAGCGTACCCTCTACTCGTCCTCCGGATCGCGCTTCGGCATAGGGCAGGCCAAGTTCCTCCGACAGTTGGCCAGCAACACGGTTCAGTTCTCGCTGGCGCAGGATCGAAAGCATGTTGGCTCGATAGACGATCCCATCCTGTTCTTTATGCGCGAGGCCTTGCGCGATCAGCCACTGCCGCCGGCGAGCTTGCGCCTCTCTCACGTCGCGGCCGAAGCCGGATCCGTGCAAAGGCTCGGGTCTATCGGCAACCAGCTCCCGGTCGAGCCAGGTGGCGCCGTTGAAGCTGACCTGTCGCTCCAGCGCCATTGAGGAGAGCTTGTCGGCAACGACAGGCTCGGCCCTGGCCCGCTGGCCCTCATAATTCGCGACGCGATCGAGATGGTCCGGCGCGATGAGCCAGGTGCCGTTCGGCTCTCGCTCGACGCCGCCGGTCGCGCGGCGGATCGCCTCCAGCCGCCGCACATGCGTTCGCGCAAAGCTCTCGGTGGCGGATGGGTCATGCTTCAGGTGCATATCGACGTCGTAACGGCCGCCATGCGCGGCGGCGATTTCGGCGATGGTACGATCGACCTGCCTCGGCTCGGTGTTCCTTGGCGCGACACGCACGATGCAGCCATTAGGCATCGTTTCCATCGCCTCGCCTCTACCGATGTTGATCCAATGGCTCTTACCGTCGACGGCGTCGACGATCATGTAATGGCGGTCATTGATCTCGTCGGCCAGTCCACGCGCGACAACGCGACCGACGAGAGACTGGACGGGCTCGCCGGATCGATCGTGGATCACCCAGTCGGCGGCCCTGCGGGCAAGCCCCTTGCCGGTCAGTTCGCGGTGCATGGTCTTGATGATGTCGCCGCGTTCGCCGGTGCGGCGCAGCGTGGCTTCGAGCTCATCGTCGAGGCGCCAGGAGCCAGCGCCGACCTCCGCGGCCAGACCCATCCGCTCGAGCTTGCGCAGCCGTCCCTGGTGCAGCGTCTGGCGAATGGCGTCGGGACCGCCCGGCGAGACCAGGCCGTCATCATCACGCATGCTGAGCAGCCGACGGTCGATGCTGGTGAAGCGTTCCTGCTCCATTTCCCGGCGCAGGCGAAGCTCAATCTCGCGGTCGGTTCGCGGACCGAGATCGAGGCTGACCAGCTCGGCCGCCCGCTCGCGGATGCCAGATGAGATATATTCGCGCGCGATGACCAGGTTCTCGCCACGGTCGTCCCTGCCACGGACGATGATGTGGCTGTGCGGGTGGCCGGTGTTGAAATGATCGACCGCGACCCAGTCGAGCTTCGTGCCGAGGTCTTCCTGCATCTGCGCCATGAGCCGCCGCGTCAGCGCCTTGAGGTCGTCGTACTCGATGCCGTCTTCGGCAGCGACGATGAAGCGGAACTGATGGCGGTCGCCGTCCGCGCGATCGATGAACGCCTTGCCGTCGACGCGGCCGCTGTCGGCGCCGTAGAGCTCGCCAGGTTCACCTTCGCGGGTGACCCCGTCGCGCTGAAGATAGCGTAGATGGGCACGCGCCCCGTCCGCGCCCTTGCCGGCGAGCTTGACGACCCGCGCCTTGACGATCACCCGGCGCTGGCGGAAGGCGGCATACCGGTCGCGCGATTTCAGCAGTGCGGCGGCCGCCCCGCCGCGCCCTGTCCGGCTTCCTGTGAAGCGACCACCGCGTTGCGGCCGGCCGCCAGCCCGGTTGATCGCCGCACGAACCTGGCCGGCATAGCGTTTGCCGGCCTTCGAGCCGCGCGACCCGATTTTGCCGAGCTTCGGCCTGAACTCGTCATCCTTAATGCGAGCCTCCCAGACATATCAAGCAAAATCAGACACTTACACGTCAAACCCTCTTGGCACCGGCGGCAGCCTCCCGGAAAAACGATGTGCAGACAAAGATTTAACCGCCTCCTGGAGGCGGTACCTTTATCTTGCCTTCCGCGCCCAGCCCCGCCAGACGCGCCCCCGTCCGCCATGGCTAACGCACCGGCTCCTTCGGCTGCGCGCCGTCCTTGCCGAGCGGCACGAAGAGATCGCCGTTTCGCACGCCTGAGTGAACACCGTCATGAATGAAGAACAGCGACCGTCCGAGAGGAGCGATTTGCGCCTTTGGAGCGACAGATTGGCTTTCGAACGCCTCGATGTCGGCCGCCGAAACTCCGGCCGCCTTGAGTTGGTCGAGGTACTCGACGGTCTCTTCTGGCAGCGGTTTGCCACGCTTCAAATGCTCGTCGTAGCGCTCGGGACCGGCATTGTAGGCGCCAAACAGGCCAGGAAATCCGAAGCGGTCATACATGGCACTGAGATAGGCCGTGCCGGCCAGGATATTGTCGCGCGGATCGTGGGGGTTAGGCCCAAGGCCGTGTTCGACCCGCATCTCTTCATAGGTGCCGGGCATCACCTGCATGAGGCCCATGGCGCCAGCGGGGGAGGTGATGGGGCGGCCGCCGCGCATTGTCTTGCCGCCGCTTTCGGCAGCCATGACGGCATAGATCCAGGCTTGGGGAATATGGAAGCGCCGGCTTGCTTCCGATACCAACGTCTGCCACTTTCGCAGCTGCGGACTTTGGGAGATGGCGACCGGCTCAGCGCCGGTCGAGGCGGAACAGGCGCATGGCGCAATGGCGATCATGCCCAACAAGAGGAGGGTCACTCGGTCCATAGTGGTACGAGCCTCCCGATGACATTTTGAGTGGGAACAGGCCCGAAATAGCGGCTGTCGAAGGAGCGGTTTTTGTCGCTGCCGAGCAGGAAAACCTCGTTATCCCCGAGCGCTCGGCAGCCGTTCCACCATGGCAAAGGTCGGCCTTCGGCGTCGATTTTGAGCCGGCGCGCGACGATGTCGCCGCCGATGATGATGGCGTCATTGAAGGCGCAGACATTATCGTCCGGCAGCGCTGCAAGACGTTTTGCCAGCGGCACATTGCGAGGCAGATAGCTGCGCTCGGCGGCGAGATACGCCGCGTATTCAGGCGGGCGCACGAGCACGAGATCGCCACGCGCCAGCGCTCCCGCAGCGATGCGGTAAAGGCCGATCGGCGCGCTGGCCGAGGCGTTCCAGACCAGCCAAGGGGCGGGCTTTCCCAGCGCCGTGAAGCCCAAAAGACCGAGACCGGCCGCGGCCAAGGCGACCGTCTTACGGGCTCGAACACGCCTCAGGCGGCTGCCGATCAGATGGATGGAAGGGCGCCGCCTCATGAACGGCCTCCCGTGCCGCCCTGGCCGGAACCGGCCTTGCCATCGCCGGCGATGGAGTGCTGCGGGTGTCCTTTCGACCAATGGTCGAGTTCGTCGATGTGATAGCGGACATAGCGGCCGTGCTTGCGGAATTTCGGGCCGCCGCCCTTGAGCCGCATCTTTTCGAGCGTGCGCTGGGAGAGCCCGATATAGAAGGCGGCTTGGGCTGTGCTGAGAAACGGGCTGCCCTTTTTCGCGCGGGCCGCGCGTTCGTTTTCGTCGTCCATGATGATCCTCGTTTCGCTTCGGACAAGCGAGGGCGAGGATGGGCGAGGGAGATCGTCTCGGGGACGGGCGAAGAGTCGGGGGAGAGTTTTCGCCGCCCTTTAGGGCGGACGGGGTTTGGGTGGAACTCCTGGGAATGAGCCCCGCGCCGGGGCTGCGGCGCGAGGCTCTTATCTCGGCCGGTCAGTCGGCCGGGTTCCAGATGATGGCGTAGGTGTCGTGATCGTCCTGGCCGGCGGCTCGGCCGAGATTGGCGTAGAGCTTGCGCGGTCCGAACTCCGGCGCTGCAATCGACAGGCTCACATAATCCTTGCCGGAAGTCTCGCCGGTGCGGATCCAGCCAGCGCCGACTTCGACCCCTTGCGTAAGCACCCGGAAGTCGGGATGGTTATCGGCGCTCTTGGCCTGGTTGGGGACGATATCGATGTCGGCGCGGACGCTGAGCGTCTTGAACTGGCCCTTGTAGGCGCCGTTTTCCTGCTTGTTGACGTAACCGATCGCGGTCATTTCGAAGTCTCCTTTTGTGGTTTCGCCGGGGACCATCCCCTGCGATGGCGCACCGTAATGGGCGCGTCAGGACCGCCTGAATCCGACAGGGCCGCAGCGACAGTGAAGGACCCGAGCGGGCAGCTTTTTTGTGAGCGAAGCGGCGCGAGGAAGCCGCCGCAGGCGGCGGGGAAAAAAGCTGATGGCGCGAGGGTTTCGGGCGGCCGGACCCGCCCATAGGTCGACAAGCCAGCCGCAGGGATGGTCCTTGGAGAGAGCATGGAGACCGCTCGCCAAGTGCGGTCTGTCAGCCAAGCAGGACGCCGGGATGAAACGGCCTGCAAAGATGCTGCGCCCTTATGCCGGATCGAGATCGTGCCAGCGGGTCGGGCGCCAGAGCAGACATCCGGCATGGTGCGATCTATGAAAGCAGGGCTCGCCAGCGGGAATTTGATACGCGAGGGGGCCAAAGTAAGGCTGGATGAGAAGCCGGTGCTACCTGCAGGTCCAGTGTCATGTGGCGGCGCTCGGGAAACCGCTACGCAATGTAACGCGCTCTTATGAGGCGAACAGACCGGCCCCAAAACCGATCGACCGGTGGTCGGCGCGAAACGCGTCATGCCTGTCCGAAAGCTGACAGTGGCAGAAGACGCATGTCGGGTTCCGCACAATTGACCATGCTGGATTTGTGAGGTTTTCAGGGAGAGCCATGCGTTCACTTCCCAGTGAGCTTTGGCACGGCATTTGCTCTTGATGTGGCAACACGGATCGAAGGTTGACTGCATGCACAAGCGCGAGATGAGCAATGCTCTCCTTTCCTGGAGGCTTGGCAGCAGATTCGATTTGACGTTGCGAGGAGCTTCAGCCGCTCGCGGCGGAAGTGATCTCAAATCTGAAGGCACCGTTGGGGCCGCAGCCATCAAACACATCTTTCTCTTTTTCGCAGCTCGTCTTCAACGCGATGCGGACTTCTTCGCGTCGACGGCGGCCGAAGGTGGAGAAGGGGCTCGACTTGCAAAAAGGAGTTGTCAATGACGTCTTACGTTCGCACCAACAGCCCGGCGCAGGTGCGCTCACTGTCCACCTTTGGCAAGCATCTGCAAAGGAGCGTGCTGACGGCGACGCTGCTTGCCGCGGCTTCGACGGGAAGTGAAGCGCAGCCCTATGTTCGTGCTGACGGCAGCACGACTGACGACTTGGAAGCGGCGCGAGCAAGTTGGCGTCATGACGCCGAATTCAATGGAAATGTGGGGCTCGCAGCCATCAACGCGGATGCCGCGTATGCGTTGGGTTCCACCGGGGAGGGGGCCAGAGCTCCTCGCCTGCCCTCGTCCGTCTTGACGAGTGCCCGCTTACAGCCTACCTCACTATCGCGTTAGCACTCGTCCATCGCGAGTGCTAACAAAAACCCCTCAACAGCGCACCAGGGAAAAATCCGAAAATGGCAAAGTCGAAGTTCCGCCCGCTGCATGACCGCGTGGTCGTTCGCCGGGTCGAATCCGAATCCAAGACCGCTGGCGGGATCATCATCCCCGACACGGCAAAGGAAAAGCCGCAGGAAGGCGAGATCATCGCTGTCGGCTTCGGCGCTCGTGACGAAGCTGGCAAGCTGGTCCCGCTGGACGTCAAGGCCGGCGACCGCATCCTGTTCAGCAAGTGGTCGGGCACGGAAGTCAAGCTCAATGGCGAAGACCTTCTGATCATGAAGGAATCCGACATCATGGGCATCATCGGCTCATATCAGGCCCTTTCGTCAACTGAATTCCCGGGCTCGATTGAAGCCCCTGCCAGGAGCTAAAAATGGCTGCCAAAGACGTAAAATTCTCCCGCGATGCCCGCGAGCGCATGCTGCGCGGTGTCAACATCCTCGCTGACGCGGTGAAGGTCACGCTCGGCCCCAAGGGCCGCAACGTGGTCATCGACAAGTCGTTCGGCGCCCCGCGCATCACCAAGGACGGCGTCACCGTCGCCAAGGAAATCGAGCTTGAGGACAAGTTCGAAAACATGGGCGCGCAGATGGTCCGCGAAGTTGCTTCGAAGACCAACGACATCGCTGGCGACGGCACCACGACCGCGACCGTTCTGGCGCAGTCGATCGTCCAGGAAGGCCACAAGGCCGTTGCCGCCGGCATGAACCCGATGGACCTGAAGCGCGGCATCGACCTCGCGGTAACCGACGTCGTTGCGACCCTGATCAAGAACGCCAAGAAGATCAAGACCTCCGAAGAGGTTGCCCAGGTCGGCACCATCGCCGGCAACGGCGATGCTTCGGTCGGCAAGATGATCGCCGAAGCGATGCAGAAGGTCGGCAACGAAGGCGTCATCACGGTTGAGGAAGCCAAGACCGCCGAGACCGAACTCGAAGTCGTCGAAGGCATGCAGTTCGACCGCGGCTACCTCTCGCCCTACTTCGTCACCAACGCCGACAAGATGGTTGCCGAGCTCGAGGACGTCTACATCCTCCTGCACGAGAAGAAGCTGTCCAACCTCCAGGCCATGCTGCCGGTTCTCGAAGCCGTCGTGCAGACCTCGAAGCCGCTGCTCATCATCTCGGAAGACGTCGAAGGCGAGGCTCTGGCCACGCTGGTCGTCAACAAGCTGCGTGGCGGCCTGAAGATCGCCGCCGTCAAGGCGCCGGGCTTCGGTGATCGCCGCAAGGCCATGCTGGAAGACATCGCCATCCTCACCGGTGGCCAGGTCATCTCGGAAGACCTCGGCATCAAGCTCGAGAACGTCGGCCTCAACATGCTCGGCCGCGCCAAGAAGGTGTCGATCTCCAAGGAGAACACCACCATCGTCGACGGCGCCGGCAAGAAGGCCGAGATCCAGGGCCGCGTTGCCCAGATCAAGCAGCAGATCGAAGAGACCACTTCGGACTACGACAAGGAGAAGCTGCAGGAACGTCTGGCGAAGCTCGCCGGCGGCGTTGCGGTGATCCGCGTCGGCGGTGCGACGGAAGTCGAAGTCAAGGAAAAGAAGGACCGCGTCGATGACGCCCTCAACGCGACCCGCGCGGCCGTCGAAGAAGGCATCGTTGCTGGTGGTGGCGTCGCGCTGCTGCGCGCTTCGGCCAACATCAAGGCCACCGGCGTCAATGCCGACCAGGCCGCCGGCATCAACATCGTGCGTCGTGCGCTTCAGGCTCCGGCCCGCCAGATCGCGGCCAACGCCGGTGCGGAAGCATCGATCGTTGCCGGCAAGATCCTTGAGAACAAGGGCGCGACCTTCGGCTACAACGCCCAGACCGGCGAGTATGGCGACATGATCGCCATGGGTATCGTCGATCCGGTCAAGGTTGTCCGTACGGCTCTTCAGGACGCGGCCTCGGTCGCCGGCCTGCTGGTCACCACCGAAGCCATGATCGCGGAGGCTCCGAAGAAGGAGTCGGCTGGCGGCGGCATGCCTGGCGGCATGGGCGGCGGCGGCATGGGCGGCATGGGCGGCATGGATTTCTAATCCAGCTCTGGCAGCTTTCGCAACGAGAGGGCGGCATCAATGCCGCCCTCTTTTTTTGCGAACCTCGGTCCGATGAACGATCGACGCCAACGCCGGCCATCGGCGTTAGGGCAACCTCAAAAGAACTGTCGAGTTGGTTGCGCGCGGCTTTGCGTCATCAGAGGCGCAAGGCGGTCGCGTGTGAGGATTGCGCGCTCCCATAGGCGGTTTCGGCATGTGCCTCGCCTTCGACATCGACATTGCGGCCAAGCAGGAAATCGGCGGCTTTCGAGGCATGGCTTGCGGCGCGGAAGATGGCGCGGTTGTCCTCGCGCAAAACCGTCAGCCATGAGCCGATGTAGTCGGCATGGCGCACGCTCGGCTCGATGCCGAGACTGCTGCAGATGAAGGCTGATGCGATTTCGGCGACCAGTTCCTCGCGCGCATAGGTGTTGGACCCGAAGGAGCCGGACAGGTCGCGCGCGAGTCGCCTCGGGTGGCCGGTCCAGTGTCCAAGCTCGTGAAAGCAGGTCCGGTAATAGTCGATCTGGTGGAAGAAAGCCGGCTGCGGCGGCACCTGTATGGTGTCGCTGCCGGGCATGTAGAAGGCGCGCTCGCCGCCGATGCGAAAATCAGCGCCGGTTGCATGAATGAGCGCCTCGGCCTGCGGGACCATCTCGCGCTCAGGCAGAGGCTCGCCGGCGGCGTAAAGATGTTCGGGCAGATTATCGCACTGCGCGACATCGAAGACGGTGAAGCGCTTCAGGAAGGGCACCGCCTGCGGTTCGTCGCCATCGGTGTCGGCGCGTTGCTTTTCGTTCTTGGGAACAAAGCGGTCAGCGTGAACGATGGTGGTGCCGTGCTCGCCCTTCCTGACATTGCCGCCAAGCGAAAGCGCCTGCCGGAAGGTGAGCCAGTTCTGGCTGGGGAAACCGCGCTCGATGACCGCGCCCCACAGGATCAGGATATTGATGCCGGAATATCGGCGCTGGGTGGCCGCATTCCGCGGCAGGCCGAGGCCTGTCCTTGCCCTGCCCCACGGCTTGACCCATGGCACGGTGCCGCGCTCCAGTTCGGCAATGATGCGGTCGGTGATTTCCTGATAAAGGCTGGCGCCGGTGCGCCCGCCACTGTCTGCGCCAGCCTGTCGGCTGCCGCAACGTTTGTTGTTTGCACGCATCGTGATGTCCTCCGCTCTACAATCGCGCGCCCTCCCCGGAAGCGGGGTGGGCGGCAAAAGCGACCGGAAAGGCCCGCCGTCGGAGGCGGACTGCATCAGCAGGACCGGAACGGAGTGGAGGACCCGAAAGCGACAAGCGAAGGGTTGCGGGACGCCGCGGCGGGCCTAGAAGGGAGTGCTGCCCACCCTGCGCCAGGGGGAAGGCCACAATAGAAAGACGCCGGCCGACAGGCCGGCGACCGTCAGCAGCCGAAGGCTGCCCCGCGCCAGGGGGCGATGCCGCAGGGCCAAGACCGCCTGAGCTTGCCGAAGAAAAGCGGGCTCGGTTCACGAGCACCCGGCCAGCGACTTCAGGCGCGGGCGCTCAGGATTGTTGTTGGCGCCCACGGCAGCTGGATGACCGCAACAAGATTACGAGGAGCGACAGCAAAGCCAGCTGCCACAAACGGCACGCTCCGGCAACAACAGCGTGGCCGGTCTACAGATGCTGCCCCGCACGAGAGCCAGCACGCTTTGAGCGCGCATCGGCGATGCAAGCGTTGCAAGCTGGCCATGTCCACAAGGTCGGCGACCACTATATCGCCGACCACCAACGCGGGCGTACCGTCTAAGTGCAGACCTTTCGCGAGTGCGCGGACCGCGCATTTCATCTGCGATGGCCGGATCTTGCATTCCCGCTTGAGCTGCTCAACGTCAAGGCCTACACGCGCTGCGATCTTGAGAGTGACCCTTCAACTGGGGGAAATCATAAGGGCGCGGTGGAATTCGTCGAACTTTCCCTGTTTTCTCGAGGCGAGTGCGGCGAAGGCTGGGAATTGGGAATCCGGTCCCAGGACCGGGAACTGTTTGATCACAAGCTTCAGATTGGGTTCATGCTTGAAGGCTTTTTGGTAGTTGATATCAGCCAGTCTGCAATGCGGACAGTTGTGGTAGTCATTGAATATGACCAGAACGGCATCGCCTTGCGGGTTGCCGGCGATTGGCGAAGGAGATCGTTGTCGAATGCGCCGCTCCACTTTTGCCTGTCGGTCGACCACGCCTGCCGGTGCAGGTTCGCGCTATATTGGCTCGCCAGCAAGGCGAGGAGTAAAAGAAGAGCTGCGACAGTGATGGCAGTCGGCTTAGACATGAGTCTCCAATCCATGGACGGCGTGGCAGCAACGGCCGCCTTTTTGGTGTAAAATGGGTCAGTTTTGATCGTGCCCCGCAGTTGCTACAGGCGCACAGGTGCCGGTGCGATCTGGCGGTTTCTCAAATACGGCTTTGCGCCATCGGGTCCACCCCAATAGCTGAGCGTCGTTCGCACGGGGAATTGTGTTCACCACGCCGGGCGACTTGACCGTCCACCGCCGGAGCGCTGAACGGTCCGCTAGTGAGGCGCTCCCCGAATCGTCGTTTATCCCGCTCGCCCCGGACCGGGTGACAGCCAGCGTTGCCGCTACGCTGCGGAGAAAAACCGTCAGCGCGTGGCATTCGGACATAAGCTGATCGACGCCAAGAATAAGCCCCACGGAGGTGACCGGTGCGGCCGGAACAAGAAAGAGCGTTGCAGCCATTGTGACGAGGCCTGCACCGGTAATGCGGGTTGTTCCGTTCGAAGGGAACAATGCGACAAACAGCATGAGGATCCGGCAGCCGATCGGGAGATCAGTTTTCGTCGCTTGGGCGATGAAAAGGGCGGCGAGCATCATATTCGTGCCGTCCAGATTGAATGGAATGAGACCCACGACCGAATGCGTGGCGCCGGCCCTTTCCATCTTCTCCATGAGCGAGGCCAGCGCGGCCTCTGAGGAGGACATTGCGAGCAGCAGCTCGTCCTTGATGTATCGGACGAGAGAGAAGAGCGAGCGGCCGTTGTAGCGGCAGACCGCGCCGAACAGGACCGAGAGGAACAAGACTTGCAGGATGTCGCCTTCCGCGAAGGCATTGGCAATCGTTGACGGGATGATGTTCATCAGGAAGCTGGTCACGGACTGCTCGTGAGCCGTGGCCACATAGCCCTTAACGGCTTGGACATCGAGCGAGGCCGGATCGATGTTGAGGCCGGCGCCAGGCTGAACGATATTCGCGACAATCAGCCCGACAACAAAAGCGAGCGTCGAAAAGGTGAGAAAATAGACCATCGCCTTGGCGGCAACTCGGCCGACCTTCTGCAGATCGCTCATGCCGGCAATGCCGGTCGCCATTGTCAGGAAGATGACAGGTACGGTGATTATCTTGACGACATCGACGAAGGCATCGCCGAGCGGCTTCAGGCTGTGGCCGGTCTCCAAATGGAAATAGCCGATTGCGGCACCCAGGATTATGGCGGCAAGTACCTGCACGTAGGTCCGGGCAAAATGGCGCTTGCGGGGCGCTGCGATCGCGCGGGGAACTCTTGGAACCAACACCGTCTCTCTCCTTGACCGGATCGGGGTGGGGCTCCTCCCTCTCCCATGCAGTGCTCCGGTCGAACGCTGCGCCCACTTCGGCGCAAACGATGTGCCAAATAGCAAAGAGGGGAAAACGCGCAGGACCTCACGCAATGCTTGCGATTCGCTCTCCCACACTCGTGCAGTGGTTGCCTGTCGCAACTATGGAAGGGTCGATTCTTGGGAACTCCAAAGGCCGCTCTTTGCGTCGAGCAGCTTGGCTGCCTGGAAGGTTCCCTCTTTGCCTTGCGGTCTGCGAGCTGAGTCCAGATCGTCATCATTTGGCTGCGCGCCGCACGGGGCTCGAAAGATTCAATCGAGGACGGGTCCTCTTGGAAAACGGGGGCAGCGTTGGTCAAGCCCTTCCACCCTGCTGTCCCAATGGTGTTCAGAAGCTCAGTTCACGATCAAGCGATGGATCAGCGTCATCTGGCGTTTGCGCCATCGCGGCGGCGTTGCAACGGGTCTGCCAAAGATGAGAAGGCCGCGAGGCAGGGTCCGAGACCTAGACTCCAACCTCATAGCGCGCTCGGCTCGCGTTCGGAAGGTTCGAACCGCAGCACGATCAGGTGGCGACACCGTTGGTCGGAACCGGAACCCGACGAATGATCGTTCGTGACCGACATCTGTGAACAAGCAGTATGTGTCATTGCAATCACCACCCGTTGCGCGGAAATGCCCATATGGCCGTGAATGAACTGGATTTGGTGATTTTCCAGATGGCGGTGGAAAGCGTCCGCTTGCTCTCTTCAAGCTTTGATGAGAAGGCGGCTGAGATAGCCACGAGGAGCCGTGGTAGCCTTCTTTTTGACGTGCGGGTGGACGGTGACCTGGAGGTCCAGCGAGTCGCAGCCATTGGATATCCAGGCGACAAGATCGGTGTGGTGGCATTGGACCGAGAGGGCCTTGTTAGCTGTTGTTGCCTAGTCAATGGCACCTTCTCACCTTTCATTGCACCGTTGGAGAACTGGACCAGCATGCCCCTTTCGATGCAGGCCCAGATCGATGTCACAGGCTATGCGAGGCTCCTTCTGGCCGCCTTGCGAAATGCTGGACATATGCTGGACAGGTAGCATCGCGATGATGTCTGTGATGAGATGGTGCAAACGGCTGGATGAGGCGATCGCTTGCTGGCAGCTTTGGCAACAAAGCGATCGGTGAGTTCGCAATGCTGGAACACGTCCTTTAGACTCTGCAGTTAAGTTAGCGGACTACCATCTGACGAATGCCCTCTGACAGTCTGCATGGCGCGGCATGCCCTCTTAGGAATGCAGCCGTGGTTCTACACCATCGGCTGTTTTTGTGTCGAAGGCGACGGGCACGCCATGAACGAAGGAAGCGGCCGCCAACAGTTCCTCCAACTCGCGGTCGGTGGCCTTGCATGCCGGCATTAGTGTTCGGATGGCGCGGATCGCCTGCGCCATGGAGAGAAAGCGGACCCTTCCCCTGGAAAGGACATAGGCTTCTGCGGCTTTTTCGACGGTGACGGTGTGAAACGAATTGGTCATGACGAATTCCTCCCTGAACCCTGACCAACCCGACTTATGGCACGAATTCGACCGCCTTCAAGCCTATGTCCGATTGCGGACAATAGCTGCGATTCGTTCAAAACCGCTGATGCTTTTGGGCGACCTGGTGAGGGGCAAGGAGACGTCGGCTGAACCCGTTTCAACCGACATGCTTCAGGCAGCGGCCAGGCCGAAATAACGCTGCTCCTCCTTGTCATAAGCGCCATGTGTGAGCTTTATCAATCCGGCACGGTCGATGATCGTGATCTCGCCGCGCTTGGCGTGCACCAGTCCTCGATACTCAAGCATTTGCAGGGCCGTGGTGACCCCGGGCGGTGGGCGCGAGCATGGTCGCCAGAAATTCATGCGTCGGGAGGATCTTATCTCCTTCCGCACGGTCGTGGACCATCAGCTGCCAGCGGGCCAGCCGTTCTTCGATCTTGGAGTGGCCATTGACCAGTGCCGTCCGGCATGATTGGACGAGGAACGCGTGGGCATAATCCAGCACTGAGGTGCGAAGCGACGGGCTAATCGCAGGGCGAAGGTTTTCAACCGGCAGGCGCCAGGTAGTGCTTTCCTTTCCGAGAATGACGGCAATTCCTTTCATCCCGTCATAGCCGACAATGCCGACTTCACCTTGCCGCCCGCCGGTCATGGTGGCGACCACCGACGCGATGCCCCTCTCGGGAAAATATACGTTCTTGATCGGCTGATGCGCGACCTCCAACTGGTCCTTGATGCCGGTTCGACGTGATGCAGCGATGGTCGCAAAAGCGCGAAGTCCTGCGGGGTGAGGGCTTCAGCACCTGGTCGCGAAAGAGGGATCGGGCAAGGCTCTCTTCCAACGGGGCAAGAGCGCGTACGTCTTACTGTCGGCTGCACCGAAGTAAATGCCGGCCGATGCCAAAGCATAGGCTTCGAAACGCGCGATTGCAAAGCCCTGTCGGGGCAGTGCAGTCATGCTAGAAGTCGCGCCGCCTACGATAGGCAGCGGATGACATGATTCCCTTCTGCGGCGGCCACCAAGAACGGCTCGGGCACGCTTTAATCGTTCATACACAAGCTCGCAGGAATGTAAGCAGCGGAACAATCGGGTGATTCGTACCGCCCTGCCCTTTCAGAGATCAAGTCATTGGACGTCAATTCGGCTGGAACGCCTCGTCGAACGGCCCAGGAAAATGCAGCCGGATGAGCAATGGTGGTTCACCTTATGTGCGGTCCCGGATATGCGGTCCGGCGGCTCATCTCCCAATAGCTTGTCGATGGGGAAGTGGAACTCGTCATGTCGCCGCGAACCGTCACCGCGCTAGCGGGGCTCTTTTGAAGACGCCGGTGTTTTTCTTTGTGGAACTGAATCTGTGAGGTGATTGATGCATGAATCAAACATTTGCGTATTTCCGCTGCATCGGCGACGTATATTGGTCGAAAGTATCGCCCAGGCCCTCGAGACCAAGAACGGCGAGGCGGCGAGTGCGTTCTGGCGCTGTGCTGCCAAGAAAATGCTCATTCAATTGTCCGATGTAGGAATTGCGCCAGAGCTCGCTGCGCAGGAGGTTGGAAGCCTTCTTCATGCGGTCTTGGACGACATGGCCAACCGAACGGTAATGCACAAAGCATAGGCTCGGGCGCTGTTGGACCGCGCGTCAGCTCGGGTCCTTATCAGGGGACTGCTCCGACTGGCCGACGGTCCGGCCAAACCGGCATACCGGCAAAGGTTTGAGGTTGCGATCGCTCACGGCGGCCGGTCCAATATTCTAAGACGACCTCAGAAGCCACGTTGGCTTCTTTGGACGAAGCGGAGGGGCGCCATTTTGGCGTGCTCACGCTGGACTGCGGGTTGCGCCTACGGAAATCCAAAGTCCGGCCGCGCGAGCCAATCGACCGGAACAGTCGAAAGCTCGTGGGGGCGGGTCCGCTCACCCTCACGGCGGCGGTGGCGGCCGTGAGCAGACTTAACTCAAGTCACGGCTGAGCATCCGCAGGCGCTATGCCGATTGGATGAGAACTGGTTGCCACAACACCGGCCCGTTGAGGCGTCCCCTCCAGCGGATGCGCAAGAGACTGGCGTAGGAAATATCGAGGAAGCCGGCGACTGCCTCGGTGTTGCCGACCTGCTTGGGCTGTCCGATACGTGACAACGGCCAGGTGGCGAGACGAAGGATCCTTTCGATGCGCGTATCTGTCACCGTTACGATCCCGGAGAGATTGTTGGCCAAGCCGAATTCGATGATCCCCGCGAAGAGCTCGTAGGTTGCTTGGGCCAGGCCGCCAGCTGCCTTCGGCGCTGTCGCAGGGAGATCGAGCGCGAAACGACTACTCTCCCAGATATCGGCACTCGCAGGGACCACCATCTCATCCAGCAGCGTCGGAAACGTATCGCGCAACATTGTCGGTCCGGTGGTCGGCAAAAGGCGGACGCAGCCGCAAGTTCGCCAATCGGACCCCTTGAGAAGCAGGTAGACGGGGTTCAGGCTGTCAAACGGGTCCGTTTCCATTTCGCCTTCGGTCTGCACTTCCCAATCGAGCCGCTTCTTGAAAACCCGATACCTAAGTCCGTGCATTTCCTTGAGTTCGCTCGCAAACTCGGCGTAGCAGTCGGGTGTTATCAGCTGCATCATTGTCGTCTCCGTGCGGGATGTGTCCACGCAATCGAAGGGCAAAGCCGTCATGAATGCAGCCTGTAGACCTTTACAGCTAGACTTGGAGAGGATCAGGATCTCGCCCGAGCAGCCATCCGCACTACGGCCTGGTTGATGGTTCGCACGCCAAGCTTCGCCTTGGCGTTTTCCTGATGGAAGGTCACGGTGCGTTTCGAGACACCGAGAATCTGGCTGATATCCCAGGCCGACTTGCCGCACGCCGCCCATTTCAGGCACTCGAACTCCCGCCGGGTGAGCGTTATGCCATCTACCACGCAATCTTCGGCGAGCCTGCGCCGGGCATGGATATGAACGTTGATCGCAACCAGTTGCATTGCTTTTTCGTAGCGCGTCAGCGACCTCAGAAATGGCGGATGCGCCTCGTTGGAGGCGAAGGTCAGTGCGGCGAACCGGCCGCGATGATCATGCATCGACATGGTCAGTCCGCCGCGAATGCCGAACTCAGCTGCTTTTTCCAGGACTTCCTGCTGAGAGGTCGGCAAATAACGGTGATCGCGGTCCACACCCCAGTCGAAGGTATCCCAGCCCCGCAGTCCCCGCAGGATCACGGGATCCACGCTGTGGTAGCGCTGTTGCAGGTAATGTGATGTCCATGATGATGGATAATTCGAGATCAATCGCGGCCTGTCGCCGGAAGCGGATGGGTAGGTGAAATAAGCGAAGAGCGGAAAGTCGAACCCGGCTGCGGCGGACGCCATTGCCTCATGGAGATCGACGGCATCGACGCTTGCAGAGAGTTGCTCGACCAAGGTTTCAAATACGCGATGCATCTGCGCTTAGCGTACCTCGCGGAGGTTGCTGGAAGCCGACGGAGACGTGGTTCTAAATGATGGCCTGTCCCTGCAGGGCATACGACGCGCCGCCGTCATCACCGCAATTGCTGTGCTGCTTCCGATTGGAGAGAGCTCCGCCCACCTGACCAACTACCGATGGGTGATATTGCGACGTTATCGATGAGCCGCGTGTCGCCAAGCCAAGCCGCAGCAAGCAAGCGTGCCGGTCGGTCAAGGCTTGCTAACGATTGCAGGTCTGTTTCTCCGCGCAGCTCCAGGTATTCGAGCTCGCGATAGCCGGCAGCCAGAATTGCTGCACGCGCTTCATCAAGCGTAGGCAGGATGGGGGAGCCGCGTGCAAGCCGCTCGGCCGTATCGAGCAGGACCGATGCTAGTTTTGGGGCAATGGCGCGTTGGGCTGGGGAGAGCCGCACGTTACGCGACGATAGCGCAAGACCATCGGCTTCGCGGACTGTCGGACAGGGCACAATAGTGATCGGAATGTCGAGATCCCGGACCAAGCGCCTGACAAGCTGAAGTTGCTGAAAATCCTTTTCGCCAAAAAAGGCGAAGTCAGCGCCGGCCTGCAGGAAGAGCTTGGCCACGACCGTCGCCACGCCATTGAAATGGCCGGGCCGGAATGCGCCGCAAAGGCATTCGCTGATGCCGGACACTGAAACGGCCGTGGCGAAGCCCACCTGGTACATTTCCTCTGTGTCCGGCACATAGAGCAGATGCGTGCCCAGCAGAGCGAGCTTGGCAGCATCGTCGCTTTCCGTCCGAGGGTAGGCAATCAGGTCGGCGGGGCTGTTGAACTGCTTGGGGTTTACGAACAGCGTCACGATCACCCGCTCGGCCCTTTCGAGCGCCTTCCGCACGAGGCTCAGATGCCCGTCGTGCAAGGCTCCCATGGTCGGCACAATACCGATCGTGGCACCCGAGCGACGCCATTGCGCAACGACGCCGCGCAGCTCGCTCACGGTTCGAGCGATCGGCACGCTCATGTGAAGTCACCGGCCTTCAAGGCGTTGACATAGAGATGTTCGACCGCCGGAAAGTGCCGGTTCCGCACATCGGTGGCGTAAGCGGCGATTGCCGCCTCAGCCTGCTCACCGAGCTCGGCATAGCGTTTGACGAACTTCGGCCGAAATGAGGTGAAGAGCCCGAGCATATCGTGGCTCACCAGAATCTGGCCGTCGCAAGCTGGCGAGGCACCGATGCCGATTGTGGGTATGTCGATATCGGCGGTTATCTGCCGTGCAAGCTGCTCCGGTATCTTTTCCAGCACCAAGGAGAAGGCGCCCGCTTCGGTTACCGCCCTGGCGTCGCGCCTGATCCGCTCTGCATCGGCTCCCCGGCCCTGCACACGATAGCCTCCAAACGTGTTTACCGCCTGCGGCGTCAGGCCCACATGGGCCATGACAGGTACGCCGCGCGCGGTAAGGAAGCGGATGGTTTCCGAGATGGTCTCGCCGCCCTCGATCTTTACCGCTGAACAACCGGTCTCACCCATCACGCGCGCAGCGTTGCCGAAAGCGTGCTCTGGGCTTTCCTCGTAGGAACCGAAGGGCAGGTCGACGACCATCAGCGCGTGTTCAAGGCCGCGGCGAACGGCCTGTCCGTGCATGATCATCATGTCGAGCGTGACCCCCAGCGTCGACGACAGGCCGTGCAGCACCATGCCGACGCTGTCGCCGACAAGAACGATGTCGCAGTGGCGATCGAGCAGCCTCGCGACCGGCGTGGTGTAGGCCGTCAAGCATACAAGTGGCGTCTGGCCTTTTCGCGATCGAATATCTGGAGGAGTCATCCCTTTTATCTCACCAGCCGCGCTCAACCGAGGCCCCTTCCCTTACGTTACCAACAGCGGGTGTCGCGTTTGGCATATTTTTGTGCGACTGCGAAGAGCTAAAAACAGCGCTTGAGTACTCTGGTGTTGACGTGCTGGCTTCCAAGGTTACATTCAATCGATTAAGGCGCTCCGTTGGGCCAACCCGCTTTCGCAAACATGGATCCTCAGACAAGAAGAACCAAGAAAGGCAAAGCCGCCGTCAAAGCTGACGAAGCCAAAGTGGACCTGACTGCCGTCGTGGTCGCCGTAAACGACAGTGAGCCCTGTGTCCTCACAGTCGGTCATGCGGACACCCTCCCTTCTGGACCTTTTGCCCTTGAGCATCGATCACTGCAGTCGGGTTTGAGGGGGTGGGTGGAGCAGCAGACCGGCCATGCACTTGGATACATCGAGCAACTCTACACCTTCGCCGATCGCGATCGCATCGGCACTGAGCGCCACCAGCGCGTCATCTCAATCAGCTATCTCGCATTGACCAGGAAGGAACAGGCAACGAACTCGGCCGCGTGCGGCTGGCAAAGTTGGTACGAATATTTTCCCTGGGAGGACCACCGCTTCGGCACGCCGCCTGTGCTGCTCGATAGATTGCGGCCCCGCCTGATTGAGTGGGCCGGCGGCGCCAGCGAGCCGACCACTCAACGCGAGCGCCGGCAGCGCGCTGCGATAGCCTTCGGCTTCGACGACCGCCATTGGAACGAGGAACTCACGCTCCAACGCTACGAGTTGCTCTATGAAGCTGGTCTGATTGAGGAGGCCGGTGGCGGCAGGGACGCGATTGCGGCCGCGGCTGGCAAACCAATGGTCGCTGACCACCGTCGTATTCTGGCAACCGGGATCGCGCGGCTGCGTTCGAAGATCAAATACCGGCCGGTCGTGTTCGAGCTTATGCGGCCTTCCTTCACGCTGCTGCAACTGCAGCGAACCGTGGAAGCTTTGGCTGGCAGGCTGATCAACAAGCCGAACTTCCGGAGATTGGTCGAGCAGCAGGAACTTGTTGAGGAGACCGGGGAGACCTCCCTCGACACGGGCGGCCGACCGGCGAAGCTTTATCGCTTCCGGCATGCCGTCCTCGACGACAGGGCTATCGCCGGGACAAAATTACCGCTGGCGCGGGCTTGACATACTTATAGTCAAGGTAGATATATTCCCTTATTGTCAAACCGAATATAATCGAGGCGCCAATGACTGGGGCGTTACCTATGGCTGCGTCCCTGTATGAGCGTGTCCGGCGGGTGATCCCACCCGTTGAATGGCTCGCGTTCGCCGGCGATATTGAAGCCATCTTAGCGCTGAAGCGTGAGCGCAATGCGGTGGTGCTGGCGCACAATTACCAGACGCCCGAAATTTTTCATTGCGTGGCAGACATCGTCGGCGACAGCCTGGCGTTGGCCCACAAGGCGGTGACGGTCGACGCCGACATCATCGTGGTTGCCGGCGTTCATTTCATGGCCGAGACGGCAAAACTGCTCAATCCGAACAAGACCGTGCTCATCCCGGATCTCCGCGCCGGCTGCTCGCTGGCCGAATCGATCACGGCAAACGACGTGCGGCTAATGCGGCTGCGGTATCCGGGGGTCCCCGTTGTTACTTACGTCAACACTTCCGCCGCCGTAAAAGCGGAGTCCGACATCTGCTGCACGTCCGGCAACGCCAAGGCGGTGGTGGAATCGCTTGGCGTGGCGCGTGTGCTGATGCTCCCGGACGAATATCTGGCGAGGAACGTGGCAGCCGATACAGACGTCGAGATCATCGCCTGGAAAGGCCATTGCGAGGTGCATGAGCGCTTCACCGCAGCAGACATCCGGGAACTGCGCGATGCCCATCCAGGCGTCATCGTGCTGGCCCATCCAGAATGCCCACCAGACGTTGTCGCGGAGGCGGAGTTCTCCGGCTCGACCGCGGCGATGTCGGATTATGTCGAGCGTGAGAAACCGACGCGTGTCGTCCTTCTGACCGAATGTTCGATGAGCGACAACGTCGCGGTCGCGCATCCCGACGTCGAGTTCGTTCGCCCATGCAATCTGTGCCCGCACATGAAGCGCATCAACCTGGCCAACATTCGCGCCGCACTCGAGCAGAACCGGCATGAGGTCCGGATTGATCCCGAAATTGCCGGCCCCGCCCGCCGCGCGGTCGAGCGCATGCTTTCCCTATGAGTCTGGAGGTTCGCGACATCGCCGGGGCGCCGGTCGTCATCGGCGGCGGCATTGCCGGCCTGATGACGGCGCTTCATCTGGCGCCGGAACCGGTCGTGCTTTTGACCAACGCGCCGCTTGGAACCGGAGCCTGCAGTGAACTTGCCCAGGGCGGTCTTGCGGCAAGTCTCGGGGGCGACGACGGCCCAGATTTTCACCTTTGCGACACGATAGCTGCCGGCGACGGACTCTGCGATGAGGCCACGGTGCGGCGAGTGGTACGAGCTGCACCCGAAGCGATTAGGACGATCCAAAGGTTCGGCGTCGACTTCGACCAGCACCCTGACCGCGCGTTGCGACTTGGGCTCGAGGCGGCACACTCGCGACGGCGAATTGTGCATGCAGCCGGCGACGCCACCGGTCGCGAGTTGGTGCGCGCGCTCGTCGCCGCGGTTCGGCGTACAGCCTCGATCACCATTATCGAAAATGTGGAGGTCCGCCGGCTGGTCGTGCAGGACGGGTCGGTCATCGCCGTGGTCGCAGCAGGACGAGCCGGCGCGCTCGCTCTGCCCACGCGTCGCGCGGTGCTGGCGACCGGCGGCGTCGGCGGGCTGTTTTGCGACACGACAAACCCCGCTGGCTCATGGGGTCACGGGCTGGCGCTCGCCGCATGGGCGGGGGCGGAACTCGCCGACTTGGAATTCATACAGTTCCATCCAACTGCGCTCGACGGTCCGCGCCGGCCGATGCCGCTGGTGAGCGAAGCCGTGCGTGGCGAAGGCGCGGTGCTCATCGATGAGCGAGGAGAGCGCTTCCTCGCCGACACACCTGGCGGTGAACTTGCGCCTCGCGACGTCGTAGCGCGCGCCATTTGGCACCAGCTTGCCGTTGGACGCCGCGTATTCCTGGACGCACGGCAAAGTCTCGGCCCGAGATTTGGCAAGCGTTTTCCAGGCATCGCCGAATTGTGCCGGAGCGCAGGAATCGACCCCGCGACCGACCTGATCCCGGTGCGCCCGGCGGCACATTATCACATGGGCGGCGTCGCCGTAGACAGCGCCGGCCGCAGCTCCATCGAGGGATTGTGGGCCTGCGGTGAGGTGGCCTGTACCGGCCTGCACGGCGCCAACCGCCTGGCCAGCAACTCGCTCACCGAAGCGGCGGTCACCGCGAGCTGGGTTGCCGAAAGCGTTGCCGGCACGTCGTATACCCGGCGACCGCGCAGATGCTCCACATTCGTCCCTCCACGACCAGACGCTTCCGTGGTCCGCCCGATTGTCTCCGCCGCCCTGGGTATCATCCGCGACGGCGAGGCAATGCGCGAAGCGGTGGCGACCCTGCTGCCGATCGCAGCCAATAGTGTCGCTGCCTCTGGTCCGGCTTTGGTCTCACTGATGATCGCCGCGGCGGCCCTGAGGCGGGAAGAGAGTCGAGGCGCGCACTGTCGGTCCGATTTCCCGCTCCACGATGCCAACGTGCGCCCATCACGGCTGACACTGCACAGCGCAATGCGGGCCGCGGCCGCACTCGATTGCCGGGCTACCATACGGAGCACTTGATATGACTTCATTCTCCCCCCTCCCCGCGACCCTGATCGAACCGATTGTGCGCGTTGCGCTCCTCGAAGACCTGGGCAGATCCGGCGACCTGACCACCGATGCGGTTATCCCGTATGATTGCACTGCCACGTTGGTGCTCAAAGCGAGGCAGGCGGGCGTCGTTGCCGGGCTCGATCTGGTCTCGTATGCCTTCCTTCTCGTGGAACCGGCGATCAACATCCAGATCTGGCGCCCTGATGGCAGCGAGGTTGGGGCCGGGGAAACCATTGCAAGATTGTCCGGACCCGCACGAGGCCTGCTCACGGCCGAACGCACGGCCCTCAATTTCTTATGCCGGCTGAGCGGCATTGCCACTGCCACAGCGGCCATGGTTGAGGCCGTGCGCGGTCACAAGGCGAGGATTGTATCGACGCGAAAGACGACGCCCGGGCTGCGGGCATTGGAGAAATACGCCGTGCGCGTCGGCGGCGGTGCCAATCACCGGTTCGGCCTCGATGACGGCGTGCTCATAAAGGACAACCACATCGCGATCGCCGGCGATATCCGCACAGCAATAGAGCGGGCGCGCGCCGCAGCAGGGCATATGGTGAAGGTCGAGGTCGAGGTCGACACGCTGAAGCAGCTCGATGCAGCGCTCGCGATTGGTGTTGACGCGGTGCTGCTCGACAATATGTCGGTCGAGGATCTTGCCCGCGCGGTTTCTATAGTGGATGGCCGTACGATCACCGAGGCGTCCGGTCGGGTGATGCCGAAAACGGCGGCGGCGATTGCGGCGACCGGTGTCGATCTCATCTCCATGGGTTGGCTGACGCACAGCGCCCCGATCCTCGACATCGGCCTGGACATGCCGGACCACCAGAACATCTGCAAGCACTTGAACTGAGGATTACGGCGTGAGGAGCAACATCAGCTCGGCAGGCGTAGGAGGTGCTGGAAAGACGTGCCGCAGCTCGCCTTTAGCGAGTGCGCCCCAAAGCCAAGAAGGCGTACCGGACTAGCAAACAAAGGTTTGACGATGACGATTGGAATGAACTCGGAGTTCGACGTGAACCAGACCATGCAATCGGTCGATGGAACGCCTCCTCGATGGAACCGCAAAGAGGCCGAGGCCATCTACGGCATGCCATTCAACGATCTGCTGTTCCTAGCTCAGACGATCCACCGCCAGAACTTCGATCGAAACCGAGTGCAGCTGTCGCGGCTCCTTAGCATCAAGACCGGCGGGTGCCCCGAAGATTGCGGCTATTGCAGCCAGTCTGCGCATTACGAAACCGGTGTGAAGGCGTCGAAGCTGGTGGACGTCAAGCATGTCATCGACGAAGCGGCCATGGCGCGTGATGGCGGCGCAACGCGCTATTGCATGGGCGCGGCGTGGCGAAGTCCCAAGGAGCGCGACATGGAGGTTGTGGTCGCCATGATTGAGGGCGTCAAGGCCCTCGGCATGGAGACCTGCATGACGCTCGGCATGCTCGATCTTGAGCAAGCTGCTCGCCTGAAGCAGGCCGGTCTCGACTACTATAACCACAACATCGATACCTCTGAGCGCTACTATGGCGAGGTTATTTCAACCAGGACTTTTGCCGACCGGCTGGAAACGCTTGGGCACGTGCGCGCGGTTGGGATGAAAGTCTGCTGCGGCGGCATTGTCGGGATGGGAGAAGAAAAGACCGATCGCATCGACATGCTGGTCACGCTCGCGAACCTGCCCGAGCCGCCGGAAAGCGTGCCGATCAACATGCTTATTCCCATCGAAGGCACGCCGCTTGCCGCGGCCGACGCCATCGATCCGATCGATTTCGTCCGCATCGTTGCGCTCGCGCGGGTGATGATGCCGAAATCCTATGTAAGGCTGTCCGCCGGCAGGACGGCGATGAGCGACGAAACGCAGGCGCTGTGCTTCTTTGCCGGGGCCAATTCGATCTTTGTCGGCGACACGCTGCTGACGGCGGGAAATCCCGGCGAGGACAAGGATACCCTTCTGTTCCGGCGCCTCGGCATTGAGCCTATGGAACTCGCCACGCAATGAAGGAGGCAATTCTTGCCCGCTATGACGCAACCTTGCGGGGACTGGGGCGCAAGGACCGGTTGCGGACGCTCGCACCGCGCGCCGGGCTCGACTTCTCGTCGAACGACTATATCGGACTTGCCGCCTCCAAAAGACTGGGCGATGCGGTTTCGACGGCGATTGCGCGGGGCACGCCAGTGGGCGCCACCGGATCGCGGCTGTTGCGCGGCAATGCACCGGAACATGAGCAACTGGAGGCGGACGCAGCGGCATTTTTCGGAGCCGAGCGTGCACTGTTCTTCGGCAGCGGCTATATCGCCAACTTCGCTCTGCTGACGGCCCTGCCGCAGAAAGGCGACCTGCTGGTCCTCGACGAGCTCGCTCATGCCAGCATGCATGAGGGTGCCCAGGCCGGGCGCGCTGAGTTCAAGCTGGCCGCGCACAACGACGTCGACGCTGTCGAGGACGCAATCACCCGCTGGCGCGCCGAAGGCGGCATGGGGCGGGTGTGGATCGCCTTCGAAAGCCTTTACAGCATGGATGGCGACCGTGCGCCGATGGAGAGCCTGGTCGCGCTGGCTGATCGGTACCAGGCATTCATCGTCGTCGATGAAGCGCATGCCACCGGCGTCTGGGGACCGGACGGCCGGGGACTGGCCGCCGCGTATGAAGGCCGCGACAACATCGTCACGCTCCACACATGCGGCAAGGCGCTTGGCGCATCCGGCGCGCTCGTTACCGGACCGCGAACACTGTGCGACTATCTTATCAACCGGTGCCGGCCATTCATCTATGCGACCGCACCATCGCCGCTGATGGCAGTCGCGGCACGTGAGGCGCTGACTATTCTGTCTGACGAGCCTATGCGTCGTGCTCAGTTGCACGAGCGTGTCGCTTTCGCGAGCCGGCAATTGGCCGAACGCTGCGGCGTGATGCCCAGCGGTTCGCAGATCCAGCCGCTTGTGATCGGCGATAACAGCCGCACCATGGCGGTGGCGGCAGGACTGCAGGCACGCGGCTTCGACATACGCGGCATTCGCCCGCCGACAGTGCCTGAGGGTACGTCGCGCCTGCGCATTTCGCTGACTCTCAACGTCGACGAAGCCGACATTTCCGCCATGGTCGAGGCTCTCGTCGGAGTGTTGGCCACAGCATGACCAAACGCATCGTCGTCACCGGAACAGACACTGGAATTGGCAAGACAGTGTTTTCGGCCGGACTTGCCGGGCTGCTCGACGGCTTCTACTGGAAGCCGGTGCAATCGGGCCTCAACGAGGAGACCGACAGCGAGGTCGTCGCCCGGCTTTCCGGCTTGCCCGACGGACGCGTGCTGCCCGAAGTCTATCGACTGACGATGCCGCTGTCGCCGCATCGATCAGCCGAAATCGACGGCGTCGCGATCGAGGCCGACGATCTTTCATTTCCGGTCCTGCCGACACCGCTCGTCATCGAAGGCGCCGGCGGGCTGATGGTGCCGCTCAATCGACAGACAAGGTTCATTGACATATTCGAACAATGGCGGCTGCCGGTCATACTGTGCGCCCGCACCGCGCTTGGCACCATCAATCATACGCTGTTGTCGATCGAGGCCCTGAGAGCCCGCTCCATCCCGCTCATCGGCATTGCCTTCATTGGCGAAGAGGTGGCCGATACACAAAGGACAATCGTGGAATTCGGCGGCGTGCCGCAGCTGGGCAGGCTGCCGCACCTCGGTCCGCTGACGGGTGAAACGTTGAGAGATGCAATGATTTCCGGCTTCGACCTGGCCATGATTGCCGGAGGCGACTGATGGCGGAGTCTCGAGTCTGGCATCCGTTCACGCAGCACGCGCTAGAGCCCTCGGTCCCTGAAATCGTGCTGACTGAAGGCGCCTATCTCCACAAGGCCGACGGCTTCCGCATCCTCGATGCGATTTCTTCCTGGTGGGTCGTCACCCATGGCCATCGCCACCCCCGCATCATGAAGGCCATCGAGACGACCGCGTCGAGCCTCGACCAGATCATCTTCGCGGGCTTCACCCACGAGCCGGCCGAACGGCTGGCCGAGGCGCTTATCGGCATCGCACCCGCCGGCCTCGACCGGGTGTTCTATTCCGACAGTGGCTCCACCTCAGTCGAAGTCGCGCTGAAGATGGCGCTCGGCTATTTCCGCAACATCGGCGCGCCGCGTTCGCGCATCGCCGTCATGGAGCACAGCTATCATGGCGACACGATCGGGGCGATGAGCGTCGGCGCCCGCGGCGTCTTCAACGCCGCCTATGATCCTTTGCTGTTCGAGGTCGACGCCATCCCCTTCCCGGCCGCCGGGCGCGAGCAGGAAACGCTGGATCGGTTCGAGGCCGTTAGCCGCGACCGGCGCGCAGCCGCGCTGATCGTCGAGCCGCTGGTGCTTGGCGCCGGCGGCATGCTGATGTATCCGGCCTGGGTTCTTGCCGAATTGAAGAGGATCGCCGAAGCCTCCGGCACGCTGCTGATCGCCGATGAAGTGATGACCGGCTGGGGGCGCACCGGAACCATGTTTGCCTGCGAACAGGCGTCCGTCTCGCCCGACATCTTGTGCACCTCGAAAGGTCTGACCGGTGGTACCATCCCGCTGGCCGCCACGATCGCCACCGATGCCATCTTCCACGCTCACTTTTCGGAGGATCGCAAGAAGACGTTTTTCCATTCGAGCTCCTACACCGCCAATCCGATCGCCTGCGCGGCAGCACTTGCCAATGTCGAGATCTGGCGTGACGAGCCGGTGGCCGAGCGGATCGCGGTCTTGAGCGCGAGGCAGGCCGCCGGGCTGCAACGCTTCCGGGTCAATCCATATTTCACCGACTGCCGGACAACCGGCACCATCGCGGCACTCGACCTACGCACCGGCTCAGCCGGTTATCTGGCCGAGATCGGGCCAAAACTGCGCGCTTTTTTCCTTGAGCGGGGGCTACTTGTGCGCCCGCTCGGCAATGTCCTCTATCTTCTACCGCCCTATTGCATCACCAGCGACGAATTGGGCGGGCTCTATGACGCGATAGAGGAGGCCGGCGAACGCTTCGGCTCGCGGCCATGAACCTATCGTCGCGCGTTCTCGGCTTCGGCCATCATGCGCCGGCGCGCAAGGTCGAGAACCCGGAAATCGAAGACCGGCTCGGGCTTGAGCCCGGCTGGATCGAGCGGCGCACCGGAATTCGCTCGCGCTTCTGGGCAACAGACGAAGACACGCTGTCGGGCCTTGCCGCCTCTGCCGGCGACATGGCGCTGACCAATGCCGGTATCGACCGCGGCGACGTCGGTCTACTCTTGCTCGCCACGTCGACGCCCGATCACCTTCTGCCGCCAAGCGCGCCGCTGGTCGCACATCGGCTGGGGCTAGGCCGCGCCGGAGCGATCGACCTGACCGGCGCCTGCGCCGGCTTCATCTATGCGCTGATGTTCGCCGACGGGTTCACCCGCCTGCACGGCAAAGCGAGCCTTGTCATCGCCGCCAACATCCTCAGCCACCGCATCAATTTGGCCGAGCGCGCCAGCGCCGTGCTGTTTGCCGATGCCGCCGGCGCCATGGTGATCAGTCCTTGCGATGACCCGGATCGAGGCATTCTCGGCGCTTCGGTGGATTCCGACGGCTCGCGCTACGGGCTAATCCAGATTCCCGCCGGGGGAAGCAACACTCCGTTCCATGCCGACCTCGACCTCGCGCAGACACGGATGACGATCACTGACGGCCGTGAAGTATTCAGCAAGGCCGTGGAGATGATGACCGCCTGCTCGAGAGATGCGCTCACTGCTGCCCGACTGAGGCCGCAAGACCTCGATCGTTTCGTGCCGCATCAGGCCAATGCGCGCATTTTCGACGCGGTCGGCAGGAACCTCGGCATCGCTGATCACTCGATCGTCAAGACGATCGCCGAATATGGCAACTCTTCCGCCGCGACGATCCCGCTCTCATTGTCGCTGGCCCATCGGGCGCAGCCGTTTCGGCCTGGCGAGAAAGTCCTCTTGGCGGCAGCGGGTGCGGGTCTCAGCGGCGGCGCGCTTGTGGTGGGAATTTAGCAAAGCAATGCTTGCGCACAGGACTGCTCATGAATGAGACTATGAGAATGGCTCAATACGTAAATAGTCGCCGGCAAGCTCCATAGAGCTGGGTTCCGTGCGGTGCTCCGCGATGTCTAAGTATCGACCCGCTTGCTCAAATCGCAGCGCTCATCGAAGGCCAGCAATACCTCATGCAGAGCGAAAATCCTCAACCGCCCGTTTCAAAGACGCTCGCCCCATTTCGAAACAAGGTGTTTCGCTCAATTTGGGCGGCCACCCAGATTTCCAGCCTCGGTTGGCTAGTGCAAACGGTCGCCATCAGTTGGCTTATGGCAACGATTTCAGCGTCCGACCTCATGGTGGCACTCGTCCAGGCCGCATCCACATTGCCGGTGTTCTTCCTCTCAGTTTTCGCCGGAGCCATTGCCGACAACTTCAGCCGCCGGTGGGTGATGTTTGCGGGACACTGCCTGATAGCATCGGCGTCGACGACGCTGATGATTTCTGTGGGTCTGGGATTTGTCAGTCCTTGGCTGATTCTCGGGTTAGGTTTCCTGGCCGGCTGCGGCTTTGCCTTGAATGATCCGGCTTGGCACGCTTCGGTCGGCGATATCCTTCACAAACGCGACATTCCGGCCGCAGTGACGCTTATGTCCGTCGGATACAACATTGTGCGCAGCGTTGGTCCGGCCTTGGGGGGCGTGATCCTGGCCGTCTTTGGGCCGCTGGCCGCTTTCGCCTTGGCTGCGGTGAGTGATCTGGCGCCCATAAGCGCGATATGGCGCACCAAATGGGAGGTCCGCTCTTCGCCTCTCCCTCGTGAGAGAATGACGACGGCAATTCATGACGGAGTGCGCTTTACTGCGATGTCTTTGGAGATCAGGGCAGCGACCGCCCGAGCCGCTCTTTTCGGATTGGCAAGCATCTCCATTCTGGCGTTGCTCCCCCTCGTCGTCCGGGATCAGTTGAAGAGTGGGCCAATTGTCTACGGTATCTTATTGGCCGGCTTCGGCATGGGTGCTTTCATCGCGGGCATGGGCAACGGCTTCTTGAGGAAGGTCACGTCTCAAAACAGGCTGGTGGCCTTCGCCTCTGTGGCTTGTGCAGTCTGTTGCCTCTCCCTTGCCCTTACATCGTCGATTCCTGTGGCGGCCATTTCGCTGGCGCTCGGCGGAGCGGGTTGGCTTATCACCTGGACGGGCATTGACGTGTCGGTGCAGTTGGCAAGCCCAAGGTGGGTTGTAGGCCGCACGCTCTCCATTTACTACGCCTTGAGCGCAGGCGGTATGGCTGCTGGCAGCTGGATCTGGGGTTCTGTCGCGCAAAACTATTCCTTGACCTTAGCATTGGAGGGCGCCGCAGGCGCTCTGTTGCTGGTTGCAGCAGCGGGGATCGTGTTGCCGGTCCGTCCCTGGGAAGAAACCGATCAAGAAAGTTCAGTTTTTCATCCGCCGGACGTGGCTCTCGATCTGAAACCCAGAAGTGGCCCTATCGTGGCCAAGGTCGAGTATTTGATATCGGAGGAAAATATCGAGGCCTTTCTGGGCTCCATGCGCACGCGGCGACACGTCCAGAGCCGTGCCGGTGCACGAAACTGGACGCTCCAGCGAAATCTGCAAACACCGTCACTTTGGACGGAGACATTCCGCACCCCCACCTGGATGGACTTTCTCCGCCTAAATCATCGACTCACCGCAGCAGATAAGGAAGTCGCCCAGCATCTCCTGTCACTGCATGAAGGAGAGGTGCCTCCGCAGACAGTGCTTTCGATTGAACGGACGACCGAGGCAATTCGTACCCGTACCTCGACAATCTTTTCTCGTCCTCCAAGATGACGCCATCAAGCTGCTGTCCAGGGACAGGGTGGATCACCGGTGCTTTGCAGAGCACAGCCTCACACCGAGAGCAGCGTGCTCCGGGTTGTGCGCTTTCGCGCGCACCCAGGCGAGATGATGGTGAACGCGGCGTCAAGTGGAAGTCCCCTGCATACGCTTGCGGAGTCTTCTGCGAGAGCCCATGCCGACGAGCGCCAAACAAGGTTTGATGCCTTTCGGCGTCGTGGCCTCAACTCATCGATTCGCGAGAAAAGCATCGAATGCAGCAGCAACGGCGCGAACAACAAAGCGGTGCTCCGGCCGCACGCGGATGAAGCCGTTTTCGACGTCCAGGATCCCCTCCTCAGCCAGCGTCACCAAACTCTCAACTGAATCGAGAAAACGAGCTGGTTCGATTTCGTGGGCGGCACAGATGGTCGGCACGTCGGCCTCCAAATCGCACATCAGTCGCTCGATGATCGCTGCGCGCACCCGGTCATCGTCGGTCAGACGGTGACCCTTTGATGTCGCCAGACGTCCACTTGCGATGTGCCGGGCGTAAGAATCCCGTGTTACTTCGTTCTGAACATACCCCTCGCGGACTCGGCCAATAGCCGACGCGCCTAAGCCGATCACGTTTTGCAAGTATCGGCCGAGTATCCCAGCGAATTACGCCGTAGGCGCGCCCGGTCTTCTGCGCTAGCGCGAGTTCGTCGTCCGGCGGAGCGAAATGATCGAGCCCGATCTCCCGGTAGCCAGCGCCAACCAGTGTCTCGGCGACAGCTGCAGCCTGTTCGGCGCGAAGATCGCCGTCCGGTAGACCTGCCTGCTCGATAGGCGCTGGTTCTTTATCACGGAAGGAATATGCGCGTATCCGAACACCGCAAGCCGGTTGGGGCGCATGGCGACCGCAGCCATCGCGGTCTGGATGCAGGACTGCACAGTCTGTTTCGGTAGACCGAAGATGAGGTCGAAGTTGATATGGCCAACGCCATGCCGGCGGAGATTTTGGACTGCAGCGGCCGTCTGCACCTTACTCTGGATCCGATTGATCGCCTTTGCACATCGGGATCAAAGCTCTGCACGCCGATGCTCGCGCGGTTGACACCGTTAGCTGCCAAGGCTTCGGCCATTTCCGGTGTGAACGTTCGGGGATCGATCTCCACGGTGATCGCAGCAGTTTTGCTGAAAGCGAAGTGGCGGCGTAGAAATTCCATCAGCGCCAAGTGCTCGGCTGGCCCGATAAGGTGAGGCGTTCCGCGCCGAAATGCACATCGCTCACCGGCAGCCCTTGCCGCACTTGCTCCGACACCAAACTGATCTCCTGACGCAGCACCGCTAAATAATTAAGGATCGGGCCGTTGCGACGGATGACCGCGGTAGGGAAGCCGCAATACCAGCACATGGATCGGCAAAACGGAATGTGGAAATAGAGCGACACCGATTCGTCGGCCGGGAGGCCCCCCAGCCATTCCTCATAATCGTCAGCACCAACTGCCGCAGAGAAGTCTGGCACAGTCGGATAGATGGTATACCAAGGCGGCCGGGGGTCCCGGTACTTTGTCAGGATTGAGGTGTGCAAGGAGCTGTCATCCCACGTCGCTGATCCATCATTCTTTCGTTGCGCGCTCGTCCTGGTCTCTGACCTAAGTCAGTGCGTCCCGCTTATGTCGCAGTCTCGTTTGGACAGGATGGGGTCAACCACGCCGGGGAGCGCGCGTGCCATGGTTGCGCCTGAGGTGATGGTGCGGTGCCGCATTCAACGTCTGAGTAGTACGTGACGCCAGTGCAGTGTGCTTGAGGCGTCTGCGGAAGAACTTTGCAATGCGAAATTCATGTCCGACGCAACGGACCTGTCAAGCCTCGTTCAGACGCCATCCAGGTCCAGCCAGCGGCCTTCCCTGCCGGCCGAAAAACCATACCGGCTTTAGCCACCGAGACGCTCTAAAGCTGACGTCGGCTCATTTGATGAAAGGAGGACGCCGCTAGGGGGTGCACAAGGTTCCCCGGCTTGACGTCGCTTCGAGCGAAGAGCGGCGGTGTGGCTTGTCGTCAAGCGCCGGGCAGCGTGCCCCCTACCGATATCCCGAAAAGATCGACCAAGATGGCCATGCCGACGCCACACGCGGTCTGGATGAGGCCGACCATGAAAATGCGATTGGCGCGTTCGTAGATGGGGCGCCGCAAGGAACTCATGTCGAGCAGCATGGACAGCGCTCTCATCTGCAGTGCGATGCCGAGCAGGATCGGCACTACGGCGAACAGATCGTAGAGTTGCCATGGCAAGGGGTTCGCGGCCCAATGAGTGAGGAAGCCGAGCGAAAAGGCAAGCAGGATACCCACGGCAGTGATTGTGCCGTTGCGGAAAATGGTCTCGATCGGTTCTTCCTTCGGATCGTGCTCGTCCAAGCGGCTTCCTTTCGTTGCTCTTTCCGTCGAGACTAAGTTCTCGAGAATGCTGTTCATCGCCAATTACTCGAGGCGAGCCGTAGGCAGCCGTTTCAGGGTGCGCTCCCTCTCGCTTCCGGCCGCGCAATGTACCTGCACGGCGAACTTACAGCGGCGAAAAGGTGCTGCGGCCACCATGCGACGCCTCGGACGCGCACGCCCTCTGTTCCTGGCGCAGCCCTTGCGGAGCGTACGCGCAGTGATCCTTCTCGGTAGCGCATGGCGCGGCCTCCGTTGCGGTCAGACGGGAAGCCGTCGCTGTTAAACGAGACTGTCACATATCGAACATGGCGAACCGTGTCGCACATTGCTTTTCGCAGTGACCCTCAAAAAAAGTGATTCCAGCGAGACGAAGGCGCGTCGGCCCGATTTTGGTGTCGGCCGCATTTACGCTTCAGGTTGGCATGTCGCTTGCTGCTCTATTTCGGAGAGCTGCAGCGGTCCGACCGGAGTGTTTCACATGTAAACGATAATGAATCTCCTAACAGAAAACACTATTATAAGTACATGTGGCTTTTACGCTGGCTCACCTCTCGTGTCAAGCGCTTTGGCGTCCACATATTGGAGACAACACGCACAAAATTTAGAGGAAAAGCTTGCTCTTTCGCCTCTATCCTTTTTATTCCTTCATGGAGATCTAGACATGTACATCAAGAGTCCTCTTCTCGGCTTAACTGCTCTGATGACCGTTTCCGTCGGTCGAGCAGCTGGCGCCGAGCGGGAACCGGCCGAGTACATCAAGATCTGCGACGTCCTCGGCTCGGGATATTCCTATATTCCCAACACCGAGACCTGCCTGCGCATCGGCGGCTATGTCCGTTACGATATCGGCCTGGGTGACGTCCGATCGTATGACAGCGCAAGAACCTCGGACGTGAGAACTGGCGAGGACCAAGGCACTTGGCGAAACAGCACACGCTTCACGTTCAAAACTTGGACCGGCCAGCAGACCGAGCTCGGCGCGTTGACGACCTATACCGAAACCCACGTGAATTTTGGCAACAGCGCTAACTCGCATGACAGTCCTCAGAACTATGATTTCAACAGCGGCCTCGCACTGGCTTCTGCCTGGGTCGAGCTGGGAGGCCTGCGAGTTGGCAAGGAGGGGTCGGCCTTCGATACGTTTGTAAGCTACGCTGGCGACGTTCTCGATAGTATGCTCGTTCCGTCGGCCGGCTTCGACACCAACGTGGCTCAGTACCACTTCGACGCCGGCAACGGCATTTCGACTGTGATTTCGCTCGAACAAGGATCGGGCTCAGCCGGTACTATCGACAGCTATATTCCGCACGTTGTCGCCGGCTTGAAATACACGCAAGGCTGGGGCTCGATCACCGGCGTCGCGGCTTATGACAGCAATTACGAAGCTTTTGCCGGCAAGATCCGCGTCGACGTCGCTGTCACAAACCAGCTGTCGCTGTTTGGACTCTTCGGCTACGGTTCCAATGCCAGTCTCAACGAGGACTCAAACGGCGCAATTGCCAATCATGGGCGCGGCTCGTACAAAATCTGGAACGGCCAGTGGGCTTTCTGGGCGGGCGCCACCTACGAGTTTGACGAGAAAACTTCGTTCAACCTTCAGGTCTCGGGTGATCAGCTCAAGGATGCTGGTGTGGCTGCAAACGTCGCCTACATGGTCGTTCCCGGCTTCACGGTCACAGCCGAGGTCGATTACGACCACTACGGCAACTCTGGCCTCGGCCCTGCCGAGCCTACCGCCGTCAAGGGCACGAGCAAGCCGAACAGCGTCGGCGGCATTCTCCGCTTACAAGGCTCATTTTGAAATCTCTCCAGTCGCGAGCATGGCAAAGGCACTTGCCTCGACAACGCACGCATGGAGAGCTTCGTTCGCCATCTTGAAGTCTGCATCGACCGTCCACGGCCCATCGTACCAACTAGAAACTGAAAGTTATGAGCCCTGTGTACTACACCTAGCCCTTGACCTGCCCGATGAACCGGCCAGGGGCCGTCAGTTCAAATTCGGGGCCGCTTAGAGGGCAGTGTGAGGCCGTGTTAGGTAAGCGCCACTGCAATGTCGAGGCCGCGACACGCCTGTCGCTTTGGACGGCTGGAATTGCCCTTCGCGGCGCCATTCATTCTCTCAACATTTACGTGATAATGCACGCTGAGTCCGAGCCGCGTGGCAGCACCCATCCTAGGTCACTATCGGGGGGCCTTAAACCTGAACAGCTCCATCGTCGCGGCTGCTGCGGAAGCAGGAGCTATCACTGGGACCCGTACTGGTGCTTGTCAGCCGCTGAGCCGCTACTTCGTCTTAGGAAGAGCATTGTCCTTGCCAAAAGCCGGCCAGTATTTCGAGATTGCCAGTGTGGCGCCGGCTGAAGAGAAATGACCATAGTCGAAATATAAAAACTCTCCTCTATCGGAATAGGCGCAGCGTCCTGCGCTGCACAGGAATTTCAGCGGATCGATGAATGTGGCGCCTTTGGTAAATGAGCGCACACGTTCGTTGATGTCGGGGTCCATCGCGATCGGCCAGGACGTATCGTCCAGATTTTGGCGCTTGGCGAAGAACGCAATTTTCCGGACGTCAGTTGGGAACTGCGGAGACTGGCCGATGACAAACACGCGCACGCCCAGGGCACGAAGCGTAGCGATTGTTTGCTGAAGACCGTCGAAACCTCTGACCTCATAGTCACTCCATCTACCGCTGAGGATAACCGTCTTGATGTCCGCTTCCAAGATGACGTCCAAGGCCTTGCGATTGAACCGGACACAATCAAGACGATCGTAAGGGTAGTAATAGAGTATCGGCGCGCAGCTGGCGTACGTATATTCAACGATGTTCGCCTGCAATCGATTTATGTTAGCACCCAAGCCGGAAACATAGTGCGCGGCGAAGGAGTCGCCCCACAAAAAAACCGTTGTTGGAAAACCGCTGGTGCGCGTGCAATCCTCCATATTCCAGCTTTCGATCCGGCTGGTGCCCTCGTTGAAACAGATGCCATTCCTCCAGTCCCCGACGGAAATGCGCCGCTGGACATAGTCCGGAAACCGTTGCGGAAAGCCATTGCCGAGCGCCCCCGCCGCTCCGCCGGCACAAAGGACAACGATCGCGAGCGCTGAAAAGGCGAAGATAGGCCCCGGGGAGGTGAAGGCCCTCTTCTGTCGAAACGGCTGCTCTACAAACTTCCAGGAGAATGCAGCCAATGCGAGGCTTGCCACCAACATCGCACCGGTCATCAACGGATCGAGTTTTTGGAACGAAAGATAGTGCGCGAACGCATTGAGAGGCCAGTGAACAAGATACAACGAATACGAGATGAGCCCAATCCAGACCAGCGGCCGGACTTCGAGCATGCGGGTGGCGACCGTCGAGGGGGTATTTTGGCCAACATAGATCAGAAGGGCCGTTCCGATGCATGGATACAAGGCGTTGTAGCCTGGGAACGGATCACTCGCCGAAATCGCGAAGAACCCGATGGCGAGAAGGCCAAATCCGGCCACCCCCACCGACTCCATCAGGAATCGGTTGCCCAGCGGCGAGGGGCATTTGAGCATGAGCAGGGCGCCCAACATGAGTTCCCAGATTCGGGTCGGCAGCAGATAGAATCCGGCGGTGGGTGCCAGCGATGTCGCCATCACCGCCACTACGAAGCTGCAGAGAATTATCGGAAGAAGTGTCGTCAGCCAGCGCTTCCCGATGTAGCGATAGATTAGGAACATCAGGATTGGTGCGAAGATGTAGTACTGCTCCGCTACGGAAAGCGGCCAAGTGTGCAACAGTGGTAGAAGCGCGGCATCGATAGAGAAGTAACTTGACGTTTTCCAGAAGAAAACGTTCGACCAGAAGGTCGAGGTAGCTATGATGCTAAGACTGAATCCGCGCAGATCCGGTGGCAGAAGAATGAACAATGCTGCAATGCAGGTGAGAAGCATCACAAAGACGAGCGCCGGCAGAATGCGCCGGGCACGGCGCCAGTAGAAGTTGACGATGGAAAATTGGCCGCGTTCAAGGTCATCCAGGAGGCTTCCGCTGGTTAGGTAGCCGGAGATGACGAAGAAGATATCGACCCCGCTAAAGCCACCCGGGATCGCCGAAATTCCGAAATGAAAGAGTACGATCGGAAGTACAGCAACGGCCCTAAGGCCCTCGATATAGCGCCTATATTGCATCCAGCGGTTCCTTTTATTTTAGATCAGGACGCGATTGGAAGCTTTCAATCTCCGGTAGGAGTGCTGCCGAGATAAGGGCGGTATCAGCCACCTTTATCCGTCCCGAATGTTCTGTAAGTTGCAACTGGTACAGAAGCACGATCGCCATCGCCGGCCTTGACGGCCTGATTGTCGAGCAGATCGCGCGGATCGTTGACCATCACGGCCAGGTTATGTCCTGTCGAACAACCAAGCGGCTGTTTGAAGGATTCTTCATTGGGTAAGGCACCATATGAGGGACAGACCGGCGGACGGGCGTGATAGACAATCGCCTCAATTCGCACTGAGCCGGCGTCGTGTTGATCGCGCAATTGAATGTTGTCTTCTTCGATTGCCAACTGCCTGGCCTGATGGGCTACCCCTGCGCTGAGCTGGGGCGAACCGCTGATGAGGAGGTGGATGGCATCGAACCGGCCGCGACTGGCCTTGTCTAGGAAAACACGCAAACGCTGCCGTTCGGAAGCGCGCAGGCTTTGCAACGTCAGGACGGTGGTCTCCTCTCGGACAAGCATTGGTGCCGATGGTTCGACATCAACTGGCGTAGTGCTTGTGCAGCCACTTACGCTTGGTGCCAGAGCGACAAAGAGGATTATAAAACGCAACATCTTTGGATGACACTATTCGATGATGAAGCCGAGACCGCCCTGGGCGCTTGGCGCGCCCGCACGGATAGCAGCGCGGTCTCGCGGGGGACTTGTCACGGAATTCGTCGGAGCGCCCCCTCCGTTCAAAGCCGGTGCCGCCCGCTCGGTCGGTGCGCTCATCTGGTTTGGGTTGGAGCCTGGTCTTACAATGTAAGGCGTAACTAGAATGACCAGTTCTGACTCCTCTTTTTGAAACGAGGTCGAGCGAAAAAGCGGTCCCAGGATCGGCAGTTCTCCGAGCCAGGGAAAGGCCCTGACATCATTGTTGACGTTCCGCCTGATTAGACCGCCGATTGCGAAGCTCTGGCCGCTGGCGAGTTCGACGACCGTATCGGCTCGGCGCGTGGAAACTGCCGGCACGGAAATTCCGTTGATTTGCACGGCACCTTGCGTCGACAGTTCACTGACTTCGGGCGTTACGTGAATGTTGATTTGATTGTTGCTGAGAACTGTCGGCACAAATTCCAGACTGACGCCGAAGTGACGGAATTCAACCGATACCTGCCTGTTTTCCTGCAGGACAGGAATGGGAAATTCGCCGCCCGCGAGAAAGCTGGCCTTTTCACCCGACATAGCGGTGAGGTTCGGCTCAGCCAGGACGGAAGCTATATGCTCCTTGGCGAGCGCGTCGAGAACCGCGCTGACGTTGACGGCACCGTTGTCGAATCCGATTTCTGCTGTACCGCCACCCTGGGTTGAACCAGACCCAGCGCTTGCAGCGCTTCCGCTTAGAACGCCCACTTTGAAATTGCCGATTTGACCGAAGGCGGACAAGTTGACGCCGAGTGACTTCATGGCGCTGCGTGAGACTTCGGCTACGCGCACGCTGAGGTTAACTTGCAGGGATCCAGCGACCTTGATGTTGTTGACGACTTGCGCTCCGTCGCCCAGATATTGCTCAGTGACTCTTTTTGCGGTGTCGGCGACCTCTGCGTCGGGCGCCGTCCCGCTAAGGATTGCGCCGCGCGGCGTATAGTTGACGCGGATGGGATAGTCGCCGACCTGCTCCCGCAACATGGCGCGTAAATCCCCGATCGGTTGCGTGACAACGATACGCAATTCGGCGAGAGGCTCGCCATTGCCATCCAAGGCGAATAGGCTGGTCCGCCCCGATTTCTTGCCAAAGACGAAGATTGTTTTGCTCGATGGCGCCTGAAAATCCGCGATCGTGGGGTCAGCAACAAAGATGGTCGTGGCTGGCGCGGGCAGATGAACGGTCTCCCCGAGCGAAGAGGAAAGGGTCAGCGTGGCGTTGATGCTATTCGAAGCCGCATGCGGCGGGCCTTTGTCCTGCTTGTTTTGCGCCGCGACACCAAGTGGGAAAGTCACAATAAGCGCGCAGAGGAGATGGCCCAGGTAACGGGGAACTGCAGGTCTTGTAACCTTGTTGGCGATCGCCCGCCAATTGAGCGCATGGCAAGGATGTTGAAGGATCAGCAAAATAGATCTTCTTTCGATTCGACAAACTATGCGGACGAGGCGTCAGTCAATTCTAGGATGTAACCAATGCCTCGGATGGTCTTGATCCGTGGCGTTGCACCTGATCTGGTCAGATGTCCCCGTAAACGATAAATTCCGACTTCAAGCGCGTTGGCAGACACGTCGTCGTTGAATGAATAGAGGTGATCTTCCAATTGCGCACGGGGCACGATGCGGCCTGCCCGGTTAAGCAGGTGCTCTAGAATACAGAGTTCGCGACGTGCGATCATCATTGGGTGCCCATCAACGAAAACCTGGCGGGCGACCGGATCAAAGTCGAGATTGCCAAATACGAGCCTCAGGTCGGTCATCTGTGTCGCCCGGCGCAGAATGGCTCTCATTCTGGCAATAAGCTCATCGGTAGAGATGGGTTTGAGCAGAAAGTCGTCCGCACCACCGTTGAAGATCGCAATTCGCTTATCGAGATCGTTAAGGCTGCTCATAATGACGGCAGGAACTGAATGCCCGTGGGTCCTCAACTGCCTCAGCCAACCCAAGCCATCGCCATCTGGCAGAGCCAATTCCAGCAGGAGAATTTCATAGCTGGCGCAAGAAAATGCACTCGAAGCCAGTTCCAGAGTACCAACGACATCAACGACGAAGCCGCCATCCCCGAGCGCAAGTCGCATGGCGCGCGCAAGATCCGCATGATGATCCACGAGCAGCGTTCGCATTTCATCTCCTCTCGAAGAGGGACGGCCCATCGAACGCGTCACCGGCGGCCATCTGATCGGAGCACACGGCGCGCAACTCGTCGCAGCTCTCGGAACTGGTCCGAGTCGGAGGGACATGCAAGTCGCTCGGTGGCAATAGGCGCGGGTGAGGACCAACTGACGGGCTCAAATACGCCGGTCGGCGAACCCACGAGGCCAGCAACCCGCGTGCGATTTCTCGTTGCATCATCTCTCCTACGTGCAGCCCCTGCGCTCGCAAGGCAGCGTCGCGGCTCAGAGCCCGATTCCCACAGAGGGTAGGGTTAGCTTTCGAGAAACTGATTGAACAAATCGATTATTTGGATCGAATGCATCCACGGTATGGATGCAGCGCACCATCTTCAACGACTGCGGCGTCCTGATGCACTGTTGTGTCTGTCGTGCTCTGCTTTTTTCGCTGTCCTTCAAGGCTGGCGAGCCTGGTGGAACCTGCGCGTCATTGGCTTGGTAGCTTGAATGCTCAACAACGGAGCGCCCTGCGCAAAGCCGCTCTCATTTCCAAAAAGCCTTGCAATCTGGTTGGAGCACTTCGCGCTCGACACCAAAATAGGCGAGGAAAACTGACGTCTGACAGGGATGTACATGCAACAGCCGATTTGCGGCACCAGCAAACGACCGCGTTCAGGCTGAAGATCGACGACCAACGGCTCCTCGATTTCCGCACCGACCGCTTTTACAAGCTCTTCCTGTGCGGGCGGATGCCGGCAAACAGCAGCACAGGGTCAGCGAAACCGGGAGCGGGCCTGCTTGATCGCCATGATCACATTGCCGCTGTCGCGCGTGCGGAGCGGAATGCAATCGGTCCAGCCGGCGGCAATCCGGTCAGCACCATCGTCTGCACGAAGCTCCCTGACGAAGACGTGCCCGAATGCGCTCAACAAAGCCGGGCGGCGGATCTTTCCAATCGCCGAAGGTGCGGGCTGGCACCGAGCGGCGAACTGCGAACTCATTCCTGCCCGGCGGCGCTGGCCGCCGCGAGCGTCGATGCGGACCCAGCCGCTCCGAATCCTCCCACAACACGATGAGCGCGTCGCGGACATCGCTGCCGTAACAGCGGCTGCGGCTCTTGCCCGCAGACGGCCTCTGCTCACGACGGTTCATAAGACGGATCGCGCGCTTGCGAATAATAGCCGGTTACCGCCTCGAACTCATCCAGAATGCGCCGCTTGTCAACGCCGCAATAAAGCTCCACGATCGCCGCTTCACCGTGTCGCCATGCTGAGCCGCGCCATCCTTCCCCCGAACCGGAATGGCACGACCTGTCCATCCCCTTTGGAACAGGACACTATTGGTAACATTTTGCTTGAGGCAATGCGGCTCGTTGCCTTCCTTTTCGCTGACCGGAAGGGTACCGGAAGTCGTCTATCGCATTTTACCCGCTGAAAGCGGCAACACCTCGACCTCAATCGCAGATCATAGGAAATAGACGATCGCGTCGGGGCCTCAGCATCGGTTCACCGGGTTTCCGTCATCGACTGAAGCGAATTGCCCCATCGACCGTCACCGGGTGGGCCGCGATACGTCGCCGTGTATGATTAGCGAGCGCACGTAGCGGAGCCATAGCTCTCCACCCAGCCATGTTCCCCTAGTTGGAAAATGTCCGGCGGACCAGAGGTGCTGTCGTCAGCTTTTCCTGAATAGCGGCCAAGGCAATCCCTACCAGTCCATCACCACCTTGCCGGAACTGCCGCTCTTCATCGCATCGAAACCGATCTGAAAATCGTCGATGCCGATGCGGTGGGTGATCAGGCCGGAGACATCCAGCGGACCCTGCACAAGCGCGATCATCTTGTACCAGGTTTCGAACATCTCGCGGCCGTAGATGCCTTTGAGATGCAGCATCTTGAAGATGACCTTGTTCCAGTCGATCTCGAAGCCGGTCGGCGCGATGCCCAGAATGGCGATCTTGCCGCCATTGTTCATGGTGTCGATCATGTCGCGGAAAGCGGGGGCGGCGCCTGACATTTCGAGCCCGACGTCGAACCCCTCGGTCATGCCGAGCACCGGCATGACGTCGCGCAGCTTCTCCTTCGAGGCGTCGACGACATGCTGGACGCCGAGTTTCTTGGCTAGCGCCAGCCGCACCGGGTTGATGTCAGTGATGACCACTTTGCGCGCGCCGACGCATTGGGCGACGAGCGCGCCCATGATGCCGATCGGCCCGGCGCCAGTCACCAGCACGTCCTCGCCGACCAGATCGAAGGACAATGCGGTGTGGACGGCATTGCCCAAGGGATCGAAGATCGCGGCAATCTCATCGGGCACATCGTCGGGGATCGGCACGACATTGTGCTGCGGGATCGCCAGATACTCGCCGAAGGCGCCTGGACGGTTGACGCCGACGCCGAGTGTGTTGCGGCACAGATGCCCTCGCCCGGCGCGACAGTTGCGGCAATGGCCGCAGACGATGTGGCCTTCGCCCAATACACGCTGGCCGACCTTGTATTCGGTGACCGCTGCGCCGAAATCGGCAACGGTGCCGACGAATTCATGGCCCGTCACCATCGGCACCGGCACCGTCTTCTGCGCCCACTGGTCCCAATTGTAGATGTGCACGTCGGTGCCGCAGATCGCCGTCTTCTTGATCTTGATCAGCACGTCGTTGGGGCCGATTTCCGGCACCGGCACCTCTTCCATCCAGATGCCCGGTTCGGCCTTGGCCTTCACAAGCGCCTTCATCATGTTCGACATCAGGATTTCCCTATTCCGTGATTGCGCTTCTGGCGAGATAGCCTGCACAACGGGAAGGTAGGCCACTAACTCGTTTGAACGTCCGGAATGGTCAGCCCCGCCTGCTCGGCCTCGCGGCGCAAATTCTGACGGGGCCTGGGGCCGATCTGCTGGATCACCAATCCGGCTGCCAGTGAGCCAAGGTCGCCGCAAGTCTGCAGGTCGCGGCCTTGCGTGTAGCCATGCAGGAAGCCGGCGGCATAGAGATCGCCGGCGCCCGTCGTGTCGACCAGTTCCTTGATGGCGGTCGCCTTGATCACCACGGTCTCGTCGCCGCGCACGATCACCGAGCCTTTTTCCGAGCGGGTGACGGCGGCGATCCGGCAATCCTTGCGGATCTGGGCCAGCGCCTCGTCGAACGACGATGTCTGGTAGAGCGACTTGATCTCGTGGCTGTTGGCAAAGACGATGTCGACCGTGCCCGAGCGCATCAGGTCGAGGAATTCGTCGCGGTAGCGGTCGACGCAGAACGAATCCGATAGCGTCATCGACACTTCTCGGCCTGCCGCGTGCGCCAGCTTCGCCGTCTGGCGGATTGCCTCCTTGGCGCGCGGCGGGTCCCACAGATAGCCTTCGAAATAGGTGACCTTGGCGCCGGACGCCTTGTCGGCTTCGACATCCTCAGGGCCAAGCTCGACGCAGGCGCCGAGATAGGTGTTCATCGAGCGCTCGCCGTCGGGCGTGACGAAGATCATCGAGCGCGCCGTCGGCGGCTCACCCTTGAGCGGCGTGGTGCCGAAGGCGACGCCCTGCGCATGGATGTCGTGGGCGTAGATTTCGCCCAGCGCATCGTTGGAGACCTTGCCGAAGAAGGCCGCGCGGCCGCCAAAGCTGGCGACGCCGGCCGCCGTGTTGCCGGCGCTGCCGCCGGACGCTTCGATCGCCGGACCCATGCGGCTGTAGAGCAGTTCGGCGCGTTGTGTGTCGATGAGGTTCATCGCGCCCTTGATGATGCCGTTGGTCTCGAGGAATTCCTCGTCGCACTGGGCGATGATGTCGACAATGGCATTGCCGATGCAAAGCACGTCATAATCCGGCATCAAAATCTCCGCCAAAACCCGAGCCGGC
This sequence comes from Mesorhizobium sp. M1D.F.Ca.ET.231.01.1.1, assembly GCF_003999155.2. NCBI lineage: Bacteria > Pseudomonadati > Pseudomonadota > Alphaproteobacteria > Hyphomicrobiales > Phyllobacteriaceae > Mesorhizobium > Mesorhizobium sp. M1D.F.Ca.ET.231.01.1.1. The sequence continues at coordinate 563,476 of NZ_RZOZ02000002.1, forward strand.
TTCTTGCCACGCCGGCCGGGCGTGGTCTCGCGAGTTGAAATGGGTTGCCGCATGCGCTTGATCCAGCCGCCCTCACGCAGCTGCCGGTCCGGCTTCACGCAGCAAATCGTCAGCTTTGTCCGTCTTCTCCCAAGTGAACTCAGGCTCTTCACGCCCGAAGTGTCCGTATGTCGCCGTCTTGCGGTATATCGGCCGTAAGAGATCAAGCATCTTGATGATGCCTTTCGGTCGGAGATTGAAAACCTCGAGAACAAGGCGCTCGATCCTTTTTTCCTCGATCCTTGCGGTTCCGAAGGTATTGACCATGACAGAAACCGGACTGGCCACGCCGATCGCGTAGGCAAGCTGAACCTCGCAGACCTCTGCAAGGCCGCTGGCAACGATGTTCTTCGCGACATACCGGGCGGCATAGGCCGCCGAGCGGTCAACCTTGGATGGGTCCTTGCCCGAAAAGGCACCGCCGCCGTGACGCCCGGTCCCACCGTAGGAATCGACGATGATCTTCCGTCCTGTGAGGCCGCAGTCGCCGGCAGGCCCACCGACCACGAACCGCCCTGTTGGGTTGACCAGAAATCTGATCCCCGAAGTATCCAGGTGGGCCGGCAGGACCGGTTTTATGATCTCCTCAATGACGCCTTCGCGGACCGTGGCTTGTGAGACCGCTTCGTCATGCTGCGTTGACAGGACTATGGTATCCAGCGCCACCGGGCGGAGCCCTTCGTAGCGTACCGACACTTGAGATTTCACGTCCGGACGCAGCCAGCCAAGCTGTCCCGCTTTCCGGACCTCGGCCTGTCTTTTCGTCAAATGGTGAGCGAGTTGGATCGGCAGGGGCATCAATGTATCCGTCTCGTTGCATGCGAATCCAAACATGATGCCCTGATCCCCTGCCCCTTGCCCGAGATCCTGCCCTCGTCCTTCATCAACGCCCTGGCTTATGTCGGGCGACTGCTCGGTGAGGGCCAGAACGACGGCGCAACGTCGACCATCAAAGCCAATCGCATCATCGTCGTAGCCAATATCGAGTATCGTATCGCGGGCGACTTGGCTGTAATCGATGTGGGCATGGCTGGTGATCTCGCCAGCCACAACGACCATCCCCGTCTTCACCAACACTTCACAGGCGACGCGCGCCTTCGGATCGGTGCGCAGGACCGCATCGAGAATGGCATCGGAGATGTTGTCTGCCATCTTGTCGGGGTGTCCCGCGCCGACGGATTCGGAAGAGAACACGAACTGCCTGGTCATAAAAATGCCCTCGCTTCAAGTGCTGGAGTTAGTGAGGAGTTTCTGGATTGGGGTGGCTTATCGGTCGCGGATGCCGGGAACATCGAACGCAGTGCAGAAGTCGGCAACGTCTCTTCGTACGCTCGCATGAACTTCCTGGTCATCGGGCTGGCGGCAGACCGAGTCGATGAAAGCGGCGATCTGCACCATCTCCGTTTCGCGCATGCCCATGGACGTCACCGCTGGTGTCCCTAAGCGGATGCCGCTTGTCAGCGCCGGATGCCGCCGGTCGCCCGGGACCATATTGAAATTCGCAATGATGCCTGCACGCGATAAGCGCTCCGCATAGGCTTTGCCTGACAGCGGCCGGTCCCGAAGATCAAGGATCAGCATGTGATTGTCAGTGCCCCCAGTGACGAGTTCATAACCTCGCTCCAGAAGCGCCTGGGCCAGAGCCTTGGCGTTGTGGACGATCTGCTGACCGTAGACACGAAAGGACGAGTTCGCTGCTTCCTGCAAAGCGACGGCAAGCGCGGCGATAGTATTCATATGCGGTCCGCCTTGCAGAAGAGGGAACACGGCGCAGATTGTGTTTGCTCTTCGGATGATGGAGGGGCTGATAACGGTCTTCATTCCTTGATAAAATGAAGCCACCCCGGGGACCGCGGATCGACTTGTGAGAGGTGCTGGTGACCACATCGCAATGGGACACGGGGTTCGGATGCACTCCTGCGACAACCAGGCCGCAGATGTGGGCGATGTCAGCCACCAGATACGAGTTCACCTCCGAAGCAATTTCGGCCATTGCCGCGTAGTCAAAAATACGCGGATAAGCAGTTCCGCCGACCCAAATTAGCTTCGGGCGTTCCCGCTTGGCGGTCTCGCGCAAGTGGTCATAGTCAATTTGCTGTGTCTTTTCGTGCAGCCTGTACGGGACGCGCTGATAATCGCTGCCGGAAAAATTGACGGACCAACCGTGAGTCAGATGGCCGCCTTCGGGTAAAGGCAAGCCCATGACTTTGTCACGGGGGCTCAAAAGCGCGCGATAGACAGCCTGGTTGGCTGGCGAGCCTGAATAAGGCTGGACGTTGGCGTGTTCACTGCCAAATAGCGCTTTCAGGCGCTCGATCGCGAGGGTCTCAAGCTCATCGACGATCTCGTTTCCGGCGTAGTAGCGCGCACCGGGGTATCCCTCGGCATACTTGTTGGTGAAAATCGACCCGGTCGCTTCCAACACCGCCGAGGAGGCAAAGTTCTCGGAGGCGATCAGTTTGAGAGTTGTCCGCTCCTGACGCTCCTGTCTTAGAAGCAGTTCGTGAACGCGGGAGTCGACGGCGGCTAAGTGAGGCCGCCCGTAAGTGTCGGGCTGCGCGATGGCGCCGCCGGCGGAGTTATCCATGGTAGTCGCGCTCCATTTGGACTGATCTATTTCACGATCAAGCAGGCGGTCCCTTCAACCGCGCGTCTTGTATTGCTTCCAGGCGTTGTAGGTCTCTTTTATGATGGCCATCATCGTGGGGCAGGAGATCGACCACCAATTGAGCCAGCCCGCCATCCTTGCCTCCTGCTTGCATATGGTACGAAGACTGCGGACGTTGTTCGTTGCAGCAAAGAAAGTTGGCTCTGCCCAGCCGCCGAACGTGGCGTCGAACCTGCTCGCGAGGCAGACTGGTAATATCGGCCAGCTCGCCGACGGTTAGATCCGCATGCGCGCAAAGGCCCAGGATTCGAAGGCGATCAAGATGCGCTGCCGTCCTTAGGCGATTTACCAGTGTCAACATTGGTTGGCATCAACCCGGACGGGATGCAGCAAGCCGCTAGCCCTTCTATCCCCATCAATCCGCATGAGACCTCTCTCGTCATTTGCTGTAAATCCGCTGGTATGGATGCTAATGGAAGATGGATCACAGTCCTTTCTACGACTAAGACGCCAGATATTGGGGCTAATGTACCACCTGACAGGAGACTACACTCACGAACATTATGTGAATTTTTTTTAACGTTGCTGAGAATCAAGGGTGAGGTTTGGCGAATGTCTCGCCGTCGACTGTCGAATCCTGCCCGACGGGATTATGGGGTGCGTAGCCTGCTTGTCCTTTCCACATGACCAGCGACGATGGGGCGGAGGCGGCAGACATAGCTCTGGAGCATGCTGCGGTATCTTTGGCCTGAAGCCGAGGAAGGCGGACCGTGGCTTCCGCGCCGCTGCCGGGAGCCCGCGAACAGGCCAAGTTGATCAGCCGGGTGTTGCCGTCATAGAGCGTGAGACCCAAAGCTGGCCAGCCGCGCCCTGAGGCTGACGCACCGCTCAGCGTCCACCTTGCTCTCGAAGCCCATCGGCATAGCGCCGATAACGACTTGACCGCGTGCGTGTCGACGAGCGATCGGTGAGCGCAAGGATCGAGGGTGCAGTGCAGGATAATGCTGTTTTAAATCAGCGCTGTTTTCAGCCGACTGCCTTGAGCGTGGGCACAAGGATATAGGCCCAAGGCAGGAGATCATCGTCTGCTGTTCGGGAGGCCGCCCTGGGCGCGCGACAGCCGTTCCTTCGGCTGCGCCGCTCCGCCACCATCCGCGCCGTGCCTTCCGGAGACCATTCCCGCTGCCGGCCGGCGCCCGTGAAAACCTCGACCCGGCGCACCGGCTCGAGATGGCTGGGCTCAGCGTAACTCTGAAGTCGTCATATACCGAAGCCTTCACAGACTTCGGACATCCCCCTCACAGTCCGATCCAGATGGCGTCAGGAACACCGCTGCGTTGATGCGGATGAACCCCTGCTTGTGCCACAATGACCCTTATGTCAGCGCGCGAGCCAAAGCTTCCGCGCAAGGCGACGGCTAGGATAAGGCAATGCCGACGAAGGGCACATTGCTTGCCACACTCTGGAATGATGGCATGCTCGGAAGGCCTAGGCTTTGCTCAGGGCCGCCTGCAAGGCGCGCTTTGAGGTTATTCACATAGCCTTCTGCGTAGTCCTGCGCCGTCGAGACCGAAAGATCAATGCCTGCCGCCAAGGCCTCTTCCATCAGGTGCTTTACGAGCCCATTTCGAATGGCCAGCTTGACCTCGGGGCCTGCGATAAGGCCGATCGCCTGCGCGGCCATATTGAGGCCAGCTTCCTCCAGCGCTCGCTTCATATCGCCTCCGTTAATGGCCGTACGCAGGAGATTGGCTGCTTGCGACTCAGCCTCGAGAACCATCGAGGCAAGATCGGCTACTTGTCCGAGGCCCGGAATGAAGCTGAGCAGTCCCACCGCCGTTGCCGCCAAGTCGAGCACTTTCGTCTCGATTTTGAGCACGGAGTCGACGACGTGCATGACGGCCCCGCCGTTCTTTTTGGCTGACTTAATGTCAGGCTGGTCCATCAGGCCCATCTTCATGTCCGCGACGGCATTCTGCTCTTCTGCGGTTTGGGCGCCGTGGGTGATTGGCTGCTGAACGTTGCGGTTCGCAGACGACATGTTTGTGCAAAAATGGGCAAAGTCTTTTTTGCTGATATTGCCGGAATCAACCGTATGCCCGCCGCCAAAGTCGAAGAATTTATGATGGGTCTTATAGCCCGTGATCGAATTGTTCAGGAGGCCAAACAGAAGAGGATCTGAAAGGAGCTGAGAGGCTGCTTCCCGCACTTTCGGATCAAGGCTCTTGTCGTCTTTCATTTTCGCCAGTTTGTCGCGAGTCAGAACACCGCTTCCAAAGAACGTGTCCTGATGGTCCTTGATCATCTCGACCGTATTCAGCTCAGTTTGCGTGAGGCTCATCGACGATGAGGCGACTTGCAGGAAATCCTCTTTGTGCATCTTCCCTTTCGAGCCACCGCACAACTGGTTCCAAGCATCGGGGTGATCGAGGAAATATTGCGCCGCCGCAATGACCTGGGGCGGAAATTTGCCGTTTTTCGATTCGCCGCCGACCATTTTCTTGAACTCATCCAGACTCAGGTCCTTGGACAGATTTTCGGAGTACCGGTAAAACTCCCGCAAGGCATCGCTCAAGGTCATGACCGAAGGCTGCAAACCTCCGCTGCCGTCGGATGGTATGTAGTTCTGCTCGTAGCTTCGCGCTTGGGCTTCCTGAAATGCAGCAACTTGTGGGTGGTGGTTTGAAAATCCGGCCAAGTCCTTGGCGTTGATCTTGCCTCCACAGCGGCCGTCGCCCTGCGAGCCAATCGCATAAAAAAGTCCCGAATCCTGCTGCAGTCCCCGGATCGCCGCTTTCAGATCCGGTGGCGTAGAGGGATCATTGGCTTTGTCGGTCAACGACTTCCAAGTAAGCGGGCATTGGTCCTTGTGACGGTTGAGTACCGCAACAATCTGCAACTCAGCCGTGGTCAGCGACCCACCGTTCCACGTGATTCCGGGGCTCGGCCTGGGAGCCGGCTCGATCTTCGGAGTGACGCCGAGCAGATGTTGGGCTTCAGTCGCCTTGGAGCGTTGCGATTGGTCCTCCTTGAGAGCCGCCCTCATATTTGGCGGCAGCAGATCCAGTGGGTGTTGCTCCAAGCCATTCAATGTCAAGACATCCGGTGCCAGATGGCCCAAAGGGTCCTGCCGCAATTTATCCATTGTCGAATCAAGATTCGACGCTGGCAGATCCCCTTGCGCGAAAGAGCCGGGCTTGTCTGCCAGCACACAAGTGGACAGCATCGCTTCGAAGCACGATGCACTTTGCTGATGCTGGGTCGCAAAATGGGAAACTTTCAGGCCCGGCCAACCCCTTGCGGACTGTAGCGAATTTGAGCGGTAGAAAGTTGAAAGATTACTGGCCGACATTATGCATCCTCAGACGTGACGTTGAAATCCCCACAAGAGACCCCGACAGAAGATCCCTTGCGTTTCACAAAATTCGACAATTCCAAGCGTCGGCAGGTCACGAATGCGCCTGCCCTGCCTTCAATTGCTGTGTTCCGGGCCGGCTCCAAGGTTCGGTCCAACACAATGGCCGGAGTCACCGCGAGAGCTGCCGGGACTCATCATGAGCGGATTAGCTTTCGAGAAACTGACGAGTTTGCGAAGAGTTCACAAAGGGGTAGCCGCAGTCATGTTCTTCAGAGCTGCGGGAAATCCTCAATGTTCATTTCTTGCCCAGCTCAGGCTTCCCGCCAACGCTATCCTGTTGTGGGATGTCAGAAGAATAAGAAGCATCCGGTCGTCCGTCGCGAACGACCGTAGTGGAGGAGCCGCGAAACAAGATCAGCACTGATTCCTTTGGCGTTGCCGCTATGTGAGTCTGCGCCTGCGCCTGCGCCACCAAGCCGTTAAAGGTCTGCTCCACGAGTGCGACGAAGCGCGGTGGACCGGAAACGAAGACGAGGCCATTGCCTGGCACGGGTTTGACCACATAGCGCTCGTCGGAGATATCAAGCTTGTCGAGAGCCCCCTTGAACGCATCGAAGCGAATCGACGTCATCAAAAGCATTCGAGTTTGCGATTCTTGTGCAGCAGACACATAGAGCACAAGGCCGTCATAGTACCATTGTAGACCGTAAAGGTTCGTCAAGCGGTCGAGGAACGCGCGCGGTGGCAAATCAGGCATACGTCCGCGAATTCGCCCCTTCACCGCAGGACTGATGTTGACCCTGATATTCAGGTTGTTGCCGAATTCCTGCAACGCTGCAGCGAGCTCCTGATCCAGAACCGTGTATCTATAGGGTGTCGCCGGAAGGGACAGCGGGACTGCATGCGCCGGGTGAATCCCGGTGGACAGAAAAAACCCGGCACAAAGAAGTCTCAAAACATGCAGGGTGACGGGTTGGATAAGCGTTCTCGGCATGTCGCACTGATAAACCAAACGCTGAAATCATCACAAGTGACTAAATTGCCGAAGAGATTTTAGATTGTCGAAATGACGCCGCCGTTAGTCAGCTTGTTGTCAGCTTGCCCCCCTAGGAGTGTTGCGCCGACACCGGGTGATGAATGGGCGGGGCTCGCCCGGTCAGAGAGAGCAACCGAGTCCTTACATGATGATGCCTGTCACGTCGATCTCTGCCACTCTAACGGCTGGCCTCCCCAGGGTCGGATCACCGTCGATTGTCGAGCAGGCCCAGTTTGAGCGCGCCTTAGGGCATGCAGCCGACTCGCTGAAAAACGATGCCGCCGCGGGGCCAGCGAGTGCGGCGCCAGTTGCTGCGGCGATGGATGTTCAGCGCGCGGCTGCGCCGACGAGCGGCATGGGCGATCGCGTGTTGCAGACGATTTCCTCCCTATATCCACACAACACTGTTTCCTTCCCCGCGCTCGACCATGACATAGCCCTTTCGAAGGGCGCTCTACCGGGACCGGCGCAGAAGCTTCCCGTTCCAGGTGAGGCGGGAACCGGAATCTCGGGCATTCCCCAACAAGGGCAAGACTTCGAAACGATGATGGCTGGTCTTCGGGATGTTTACAACGGCGTCACCCAGGTGGCGCTTATCTCCAAAGGCGTCAGCGGCGTCACATCATCCGTGAATAAACTTTTGAAGGAAGGCTGAACCGCGCGCATGATTGGCTTGGCCGAGGGCGAAATCATGCGTGGCCTGTCAGGGTGGCGGTCGGTTAGACTTGTCATGCTGCCAGTTCTCGTCGCCCTCACTGCTTGCAAAGCCGACCTCTACACGCAATTGCAAGAGCGTGAGGCAAATGAAATGCTCGCACTTCTTGAAGACAACGGGGTCGCCGCGATCCGGGTGGTCGCCAAGGATGGAACCAGCACGATCCAGGTTGACGAAAAGCTGCTCGCCTTCTCAATCAACCTTCTGAACGCCAAGGGGCTGCCGCGCCAATCCTTCAAGAACCTCGGTGAGATATTCCAAGGATCAGGCCTGATTGCCTCGCCGACCGAAGAGCGTGCCCGTTACGTGTATGCCCTGAGCGAAGAGTTGTCGCGGACGATCAGCGATATCGATGGCGTTTTTTCTGTACGTGTTCACGTCGTGCTGCCGCATAACGACCTTGTGCGAGCCGGTGCCACGCCATCCTCGGCCTCGGTGTTTATCAGGCACGACGCAAAAACAAATGTCGCGGCTCTGCTGCCAAAGATAAAGATGCTTGTAGCCGACAGCATCGAAGGCCTGTCCTACGATAAGGTGGAAGTGGTTTTGGTGCCGGTAGAACGGTCCGCACACGAGCAACGGCCCGATCCGACTGCTGTTTTGCCACAAGCATCACTACCTCTTCCTGCGCCACTTCTGGCGACCGTAACAGGTTTTGCCGCAGCCGTATTCGCCGTGGCCTGTTATCTCTTGATCGGCGTTGTTACGCGTCGGCGCAAGCAATCAACCGGCGTTTCCAAGGTCGAGGGGCGCCGGGATGCTTCTGCTGTCGAGGCCATTCGCAAAAGAATGCCTGCAATTGGACGTGGGTGACATCTCATTGCCAATGCCTATACAGACCGCCCGACCTGATGGTCCGCACTTTCCGGGCGCGAGCGAGCTTGCGGCTTCGGCCCATCCAACCCGTCTTGCGGCGCGTCTTGATCCAGCGTTATCGGCCGAAACGTTAGTGAAGTTGCAGAAGTGTTCCAGACTGCATCCAAGGCTGGCAGAATTGCTGGGCAACGATGACGTGGATCTGAACCACATCGGCTGCAGGCCGGACCTTCTACGCGGGCATGATCCATATCGAGCGGCCCTTCTTGCTGGTAGTATCTGGCATGCCCGTTCGCTGGTCGCGTTTGTCTCTCAGCCTGAGCTTGCCATCCTTGTTAAACGCATCGGCGTGGATGCACACGCATTCGGAATCCGACACCTGCTGCATGCTGTTGACAAAAGACTGATCTCGGACCCAGAAAAACTCGCTCAGCAAATCGAATACGATGGACACGCATGTCTTGGAGCTTGGCTCCAGGACAGTTCAGCGACCGAGCGTAACCGCGTGCTTCTTCGATTGCCCGAGGGGACTGCCGCGGAGACTCCAGCACATGAGCATTGGACCGCCGCCGGCCAATTGCTTTCACTTGTAGTAGCTCATTTTGAGACAGAGACCCCGGTGAAATGACAGTCGAACTTTCCGAGGGGCCAATAGCGCCGCAGATGCGTCCAGTCGGACCACTGATACCCGCGAGCGAGCTCGAAACCTGGCACAGCGCCGCGCAAGCCCTTGCCGCGGCAGAACGGCATCGGCAGCGCGTTCGAAACTGGGCACGCGCGGTTTACCAGCGGGCGTGGGCGCGCGGCCACATGGAGGGCTCGAATGCAGGCACCGAGGAGATGGCAGGGTTGATTGCGGAGACAATCTCCGAAATCGCGCGACGAAAGGCGGCTCTGGAGCAGGAATTGCCGCAGCTCGTGATGGAAATATTGAGCGATCTTATCGGCGCTTTCGATCCGGGCGAGCTATTGGTGAGGGCTGTTCGTCACGCCATAGAGTGTCAATACAGCGGCGCCGACGTTTGCCTTCATGTTTCTCCCATGCAAGTCGACATGCTTGCACGAGAGTTTGCTCGATGCGACGGCCAGGATGGTCGACCAAGGGTGCGGATCGAGCCCGACCCGACATTGTCGCCGCAACGCTGCGTGCTGTGGAGCGAGTACGGCAATGTTGACCTTGGACTTGACGCCCAGATGCGCGCGCTGCGCCTTGGTTTCGGGACGCTCTGTGAGAAAGGCGAGCTATGAGAAAGCCCGTCCCAGAACATAACGCTGACGCCGACACTCGAGCTCTCGTTCCAGCAATCTCGTCTTTGAGGGCTGCGGCCAAGCGAATTGACACGCGTGCGGTGCGCGGTCGGATCACGCGGGCTATCGGCACACTGGTTCATGCCGTCTTGCCAGACACTCGTATTGGGGAACTTTGCCTCCTAGAGGACCCGCGAACCGGGCTGTCGCTCGAGGCCGAGGTGATCGGCCTGTCGGGTGATGGTGTATTGCTGACACCGATCGGGGACTTGGTGGGCCTATCCAGCCGCGCAGAGGTCGTGGCCACTGGCCGAATGCGTGAGGTGCCCGTCGGCGGCGATTTGCTCGGTCGCGTGATCGACAGTCGTTGCCGCCCATTGGACGGCAAAGGCGAAATCAAGACCGTCGAAACTCGGCCCCTGCATGGCAGAGCCCCCAATCCGATGACGAGGCGCATGATTGAGCGGCCATTCCCGCTTGGGGTCCGTGTCCTCGATGGTCTGCTGACGTGCGGCGAGGGCCAGCGGATCGGGATTTATGGCGAGCCAGGTGGTGGCAAGTCGACGCTGTTGTCACAGATCGTAAAGGGTGCCGCCGCTGACGTCGTCATAGTGGCGCTCATAGGCGAACGTGGACGGGAAGTTCGTGAATTCATCGAAAGGAATCTTGGTGAAGAGGGCCTTCTCCGTACGGTCGTCGTGGTTGAAACATCCGACCGCTCGGCGGTAGAGCGTGCGCAATGCGCTCCAATGGCGACTGCGCTCGCGGAATATTTCCGCGATCAAGGCCTACGCGTTGCTCTCATGCTGGATTCGCTGACGCGCTTCTGCCGCGCTATGCGCGAAATAGGCCTTGCTGCGGGTGAGCCGCCGACGCGACGGGGCTTTCCTCCTTCCGTTTTTGGCATGCTGCCAGGCCTGCTCGAGCGCGCCGGCATGGGTGAGCGGGGCTCAATCACGGCCTTCTATACGGTGCTTGTAGAGGGTGATGGCACGGGTGATCCAATCGCCGAGGAATCGCGTGGTATTCTCGATGGCCATGTCATCCTCTCACGCGCTATTGCGGCGCGATCGCATTTCCCCGCTATTGATGTGCTGCAGAGTCGCAGCCGCGTCATGGATGCAGTCGTTTCGGGGACACATCGCAAGGCAGCATCCATTTTCCGCGAGCTCCTGTCGCGCTATGCCGAGACCGAGTTCTTGATCAATGTTGGCGAATACAAGCCAGGTGGAGATCCCCTGACTGACCGGGCTGTCGCGTCAATCGACGAACTGAGGGAGTTTCTGCGCCAGAGCGAAGATGACGCGTCAGATTTCGAGGAGACGGTCGCATGGATGTCGCGTCTGACCGCGTAAACTGGATTCAGTCTTCGAGGTTACGGCTTCTGAAGGAAATGCAAGAGCGTCGTGCCCTTGGCGAGCTGTCCAAGAAGGAAGCCCAGCGCGATGTGGCCGCCTCAGCCGTACAAAATGCCTCTAGGGAGCTTGCAATGATACAGCAACATTGTTCAAGAAAAGAAGCAGCGCTCTATCAGCATCTGATGTCACTCGACAACTTGTCTAGCGCAGCGCTCGACCGTCACCGCCTTCACACTGAACAACTTGCCGCTGAGATCAATTCCAGACGGCAGATGCTTGATGATACCCAAATCGCTCAAGAGGAGGCTGAGATGGCGGCGTCCAGGACGAGGGAGCTATGGGTCATATGTTCGGCGGCAAGGGACAAATGGCAACAAATCGAGGACGACGTGCGGCGCGCCGTCGAGACTCATTCGGAGGCCGCAGCCGAGATCGAGGCCGACGATGAGATACTGCTGAAATATGCGAGGGGGTCGCTTGCCTAAATGCCGCGCAACCGGATCCGACGGTCGCAAGAGGTCGTCCGAATGACACGACCGTGCAGTCTTTGATAGGCGCTGCGGTCACACCCGCCATGTTCGAACCAGTTCTGAAACTGTCCCACACGGTTGTCTCGTGGCTCAATGATACAGCAGCGCCGCGCACGCCGTTTCAAAGCCGGATCAACGAGGTGCCGCTATCGGTGCGAACGGCAGGGCTTGTCTGGCAGCAGGAACCTGCTGCCATTCCGATGCTTGACTGCGTCTGGAGAGTGGGAGCCGAAACGGTCATCTTGTCACTGTCGCGCCCGCTCGTAGAGGAGTTCATCACGACAGTGCAGAACGGCTTGGCCTTCCCTTCCGAGCCAACTGCTTCGCTAATTCTCGAACTCGCTCTGGAGCCGCTTGTCACTCGACTGGAGGAGACGACGCGTCTGAACGTGCAACTCGTGCGGGTATGCGAAGCCACGATGCTGGCTCCTCATCTTGAACTCGACATCATTTTCGGCGCGGTCAAGGGCAAGGGCCGTCTATTCCTGTTCACGCCACTTGACGGCTTAGTACCGCCTGCGTTTCGCGCGCTAGGCGAACTGCTTGCCCAGTTGCCGCGGCAGCTGGGCGGGCTGCCTCCAGAGCTCCCGCTCATTGTTGCAGGAGAGGTCGGCACGCTTCGCCTTCCTGCGGCGCTTCTTCGAAGCGCATGTGTCGGTGATGCATTGTTGCCCGATATTGCGCCGTTCGGCCGCGGCCAGATCACCCTAGCTGTCGGCCAGTTGTGCGCCGAGGCGGATCTTGACGGCGATGAATTAATCTTGCGGGGGCCTTTCCGCCCGCGACCGTGTCCTTTGGAGAGTGCGCATATGACACAACCCGGATCGCAACTGGAGCTTACTAAGGATCTCGACGATGTCGAGATCGTGCTTGTCTTTGAATGCGGCCGCTGGCCTATTTCTCTTGGGGAATTAAGAAGTGCCGGCGAAGGGCATATTTTTGAACTTGGATGGCCGATCGACGGCCCGGTCGACATAGTGGCCAATGGTCAGCGTATCGGGCGTGGCGACATTGTCCGCATCGGAGAAGAGCTGGGCATCAGGCTCCGTGGCGGGTTTGCATGCAATGAGTGAAGCTCAGCCGACAATCCTGGCGCTTCTTGCGGTTACCGCCGGACTCGGTCTGCTGGTTTTAGCAGTTGCCACGACAACGGCCTTTGTAAAGGTATCAATTGTTCTTTTCCTCGTCCGCAATGCGCTCGGGACCCAGACCATACCACCCAATGTGGTGCTGTACGCCGCGGCGATGATCCTCACTATGTTCGTTAGTGCGCCCGTTGCTGAGCAGACCTATGACCGCATGTCGGATCCCAAGCTCCACTATCAGACATTCGACGACTGGGTAAGCGCCGCTAAAGCCGGAAGTGAGCCCTTGCGCGAGCATCTCAAGAAATTCACAAATGAAGAGCAGCGGCGATTTTTCCTATCTTCGACAGAAAAGGTCTGGCCAGAGGAAATGCACGCTGCAGCCACGCCTGATGACTTTGCAATACTTGTACCATCTTTCTTGCTATCAGAATTGAAGCGCGGATTTGAGATAGGATTTCTACTTTATCTGCCTTTTATTGTTATAGATCTGATAGTGACAACTATCTTGATGGCAATGGGTATGTCGATGGTCTCACCAACTGTTATATCTGTCCCGTTCAAGATCTTCTTGTTTGTTGCCATTGATGGTTGGTCAAAATTGATGCATGGGCTTGTGCTGAGTTATACGTTACCGGGAGGCTGATCATCACTGAATCCAGCATCATTACTCTTATGAGCCAATCACTGGTGGTTTTCATGATCTGGATTCTACCGCCGCTCATTGCATCAGTGGTTGTCGGCCTCGTCATCGGCATCCTCCAGGCGGCGACGCAGATCCAGGATGAAAGCTTGCCGCTCACCGTGAAGCTTCTGGTCGTTGTCGCGGTGATTGGGCTGTTTGCTCCTGTGCTAAGCGCCCCGCTCATAGAGCTAGCCGATCAGATCTTCACCGAGTTTCCCGCAATGACACTTAGCTACTAGTCCGCCCCATGGACGCGCCATCGGCCGATATTCAAATTCTGATCCAGACGGCTCTCGAACTCGTCGTTGCGGCAGGTCTTGGGGCAGCCCGCGCGATGGGCATCATGCTGATCTTTCCCGTATTCACACGCTCGCAGATCAGTGGGCTGATCCGGGGCTGTTTGGCTGTTGGCTTCGCACTACCATGCCTGGCACACGTCAGCGGCGGATTGCCGGCGCTGGATCCTGATACGCGCCTGATCCAGCTAACCCTGCTCGGATTCAAGGAAGTTTTTGTCGGTGTACTCCTTGGCACTTTTCTTGGCATTCCGCTTTGGGGCCTTCAGGCTGCCGGGGAGCTTATCGACAACCAACGCGGCATCAGCAGCCCGACCGCTTCGGCCGATCCCGCGACGAACAGTCAGGCTTCCGCGATGGGCGTTTTTCTGGGGATCACTGCGATTGCCATATTCGTCGGATCAGGAGGCCTGGAAACTTTGATCAGTGTCCTGTACCGCAGCTACTTGATCTGGCCGGTGTATCAGTTTCACCCGACACTGAGTGGGCCAGGAGCAATGGAGTTGTTGGGGCTTCTCGACAGCATAATGCGCACGGCATTATTGGTATCGGGGCCTGTCGTGTTCTTCCTGATACTGATTGATATATCGATGATGCTGCTGCGTCGCTTTGCCCCGCAATTTAAGGCGAGCCAACTGTCTCCGGCAATCAAGAACATTGTCTTTCCAGTTCTCATGGTCACCTACGCTGCCTATCTGGTGGAGAGCATGAAACTGGAGGTCACACGTGCCAACGGCGTGCTGGAGTGGTTCGACAAATTGCTGCCATGAGCGACACAAGTGAAGAGAAGACACACGCCGCCAGCCCGAAGAAGTTAAGTGAAGCGCGCAAAAAAGGACAGCTGCCACGTAGCTCCGATTTCGTCCGCGCGGTCGGGACTTGCGCTGGGCTCGGCTACCTTTGGCTAAGAGGCAGCGTGATCGAGGACAAATGCCGGGAAGCGCTCCTATTAGCCACCAAGTTGCAGAGCCTACCTTTCGATACCGCGGTGCCGCAGGCATTGGTTGTGCTCGTCCAACTCACAGTCGCGGCTGTTGGCCCGCTGCTTGGAACCCTTGTCGCCGCGGTGATTTTGGCCAGCCTGCTAGCCAATGGTGGATTTGTCTTCTCTCTGGAGCCGATGAAGCTCAGCTTTAAGAAAATTGACCCCTTTGAAGGGCTGAAGCGCTTGGGGTCTGCTCGTTCCATGGTCGAAGTCTGCAAGACCATGTTCAAGGTATTGGTTCTCAGCGCAACCTTTTCCATTGTCCTTCTCGGGATGTGGAAGACAATGGTCCCTCTGCCGATCTGCGGCATGGGCTGTGTTGGCCTCATCTTTATGGAGACAAAATTGCTGATGGGAATTGGCGCCGGCGCACTGCTGGTCGGCGGACTGATCGATCTTCTGCTCCAGCGCGCGTTGTATCTGCGCGAAATGCGCATGACCAATACCGAAGTGACGCGCGAGTCGAAGGATCAGCAAGGAGCGCCAGAGTTGAAAGGTGAACAGCGTCGCATCCGCGAGGAGGCGGCCGACGAGCCTGCGCTTGGCGTGCATCGCGCCACGCTGGTCTTAACAGGAAGGGCGGTCCTGATCGGTCTGCGTTACGTTCGCGGTGAAACCGGGGTGCCGTTCTTAGTTTGCCGTGCCGAAGGTGAGCGCGTTTCACATGTGTTGAGCGAGGCGCGGGCACTACGCCTGACGATCGTCCATGACCATGTCTTAGCGCGTCAGCTGATAGGCACTACAAAACTCGGCCACGCGGTTCCTATGCAATATTTCCAGCCTGTCGCGAAAGCATTCTTTGCCGCAGGCTTGGCCTAGTCATTGGAAGTCCACGACTGCCCAGTTCAAAACTGACCTGGCTCCATGCTAGTGGCAAATGTCGGCTGGCCATCCGTGCCCCAGTGTCTCTGTCAGGCCAACCGCGCAACCGCGGGCCTGGGGCAATCACTCCCCTCGGATCTGCCACCCAGCAACTACGGCAAGTCCTCCGGGCATGACCTTGCAGCCTCTGCTGGCCGGTGCGTGGCGCAGTCCGAGGTTTTGAGGCCGGCAGTGCGGATTTGATTGGTGCAGCCGTTGGAATGCCCTCGTCAGCTAGTCGTCAACTAAGCGCCCTATGTTGAACAGCCGTGCTAACTTGAGCTCGGTTGCGAAACATAGGAGTACGAATCGTCATGTATGGTCGAATTGGTGGCTCATCCGATAGTTACCGCGCGCATAATGCCGGCGAGCAATCGGATGCAGGAAGCGAAGGGTTCGCGGACACATTTGCCCGAATGCACTTATCCGGATCGGAAGGTAGCGGCGCCTCATCATCGGCGGCTCCCCAAGCATACTCCCTCAATTCCCGACCTCCTGTGGTGGAGATCAACAGGACTTCCTTCAGGAGACAGGTGAGGCAATTTCATGGTGATGAAATCACGCACATCGCCGACAATCCTCAAGAGTATTCGGAGTTCGTATCGTCACGAGCCAGGCGCACCGCGGACGTTGCTCAGCAATATGGCATCCGTCGAGATACGGAGCACGCGCGATATTTCAGTTACCAATTGGGAGACCGGAGTGCCGGACTGCTGAGAATGGAAGGCGGATTCAGCATGAACGAGTTCGAATCGGAAAGTTGGCGGGAACAATTTCCTGGTCGAACTGAGGTCACTTCCATAGTGGATCTTCAAGTCGCCCATCCGCTCGTCGAAAATGCGGGCGATATTCTGCTGGAGCATCAACTTCGGATAGACGGCGACCGACCGTTGCTGAATTGGCGTGCGGCTAATCCGGAAGCACAAGCGCGCGCGCAGACGATGGGGTTTGTTGAAGTGGATCATGGCGACCTGGTGCTTGACCCTACGCAGCATCCCGACAAATGGACGAAGAACAGTGCCGGTGAGTGGCAGCGTGCAGGCAAACCTCCACTCTATCTCCACAAAACCGAGGATAGCGACAGCAGCGATAGCGGGTCCGACGACGATTTCATGTGATTTGTCGACCCGCCGCCGAGCCTTGCAACTGGTGACGGTTGCAAGGCTGTTGGCAGTGAATGCTAATTGTCCGGCGACAGCCCCGCCTTAGCGCCAGCGCCGCCGAGCAATCCAGCCCATCTCCCAGACAATAAACTGCGGATGCGCATCGTGGGTGCTTGCGAGCGGATTGTATTCGGGCCGGAACTCCGCCTCTTGGAACCGAGCTCTCCCGAATCCAATTTTCTCCACCACACCGTTGGGTCGTTGCGATGCGCCGATCCCGATCGGATCGGCTATGCCTGCTCCGCGCTCGCAGGAAGACCTTCCGCCTCGATCTTGGCGGCGCGATCTCGGCGATAAGTTGGATGGGAGGCAAGATACGCCGCCACGTCAACAGCCGGTAACGCGACATCGCAAATCGGCCCTGACGGTAGCCGATCGACTCCAATCGCCGGACCGCAACTCGCGCAGCGGCATTCGCGGTTTGGCCAGGAGAAATGCTCGCTGACTCACAGCGTGGCCGGCCGCATTCTGAGTGCCCTGTCATGCAGCCTGCGCCGACGGGAGCTCGGCACGCGAATGGCGTGGTTGGCGGCCAAGCCCTGAGGTCAACAAGGACTTACAGAAAGCGGGGGTGAGTTTGCCGCGATGAATTATGACCTTCTCGCGACCGGACCTAGCATCGGCTTCCTCTCGCTCTCGATTGTAGCCGCGCTGTTCGTTGGATTTAACGTGGCAAGCGGTGAATTCGGAATCAGCCAGCCCTTCCAAGTTTCTGGCCATGACGGGGCGACTCGTGTGGATGTGCACCCACATCGGGCTCGGCATCGCACCATTGACCAGCATCTTGGGCTGCAGCTTCATCTCAAACAGCTTTCCTGGCTCGCCACGCAGCGCGACCGGTGCCTCCGGCGGCATCAATTCGTCGGCATTGCACAAATGTTCCAGGTATTTTTGCGCCGGAAATGCGTAGGTCTTCATGCAATCAGTCGTAATGCCGGCTTTTCCTTCATTCAATGCGTTGGCCTGTCCCAGCACCATGTTCAGCAACCCTTTGAGCTGGTCTGTGCGTTCGTGCACTTTGGGTAGCTGGGTGGAGGTGAGTAGCAGGCGTACATTACGCCCCTGCAACCCGGCGAGACAGGTTTGCATCTCAATGGCCTGGGCTCGCAGGTACTGGGCCACATCGTCCACGACCTTACCGGCCTCCTCAGGCTTCATCTGGCGCACTTGGGAGACGACGCTTTGCTGACCGGCCAGATCGAACTGCAAAAGTTCGTCCAATCGTTTGAGCCGCTCCGTCAATACCTCCATTGACAACGCGGCGCCCCCGATTGTCGAGCCTGCCCCCGACGAACTCGCAGCCACCTCTTGCGCTCTCACCTGTGTACTCGCAACTTGATCCGAGCGCGCGAGAACCTTGGCTGCTGGCACTGTGCCGGCGTTCGCAGCGACTGGTGTTGATGGCTGCCCGGCGGCAGAAGTCCCGGCGCGAGCTGCCGACTTATGCTTTGACTTCCCTTTCCTTCGCGCTGTAGTGCCTTCTGACACTGCAGCCGTACCAGCAGTGCCAGCCGGTATCGCAGCGCCTGCCCTGGCCGGCATCGCAGCGCCCGCCTGGGCCTGTGGCGCCATGATGGCTGACGGCGGAGACTGCAGGTTCAACAAGTGCATGGCATCGTGCGCAGTGATCCATGCATCGTCCACGATCCGTTCGAACAGTTTCAATGGGAGGCCGGCATCTGGGTAGGTATGGCTTAGCTTGGTATGCACCTCGTGCAACGCCAATCCAAAATCCGAAAGCCGCTCCATGATTTTTTCTACAACCGCGCAATCATGAGCGTTGAGTGTTTTGCCATCATCCATTATGCCCTTCGCCAAAGAGAGGGCGCGAAGAGCTTCTTGAGCGGCGCTTGCCATCAGCTGCACCACTCCATTTCGACCGACGAGGAGTTCCTTCAAATCTGGCTCGAACCTGCTCGCCCGCAGTTCAATCTTGGCCCGCGCAAGACCGATCCGCTCACGGACCAGCCAGATCCTGACACTCAGTACCGAGCCGGCACGCAGCCGCAGTGCGCACCGCTCGGCTTCCCGCATCACGGGCGTTCCACTGGATAGGCTAGCGGTGGCAGCGCAGGCGGATCGCTGCCGTTCGGAGCGCCATGCCTTTTTTTCCCACCACTTAATTGCCGCCGTATGGTGGTTCTCCACATTTAAAATCAACAGCTCCTGCCGGTCCGCCTGGGAGTAGGAGTAGAGTTTATCGACCATACCTGCCGCTTTCTTGGTCTTTTTGTCCAATTTCGTGATCGTCGACAGGCCAAGTTTGTCTACTTCATTCGCGGCGTCGCACACGATCTGGCAACATCTACGCACCTTGTCGTCTGGCATAATTGTCTGCGCCTCAGCCGCAGGCAGGCTAGCGCGGTACTCCAGAATTGCTGAGGCTGCATCGACGACCCGACTGATCAGCTCCACCGCCTCCTCGGGGACGTCGGTTTTCCTGGCCGCAGCCTCGCAATCAGTCAGTTGTTGAACAAGACTGTTCATTCTGAGCTGTGTCGGACTGATATCTTCATTTGACGATGAGCTGGTGCCTTCCACCTGCGCGGTTGATAGTTGGCTACCGACCGGCGCCATGGCTTCGCCCTCAGACATGGAGGGAGAACCGCGCCGCCTTGCGGCTGCGCCACGTGGCGCTACGGTTCCGCGTGGTGGCGCAGCGGCTCCACGTCGCGGTGTGTTCAGGATTTGATCTTCGCCAATCGAGGCGCCTGGCAGACTTTCGCGGGCATCGCCTGGACCGCGCGCAACTGGAAGGGAGGAGGGCCTCCTATCGGCGTCCCCAGAGCGCATCTGCTCCACAACGGAATCGAATGACTGTCCACCTTCTCCCGCAGCAAGACTTGATTGCGAAAGGGAACTGCTCGCCCGCCCCGCGCGGCTGGCTCCAGTTTCAGCCTGCGATTTCCGTGGTCGGCCAATGCCCTTCATATTGCGTCTCCGTAGTAGGCGAGAATGTGCTGCTATTGTGCTGGCGGCTGACGAGACCAGCGGCATCTTTCGGTTAACGTCACGGTCAGCCAGACCCGCGACGGCGTAATGTTCCCGCCAAAGTGCTTCTCAGTAGCAGGCCAAGATTGGCCCGAGCTCACAGGACTTTCGCAACGTTGCCATCGATGTCCTGAGATTATCAGCGCTTCAGTCCGCCGATTTCCAGGAACAGCGAATGAAATCAGACCAACTCGGCTAGCTCCCCTTCCTAGACACGTGCCTGACGATTTTATTGATGCGTCACTCCTCTCGTTCGCCACCGACAAAGTCACACATTTGCTTCAGAGAAGCGTGTGCGTTGCGTATCACGCGGACCATTTCGATCTATAGTTACAAAAAGTGTCGAGACGGGACCTTTGGATCCGAAGGTCAGGCACGGCCGGCCTAGATAGACCGCTTGGCTGACGATTAGCTGACGATGGGAGTTCTCACGAACAGGGCAAGAAAATCCGACCGCTTCAAGCTTTCGATATGGTGAGAAGAGGATCCGCACCGGCCTCCCAAAGCCGGCAGACCATCCCATGTTCGTACGGTCGCCGACCTTCTCGAAGCCAATGAGCTCACCGCGCCGGGCCGTGATGTGCAGGCGAGAGAATGGTGATGCAAAGACCGAGTTCCTGCTCGTTGCGTGCGCCCGTGGAGCCAGCAAGAATACGGTCATTGCGGTCATGCAGCACGTGGACCGTGTCTCCTGTTCGACACCACAGCATCGAGGATGCAAACGAGCTGCTGCGGCTGCCATTCGGTCGCGGCATGCGTGGACGGCGGGATTGGCCGAACAGCCGAGATCGTGGTCGACTGTTCGATGCGAGAGCAACATCCTGCAGAGCATACGTTTTTGCGCTGGCCGGTTTTTGTCAAAAGCCGTCAGGTTCTCGAAAGCTCCCGCCCTTAGCTTGATCGAGGCTAACCTTTAACACGTCGCCGCCAATGGCAAATGCCGGAGTACCTGATGATAGCAGCAATTGGGAGTGGAGTTGGCAACCTCGGGACTTCCTTGATCCGAAAGGGCCATGGGGATTCGAAATCCGAGCATTCTGGTGATGGCAAGCCGGCTGATGGCAATGATGGCAAGCCAGCTGGTGGGAATGATGGCAAGGCAGCTGGCGGGAACGATCGGGCGGATAACCGGACCGTTTCAAATGATCAACTTCAAGACAACTCACAGTCTGCAGCACAAAGTGAAGCCTTCCAAAGTATCCTGCGATCGTTCGCGTTCCAATTCGCGAACGATGCGATGGCTGAGGCCGATGAAGCTTTGGATGACACAGAAGATGCCTGACGCGGGAAATCCGGCGTGAGGTCATACAGGCCGTTATTGACGGCACAACTCCAACAGAAAAAGGAATGATCATGGCTGCAGTTGATAATAATAAAAAATCAGGCAATACCAATACCAGTAGCGCCGGCAATACCGATAAAACTAACAGTGGCACTCCCGGCAATACAAGCGGAGCTGATGCTACTGCTTTTCAGGCGCAAGTGCAGGAACTAACCAATGTTAGCTTGGAGGCGACGAAAAGGAGTGTCCAGTTGCGCACTCTAACGACCAATCTCCAGACCATCAAGAAGGCCGCCGACGAACGCGTTTCGTAATGTCGGAAGCGGGTTTTAGACTGCCCCCTAGCGCGTCTCCTTATTGACGCGACGTAGTCCCGAAATGAGCCGCATGGCAATTGCCATGCGGCTTCTATCCTGTTTGAGAGATGCTCTGTGGATGACGCCGTTTCCCTCCGTTTCGAAGTGCGTTCGGGGCACTATTGCGGTCTGACCGGCAAGACGGATCTTCAAAAGTGTTTAATCGGCAGCGGCTTCGATGCCGATTTGGTCTTTGTCGAGCAGGGACTGGCACCGCATCACCTTCGTGTAACTCTTCTTGGCAAGTCGATCGAACTGGAGGCGCTTGCACCCGGACTCAGTATCGAGGGCAACCGGAATATCGCCGCAGGCCAGTCCGTTGTTGTGCCCCTTCCTGTCGTCCTGCTCGTAGGCGAGATGTCCATTGCTTTGTCCGTGCAGGATGCAGAGCCGCCTGGTTCGACCGGCATACCGCGCCTACCGATCGGTGTGCTCGCCATGGTCATAATCAGCTCACTCGGGATCGGCGCGCTTTCAGGCACGATCTCCTATCTTGGCAATGCAAGTGGATCGAGCCCCAATTCACTTCGGGCTGAAGTCGCGTCCAGAACGATCAGTCACCGCGCTGACAATGAACTTACGGAGGCAGCGGCCCAAGAGCTGCAGGAGGAAGTCGATCGAGCGGGTCTTCTCGACGTCAAGATTGGGTCGGCAAAGGGTGTTGTGACCGCCGAAGGCACCGTCACGTCTGAATCGGTCATCAGCTGGCAGAAGCTTCAGCAATCGTTCGATCGTCGCACCAAGGGTACTCTAACACTGGTGAACGGAGTGCTCATCAAAGAGGAGAAGGCGCCATCCGCAATCGCGGTCGAAGCTGTGTGGCATGGGGTCCAACCATATATTGTCATCGACAGCGAGAAGTATTTTGTCGGCGCCATTTTGGCTGATGGATGGGTGGTCGAACGTATTGAGGACAGCCGTGTGCTGCTGAGCAGGAATGGCCGCATTGCTGCTCTCCAATATTGAAAGCTCGCAGGCCCCATCAAGCAGCACTCTATGGCCAGCCAAACATCCTGTCGCGCTCGGTGCTGACAAGCTGGCTGCGTTGGAAACATTTGCTGCCCAGCCATTTCGCGCCTGCTTGTGGCTCTCATGCAGGGTCACGCGCTGGCCAAGGCTGAGGCGCCTTCGGAGTTCGAAAGCCACGTTTCATGGCGTAACAGCAGAGTAAGTCTCAACCGATTGCAAAGGTGTCTCGATGGCCAACGTCCTGCGTGACTTCATCAAGCGTGCGCCGGCCAGCCCGGATTTAATGGTTGCGTTGATGCTGCTTCTGGCTGTCGCGATGATGGTCATGCCTATCCCGGTCGTGGTGGTCGACGCCCTGATAGGATTCAATATGGGGTTGGCCATACTGCTGATGATGGTTGCCCTGTATGTCAGTACTCCACTTGATTTTTCCTCTTTGCCCGGCGTTATTTTGATTTCCACTGTATTCCGTCTCGCGCTCACGGTCGCAACGACGCGACTGATCCTGGCCGAGGGGGAGGCCGGCAGCATTATTCATACTTTTGGCGATTTCGTCATTTCAGGCAATATCGTGGTGGGTTTCGTCATATTTCTGGTCGTCACCATGGTGCAATTCATGGTCCTCGCGAAGGGTGCCGAACGGGTGGCAGAAGTGGCGGCGCGTTTCACGCTGGATGCTCTGCCGGGCAAGCAAATGGCGGTCGACGCAGAGCTACGCAACGGCCACATCGATGCCAACGAATCCCGCCGGCGGCGCGCCGAATTGGAGAAGGAAAGCCAACTCTATGGCGCGATGGACGGCGCGATGAAATTTGTGAAGGGCGATTCCATCGCCGGGCTGGTGGTTATCTGCATCAACATGCTGGGTGGAATTTCGATCGGCCTGCTCTCCAAGGGCATGTCCTTCGGCGAGGTACTGCATCACTACACTCTGCTGACGATAGGCGATGCATTGATATCGCAGATTCCGGCCCTTCTGCTCTCCATTACTGCGGCGACCATCGTCACCCGTGTGACTGGGACGGCGAGGATCAACCTCGGTACAGAAATGGTCAGTCAGCTCACGGCCAGCACTCGAGCCTTGCGACTGGCGGCCGGCGTCCTGGTTGTAATGGGGTTCGTTCCTGGGTTTCCCCTCCCCGTCTTTCTGATGCTGGCCGCAGTGTTCGCTGCGGTAAGCATTGTCAAGGCTGATGTGCTGGGCGCCGGCACTGCCGATGCGAAAGGTGGAACTGCAGCGGAGCCTAAGCAAGCCGCGCCTGCGAAGGAATTCCCGATCGCATTTTTTCTAGCGCCAGATCTTATGCAGGCGGTCGATCAAGCCGAATTGCAAAAACATATTGGGCGCGTTTCGCTCCTGGTCACAGCCGATCTGGGCATTATCGTTCCTCGCATCCCTGTCTTGGTTGACGAGCAGCTGCCTGAATCGCAATTCCGAATTGATGTCGAGGGCGTGCCAGTCGAACAGGACGCCTTAGATCCAAACCAGATGGCGCTCCGAGCCGATGTAGCGCACGTCGACTCGAGCGGTGTCCCCCTTAGACGTGAGCCGAAAACGGACACACTCCCGGTTGAACATACCCCTGCAAAGGCCCTTACGGGCGCCGGCACGGAGCATAGGGCTCCCGGCGAACTCCTCGCCTTGCGCGTCCATGCAGCGTTGACCCGCTACGCACCGCGATTGGTGGGCATCCAAGAGACCCGACATTTCCTGGGCCGAATGGAGCAGGAATATTCTGAGCTTGTGAAAGAGGTGCTACGCACGACGCCGATTCCTCGGATTGCCGATGTTCTGCGCCGCCTCCTGGAGGAAGGTATCCCAATCCGCCACACCCGTCTCGTGTTGGAGGCATTGGCCGAATGGAGCGAGCGTGAGCAGAACGTTGCCCTGCTGACGGAATATGTCCGTTCTGGTTTGAAGCGACAGATCTGCCACCGCCATGCCAACACGGAGGGCATCGTGTCCGCCCTGGTCGTCGAGCGCGAGAGCGAGGATGTGATGCGTGGCGCGGTTCGAGATTCGGATGCAGGCCCCTATCTCGCACTGGAGGATCGGCAAAGCGAAGCGATGCTATCACAGATACGTCAGGTCCTTTCGAACGCAGAACCGGGTCAAACCCGCCCTATTCTGTTGACGTCGATGGATGTCCGACGTTTCGTCCGCGGCTTTCTGACGCGAAACGGGGTTGATCTCGCCGTGCTGTCTTATCAAGACCTCGCCTCCGACTTTACAATTCGCCCCGCAGGATCCGTCACACTCCCGCACGGATCGAACAGCGGATTGTTAGAGTAGTCCCACCTTTCCTAACTGAACGCCACGCGCCTCCCCGATAACTGAGAGATAACATGAATAGTAATACAGTTTCTCCATCGCCTATGTTTCTGCGCCGGAACTCACTTCTTTTTGCCGTACTCGCCATTCTGCCTTTGGGCGGTTGCGCCAGCTGGCAAAAGCCGGCTCTTTCCGTGCAGGAGACATCTTCCCCCGAGTTGCTCAGCGCCGATCAAATCGATCCGGCTATGCGCGAACGCATTTTGCGCGAAGTTGGTCAGGATGTTCAAGAGCGGGCTTTGCGGGATGAGGTGAAGCAGCACCCGGACAATGTTGATGCGGCGATACGACTTACAAATGCCTTGGTGGGCCAGAAGCGCCCGCACGAAGCGGTTGAGGTGCTCGACAGCGTCTTGGTTGCAGCCCCAGGAAACGTACGTGCATTGAATGCGAAGGGCGTGATTTTGGACATTGAGGGGCGGCATGACGCGGCACAGGCCCTGTATCGGCGAGCTCTCGAAAACGAGCCAGGCAATCAGATGGTGCAGCATAACTTCAATCTGTCGCTTGCCTTTAACGGCAAGTCCAAACAACCAAGGTTAGCACGATCGCAATAGGTGGGCACAGTGCATGCGCAGCCTGTTCCCCGGCTCGAACACGCGCTCGGCTCCCATCATAGATGGCCCCCTGAAGAGAGCCATATCTATGCAAAACAGTTGCTCCAGATCTGGCCGGCAGAGATCGGCAGGAGAGCCGGATGACATCACGCGGCCACCCGCAAGGCCACCCGCCTCGCTTCGTTGCCAGAGCGCCCTCTCCCTCGCCGGTCACCGTCTCGCAATGCGGCGACCTGGCTTAAGGCGGTCGACCGAGCGCCCGATGCAGTAGCCATGAATACGTAACGCAGCGATGGACCCGCCGGATCGTGTCGCGCTTGTGCTGGCCGTCCCTGCCATTACAGCACGGTGATTGTAGCTGGATCCTATTCTAGAGGCATCGATGGTGTGGATGCCTTCGATCCAAACAATCGATTTGTTGAATTCGTCCGCCTGAGGAAATTAGCTGCGGCGATCCGACTTCCGACGCCTGCAGGCGCAAAACCAACAGCGTGAGCGCTGCGGGTCCGGAGGCAGGCTGCAAAGTGCAATCACCAGCGCTGATAAGCGGCAAGTGAAGAATGTATCGCTCGGGCGACTCCTGTGTTGTGCACGGTTGCCCCGCGAGGTGAACTGTAGCAGCTTGGCAGCTCAGCGTTCACGAAAGGAGAAAAGATTTGGGGCCAAGCAAAGACCGGCTTTTTTGATTGTCTTGCTGTATCGCTATGGTGGGGCGGGCGCGACCGCTCCCATAATTCAATACGCTGCCTTTAGCGATGGACGATGACGGGATGCGTCGCCGAGACTTCAATGGTGGAGGAGCAGCGCACCCGTCGATCCATTTGCTTTCAGCGGCAACCGCCACTATGAAGCGACACTTCGCCCAACTGTGTTTCAAGCTGCCCGGAGAAGTTTATGACAGAAGAACCCCACAAGACCGACATCCTCATCGAGCTCACTGCCGATGTTGTATCAGCCTACGTCTCCAACAACCCCGTCCCGGCGGGGGAGCTTCCTGCCCTGATCGCCCAAGTGCACGGGGCTCTAAACGGCACGGCTGGACTCATACCGGCAGAAGAGCCTGTGCCTGTAAAAAAACCTGCTGTCCCGATCAAAAAGTCGATCGAACCGGACTACATCATTAGCCTTGAAGACGGCAAGAAATTCAAATCGCTAAAGCGCCATCTGGCGACGCACTATGGTCTGACCCCAGACGAATATCGCGCCAAATGGGGTCTGCCGTCGGATTATCCCATGGTGGCGCCGAATTACGCCGCTGCGCGCTCCGCCTTGGCCAAGACCATGGGACTCGGCCGCAAACCGAAAGAGCCGGAAGCCCCAGCCACGGCGCCGGCGAAACGGACCCGCAAGAAGGTCGCAGCCTAAATCCGTATCAACAGTCGTTCGGACGCGCAGCAGCCGTTGGCCCAATCTGCGCGGAATCAAAGGGCGGGGATGAGCCCCGCCTTTCCCGTCCAAGAGCCTCATTTCCAGAGTAATTCATGATGGCTCCAGCAATCCCTGCCGCGGCATTAACTTGCATGCTCCGGCCCGGGTTTCGAGCCGTCAATGCGTTCCGGCGATGACGAACCTTGCCAAGGCTTTCCCGGACCGTTAGCCAGCCTTGCTGAGGCTGCCTGCAGAGGACTTTCCCGTGCGGCGATCCTGTTCCACCTCGTAGTTGATCTTCTGGCCCTCATTAAGGGTCGACAGGCCCGCTCGTTCAACAGCGGAAATGTGGACAAAGACATCCTGACCGCCGTTGTCAGGCTGAATAAAACCAAAACCCTTCGTGCTGTTGAACCACTTCACCGTTCCAGTCGCCATATCCATTCCTTTGTAATAAGTCGCAACTTAGGCAGGCCATTCACGCCAGCCTGATTTGTACACGAGACTTTAGGCGCATCAAAATCGGAAAATTGCAAGGCCCACTCGATCGCCTGATCTCCAGCAGCAACTGCAACATATGCGAGGCGCGTGCCAGACGAGGCGTATGCCAGACGTTTCGTCGTGCGCTGTCGCTCGAACGTTGACAGAAACAATGACACACCTTGCAAACTCGGCACATCTTGTGGACGTGCTCGGGTCGCTTCTCGACTGCGATACCCGCTCCTGACCGGGTATCGTCGGCCAAAATGAGGGTTTTTGTCATGTGCCGCCAGACCGAAAGATCAGGCGCGCAGCGACCTGCACATTCAAACCGGAACCCGCGAACCTCGATTAGCTTCTGCCTGCTCCGAAGGGCGGTAGCCTGCTCTGAGGCGGGCCACTGTCGGGTTGAAAACCAACTGTCGGGTTCGGAACCCCAGATTGTCGGCAAGGTACGCGCCGCCCACTGGTTGGCCAAAGGGCACTGGCTCCTGATCCTGCCGCCATGCTCGCCCGATCTCAACCCGATCAAGACAGGTCTGCTCAAAACTCAAGGCGCGGCTGCGGAAGAAGGCGGCCAAAACTTTCGACGCTCTCTGCGGAACTCTCGGCGATATCTGCCAGCTGCTGGAGCCAAATCAAAAACCATTAATTGCGACAGGTGATTTTATGACATTCATTGCGAAGAGGCCAGAATGAACAGCGGAAGAGAGTAGCAGCTCTCTGGTCGCGGCGAGGTGGATCGTCGACACGATCGGCACCTGGCCCGTGCGGGGATCGCACCGCAGCCAGCACCAGAGCCAGACCTTGACCGCTTGCCTTGCTCAGGCGCCACAACAACGAGTGGCTGGAAGCAGATCCACGTGAACTCAGCGATATCGATCAGACGATGCTTACCCTCATGAAAGCCGATCCCGACGCTGTCCAGCGCCGCGAAATCCTGACCAGCATATGGCGCATCGGATGCCACCGCCTGCACACTCACCATCGACATGCCGGAACTCGGAACCAAAGGCCGCAAGCCTCGCCGGCCTCGGCAAAATGGAGCGGCCGCGCCTGGGCGGCCGGGCCAATGTTCGCCAGGCCCTCTACATGCCCGGCCCTTCGCCCTGCGCTTCAACCCCGACCTCAAGGCAAAATACCAGGCGCTAAAGGCGGCAGGCAAACCCGCAAAGGTCATCATCTTGTTGCGAAAGCTCCTCATCCTAGCAAACGCTCTCCTCAAGGCGCAGCGAAAATGGCCCCTAAAACCCTTGACCGAAACGGATACCTTAGCCTTTCAGGTGAGGCGGGCCGAGATAGACCAACCGCGGGTTTAACTTCGCGAGTTTAAGCTGATTATGCCGATGCAACTCTAGCGCCTGCGCGACCGTTTTAGCTTCCATCAACAAGGCGGCAGGGTGGGAGGAAGTACCCTCCCCTGCCGCGAACAAGCTTTGGACAAAGCCCCACCTTGTCCGTAATGTGATCGGGAGGCCGGGGCGCGGCGGTGCTCAGCGGATGTGACGCGCGAGATCTGCGACCCTACCCATCAGCACTTCCATCGGTCCTCGCTGGAAGACGCGCAGCCAAAGCACCGCAAAAGTGCTGATAACCACAACGAAGCCAAAGAGCGTGGACAGGCTCTCGTCTTTGAAAATGTTTATCTTCATAAGATAGGCTATTCCCGCAATGTGCAGCACATAGGCCGTCAAAGACATCGAGCCGACTGCGATTATTGGCCAGACCAGCTTTCGCAGACGCGGGAGCGCATCCACAGCGAGCATGCAAGCCGCCAAGATGATCATTGCGCAACCGGTGCTGCCCACGATCGAAAGCGTCGTTTCGCTATGAGGTGCGGCTATCCATGACGACTTGACTATAAATGACGACTTGGAAGGCTCAAAAGCGCCGTCAACGTCAGACCACCACAAGGAGGTTTCAGTCAAAGCGCGGGAACTCAGCGCGAGCAAGGATCCCCCATGGCCCAACACGGCCAGCGCGACCCCCGCCAGACCAAGGCGCCAATGCGCTGCTAGCGTATTAAGATTAAGGCGCGCGATGGCCATGCCAGCGATGAGGAAAGGAACCCAGGTCACCGCGGGATAGTAGCCGTTGACCATGAGGTTGAAGACCGGGTCGAGGAGGTTGGGGGCAACCGACAGAAGGGAGGAACGGACTTGCGGGAGAACTAATGCCGTAGCGGCAGCGATCAAGCCCAGCTGATATGCGCTGAGCCGATGGAGCGGCAATACCAACAAGAAGCAAATTCCGTAGTATTCTAGGATGACTTCGACCTGGGTACCGAGGCAGCCCAGGATTGAGCCAAGCGCGAGCAAAACAAGGGCACGAATTGCGACTCTGGCGATGGCCTGTCTACCGGCTATCCCCGACTTCGGCGCCTTGCGACCTGTAATCAGGAGGATTGAAAAACCGGCCAATACGGCAAACAGGGCCGACGGCCGCCCATGGGTTAGTTCCATCAGAAACCCGACTAGTCCTCCTTCGCCGGGGTCGGGACCGAGATGGGCGGCATACATCCCGAAGACAGCCAGGCCCCGAGCGAGGTCGATGCCGACCAGCCGATCTACTACCGACCCATTCCTAGCGTCGGCAACCGGTGCCTTCATTACCATGGTAGATTCCCTTGCTGGGTGTGTGGATCGCGGGAGCCGCGATAGGAGAGCCGGTCGGCTGCTGCCGTCGCCTCGTGAAAGGGTTCAAAACATCGCGCCATCTGGCGCATCGAGCCGGCGACAGAGCTGTTCAGCCATTAGCCTGGGGTAAGAACAACAGATCGGCTCACAAAGCCTGTGTCACGGACCTGAAAAGTGGTGTCGCGGAACCGTCGTTTTTTGCATGATGGCTAAGCCGAGAGATCCACTGCACCGACGAGAGACTCAGCGACGTTAGATATCCGATCAGTACGCCGCGGCTCCGCCGGTGACGATCACCCCGGGTGTCAAGGCCAGGGCGTAAACCTGCCATAATCTGTGGTAGTGCGCCCGCGACCAATCCGTTCGACAAAGCTCGGCGCATGGTCGAGCCAATCATATTCTTCCATGTGGCTGTTGCCTGAAAAACCGAAGACGCCGTTCGCTGGTCCAGCTGTTCCAGACCTCGGCCTGCGTCGGTCATTAGAACCGGCGCGCCTGTTTCCCAAATCAATTTGCTGATGCAGCCGCCGGGGGTCACATTGAGCAAAAGTGCCGAGGTCAGGACGGGTTTCATAGGGGCTCTTCGTTTGGCTTTGTTAACGACCCCTTTCTTGCAAGTTGTAGCTGACAGCAGCCTGAAAGCTCCCCAAATAATTCGCTGCCGCCGGTTCAGCCTATTGTCAGCTTCGACCAATAAGATGGGAGCCTTGCCCTCATACCGGAGCTCGGCAGCATGATGCGAATACTGCTCACTGAAGACGATAAGGACCTTGGAAGTGCTATGCACGATCATTTGGTGGCTGGTGGCCACGCGGTCGACTGGGCCAAGAACCTGTCCGAAGCGCGCGATTATGCAGCTGTGGTCGGCTACGACCTTATTTTGCTCGACGTTCACCTGCCGGACGGCAATGGGATCGACTATCTGCGGGAGCTGATCAAGGAACTTGAATCGGCACCGGTCATCATTCTGACAGCCTGCGATCGGATTTCGCATCGCATCGAGGGCTTCAACGCTGGAGCCGACGACTATTTGGTCAAGCCGTTCGATCTGGGGGAACTCTCAGCGCGTATCCATGCAGTGGCACGTCGCCATGGGCATTTTCCGGAGCCGCAATTTTCGGTTGGGACGCTTTCCATACAGGCAGCCGAGCGACGCCTCTTCCGCGACGGGCAGGAGGTCTACCTGACTTGACGCGGATGGGCGGTGCTCGACTACCGTCTGCCCCAGCCCTGCACGGTCGTTTCAAAAGGGAAGATCGTGGACGCGCTTTTCGGCAGACGGCGCTGATTCATACTCTAAAAGAAAATTCGGCTTCCAGTTGCCT
This sequence comes from Mesorhizobium sp. M1D.F.Ca.ET.231.01.1.1, assembly GCF_003999155.2. Taxonomy (NCBI): domain Bacteria; kingdom Pseudomonadati; phylum Pseudomonadota; class Alphaproteobacteria; order Hyphomicrobiales; family Phyllobacteriaceae; genus Mesorhizobium; species Mesorhizobium sp. M1D.F.Ca.ET.231.01.1.1. The sequence continues at coordinate 594,555 of NZ_RZOZ02000002.1, forward strand.
TGGCCATGACTGCCCTTCCCGAAAGATGGGTGACAGTTCATTCCGGATAGATGGGTTACACTTTCGGCCCTTTGCAAGGAGAGCAAGGTGCCTTGGAAGGAGTGTAACGTCATGGAAGAGCGGCTGAAGTTCGTCGCCCGGCTGCTGGACGGCGAGAAGATGGCGGTGCTTTGCCGGGAGTTCGATATCTCGCGCAAGACCGGCTACAAGATCCTCACGCGCTACAACGACAGCGGCCTGGAGGGGCTGACGGACCGATCGCGGCGGCCCTATCGCCACGCCAATCAGCTTCCGTTTCAAATCGAGAAGCTGATTGTGCGCCTCAAGCAAGACAAGCCGACATGGGGTGCGCCGAAGATACGCGAGCGGCTGGCCCGGCTGTATCCGGATGTGCACCGGCCCGCGATCTCGACCGTGCATGCCGTGCTCGACCGCCGGCATGGTCGAGCGCCGCAAGCGCAGGCGCAACAGGGCGACGGGGACACCACTTTCAAACGGCTGTCGCCCTAACGATCTTTGGTGTGCCGACTACAAGGGCGAGTTCGGCAGAGAACACGGCCGGGACAGGGGATCACAAACACTTGACCGTTCCAGACCCTGGCAGTGGCGCATCGATTGACCGTTGGCTCTGTTCGTGGGCACCGAAAATAGGGCCTTCTTGGTCCTCGGCAGAGAATATGGCCCGGACGGGGGATAACAAACACTTGACCGTTCCAGACTCTGGCAGTGGCGCATCGATTGACCGTCGACTCTGTTCGCGAGCGCCGAAAATACGGACGACCCCTATGGTCAAAGTGCACTTCTGACCTGCTAGGCACTGTTCGATAACTGGAGGCACCCGCTACGGTGCCCTCGTATTTAAGACACCTGTCAGTTTCAAGCCTGGACATTGACGCGTGGCGCGGCTGCCATTCGTTGACCGCCACGTCGAATTGCCCGCCAACCAGTGTACAGCCGCCGGTGGTCACATTGAGCAAAAGTGCCGAGATCAGGAGGGGTTTCATAAGGCCTCTTCGTTTGGCTTTGTTAACGACCCCTTTCTTGCAATTGTAGCTGACAGCAGCCTGAAAGCCCCCAGATATTCGCTGGCGCCGGTTCAGCCTACTGTCAGCTTCGATCAATAAGGCAGGAGCCTTGCCCTCATACCGGAGCTCGGCAGCCTGATGCGAATACTGCTCATTGAAGACGACGACGACCTTAGAAGTGCTGTGCACGATCATTTGGTGGCTGGTGGCCACGCGGTCGACTGGGCCGAGGGCCTGTCCGGAGCGCGCGGTCATGCAGCTGTGGCCGGCTACGACGTTATTTTGCTCGACGTTCACCTGCCGGACGGCAATGGCATCGACTATCTGCGGGAGCTGATCAAGGGGCTTGATACAACGCCGGTCATCATTCTGACAGCCCGCGATCGGATTTCGCACCGCATCGAGGGGCTCAACGCTGGCGCCGACGACTATTTGGTCAAGCCGTTCGATCTGGGGGAACTCTCGGCACGCATCCGTGCAGTGGCACGTCGCCAAGGGCATTTTCCGGAGCCGCAATTTTCGGTTGGGACGCTTTCCATACAGGCAGCCGAGCGACGCCTCTTCCGCGACGGGCAGGAGGTCCACCTGTCTGGACGCGAATGGGCGGTGCTCGACTGCCTTCTACGCCGGCCCGGTTCGGTCGTTTCAAAGGGGAGGATCGAGCACGCGCTTTATTCATTCAATTCGGAGTTCGAGAGCAACACAGTGGAGGTTTATGTCAGCCGGCTCCGCAAGAAGATCGGCGGGGATAGAATAGCAACCGTGCGTGGCTCCGGATACAGGCTCGTGGTCACATGACGAACTCGAACAGCATGACGAGAAAGCTGATATCGTGGTTAGGCGGGGCAACGCTCCTGGTTTGGATCGCCGCCCCAACCATTGCTGCGTTCATTTTTTGCAATAATGTAAACGAAAGTTCGGATGACTTGCTCCAGGCGAGCGCAGAGTACAGAGAACCAGAGCTGATCAAGGTCTTGAATGGAAAACACGTTGATCAATACAATAACCACTTGCCAACTTATAAAAAGTACTGGACCTATCGTGAGCAGGTTATTAATAAGTACGGGGTAGTGCTTATTTCCGAACCGGAAGAGGGTCAGCAGCCCTTCCCTGATGCTCCCCTGAGTAACGGCTTTTGGGGAAACGCTGATTACCGCGTCTACACAGAGGAGATCCAAGACGGCGTGTATCATCAGTTGGCCGAACCGCTTGATGGCCGCCGTACCACAATCGCGAAGGGCGCACTTTTTGTCTTCCTTCCGACACTCGTGCTCCTGCCCTTTAGCTTAGCTGTTTGGTGGATCGTGATCCGGCGCTCGCTGCGGCCAATCGAGGTACTGCGACAGCAGATCGGATCGCGCGACGGCGGCAATCTGTCACCAATGGACTTGGGCGATTTCCCGGCAGAGTTGGCTCCAATCGCGGCATCCGTCAATCGGCTTCTCGATCGTCTGCGGGCGGCTCTCGAGGCCGAACGCGAGTTCGCCGCAAACAGTGCGCATGAACTGCGCACGCCGATCGCAGGTTCAATCGCTCAGATGCAGAGATTAGTGGCCGAGCTTCCCAATGGGTCGGCCAAAATGCGTGCGCGCGGCATCGAGCAAGCGCTGTCGAGCCTTGGCCGCCTTGTCGAAAAAGTGCTTCAGCTCGCTCAAGCCGAATCGGGGGTTGGCATGGCGGATCACGCGATCGATCTTGTCCGATCGGTTCGGCTGGAAATCGACGACCTGAGGAAAAAGCCGCAATATGCCGGACGCCTGCATCTTAACGTCGACGGCTGCACCACTTTGATGCGCAAAGTGGATGTCGATGCGTTTGGGATCCTCCTTCGTAACCTGATCGAGAATGCGCTGATACATGGACTGCCCACTGTTCCGACAACAGTTTCCGTCCAAACTGATGGAACCATCGCTATTGCAAACGCCGGACCGGTGGTGCCCCTCCCCGACCTCGAAGGGCTTACAAAGCGATTTAGTCGTGGTGCTACTCCTGCTGCGGGCTCAGGCCTTGGTCTACATATCGCTAACATGGTTATCCAGCGGATCGGTGGCAGTCTAGAGCTTGCGTCGCCCGCCCGCGGTCGCAATGATGGTTTCGAGGCGATCATACGAATTCCTCAATGACACCGGTGAATTCGACGACAGTTGGACACAGGGCGGATTGCTGGCAAGGCTGCTGACAGGGCGAACTGTACGGCAGTATGTATACGGCGTAGAAATCGTACTTCACACAACGCATTTCGGCCGCGGCAATCAATGCCGCTATCATCGTCTGAGCAGTTCGATCGAAGCGACACGACATGATCGGCAAAATCGAAGGCTCCGCCTCACCGCTCGCTCGATTTCGCCCGGGGAGAAAAGAGGCCATCCGAGAAAGTGCAAGCCGCCGCGCAAAGGCGACGTGTCCAATTGTCTGGGTGCCCCTGTGCGCCGGCCCGATCGGGTTGGCGCAGGTCCAGTAAGGACCCGGACCAACCATTCCATTTAGACGACCGGCAGGTTTTAATCGGCGTCCGGATCGCCGGCCCAAAATGCCCCAAGTATACGGCTAGAAAGGCTGCCAACGATCGAGCTTTGGTCGGAGGCGTGCTTGTCAGCGTCTTGGGTGCTTGACCGGCCTTTGCAATGGCCATCGCCATCGCAAGTATCGTGCGTGGCCAGTGAGACCGCAATTTCATCAGCCTGGAGCCGACCGTATCGGTGCTTTTTTCTGATTTAGGGATTTTTCGTTTTCCTCTTGGATCATCACGGGTTTGGAGAGGATCTGGTGTTAAGTGCCATTCGGAGCGCCGGCGAACCGCCCGAAATTAATGTGGTCGAGTCATGAAGCCTCCCGAATGCGTTAAACGAGACCCTTTATGGCGGCCCTGGCTGACAACAGTCTGAAAGCTGCAAGCGGCATGCGAAAATGGGGCGATCCTGAATGACGACAGATGCTATCAACATGAAAGAGGCTCGCCCTGAAAGCTGAGCACGCTTTATGCTCAGGCTGCTGACAAGGCCAAAGCAGCGTAAGTGCGTAGTGAAATCCAAGGTCCACATGGGTCGTCGCGCGTCCCGTGCGCCTGGGAAGGCGCCGGCCCGGCCAAGCTTTCCCAGCTCGTCCGCATGATGCTTCGCTGAGCGTCAATGGACGTTGGCGCGAGACCAAGGCGTCGTGCGTTGCAATCCGGACGGTCCAGGGTATCAGGAGTTTCACGGCCTCGGCCCGCTTGGCTGGCCACAGTTGAAGCTCCAACGTACCGGCTGGCACCGGGAAATTGGGCTCTGCGCTGCCTCAACGCTGATGGCACGGTCAATGCTTGCCTACCGATGGGGCCGCCCATGCCGTGATGCTGTCGGTCGACGTTCGCAAACCAGACCCTCGCGAGACCCAGCGAAGGGGCTCGCCGGTACGACGAGGGACCTTACCTCTTTATGCGCGGCATCATTATCGAGGATGACATGTTGCCTTACACGTCGTCCCTCGCGCTCGGGTCTTTGTGGGGCGGATGAAGTCCTGATCGCGGTGGCACTGCTGCATGTTTGCGTAAGACCCATCCAGTCACGATCGCGCTGTCCTTCGATGTCGCGGTGCTGATAGGCGGGCAGATCGGTGTGCGCGGCGCCCGCCAAAGGATCGTCGTCACGCCGGAGGAGGCGAGCGTCATAGCCGGCGCGCCGGCGAAAGGCGCTTTCTGTCGGATGCCCGACAATGTCGGATATCGCAAGTATCAAGGTTGGATCAAACCTTGCGAATCGGGGCTTTCTTACTTGGCACGGGGCATGCTCAGGTATCCGCAAACACCCAATGGATAACGAGCAGACTTCCCATGGCCTCACCATGCCGAAAGTTTCCCGGACGCATCCAAAGATGAGGCTCGCGTCAGGCCCAGCAACACGCTGACGGCTCATGTGGCTCGGCGTCGCGTGCCGATCCACTTTCTCCCAATAGGCGTTCGGGAGACATAGATCCTTCAAAATGAGGAACAGATCACTTTGCCAGGAACGCAGCCCATAACCCCACTCTCCCTACCAGAACTACCAAGCAAGCCCCGCACTCATGGGCTTCGCAGGACGTCCGTTGCGTCCGAGTTGGTCGGCGCGGGGCCGGCTCCGATCCCCGTCGCATGGGAGGACGGCAAGGCGAGGGATTTCGTGCTCGACAACGGCATGGAGGTGGTCGTCATTCCCAACCACCGGGCGCCGATCGTCACCCACATGGTGTGGTACAAGATCGGCAGCGCCGACGAGCCGCCGGGCAAATCCGGCATCGCCCATTTCTTCGAGCATCTGATGTTCAAGGCGACGACCAACCATGCGGGCGGCGAATTCGACCGCGCAGTGTTCGAGATCGGCGGCTCCAACAACGCCTTCACCTCCTCCGACTACACCGCCTTCTATCAGACAGTGGCGCCGTCGGCGCTCGAGCTGATGATGAGCTTCGAGGCCGACCGAATGCGAAACCTCATCCTCACCGACGATGTCGTCAAGACCGAGCGCGACGTGGTCATCGAGGAGCGCCGCTCAAGCACCGACACCAACCCGCAGGACGTGCTCCATGAGGAGATCGACGCGACGCTGTGGCAGAACCAGCCCTATCGCATCCCGATCATCGGCTGGATGCAGGAGATCGAGCAGCTGAACCGCGTCGACGCCACCGCCTTCTATGAAAAATACTACTGGCCCAACAACTCCGTGCTGATCGTGGCCGGCGATGTCGAGCCGGAAACGGTGAAGGTGCTGGCCGAGAAGACCTATGGCAAGGTGGCGCGCGGGCCCGACCTGCCGCCGCGCATCCGGCCGGTTGAGCCCGAGCAGAACACCAGGCGCACCGTCACGCTCTCCGACGCCCGCGTCAGCGTGCCCAGTTTTTCGACGCAGTGGGTGGTGCCGTCTTACCATACCGCCAAGCCGGGCGAGGCCGAAGCGCTCGACCTGCTGTCCGAAATCCTCGGCGGCGGTAACCGCAGCCGGCTTTACCAGGCGCTCGCTGTCCAGCAAGGTATCGCTTCCAGCGCCTGCGCCTATTTCCAGGGCACCATGCTCGACGACACCAGGTTCGCCATCTATGGCGCGCCGCGCGGCGATGCCAAGCTGGCCGATCTCGAAGCGGCGGCCGCTGCCGAAGTCGCTCGCATTGCCAAGGATGGTGTCAGCAGCGAGGAACTGGGCAAGGCCAAGGAGCGCTTTGTGCGCGATATGATCTTTGCCGAAGACGACCAGGACGACCTCGCCTGCATCTACGGCTCGACGCTGGCCACCGGCGGCACCGTGAAAGATGTCGAGGAACGGCCGTCTCGCATCCGCAGGGTTACCGCCGCGCAAATCAAAGCAGTTGCCGCCCGCTATCTCGCGTTCGACCGTTCGACCACGGGCTATCTCTTGCCCAAGACGGAGAATCAAGAGATGACGCTCGGCGCTCAGCCCCATGCTGCGATGAACATCCAGGAGGTGAAGTCCGAAAAGGGCATCATCGCCTGGCTGGTGGAGGACCACACAGTGGAAATCGTCAACATCGGCTTTGCCTTCAACGGCGGCACCACGCAGGACCCGGTCGGGAAGGAGGGGATGGCCAAACTGATGGCCGGCCTGTTCATCGAAGGCGCTGGCCATTACGACAGCGATGCCTTCCAGGTGAAGCTCGACGATGCCGGCGCCGAAATGAGTTTGGACGCGCAAAGCGACGACATCTACGGATCGGTGTGCATGCTTTCCAAAAAGCAGGACGCCGCGTTCGGCCTGCTTCGGCTCGCGCTGAACGCGCCGCGCTTCGACCAGGGGCCGATCGATCGCGTCCGCGCCGAGATTGTCTCCGGCATCGTCGGCAGCGAGCGAGACCCTGGCGCAATCGCTCAGCGCAAATGGCTGCGCGCGATCTACGGCGCGCATCCTTGTTCAAGGCCGGGAGAAGGCACAAAAGAGAGCCTCGCCGGCATCACGCCGTCCGACCTCCTCGCCTTCCACCAGGCCATTTTCGCTCGCGACGGGCTCCATATTGCCGTGGTGGGTGACATTGACGCGAACACGTTGAGGGAAAGGCTTGACCAGCTGTTTGGTGATTTGCCTGAGCAACAAACCCTCGTCCCCGTCTACGATGTCGCGCCGAAACTCGGTCAACTGGTGGAGGAGAACTACGACCTGCCGCAGACTTCGCTAACGTTGGCCTGGCCTGGCGTGAAGCGTAGCGCGCCGAATTTCTACGCCGCCGTGCTGATGAACGACATCCTTGGCGGCTCATACTTGACTTCCCGCCTTTACGAGGAGGTACGCCAAAAACGCGGCCTTGCCTATCACGTCAGCTCTGAACTGACCCTTGACAAGCTTCTGGTTACGACAGAGACACGCTCGGATTGCGCCGCCCAAACGCTGAGCATCGTGCGAGAGGTGGTAAAGCAGATGGCGCAGCAAGGACCGACCGGGGCCGAGCTCAAGGCGGCGAAGAAGCACCTGATCGGCACCTATGCCATTGACCGTCTGGGCTCGACCAGCTCGATTGCAGACCGGCTCCTGGATTTGCAGATTCAAAATGCCGACGTCGACTACAACCAGCGTCGCGCCCGCAGCATCGGTCGGGTGACGCTCAAACAGGTCAAGGCGGCGGCCAAGAAGCTGCTTTCGGCCGAGCCCGCCATTTTGGTGGTCGGCCCGCCGCTGGGCGGCAAGGATGAGTAAAGAAACTCATCTCGCCTTCCTTCTTCCTTGGGGCTTCTCGTGGGAAGAGCGAATATGGAGGCCGGTGGGCCAAGCAGATCATGCAGACCCGCGGAGTCGTTTCGCGGGCCTTGCGCGGCATTGGCGGTCCAGGGGCCTCTCGCCGAAAAGGCGCTCCTCAGCATGCATGCCGCCTTTTGCAGAATACACTCGCACGCCACCAGCAGGCAGCGGGTGGATGAAGCAAACATCCGGCTGCTCAATCCATCAACTGATGAACCGCGGGCACTCAAACTAACGGAACTGTTGTCGTATGTTTGGTCTACCAACTGCTTTGCCGAGGCCCTAGGACGAACCCGCTGGTGCAGAATACACACCGACGGCCTGTCGACCTGGATGTTCGCTGCGTTGAGGAGGAATCCGGTATTGCCCCTGTGCCTGCCGATGATCCGCCGTCTGAAATCCCCGCACCTGTTTGGAGCCATCGACCGCCTGCCGGCACTCGGCAGACCGGTTGGCAATAAGACGTTCGAGGTCGTCAATCCGTCGACCGGCGAAGTTTTGGCAGAGCTTCCCGATATGGGCGTGGAGGAGACACGTGCTGCGGTAGACAAGGCCTATGTTGCGCAGTCGGGATGGGCCGCGTTGACTGCCCGAGAGCGTAGCGACGTTCTTTGGCGATGGCATCAGCTGATCATCGACCATGCAGGCGATCTCGCCGCGATTCTGACCGCGGAAATGGGCAAGCCGCTTGCCGAAGCCGTGTCAGAGGTATCGCATGCGGCGGCGTATCTGCAATGGTATGCCGAGGAGGCCAATCGCGTCTATGGCGAGACGATCTCGGCACCCTCGACAGACCGCCGAATGCTAGTGATCAAGCAGCCCATCGGCGTTGTTGGCACGATCACGCCATGGAATTTCCCGGCCTCCATGGTGGCGCGCAAGATCTCGCCGGCCTTGGCTGCGGGCTGCACGATCGTGCTCAAGCCCGCTGAACAGACGCCGCTCGTGGCTGGCGCAATGTTCGCCCTTGCCCATCAGGCCGGCTTTCCCGATGGCGTGGTCAACCTGATCTATGCGTCCGAAGGTGATCGCGTCGGCCGTGAACTCTGCACCAATTCCAAGATCCGCAAGATCAGCTTCACCGGTTCGACCGAGGTCGGGCGGCTGCTGATGCGTCAGTGCTCTGACCAGATCAAGAAGGTTAGCCTTGAGCTCGGCGGCAACGCACCTTTCATCATCTTCGATGATGCCGACATCGACGCTGCTGTTGACGGTGCGATCCAGGCGAAGTTTCGCAATGCCGGCCAGACCTGCGTTTCGGCGAACCGTATTTACGTCCAATCGAGCGTTCACGATGAGTTCGTCAAGAAATTCGTGGAGAAAGTCCGGCACTTGTCGGTTGGCGACGGATTCGGTGCCGGAGTAGACATCGGACCGCTCGTCGACAGGCATGCTCTGGCCAAGATCGAGTCTCACATCGCAGATGCCATTGCGAAAGGCGGCACAATACGATGTGGGGGCCAACGTATCGGCAAGAATGGCACGTTTTTCGAACCCACGGTCCTCACCGAGATTTCCAGCGTCATGGCAGTCGCGCAAGAGGAGACATTCGGGCCGCTCGCGCCGATCATTCGCTTCAACGATGCGGATCAGGTCGTGCGCGAGGCCAATGACACGATCTACGGCCTCGCCGCATACTTCTATGCCTCAAACCTGAAGCGGGTCTGGCGTGTGGCAGAGGCTCTGGAATATGGCATGGTTGGCATCAACACGGGACGCATGTCCTCGGAGGCGGCACCGTTTGGCGGGATCAAACAATCCGGCATCGGGCGGGAGGGTTCCCGTCATGGCCTCGAGGACTATCTGGAAATGAAATATCTTTGCATGGGCGGGATTTGAAACCTGCTGCACTGTCTCTCCGCCCCACCGGGGGGCGGCCTGCGGCCAATGCCGCCACCTAATTGGAAGTTCCAAACGCCGTTGACCTGAAACACGGATGCCCGGCAGGAGACTGAGCTCGCTGCCGGGCCGGACATGCCTTGGGAGGGCATAAGTCAGCGCTCCTAGGGCCGATGGGCCACTCAGTTCGTGCGCCTTTTGCCGATTGCGTTGCATGTGCCGTGCCAAGCCAAAAAGCATTGATAAACCGCCGATGGATCAGCTTTTGCCCTGTTGCGCATTCTACATTGTGGGGATATGCGACAATGCCCAAGCGGTTGAATCGTCGTGTTGCAGACCCCCAGACGGGTCATGACTGCTGTTCTTAGGACAGTGCGCAGCAAGCCGCTACTCGCTGCACTCCAGGCACACCATTTCCATAATCAAGCGGTGGGTGCTATGTCTGACCGAGCTGTCGACCAGGGAGCGGTGTGAGGCCTCAAATCCCTCCATATTGTTGCACCCGCCGGTCCAACAGGACTGCAGGTCCGGACTCAAAGGATCTTGGCTGCTATGGCGACATTGCGGTGCACGCCGCTTTCCGACCAATGATGTGCGTCCAGGTCGAGGCCGGCCCTAATGAACCACCGCCTTGGCACCCTCGCCCATCTCATTGCGGCATCGACAAGCTAGACCAGAGCGCACCTTGCAAGGCGCCATGCAGTCCTGTCGGCGGGCGAACTGTTGGTGACGGGTACAGCTGCGAGCGAACGTTCATCCACCGACGCACAGCGCGGACTGTCGCTTTTCAAATTAGGAAATCTCTGTAGCCACCATTCATGAGCGCGCGGCCACGCGAGACGGCCCGACGGATGCGGTCGCGCAGATGATCGCGAGGATCCGCCCAGTCGGCATGGACGCGCCGTTGACCGATGAGAACTTCGGCGAGCTCGCGATGAGGTGCTCCGGCGAGCGAACCGTCGAGCGCACGAAGAACGAAGGACAAACGGACGCCGCGCTTTTCCGGCGCAAACAAGCGGGGGGGCAACTGTTGCCCTAGACTGAGAGCATTGAGGCACTCCAGTCCCCTCAGTCGATGCTTTAAAAGCACCGCGGGCCAGATGGCTTGCGTATGCAGGCAAACAGGGTGGAGGATATTCGCGCCCGAGACGGCGAGCTGCAGCGCGTGGTCCGCATTGCGAAGAAGAACATGCTGGCTCTTGTCGGGCGCCAGCAGGACGGTTGCACGACAGGGCAATGCCGAGAGTTCGAACGGCGGTGTCGGCGACGAGGCAGGCAACCGTTCCGCAATGACCGGCAGCACATGGACGCACCAGAGCGGACACCAGAATACGACCGAAGCGCGGCCACAAGACTCCGCGAAACAGAACACCCCAGCGTGACAGGTCGCCGGCCGACGCGACCATATCGAGAAAGGATTGGAGAGACCAAGTCTTGCAATGCTGGCGCGCAGCGGTCAGATCGCGCTGGAACGCTGGATTGCGGCGTAAGAACTCCCAAGCCCACTCCCGCAGCGTCAGGCCAGCGGTGTAGTCGTATGATCTTTCATCCCGCCAATCGGCCTGATCCGCGCCAGTCAGGAGATTCATGACTGACATCCCCTGCCCGCGCCTGCGTGCGTCGAAACATTATGCCACTTCGCAAAGCATCGGCGAAGGCAGCAGACGTCGAAGACCCCGTTTCGTTGAAGCGTCAGCCATCGCCACTGTCGGCGACAGAAGATGTGCCCAAATTGCCACCAGACCGTCGAACTGGCACAGCGACGGCCAGCGCGACCTGGAATTGATCCCGTAACGGTCATCGGCTCCTGCGTCGCGATCCAGACGTCCCTTGAAGGCGCAGTAGCGCGGCAGTGGATCGCACGCTGCTTGTCGGCAAGTTGTCGTAGCGGCGGCGCCATAGGCACGGTCATCGGAGGGTCTCCTGCGGCAAGTTTTCGCCATTGGAGGCCAATCTCCCCGCTAGGGCAGCCTGTGCAGTTGCACAGGTGAAGCGGATCAATCAGGGGGAGCCATGGCGGAAACTGGATGATGGCGGCTTGAGGAGAGCGGCGTATCGAGGCGGGTGATGAAGCCTGCCAGTACCTCTCAAGGAGAGTGATACGCCATGAACGAGACTATCAACACATTGTTCGCCTTCGTCAGCCCGACGAAATCGATGATACCCTGACGGATGTACTTCGCAGCGGCGCGCGCAAATTGCTTGCGCATGCGATCGAGATGGAGGCCGAGGCGTATGCCAAGGCGGTCGACTGCCTGACGAAAGATCAGAATGCGTCGCTGGCGCTCTACGATTTCCCCGCCGAACACTGGGATCATCTGCGAACGTCCAATCCCATCGAAAGCGTCTTTGCAACCGTTCGCTATCGCACGGTTCGCACCAAGGGCTCGCTATCCTCGAAAACCGCCCAGCTGATGGTCTTCAAGCTGTTGGCCGCGGCCAGGAAGTGGCGACGATTGAAAGGACAAAATCAGTTGCCGAAACTCATCGCAGGTGCCAGGTTCCTGGACGGAATCCAGGTCATCGAAACGAAGCCGCAGAGCGCCGCTTGATCAGCCTCGTCGCCCAAATTCCAGCATAGCTCCATCGGAACTGCCAGCCTTCCTTGCCGATCAGGCGCATATCAGCGCTGACGATACCGAGGACGGCGATGGCGATCACCTCCAGGCCGCCGAGTAACGACCCTCAAAACACCGCACTGGTCGAGGCCAGCCTGAACCGGTATCTTGTGCCTGCCCTCGGGAGTCGCTCTATCCACCATGTGATCGACACCGACATTGCTAACATCACCAAGAAGATCGTCGCCGGGGGTCACCCGCAAAGGGCTAACACGGCCTTCTGGTATATGCGGGCATTTTCAACTGGTATCGCAAACCGCCGCAACGGCTCATCGCGGTTTCCCGCGAGGGTTTGGAAAATTAGGTATCCGGCCCCGATCGTCAAGCGCAAGCGAGTGGTGAACGATGCCGAACTGGCGGCTATATGGACGGGCTGTGAGCCCGAACCGGGCGATATCGGCTATTCGTTCGGCTCCATCGTCAAGCTGCTCATGCTGACCGGACAGAGGCGTACGGAAGTTGCCGCGATGCATTGGTCTGAACTCAACCTTGAAGCCGGAACATGAGAACTATCGGGTGACCGCACGAAGAACGAAGAGCCTACGCTTATTCCGCTGTCCACACTGGCGGTGTCGGTCCCCCAGTCGGCACCGAAGACTAATGACACGTTTGTTTTCCCTGCCAGGGTCAACAAAAAAAGCCACTTCTCAGGCTACGCGAAGGGCAAGAAGGCTCGAGACGGCAAGGTCAATGTTGACGGGGTGGCTTTGGAGAACGGGACCCTTCACGATCTGCGCAGGACGCTCGCGACAAATCTCGGCAGGCGGCAGGTATTGCCACACGTCATCGAGCACATAGTGAACACAAGGCGTCGTCCCTGAGACATTGGCGAAATCTACAATCTCTTTAGCAACGTCAAGGAGAGGCGCGAGGTGTTGCAGATGTGGTCAAATCACATCGAATGGCTGATCAAGCAGGCTGCGGATGACGCTCTGGCGGCGTAGCTGCTGGCATGGGCGGAAGATGCGGCGCAACAATCGTCAGAGCCTCATCGAATTGGAGATCATGCTTGACCAGCAAATGCGCGGCCAATGCTTCGATGGCTGACCAGTGATCGAGTACTAGCCGGGCCGTGCGATCTTCGATCCGCCTCCAACGGGGGCGGCGCGGCATCAGGAACCGCAACTCACCATAGATTCGCTTGGCATCCGCGTAGTCGCTGCTCCCGTCATTCCCATCGGACGCATTCATCGCCATATCGCGCGGGTCCAGATAGCCTTCGAATGCGGATTCTGCAAAAGGACCTGCCAGACACGCAACTATCTCTTGGATCGCACAATCGCGTTTCAAATATCGATCCATATCGTCCTCGAAAATCGGCTTTCGCTTCGAGGTGACTCCTTGCGCTGAATAAAAACCCGCGCCTTCGACAACACCACCGCACTCTCCGTCACCGGCGTCGGGGTAAATACTAACACTTGAGAAAGCAGGGAGTTCACGGTCGTCGTCGAACACCTGACGGTGCAAAACGATGGCGGCCACCGCGTGCCCGGCTTCGTGATGCGCCACAAGCGGCAGATATTGGGAGGCTACATTCATGCGGTGCGGCTCTCAGGTCTAGTTTGCTTTTGCGCATAGGACCGCAATTGTCGTGCCAACTGGGAAAATCGTTTCGGGCAATGCGATCGCTCCGATAGCGTTGTGCCTCCTGTCTGACATTGTTGGGAAGTCGACACGCGCCCGTCGCAATGCGGTCGACCTTCCGCGCGAGTTGGGTGACCCGTGAAGGCGGCCGACCAGGACGATGTTGCGCTGATCGGCGACGAAGGCGCCGCCGGGCGAGATCGCGCATCAGGGGGTGACCGGCGTGTCGGCGAAGTCGAAGTCGTCGATGTCCTTGGCCAGCGGCAACTTGGCGACAGCGAACTGGTATTTGATGGAGCGGGCCTGCTTCTCCGATATCTCGGCCTGCAAGAGATCACCGACAATCCTGGGCTCGTGCCGTCGCTTGATGGCGACGCGCCCATGATCTCGTCATAGGCTCTGCGCATTCCGTAGAGCTTCAGCGCTCCCATCAGTTCCAGTACCTCGGTGCGTTCCATGGCTGTTTGTCCTCCTGAGACTGTCATAGCGGGCGCAGTCGGCGACCGCTCGTGAGCTAGCTTCAGCGCCTGGGGAATGGAAAGGATCGTGCCCGGCGCCGGATCGCGGCTGCGGGCCAGGATGTTGAGGATCACCGGCGCCGACGATGCACCGTGCTCGATGGCTTCCTGACAGGCGGCCTCGACCGCGCTCAATCCGTCGGTCAGCACCCAGGTGAGGATCAACACCATCTGCCGGTCGACGTCATCAACCGCCTTGAGCTGCGCCGCACCTTCTCCATTGCCGACCGCAGGACCCAGCTAAGGAACGGCGCGCGCCGTGTGCCAGGGATCGTAGACGACCTCGTTGCGGCCAAAGGAGCGAACGTGTTCTCCCACGACCACGCCATCCTCTGGCGGATGCGATCCGATCGACATAAGCATGGATCTCGACGGGCCGACCGACGGCACTCGACAGCACCGAGTATTTGTTGTTGTCGAAGCGCACCGTGCAGGTCTTCGACACCGACGGGGGAATGCAATGGAAGCCGTCGAAGCGACCGGCAGCCGCTCCCGCTGCGGCTTGGCCGCATTCGCCGACAGCAGCCGGTCCCGCGTCTCACGCCAGGCTCCCATGCGGGGAGGGCTGGTGCTTGCGCTCGTAGCGGAACTCCGTCTGCTCAGAACGCAGGACCTTGCGCACCACCTTGCGCGAGATCTTCAGCTCACGGCAGATCGCCTTGATCGACTTCCCCTGGACCAGCGACAGCCGACGTATCTTTGCAATCGTCTCTAAAACCAACATCCAAAACACAAATGCCTCCGATCAAGCCGGAGGCATCTTGATGACCCCATCGTTAAAGGGTCCCGTTTGGACGAAAATCACCCTTTAAACAGGGTCCCCATTCCACGAAAAATCAATGCACTACCTTCCAAAGCTGCGAGAGATCGCCACCGACCGCTTTGAAGGGCCTTTCGGCGGTCTCGTCAGCGAGGTTGTGGCATGAAGAAACATCAATCCACAGCATTGGGCCGAAGCATGCCACGGGCTCATGCCGCGGGAGAGCGGGAAGATATTCTTGAAAGAAGCGGTCTCCGACATCAATACCGACAGGATGGGCAGCTTTCTCACATCACTTGAGGTCGAGCGTGGCAGTTGCGACCCGCAATGCAAGGCTGGCGGCGATGCATGCCTTTGCGCGGTTCCTGATTTCGGAGCACCCCGAATATTAGGATACGCTGCAACTGGTGGTGACACTTCCCTTCAAGAGAGCGCGTGGGTGGCACCTGTCGAATATCTCGATGAGCCCGGAAATCAAGAGCGTCCTGGCGCGTATCGACCGCCGCACGCCTTCTGGACAGCGGGATTACGCTCTGTTTTCGCTGATGTTCAATACGGATGCACGAGTTCAGGGATCCTGACTCTTCGATTGTGACCTTCGTCTGGTATCGCCCTGTCCCGCCGAGCAAAGCAACGACCGCCCCACACTGCTCACCCGGTTCGGTGTTCGATACTTGCTGCGCACACATGGCTGCGGGCGAAGGAACCACCCTGGCGGAAAAAAGCATCCATCATCGCCCTTTGCGGGACACGACGGCCATCCACCTCGTCAAGGCGGGTGTTGACATCGCCACCATCAGTCGATGGCCAGGCCACTCGGGCTGAACTAACGATGCGCTACGCCCAGGCCGGTATCGATATGAAGCGGCAAGCGCTCGAACAAGTCTTCCCCGACGTGATGTCATCGGCAAAAGATCAGACGATCATCGCTTTGATGGCTGGATGTTTGGCTGGCTGCACCGCTTGTAGACGCTCAGTTATGTGGAGTTGTATCGCGGGAAGTCGCGCGTCTTGGGCTTTTGCGATGTCAGCTCCACATCTCTCCGCAGTGCACGTTGTCACTGTTGAAGAGCCGTTTGTTCAATCTTCGTCCTGGCACGGCAAGGGTTGTCCATATTGTGGGCGTCTTACGCTTGCCGAGCTTGTCCGAAATCCAGCGCCGGATCAGGCGTGAACACTGTTGCGTAGTTCGTCAGCCAGAGCGCGGAGAACGTCGGCGCTTCCTTCCAGCGCCGTAAAAGCGTAGGGATTGAGGAACTGTCGGCCCCAGAACAGATTGCGATCTGTGCCGGATAGCGTAGCTTCCTCGCTAACACGCGGCCAATTCTCCGCAATGCATCGGAGCTGGCCTTCAACAATCGCAAGAGCTTCCGGCGCGCTGAGCAGGAAGTGATGCGCGGCTTCAAGGCAGGACGCTATCCGGCTCATGCGGTTATTGCCGCTGATGAGCATGGCCTGGCTGGCCTCCTGGCCACTGCGGGCCTGCGGACAAATATCGTACGCAGGCGTGAGGGTGAGCTTAGCCCCATCCCAGAATGCCGCATGGTTGCGGGCATGATCGTCGGTGTTGCCGCAAAGTATGTTGAAGACAATGCGGCTGAATAACTCGCGCAGAGTTTCCGACGGCGCGGTGAATCGGTGGCGAATGATCTCCGCCAAATCCTGGTAGCTGGCGTAACGCGCCATCATCTCATCGAGCGCGAGCATCGTCAGCGCTGAGACCATGGATTTGCGTTGCCAGCCGCCCGTGACCTTGATCCGGTCGAATCGCTCGACGAGCAACACGTCGTTGCCTGCGGCGCGAACGAGCGAGACGGATGCCGCTCTGATGCCGCACAAGGCGGCAAGCCGCATGGCTATGAATTCTCCTTTGACGACGCTGTAAAGGTCGGCAGACGAGGAAAATTTCGCGACATGCTTGACGGCGTCATCCTCGATCAGCGCCTTTGGCCTTGCGCCGCCGATCGAGCTGCCGTGATGCAGCGCCTGATCTAATTCGGGGGTGAGCGGAATACCTTTCTCTACCCGCTCCGCCGATTGGACAAGCTCTTCGAGAGTGGCATTGGCCAGTGCGCGCGGCTCGTAATTCGTGGGCGAAAACTGAAAATCGAGCGCGCCGATGCGGTCCGAGCCTGATTCCAGCAGGAACGTCAGTTCTGAAATATCGAGCCGCGCGATTTCATCGCCCTTCACACCGAATTTGCGGTTTAGGATAACCCGTCGTCCCCAGGCATCGGGGGCAGCATCGCGGATGCATCCCGGCATGGTTAGGCCAGGAAGCAAAGGCAATTCGCCTGCCTTCAGGGGCAGTTCCGGGAGATAAAGCGGGATCGCGCTGCCCAGTTCACGAAAGCTCCTGCCATAGTTGAAGCTGACGAGTCCGTCATGGGCATATAGCCGCCCGGCGACAACCGGCGCGGTCTCGCCCGGCAGCCAGACCCAGACATAGGCTTCGTCGTACTTGGGGACCTTAGAACTCATCGACGATCTGCTTGCCGGCCTTGTAGACGTGCTTCGGCAGCAGCGCGATGCGATCGTCAATGCGGCCTGTGAGGGCTGTGATGCCATTGCCGTCGGCATCGAACAGCTTCACACCGACAATGGCAGCAGCTTCGAACATCAGTCCGATTTCGACTTTGGGATCGCCCTTCTCGATGCGCTGCAGGGTGCTGCGTGAAACACCGATTCTCTCGGCTAACTCCTGTGCGGTTAATCGGTGCTGCATCCGGCCCAGCCGGATGGTCTTACCGAAAAGGCCAAGCGCTTCCATCGCGTAGCGCGAATAGGTGCGTTTATGCGCTGCCGTCATTCGGGTCTCCGTGACCTATGCATGATCCATATCACCATCTTTCGACCTTTATATAGGTAATGTCGCAGAGCGACTGCCAAAGTCAAGACTCCGTATCGTATGACTCAATCCCCCTGATTCGACTTTATATGCAGCAAGAGTTCGCATCACGGCTACGTTCGGAAAGCCAGGTAGAATGCGACGGGAGACGCAAGCGTTACACGTCCGAACAAGGAAGGCGAATATTGCCTACGGCTCCTGCACAACCGGCCAGCTCTGCGCGCCTCGGGCGAGGCGGAGATCTGGCGCTGGATCGCGGACAGCCTTGAGACGCCTCGCATGAGTCATTCGATGGGCGGTCCCTGGTGCGAGGCCGAGGCGCTCGACTACTGGCCGACATCCTCGGCGGCGGGACTCGCAGCCGGCTATACCAGCACTTTTCGACCGCATACGCGCCCAGCTTCTCTCCGAAATCATTGCCAATGAGCGCGAACCTCACGCGATCGCCGAGCTGGCCTGGCGGCGCGGAATCTACGGCGTATTCGAGACCGCCCAAGGGAGCCTGACCAGCGTAACGCCCTCCGATCTAAGCGCCTTCCACAAAGCCGCTTTCGCCCGCGACGGGCTGCATGTGGCGGTCGTAGGCGACATAGATGCCAAAGCCCTGAGAGCAAGGCTCGACCAGCTGTTCGGCGATTTGCCTCAGAAACAGGCGCTCGCCCCCGTACCTGATGTCACCCCGAAGCGCCGAGCGGACGCAGGTCGCATACGCCCTCCACCAGACTTCGCTCCAGCTGGCCTTTCCCGCCATTGGACGCAACGACCCGGAATTCTACGCGGGACAGCTGATGAACGATATAGTCGGAGGCTCACGATTTACCTCACGTCTGTTCCAGGAAGTGCGCGAAAAGCGCGGCCTTGCCTACGGTGTCTCGTCCAGCTTGGAAGGCTACCAGCATTCCAACATGCTTGTCGTGACGACGTCGACGCGCGCCGACAGGGCGGCCGAGACGCTCGACCTGATAACACAACCAATCAACGAGCTGGTGGACACAGGCCCAACAGCGGCCGAACTCGAAGCGAGCAAGAAGTATCTGATCGGCGCCTATGCTATCGACAATCTGGGTTCCTCCAGGTCGATTTCCGCCACGCTTGTCGGGTTGCAGCTCGACAAACTCGGCATGGACTACATCCAGCGCCGCCCGGCCCTCATCGAGCAGGTGATCCTCGACCAGGCAGGGCGGCGGCGAAGAAGCTGCTTTCGGCCGGGCGTTGGCCCGTGACAGCGAATAATCCCACGCTCTACAATAGCTGAAGGACTCGCCGAACTACGTGTGGCTGATCCGATTATGGTGTGGCAGAATGAACGCCTTGAGACTGCCTGCGCGCCCTCGCAGACCAGGTTCTCTCCCGTGATTCGATTTCCCGCCCCGAAGAATGCCGTCGTTCCGAGAAAGTATTCTAACTTTTGCGTATACCAAATACGGGAAAGTTAGAAACTCTTGAATATGATGATTATGCTAGCTTTCCCGTATCTCAGGGAACTTTAGAAATGGCCCTTCACCTCGTTGTGAAAACATCGATAAAACCCGCAGCCACTATCAGGCTGAAACGGGCAAGCTCGTCCAGTTAATGCGCGGCATCTATCTCGATGCCGGGGAGGATATCGAGGCCATGATACTCAAGCACGCCATCGCCAAATACCTGTATCCCAACGCTTACCTCTCGGCGGCGAGCGCTGTGCTTCTCGGCCCGACCCGGGATGGCCGCCTGTTCCTGAGCGGGCGACGAATACAGCGCACGCGCTTGCGCTTGCTGGAAATCATTCAGAACGCAGCTCCCGACCACCCATCAGTCGCTCAAGCGGTTGTCGATGATGGAATGGGAGAATTCCGGATCGACGTCTCCTCGATGCGCCAGCGCTTCCTCGAAGCTTTCCGCCTGCGCAGCGAACACGCGGCATCCATCGGCGAGACGATGCGCGAGGCAATCGCGAACCGCCTCATAGAACAATACGGCAGCGCCCAGGGCGCTGCCGACGCGACATGGGCGCTTGCCGGCGCGAACCAGCGGTATCGCGAGGGCGAGCACGCCGAGCGCTTTTTCCTCCGCCCTCCACTGACCACAGAACCCGCACGCAACGAAGCCGCGCTCGATCTGATCGTGGCGTGGCACGGCTAGGTGCAATGTTTGCCCTCGCGCAGCAAGCCGGCTTTTCCTGACGTCGTCGTCAACCTGGGTCTATGCGACCGAAGGTGGTCGCGTGGGGCCGCGAACTCTGCTCCAATGCCAAGGTCCGAAAGATCAGCTTTACAGGCTCCACCGCGGTTGGCCGACTGCTCATGCGCCAGCGCTCGGACCAGATCAAGAAGGTCAGCCTCGAGCTCGGCGGCAATGCGCCCTTCATCGTCTTCGATGACGCGGATATTGACGCTGCGGTTGACGGCGCGATCCAGGCGAAGTTCCGCAATGCCGGCCAGACTTGCGCGTTTCATCGAACCGGCTTTACGTCCAATCGAGCGTTCACGATGAGTTCGTCGAGAAGTTCGTGGAGAAAGTCCGGCACTTATCGGTTGGCGACGGCTTCGCTCCGGGAGTGGACGTCGGACCACTCATCGACATGCATGCTTTGGCCAAGATCGAGTCCCACATCGCAGATGCCGTTGCCAAAGGTGGGATAATTCGATGCGCGGCCGAACATATCGGCAAGGATGGCACCTTTTTCAAACCCACAGTCTTCACCGAGATCTCCAGCATCATGGCGGTTGCGCAAGAGGAGACTTTCGGGCCGTTGGCGCCGATCATCCGCTTCCACGATGCGGATCAGGTCATCTGTGAGGCAAACGACACGATTACGGGCTCGCCGCCTATTTCCATGCCTCGAACCTGAGGCGTGTCTGGCGCGTGGCCGAGGCATTGGATGGCATGATTGGCATCAATACGGGCGTATGTCTTCGGAAGCGGCGCCCTTTGGCGGCTTGAAGCAGTCCGGCATCGGGCGGGAGGGTTCCCGCCACGGGCTCGAAGACTACCTCGGAATGAAGTACCTCTGCATGGGTGGAATCTAAATGACGTCGCCCCGAGTTTCTCCAGTTTTGGGTTCGTTTCCGGCGTGGGTTGTGCGCTGCTGGGCGGGTGAAGCGACGGGCGCTGGCGCGGAACCTTTCGCATAGCGCAGCGCGAGCGACCGTCGCGGGTTGAAGGTGGTGGCGAACTCGGCCGATGTCTGCCAGGCGATTTGGGAGTGCGGCCGCGCGGTGTTGCAGTCGGCGCGCCACAGGCGATAGCGATGCTTGCCATGCGCATGGAATGCCATTCGACCGGTTCTGATCCGCGCAGGAGAGGATGGCGTTCGAGATGAACTCGCTGGCATTGTCACTGACCAGTGATGAGCCGGTTCAATTCCCGGGCAACCAAGTGCCCTCGACCGTGCTGAATAGCGCGCCTTTGCCATACCGGCGGATTAGCGCGGCCGACCTTACTTCGGCATGATGCGAGCAATTTCTGCACCAGGCGCGCGACGTATGCCACTCCCTCAGATCGCCCAGCGATACGTCTGGGCCTGCATGTTTGCTGCCTTCTGCGATGGCTTGCCGACACTTTCGGCTCGCCGGGTGTGATGATCTTCTTCTGCGTCTTTCCCTCTCGGCGATATTGCCGTTCGGCCGTCCCGACCAAGGCCAAACCTCGGGCCGTTTTCCCGTTCCCGGGTAGAGCTTGAACGTCTCGTCGATGATGTCTCTGGCGTGCTGCGAGCTCAACGCCGAGGCGCTTGGCATCGATGCATGGCGCGACATGATTGCGGCGGTGTCGCACGGGTTCGACGGTTTGGGCTTCAGGATCGTGCGGATGGGCCACGCTTTTCTGGCGGCGCGAAACACGGGCAATGCGCGTTCAAAACCTGACAAAGGCAGAAATTTGTCAGGTTCAATCCAACCGCCATCCGGGCACTACGGAGGTTTTTCAAAGCATATTCATGCACTTGCGCGCTGAGCCCGCTGGCATGGACCTTGCAACGCTTGCAGCAGGACGGTATGCAATGGAGCAGACGAGGATGTTCTCTCCCCTGAACCGTGTGCCGTCTCTGAGAGGGAAATAAGCTCGTGCAGAAAATCTCACAACCTTTGACAACGGCTTTGGAGAACAACGTGGTGTTGCAGATCGAGTCCCCGGCTCCTTCGATTCAAGCGGAAACCTGGCTGCGTGGCGAGCCCCTCACCAGCTTCGAGCCTGGCAAAGTGTACATCGTCGAATTTTGGGCAACTTGGTGCGGTTCGTGTGTGGACGGGATGCCCCATCTGATGCAGCTGCAGGAGAAATACAGGGAAAGCGGCGTTGAGATCGTAGGAGTCGCGGCTAGTGAACGCGCTCCAACGGCCGATGAGGCCCGAAGCACGTTGGACGCTTGGTTGACGGAAAAGTTCCCGAATCTGAACTATCGGATCGCATTCGACTCGACAGGCGAAATGGACAAGCTTTGGATGGAGCCCAGCTTTTCTTTCTGGATTCCCACCAGTTTCGTGGTCGACCGAGACGGCTGCATCGCCTTTATTGGTGCACCGACGGAACTCGATGAGGTCTTGCCGAAGGTGCTTAACGGCAGCTGGCGCACCAGCGATAAAGCAAAATCCGCCGATGCGGAGCGGATCGCGGAAGGCGAACCCATAGCGCGCGAACAAGCGCTGAAGAAGCCGATCAATGACAGATATCGGGCGGCGGTGGAGAAAAAGAATTGGAGGACGGCGCTCTCGGCGATCGAAGAAGGCATCGCCTTGATGCCGGACAACCTCGGTTTCCGCCGTTCTCATGTGAATCTGTTGCTTCACAAAATGAAGGACATGCAGGTCGGCTTGCCCGTCATGCGCCAATTCGTTCGCGACGCGATCAACAGAAACTCCGAGAATTGGATGGTTGCGGCGTTAGACGAGCTCTTCTTTCCGAACTATGACCATTCGCACTTTCCGTCTGCTGAGCGCTTGGCGATGGGAAAACAGCTGTCCGAACACATCCTGGCACTGAATCCCCCGGAAAGCGACAAACGTAAGCTCCTGCCCTATCGTTTGGCAGCCCTCTACTATCACGAGAGCGGCAACAAAGATCGGGCGATCGAGTTGATCGAACTGGCACTGAAGTCGCAGGGCGGTCCGGAGCTTATCCGGGACGAAGATGAACAGCGCGAAATATCCCATTTGCTGCAGTTCCTGGCCTACTTCAAGGGTGAGAAGGTTTGTTACGGCGCTCTGTGTGCGGTTCCAAACAATGGCCGATTCGACAGCTGGTATACCGTTTGCGGCTGACCGCCAGCTTATGTGAGGGACAGAACTGGCCGGGCGGACAGCTCTTGATGCGAACGGCGCAAACCCCGCCCGGCTTGCGAAATCACCTGGGCCGCTCTTTTGGACCTAAGTCCGAAGGACTGCGGCCTTGTACGATGCCCGCCTTTGTTTAGGCGGGCTATGAGCTGAGCTACGGGTTTTGCCCGCTACTAACCGTTCGCCAGCCTGGCGCAGGTGCCTCTCAACACCTCCACCACACCAAGGTTTCATGCCGGTAGCGAATTCGATCTTGGCGGCATGGCCATTAAGCACATGGGAGGGCCTCGCTGGCGGCATGCCTGTGATCTGGTACTGCAGCCCACGCTTGCCTCCGCCAGCGGTTCGATGAGGCAGCCTGTCGCACAATTGATATCAGGACTTCAATGCCGGAACACCGGACCCACCCTCAATTCAATAAATGAGGTGTCGCGTACCACGGTTGGCTGCTTGATCCAGGCAATTCAGGCCGCCGTCATCCTCAATGAGGTGACCTCGACCAGAGCCTCGGCCTTGAATGGCATGATGCAGGTGCATGGGATGGCGGCCACCGTCATTTTCGTCGATCCGAACGGAATTTCTTGCAACCGGTTTGCGGCTTTATCCAACACGCAAGGGCCGCGCTGTCGACAGTCTCCCAACGCACCAAAAAGGCAACTGTGCAGAGCAAGCCTTCTATCCATCAATCTCCCTTTTGAAAATCATCATATCTGTGACCAACACTGCGATATTTTTCGCGGCGGAAGGAGCCAGGCACAGTCATTTCCATGCGCAACAGCATTTCTAAGTTTCTCAGCTCGCCGGAACACGTCGGCGGCCGATGTCGCGCTCCGGGGGAGCTCTATTCCTTTTCGAACAACATCAGATTTGTCGCAGAACTGAGTGAATAGGATCTCGTCCACAAATCCATCATCACTCTTCGCATCGGCGATCACTTGAGAAATCTTCTTTCTTCTTTCGGCGCTAAGCTTCTCCAGCCAGCGGCCCGGCGTTTCGAAGCGTCTCCTTATCGCATCCGCCATGGACGCTGCTCGCACTGGCAATTTCTGCATGTCTGAAATGCTGACGAGACCTTCGGTCTGGCGTCAGGAAACAACTAGCCGACACGGCCTTTGGTCGGCGTCTCGGATGAAGTCTAGAATGCTTGCGTCGGCTCCAACCAACGTCTCTTCTGGAGCGGAAACACGCTCAGAGATTTTTCCACTCGGCGGTGTCGCGTCGAAGAAGCGTTCTGCAAAAGAATAGTCCCCCGAAACCGCCGTCATGAACCACAGGGACATAGCTGTGACGAATTGATATTTCGCGTAGTTACATCGGAAACCGACTCGCAAGTCATAAGATGAGCTCTAGTGTCATTATCATTCCAACCGTAAGGCCTCCCTGTAGCGTGCCAATTTCCGGACTTACGTCGGCGAGTTCTTGATAATCGTTTTTTCCGCACGAAACTTAAGGTCCCATAGGAGAAGGCGAGGAAATCAATGCACGGTAGCAACGACGAGCCTGTCTCTCGAGAAATTGTAGAAGCGAGAATCAATTCTGAGTTCCACGTTTGAAGGCCGATTCCCAGTGCAGCGTCTGGACCCGGAGGCGTCTAGGAATCCAACAGCGGCATTCAACCAGAACCGAAATTCACCCACGTCGAAATGCGCAATGTTCGAGCGTATGGTCTCAGCGGCATGCTTTTCATGGACCCGCGCCAGCTTGCAGATTGTCATTGCCAGCATGATTGGCTGGCTGTTAGCCCGCTCCCACAGGAAGTCGTCGTCTAGAAATGCTGCTTCGTCAGCATCCGAAAACTCGAATCCACTACTGTCCCGTACCTCGGCAAGATTTTCATAGGGATGACTGTGGAAATCACCGATGAGCGTCAAGTGTGGTGCCCATCGATCCATCAGTTCGCTCTTCAGGCGGACAGCCTGATTGTTGGGCTTCACGCTGTTCCGTGATCGCTCGGCTGAAATGCTGAGACTCATAAGATCGACATGGAAATGGGTCGTTCCTTTCGAGTCCTCGCGACTGAAGCCCCAAAGATACCCCAGCGTTTCCAGCTTTGTTCGGCGCGGACGACCATCTCCGAGAACATAGGCTTCCAGTGTGGCAAGCGTAATAGTGTGACGAGCTGCATCAGAAAGGGAAATGGTGAAATTCATCGTGCGTTACCTGAAGGTGCCTCCGATTCGTTTCCGATCAACGGCCAGCCACGATCCTCACGGGGGCTTTGCTGGTCCAAATCGCGACATATCCTTGCATTTCAAAATTCGCAAGATTATAGCGATTGCGGAGGTGCGACATGTCGACTCCCACCATCAGCATCCGTTTGAAAGCGCTGCGCAGACAGCGCAACCTCTCGCAGGAGGAGGCCGCGCGTCTGTTCGGCTTCAAGGACCGCCAGACCATTTCCGCCATCGAGACGGGCGAGCGGCGACTTTCGGCCGAGGAACTCGTTCGCGCCGTCGAAATCTTTCGCGTTCCGCTGGACTTTTTCACCGATCCGTTTCTGCTCGTCGGCGAAGGTAAGTTCTCCTGGCGTCAGAACGGCGTCATCGGTCGTGCCCTACTGGGTTACGAAGAAGACGCGGGCCGCGTGATCGCGGCATTCCGTACGCTCGCGCCACAAGTGGGCAGGGAAGCTCCGCTGCTGAGGTGCTCGCTCGGTCTTTCAAAAGAATCCAGCTACGAGGATGCATCGGCTGCGGGCGACCGGTTCGCCGGCGAATATAAGCTAGGAAACGTGCCTGCCGCTCGCCTCGCCGAGGTCATGGAGCGGGATCTCGGAATGCTGGTCCTGATGGTTGATCCGATCGAAGGCGTGTCGGGCGCCGCCTGCCGCCTGCCGGAACTGGATGTCGTGTTGATCAATCGCCGCGAGGTTGCGGGTCGCCGCCATTTCGACCTCGCTCACGAGCTTTTCCACATCCTCACCTGGGACGCGATGCCGCCGGATCATGTCGAAGATGTCGTGCCCAAGAAACGTAGCCGGGTCGAGCAACTCGCCGACAATTTCGCCTCGGCTCTCCTCATGCCTTCAACTGTGCTTGGCAAGGTTGGCGATTGGTCCGAATTGGCAGGCGACGAACTCATCGTACGGCTGAACGCGGTCGCAGATGAATTGAGGGTCACGGCTTCCGCATTGCGCTGGCGGCTGGTCGGCCTTGACTGGATCGACAAGGATATTGGCAGGGGTATCGCCGAAGATCGCCTTCGCAACAACGGCCGTAGCAAGCCCGCCGAAGAGCCGCTGCTTCCGCTGTTCTCCCCGACGTTCGTCGAGGTGATCGGCAAGGCTGTCAATGAGGGTCGTGTGGCGATGAGGCGCGTATTGCACCTGCTCGGCATCTCGATCGACGATCTTGCGGACCTCTTTGCAGTTCACAGCGTGGAAGCGCCATACGAGTTGTAGGCGGGTGAATGCCGCGGCACCGAAGTTCGTTGCTGGTCGATACCAACGTCATCATCGAGTGCTGGCGTGTGTCGGCATGGAAGGCGCTGACGAGCGGGTACCCGGTGGAGACGGTCGAGATGTGTGAGATCGAAACCCAGACAGGGCTCCAGAGGCGGCGGCCCGAACAGCAGATCGAAGCTAATGTTCTGAGAGAGACACTTAAAGCCGTACATCCGGTCAGCGACATTGAACGCGCGAGCGCGCTATTGCGTGACGACCATATGCGCTTTCTGGACGCCGGAGAGCAGATGCTCTGGACACACCATCACGCGCAGCGACGCTTGGCTCCTTTGCGGTCCGGATAAGGCGAGTCTTCGCGTTGGGCTGCGCCTCGGCTTGCGCGACAGACTGGTCTCGTTGGAGCGGCTCCTCGCCGATATCGGCCATCGTCCGAAGGTCCTGTTAAAGATGCCTATACCCAAAAATGGCTCGACCAGACGCTGCGCAGCTTTACCTTGAGAGACCGACACCATGACGAATTCGCTCGAGGTACGAAACAAGCTGATCGACATCCTCCGCCGCGACCTAGTCGGCCCGAATCCTGACCTTGATCAGAATCTCGCACGCGAAGTTTGACCGAGAAGCAATCGCTGGGACGCCGGGGGCTTTATCGTTCCCGCCTACGACGGTGTTGCGCCTGTGATACCTGACGGCGAGGAAACCATCGAAGAAACCGCCGACGACCTTCTCGCCAGTGAGATGCTGGACTCCGCTGTCGAGGGGGAGGTCGAGGAGAAGGATTCGACTGACCAACCACCGCGGGACAGGTTTCTTCCGTCGTCGATAGGGTTGACGGTGGTTCTTCCGCAAACGGTGAGTCAAGTCACGCTGCGCGCAACATGGGGGAACTATAAGACGGAGCCCCCATTGCCCGATGCGCTCCTCATTCCCGAACTGTCGGGAAAGGGCAAGCCAAAGCCAGAAAAGCCCGAGAACCTCCGTTGGGTTCGGGTTCCCGGCGAAGCCGCGATCGTCCTCGACGTCACTCGGAACCAGTCCGGAATCCTGCTGCCGGAAAGCGCTGACTCAGAGGCCGGGCGGCGGCATCGAAGTCGCCGTTGACACCGTGTGCTCCGTCAAAAGACTCCGGAGGGGGCTGAAGAGCGTCTGCGCGTCATCACCGTCTTCTTGGTAAACCGTCGACGGAGCACAAAGGCTCCGTACAAGGACGTGGCCTACGCGTTCCAGACCCGGATCGAGCTCGAATGTGCGGATGGATTTTATCCGCGCAGCGACCTGTCCACCTACCAGTCCGATGATTTCGACCTTAGGCTGGGCGATCTCCATTATCGCGATGTCCGCGAATATGCCGTTGGTCGCAACACATCTGCAGGCTGGCAAGAACGGCTTGACGCGACGAACGATCCGCTCCCCGTGACGCGTGTTTGGACCGATTTCCTTCCGCAGCAGGAGGTGGAACGTGTCGTCCCGGCAAGGAGCGATGGCGTCGAGTTCGGCATGGAGGCTCTCGCTCGGGCTGCCGTTTCCGGAGCCGAAGCGGTCAGTGCAGCCTTGGATTCACTGCCTGAACTTTACGCCGAGTGGCGGCGGAGTCAGGAAGGACTGATGACAGGGCTTGCGCCGAGACGGCTAAAGACGGGCCAGGCGCTTCTGGAAAATGTTGACACCGCCGGCAGCAGGATTCGCGATGGGATAGATCTCCTTAAGCGTGATACGATGGCGCGTGAAGCATTCGGCCTGATGAATACGGCGATGGCGATGGCCAACCGCCGGCGCGAGGCAGAAGAAGCTGCCGGGCGATGTAGACCCGCCAACATGGCGGCCGTTCCAGCTAGCCTTCGTCCTCCTCAATCTCGTTGGCGTGACCGACCGAAACAGTGGTGAGCGCGAGATCGTCGACCTGCTTTTTTTCCGACCGGCGGCGGCAAGACGGAAGCATATCTTGGACTTGCCGCCTATGCGATTGTGCCGAGGCGGCTCCGCGGATCTGGCGTGCTGGGTGCGGGCATCAGCGTCATCATGCGCTACACGTTACGCCTGCTCACGCCGCTGGTCTCGTCTGCGCGCTCGAACTCCTGCGGACCCATGATGACAATGGCCGGAAGACGCTTGGCGAATGGCCGATCGAGATTGGACTCTGGGTGGGCGGCGCAGCCTCACCGAACAATCCAGCCGCGAAATTCTTCCGGCAAGGACGCCGCGACGACCTGGCTGAAGCGGTACCAGAGCAGACCTAAGACGAAACCCCGGTGCCACTGAAGGCATGTCCCTGGTGTGGTGAGCCCTTCAAGCCAGAGAGCTTCCACTTCACGCCCAACAGGACAGCTCCGCAGAATCTAGTGCTCAAATGCGAGAACGCCGAATGCGACTTCACGCGGGATCGACACCTGCCGGTGCTCGTGGTGGACGAGCCAATTTACCGCCGTCTTCCCGCATTTCTCATCGCCACGGTGGACAAATTTGCCTCCCTTCCATGGATTGGCAAGAGCGGCGCATTCTTTGGACACGTAGATCGGCATGATCCGGACAAGGGGTTCTTCGGCGCGTCTGAGCCAGGCGAAGGTCGCCCCTTCGGAAACGGGCATCGGCTCGATCCGCCGGATCTTGTCATCCAGGACGAACTGCACCTGATCTCTGGCCCGCTTGGAACGGCGGCCGCACTCTACGAAACAGCGATCGACCTGCTGTCGTCGCGGCCGGGTCTTCATGGACTCATTCGTCCAAAAATCGTCGCCTCGACCGCGACCGTCCGAAGGGCGGAGAAACAGATCGCAGCCTTGTTCGATCGTTCGGAGACGGCCGTATTTCCGCCACCCGGCATCCACCGTACCGACAGCTTCTTCGCCAGCACTGTGCCATCGGCACGAGAGCCAGCCCGCCTCTACGTCGGTGTGGCGAGTCAGGGTCGCGGGCTTAAACTCCTCTTTCTTCGGAGCATGCAGACCCTGCTGGCAGGCGCGCAGGCATTGACTTCCAGCCCGACGCAAGAAGGGGAAGATGCCGCCGATCCGTATCTGACAGTGCTCACGTATTTCAATGCGCTTCGCGAGCTTGGGGGCGCTCGTCTGCTCGAATTCTGCACGGTGTCACCGACTGGCGCCGGAGTTGACCCGGGATTAGGAGGAGCACTCGTTGTCGGATTCTCGACGATGTCGGACATGTGACACAACGCTTCCAGAGCGATCGCATTGTTCCGAAACGATTTTCCCAGTTGGCACGTCGGTTGCGGTCCTATGCGCAAAAGCACTGCGATGCCGCACCGACTGGAAGAACTCATCAATGATCACGCTTTTCGAACATGTGGGCGCCGCTACCAACACTGAGCGTTCCCGATCAAACGGAAGCCATTCCACTTTCATTCCTCAGGTCGTTCGGACATGAACGCATTTGATGTCCGTCCAACGCTGGATGCTCCCGACGACGATCCCTATCTCTGGCTTGAAAATGTAGAGGGCGAGCGGGCACTTGCCTGGGCCGCCGGCCAGTCGGCAAAGACCCTAAAGCACTTCGGTGGAACGCAGTTCGAGCGCGACCGCGCGGCTCTGACAGCCATTTTCGACAATCGCGACAACCTTCCCCTGATCGCGCGCCATGGTCAGTACCTCCACAATTACTGGCGAGATGCCGGAAATCCACGCGGACTGTGGCGCCGGACCACCCTTGCCGCCTACATGAAGGCGGATCCCCAATGGGAGCTACTGCTCGATCTGGATGCTCTCGCGGCTAGCGACGGAGAGGATTGGATCTGGGACGGCGCGTCCATCGAGCCGGAGAGACGGGAAAGAGCCGTTCTGCGCCTGTCGCGCGGCGGCAGCGACGCGGTCGTGCATCGCGAATTCGACCTGATCTCTCTGAGCTTTGTCGCCGACGGTTTCAATCTCCCCGAGGCCAAAGGCTACGTTAGTTGGCTGGACCCTGACACGCTTCTGCTTTCCAGTGCGCTTGGTAATGGCATGGCCACCCGCTCCGGCTATGCGCGCACCGTGCGACTGTGGAAGCGTGACGCGGATCCCCTCACCACACCGGTAATCTTCGAGGCCGGGTTCGAGAGCCTCAAGGTGTCTGGTCATTCGGACCGCACCGGCCGCAGCGAGCGCCTTTGGTTCATCGAGAAGCCGGCCTTCTTCGAGGAAATCAGCTGGATCGGCGACAGGAGCGGGCCGAGGAGGCAGATCGATCTTCCTCGTGACGCGTCGTGGCGGGTCTTCGGCGACTGGCTGGCGGTAAGGCCGCGCAAGCCGTGGACGGTGGGAGGCACCACCCATCCCGCCGACGCGCTGATCGTCATCTCGCTTTGCTCTTTCCTCGCCGGCGGACGCCGATTTGAGACCCTGTTTCAACCAGGGGAAAGGCGCTCCCTGCAGTCATTCTTCTGGAATGACGGGAAGCTCATTATCTCTTACCTCATCAATCTCGTACCGCGTTTCGAGATGTTCACTCCCGGCCACCAGGAATGGACGCGCCGAGTCCTGGACACTCTGCCCGCCGAAGGGACTGTCCACGTCTGGTCATTCGATGCGGCAGTTCACGAGGCCAATGGAGAGGTCCTGGTCTGTGCTCAGGATCCGATCACGCCGCCGCAGCTCTTGCTATTCGATCTCAATGCCGCGCCGTCTCTCAGCGCTTCAGCAATCCTGAAGCGCAGCCCGGAGAATTTCGATGCATCCGGACTGGTGGTCACGCGCCACGAGGCAGTCTCTATCGATCATGAGCTGATCCCCTATACGCAGGTTGGTCCGGCGAACGGGAACGGAGATGCTCCGATTCACCTTTCCGCTTATGGCGGGTTCGGCGTATCACTCCTGCCCTACTACAACTCCCCGCTGGGCAAGCTGTGGCTCGAGCGCGGCGGCACGTGTGTCGAGGCGAACATCCGCGGCGGCGGCGAGTTCGGCACCCGCTGGCACGAAGCCGGGCGCAGGGAGGGCAAGCGTCTCGCCCATGACGATTTCGCCGCCGTTGCCGCCGACCTCGTGCGAAGGGGCATCACCCTGCCGAGGCGGATTGCCGCCGAGGGTGGCTCAAATGGCGGCCTGCTGATCGCAAACATGCTGACCCGCTATCCTGAGCATTTCGGGGCTCTGTTCTGCACAGCACCGCTTATCGACATGCGTCGCTACACCAAGCTCTTGGCGGGCGCGAGCTGGATCGACGAATATGGCGATCCGGACAAGGTTCACGATTGGGCTTTCCTGAAGGAAATCTCCGCCTATCACGCCGCAGCGCCGGGACAGCCCTATCCGCCTATCCTGATCGCCACCACGAAACGCGACGACCGCGTCCATCCGGGCCATGCGCGCAAGATGGCCGCAAAACTGCAGGCTCTTGGCTATCCCGCTTACTTCTACGAGGCCAGCGCAGGCGGGCACGGCTGCGGCGAGGACAATCGGGAGCAAGCCGCATTCATCAGTCTAGGCACCAATTTTCTCCGCAGCGCAATCGGCTTCAACGATCACCTTCCGGAGACGGCGGAACGCGTTGCAACGCAAGTGGGGCATTTGAGGTCCATCAACAATTCATTCGAGCAGGAGACGAAATAGTGCAGTGCATCCTTTCTGAACATCAAGGAGTGAATCTCATGGCGAGAACGCGAATGGGCGTAGCGCGGGCAACAGCAGCGGCGGTGGCCCTGATCATGGTGGGACAGCAGGCCGTCGCCGCGGAGCCTGCGCAAGCAGAGACCGTCCTGGCGGAGACGGGAGCCTCGGTCACCGAAGCGCCAATCCCTTGGCAGATCCGCCTGCGGGCGTTGGGCGTCGTTACGAAAGATCTGGGCTACGTTGATACGCTTCCCGGCTCCGGTCTTTCGTATTCGGACACGGTGACGCCGGAACTCGATATCTCGTATTTCTTCACCGACAACATCGCCGCCGAACTCATACTCGGTACCACCTATGCCAACATCGCGGGCCAAGGGACGATCGGAGGGTTGGGCAACATCGGCAAAGTTTGGCTGCTGCCGCCGACGCTCACGTTGCAGTACCATTTTACCGATCTCGGCGCGTTCAAACCTTATGTCGGCGCAGGCGTGAACTACACGATCTTCTACAACCAGGACACTGGCAGCGCTGATGCTCTCAAGGTGAAGAACACGTTCGGCACGGCGCTGCAGGTCGGATTCGACTACATGGTGGACCAGCACTGGGGCCTCAACTTCGACGTGAAGAAGCTTTTCCTGAAGCCGGACTTCGACGTCACGGTGGCCGGCGCGAAGCTGACGGGGAAGGCGGAGCTCGATCCCTGGCTGATAGGCGCAGGTGTCACCTACCGCTTTTGAATATCAGAGTGAAGTCTGCTTCCCGACTGCCGGTTTAAATGAAGGGCGCCTCGCGCGCCCTTTTTTACGGTCGACACTGCAGGGCGAGACCTCATGAAGCCGATTGTCGAGAGGGCGGGGCTCTCTTCCGGCGGACCAAGAAGGTGCACTGGCCAGCAGGCCTCGCGCCTGAGATGGAGGGCTTAGAAGCGCTTTGGATCGGGACGGGCTTTGGTATTGTGGGTGGAATGCTTCAGCCAGACTATTTGCCAGCATCGTCTCCCGGACGTTATGTCTGAGCTTCGTGTCAGCGCAAGGCGAACACGCGACTCCTAGATGCCGACACGATGGCTGGTTCAGCCATGCTGCGACAGTTGCCTGTTTTTTCGGTTCCTTTGCTGTTCGCGCGCTAACCGCAACGCTCCATACTAGTCTCGCGTGCCTGTCCCCGTGGGGCGGGCGACAGAAAGCGATTAGGCCCGCTGAAAGAGGCAGACCGCATCCGAAGGACCGTAACCAAGAGAAGGACCTGAAGCGAGAGCGAAGGTTGCGGCAGGCCGCGGCGGGCCTAAAAGGGAATGCCGACCACCCCACGTCCCAGGAAAAGCTGACAAAAACGCAGCGGCCGACTGTCCAATAGGGTGCGCCCGCGCGAGGGCGAGCTAAATGGCAGGGGCTGCCGGGGGACCTAAGAAAAGCGTGGGCTCACAAGCACCCGGCGCGCGCCATCAGGCCGCCAGCTACTTGGAGGGCGGGGGCATCAGGCCTGTTTGTCGGGCCGAACCAGATCCATGTGGCTGACGCCGAGGGCCAATGCCAGTTCATAGATCGTGATAATTGTCGGATTTCTTCGGCCTTTCTCCAAGCCGCTGATGTACTGCTGACTGAACCCGGAAATCTCCGCAAGCTGCTCCTGCGTCAGGCGCTTCCTTTGCCTGATCCTCTGCACATTCCGTCCGACCAACTTGCGCATATCCATGCACGCAAGCCAGCGGATCAGGCGGCTTGAGTTTATCAACTATAATATGTAATCCACATTTAGCAGGCACAGGGCTTCGCGGGTCCATCGGCCGGAGATAGAATTAGCGATGTTGCAGCCCAGATCGAACACGCCGTTCGCCGACGAGGTCCCCTGGTCGGACCGCATCACGCCCTACGACAAGGACCACTTTACAACCTATATGAGGCTCCTGGACGCCTCAGCCGACAACGCCACTGAAGAGGAAATGGCCCATGTGATCCTCGGCATTGATCCGGCACGCGAACCGGAGCGCGCACGGAACGTTCTTCGCAGTCATCTCGACCGTGCAAACTGGGTGGTGACGAGCGGCTACAAGGATTTGTTCGCCAATTGACGAAATGGGCGGTGCGGTCGCTTCGCTTCAAGCAACGAAGTAGCGCAACCACCATGCATCGACGCATCACCACAGCGCGAATGCCGCTCCAAGATGATCGCGAGGACTTCCAGTCGGCGCGGATGGCCCTGCGCTTCGCTGGTCTCATCGTTTTGTCCTCCGCTCGCCAATGGCTGCTTCCCAGGAAGCGGTGCGGCGGCGAGTCATGACAGGAAGGGGCGCGCCGTCTGAGCCGCACCGCATCCGGAGGACCGGATGGACGACCTACTGAAAGCTCACAGCTGGCTAAGGGTTGCGGGACGCCGCGGCGGGCCTAGAAGGATACGGCGCCACCTGCTGGGAAAGGCACAAACAGAGAGAATTGCGAGAGTCTAACGACGCGCTAGGAGGCGCAGCGGAATGGTCGAGACGCCAGAGCCAAGAAAAGCGGGGATCAATCCACCGGCACACGGCACGCGCGGTGAGGGCGCGGGCGCCCACTACGTGCGCAGGCTCAACAGAATCTCACACGGATCAGCATCGAGGGCCGCAGTTACGTCGAGAAACTCAATGATATCGAGACGCCGCTCGCCACCCTCATATTTCGCCACGAAAGATTGCGGACGACCAAGCTTCTCAGCCACCTGCGCCTGCGTCAGCCCTTTGACATTGCGCAGTGAGATCAACTGGGCCAGAAACCGCTGGTGGCGGGGAGATCGAAGAGATTTGGGCATTTAGGTGAACCGGTCAGGTAGAGACCGGCTCAGCGACTAATCCCCGTTTCGGATTATCCCATTTTGGGATATTCTGCCTTGCATCCAGCGATCAACATGCGAGGTTCGCGGCAGACATGAATCGATCACCGGGAACAGATAGGACTCAAAGCTCAACACTGCTCGACGAAGTCCCTTGGTCTGACCGTCTTACCTCCTACGACAGGGCGCACTTTACCATCTATATGAGGCTCCTGGACGCCTCAGCCGATGAGGCGCCCGAAGAGGAAATGGCCCAACTGATCCTCGGCATTGATCCGGCACTTGAACCGGAGCGCGCCAGGAAGGCGCTTCGTAGTCATCTCGACCGTGCGAACTGGATGGTGACGAGCGGCTACAAGGAATTGTTCGCCAGCTGACAAATTCGCAGTGCTCGGTCATAGAAGCAGGCAGTTCCTGTGGCAGCCACGGTCAGGCTGATCGGGACCTGCACTACAGCCCCGGCAAAATGGCCCCAGTGGCGAGCACAATTAAGTTCCCAGGAAATCGGGTTTGGCAACCGAGCGTCTGACGTGATAGAAGGTTCCGCTCTGTCTGGATGGGTATTAGCCCGGAGCAGCACTCCATATCGTGCCGGCGCTCGACGAAGGGTCCACCTCTTCGCTTTCAAGCCGCATAACCGACAGCCATCGCCCTAAGTTAAGGGTTTAGAGATTACCGGCAGGCAGGTATGCAAGCGGGCCATCCTCGGAAACTATATAACCGCACGACTAGCTCGTCAGCGACGAAACACCCGCTCGAGCACCCATAGACTATGAGCACCGGCGCGGACTGGAAGAATACGGCTGCATCGCCCGAGCCGGCGGAACAGAAGATCTTGGCATCCAGTCAACGCTCGATACAAGGCGTGCGATCGAATGGCCCGAGCACAAGGGGATCAGAAAGCTTCTCAGAGAATTGAGGACCCTTCGGACCCCAAAAGGGCTATAGCCTGATTTTGGGTTCGCACGCCTAGCTTCTTCTTGGCATTGTCCAAATGAAAAGCGATCGTGCGTGGCTTGATACCCAAGATGCGGCCGGTCACCCAGGCTGAATTACCCCGCGCTGCCCACCTCAGGCACTCATATTCGCGGGATGTCAGCGAAATCCCATCCACTGTTCGATCGCTCGGCAATTTGCGGCGAACGCAACGATGAAAGCAGGCCGCCATCAGTTGAAGAGCTTGTTCGTACCGCTCAGCGACCCGAAGAAATACTGGACGAGGCTCATCGGCGGCAAAAGTAACCGCAGCGATGCGGCCGCGGAGATCGACAATTGGGATCGTCAAACCGCAGCAGATGCTGAATTGAGCCGCCTCATCGAATAGCTGCTGTTGAGCCGGCGACATTTTATCGCCTCCGAAATTCGATCCCCAGTGAAACGGGCAGCCGCCATTTCGAGCACGCAAGACCACAGGATCGAGTTTCTCATACTGATTTTCCAGATACTGTCTGGTCCAGCGGGGTGGATAGTTTGAAATTAGCCTCGGTTTGCCGGAAGGCCGTGCTGGCAAGGAGAGGTAGGCAAAGAAGATTAGGTCAAGTCGTCCGGCCGCCTCAGCCATGGCATCCCGGAAATCTGCCTCATCGACACTCTGTGACAGTCTTTCTAGGAATGTCTCGAAAACAAGTGGCATGTCCCTCGTCATCGTCGCGCTCGATTCTTCCTCTTTCTGCACGCCTTCCGGCTGCGTCGTGTATGTCCCGACAAACGTGATTGAATCCGCGGGCGTCGCTGGGCTGACCGGGCTCCAGAATGCTGCCACACTTTCGATCTTCGTCGGTCATCCCAATCATGCTGGGCTCACCCGATGGGCGTCTGGCAGACGCCTCATGATCTCAACAGCTCAATCAGAGAATCTCCATGCATTAAATCATGACCGCCCCTGCACCGACCAAACCAGGAGAAATCATCCTGCGCTGACCAAAAGCCATCATTGACCCCAGCTTTTGCAGGAATTTGGGTCGGCATTAGCATAACAATTCGGATAGCCGCTCATCCCCCACCCGGGGCGCCGTGATCCGCAAAGAAGTGTTGCGATGCTTTCTTTTCTTTGATAGGCAAATCGTCTCAACAATATTAAAATGCCTTTCCTTGTGAACGGGGTGGCGTGTGAGTATCGTCCTTTTATATACCTGACGTGATAAAATTCACCGCAATGATTATTCTGCTCTTTGTGATGTGAAGGAAGATAATCATCGGCATTGCCGCACTTTGGAACCGGCGACCGTGGCCCGCTGCAATGATGTAAAGGGCACGTCTAAGCTCAATCTGCATCGGAACGTGCAGATGACCTTTACCAGACCCTCGATTCCGCACGGGCCATAATGATACTGATTACGTGGGTCAAAAAGGGCGCCCTGCCGGCGGGGAGGTACACCCGCAGGGCGCGCCGCACAGAGGTCCTGGTCGTTGGGCAACAGGACAGCGGCGGCAGATCTGATTCGGTTACAAATCGTGACTGAAATAGCCCGGAGCATGCTCAAGATCAGATATCTGGAATTCAACAGTTTTGGGTCTGCTCGGCGCAGTAGCGCGCAGGGACATGCCTGCCTCCGGACTCGCTCCTTCGCGATCGCAAAATCATACGGCACCCTCGGCCTTCAGCGCGCGATAGGTGGTATCGACCGACTTTACCGTCGCGTCGACAATGATGTCGATCTCTTTTCGGGTAATGATCAGGGGGGGGGCATAACCGAGGATGTCGCCATGCGGCATGGCCCGTCCGATGACACCATTCTCAAACAGAGCAGCTGCAGTGCGCACCCCGACCTGAAGGTCGGGTTCGAATGGTATCCTTTGTTTTGGGTCCCGCATCATCTCTACGGCCGACAGGATACCCACTCCGCGAACTTCACCAACGATGGGATGTCCCGCCAGCTCGGCCTTCATCCGGTCTTGCCAATACGGTCCAACATCGCGGACATGCTCCAGAATATTTTTTTCTTTAAGCAGTCGAATATTGGCGAGCGCGGCTGCGGCACAAAGCGTGTGCCCCGAATATGTCCAGCCGTGGCCGAGTGCGCCGTGCTTCTCAGTTCCTTGTTCCAAAACCGACCAGACACGGTCGCCAATGATTGACCCGGAGATGGGGAGGTAGGCGGAACTCAAACCCTTTGCGATGGTCACGAAATCCGGACGCATGTTATACAGGTGGGAACCGAACTTCTCGCCGGTTCGCGCGAAGCCACAGACCACTTCATCCGCGATTAGAAGGATATCGTATTTGTCGAGCACCGCTTGAATGGACGTCCAGTACCCTTTGGGGGGCGGCACAATACCTCCTGTCCCAAGTACCGGCTCTCCGATAAAAGCTGCAACCGTTTCCGGTCCTTCGGCCAGGATCAAGGCTTCAAGCTCATCGGCACAGCGCCGGGAGAACGCTTCCTCGCTCTCCTCGACACGCGCCTGGCGGTAATAGTGCGGCGTGGTTGTATGGCGCACCAAATCCAGAGGCAGGTCGAAGAAATTGTGAAAGAAGGGAAGGCCAGTTAGGCTACCCGTGACCAATCCAGACCCGTGATAGCCGCGATTTCGCGAGATGATCTTTTTCTTTTCGGGCCGGCCAAGAATGTTATTATAGTACCAGACCAGCTTGATGTTGGTTTCGTTGGCATCGGAACCGGAGAGGCCGAAATAGACCCTTCGCATGTTCTGACCGAAATACTCGACCACGGCCTCTGCCAACAGGGCGACCGGCTCCGTACCTTGGCTGGCATAGACGTGCGCGAACGGCAATTCGTGTGCTTGCCTGGCAATGGCCTCGGCGATCTCCGTGCATCCATATCCCATGTTGACGCAGTAGAGTCCTCCGAAACCGTCGAGGCTCCTTCGGCCTTCGGTGTCCCAGATATAGACGCCTTCCGCACCGGCCATAATCCTATTTGGCGTTTCGCCTCGGCTGTGCTTGGCCAAATGCGTAGAAGGATGGAAGACGAAGCTTCTATCCTTCTCCCGGAGTTGCTCGGTTCCCAGATTGCTCAAGCGCATGTCCCTCTCCTCGCGATAAATTGGCGGAGGGCACTCGGCCAGCCACCTGTTTAGCAAATAGCATACCGGAAACGTCCCTCGAGTTTCTCGGGAATGCAGGTTATTGGCCGTGGAATTCGCGGGATCGGCCCGAATTGCCGTGAAAACTAAGGCGTCACCTTCGCCTTAGCCGAGGGTCGGGGGCGCGTCCTGCAAACACGAACAGCTTACGACGCGCATGCGCCCACCATAGTGCCCGATTAGCGGGCGATATTGGGTAGTGTGCTGAGGGTTCTGCAAATTCGCTGAGAGAGGGCGGTCATGGCAGGCTGGTGATGTTCAACGTCACCGATTCCCTGGAAGGAACGCCACCATGACCAAGACAGAAAGTAAGACCGCCAGCGCTGCCGTCAAAGACATTCTGCTTTCGAATCCGGATGGATTGCACGAGGTGATCCGCGCGGTGATGCAGGAGGTGCTCGAGGCCGAGATGGACGAGGCGCTGGGTGCTTCGAAGAGCGAGCGCACGCCGGAGCGTCTCGGCTATCGCTCGGGTTACTATGGCCGCACGCTTGTCACCCGGGTCGGCAAGCTTGAGCTGCGGGTTCCGCAGGACCGGGCGGGCCGCTTCTCGACCGAACTTTTCGAGCGTTACCAGCGTTCCGAGCGGGCCTTGGTGGCGACGCTTGCGGAGATGTATGTGCAGGGCGTGTCGACCCGGAAGGTCAAGGCGATCACCGAAGAGCTGTGCGGCCATGAGTTCTCGGCCTCGTCGATCTCGGCCATCAACAAGCGGCTGGACGAGAGCCAGAAGGTTCGGCCCGGCAAAGACGCGCGGCGAGAGCTCCTTGCCATCGACATCTTGATTCGCAGCCGACCAGCGCCGCCAAGTTCTATCGGTCAGCGTGTTGCCTTTCTTGCGATCGCAGATTCGTGGTTGCAGCGCAGGGCGAGCCGAGCTGCGGCTCGCAGGAGGGGGCAGCCGACAGAATTGCGCGGCCTGAAAAGCTGCCTCCATCAATGCTCGCCGCTCGTGCAGTCTCGAAACGCTGGATCAAGCCTCAACGTCGAACAGCCGCTCCTTTTCCTCGCGAAACCAGCGCCCTCGCGCGACGTGATCGTGCCTGACGATCCGACGCTTCGAGCGGGGCTCCTCAAATAGGTTGCACATGACCTGCAGCTTTCTGCCAAACTCAGCAAATCGGACGTCTTCTTATCATCGCTCGGCAAGCTCGGAACAGGCTGGCGGTCGTTGCTAAGGCTAGTCGCCGCCAGCGGATGGCGAGGATGTTTTGGCGGCTAAGTGCTTTTAGGTGGGCGATTATAAGCCGAGATCGCGATAGGTGCTTTCGCCATAGCTCCTGGCGCCATCGCCACGCTGAGCGTTTGAAAGCCGATGAAATTCGCTCGGCCAATTGGCTAGCGCGTGCTTGATGGCCTTCATCTTGAACGGCACGTGCACAACACATTTGTCCCTGATGATAGGCGGACAGCTCACATCTTGTTGCCGCGAGCCGTTAAGGTTTGCTGCGATTATCGGCAGACCTAGATCAAGAGCCAATTCCATTTCCCAGCGCACGAAGCGAAAAAGGTTTTTCGTCTTCTCACCGATCAGGACAAGTACCTGGCTCGATCCATTCATTCTGTTGCGAAGATTGCGTTTAACATAATCTTCGTCCTGTGCTCGGCCCGTCATATTGTCCAGATCGTGAGCGTTCGCGAATTCAAAACTCACATTCTCGCTGGCGTTCCACCCTTTCATAAAGCGGTATGCCCAAGCGTCTTCATCGCCGTCAAATATTACATAGGTCGGATCGCTGTATGCCATTGTTGTCTCTTAGTTGTTTTGACGAGCAACCCACTGGGTGTGCTCCCGTGAGAAAGCCAGTTCGGCTTCGTTCACCGCGGCGGAGAATGCCTCATCCGAGTTGGCGTCCGTAATAAGGTCGGCAGTCAAGCCGATCTCGTGAGCTGTCAACGTGTAAGCCGATGCCAATTCGTTAAATTTCTTGATCTGGGTCCACCCGATAAGGGAGGCGGCGATGACAATTAGCGGCTCGGTCGGCCAGCCTGGCATCGCGGGGTCAGCGATGCGTACTACGATGAACGAGAATCCCAGAGCGTATGCAAAAATACCAAGGCCCATCCAGACTTTCGCGGACCTCTTGTTCGAGCGCGCCTTCTTCTCGTACCACTTCCGTTGGTCGCAGATTCGTCTCTGCAGATATAGGTCTTTTCGTTCTTTTCGCGGGGAGTCCCTTATCGACATCATCTCGTCCGTTGTTTGGGGCGATGCTGAATCGGTGCCGCTCAACGCGCTACCAAGGTGACGATTGCTATCAAGGATATCTTCCATGAGCTTTCGAAAATCAGCTCTGGCGTCAGCCGCGCGCGCGTCATCGAACGGCTGTGCTCGCATCGCGAAGCGCCAAGTCAATGTCTTCACCGACTCTGCCAGAGCTCGAGCCTGATACCAGACCTGCTCGGGCTTTGTGACCGACCGGAAAATGAGGACTCCCATTGAGCAAAGAAATACCGCAGCATAGACACCGAAATAGGCTTTTGATGACGACAAGTCCAAAGAGAGCACCGACGCTAAAAAAAGAAGAACGTACTCTGCCCGGATCAGGCGCAGAAACGTCGCCTGCTGCTCGTTGGATGCCACGTCGGCGCTATTATAGAGTCCAGGATATTTCATTTTTGAAGCACACCAGTCTATTTTGTGGCGGTAAATTCTTTAAGCCAGGATTTGGCAAACGTGAGGTTAGCAGTCGAGCTTACAGAGCCTATTCTTGAGCGAGGCGCGGTCCCTCTGTTCATAAACAGGAATGCAGGTCCTGTCCCATCAATGTAAGGGTATAGGCCCAAAAATTCTTGCCCGGAGAATGTTTCCGAAGAATTTTTTGCCACGGGCAGAACCGCTACCGCGGTCCGAAACCCATCGAAAAAGCCAAGCTCCCAAGGCATCCATCTGGATCCTGGAGAATTGTTTGAATGCACATAGATAAGCGTCTTTGACTGC
Organism: Mesorhizobium sp. M1D.F.Ca.ET.231.01.1.1; assembly: GCF_003999155.2. Classification (NCBI taxonomy): domain Bacteria; kingdom Pseudomonadati; phylum Pseudomonadota; class Alphaproteobacteria; order Hyphomicrobiales; family Phyllobacteriaceae; genus Mesorhizobium; species Mesorhizobium sp. M1D.F.Ca.ET.231.01.1.1. The sequence goes on from NZ_RZOZ02000002.1 coordinate 636,430, forward strand.
CTCATACGGGTTCGCAGCAACTCGGCGGTGGCCGAGGAGACCTTTGTGCGGTCCAGTTGTGAATCTTCGACCCAATCTACGTAAGCAGTGAACCCAAGCTCCTCGAAAATTCGCTTCACACCGAGAATGATCTCTGCGTCCTTGAAAGAATGTGACAGAAAAACGTCGAATGACGATCTGGCTGTAGCTGCGGCCGTCTCTTCCTTTAGAACGATCGATGCGGCTCTATGTCCTCGACTGGCATTCGCAACTCTTTTCAGCTCTGCCTCGGTCAGTAGCACTATTCAAATCCCCCCATGATCTGTTCGCAATCTATGAACTTGACGCCCATTCGATTAAGCGACCCTTGTCTTGTGAAAACTGGCACCATGCTCTCCAGCCGGGTAGCGCAACCTCCACCTTCTCAAAGACCACGTCGGCTGGCAGGAGTGACCGGCCTTGTCACCCACCTACGCGCCCCCGGCACAGCCATGCTCCTCACTTAGAAGGCTGCGGAGACCAGCAATGTCAAACAGGACAGACGATCTCCTAATCTCGATCAGCAACGAACTTAGGACGTAAAAACGCGATGGAGCGATCTCCGAATGTCCGCAGGCGTCGAGGGCCCGGTTGGTCGTCAAGGCCGAGCGGGCCAGCTTGCACTCCCGCTATCCGTCGGCTTGCCAAACCCTCGCTGTAGATTTCGCCCCCTACACGGATGCGCTGACCGCGACTAAGCTCAATCGCCACTGATCGCCAATCCAGGGCGAAAGTTCCCCCCTTGAAGTAGCGGTAGAGGCATTTTTCGGCACTTCGCATCTTAGATATGGACGCCTCCTCAACCAGGCACGATCCGGTTTGGCTTCTCGCCGTAACCGTGCTGGGCAAGTGCGTCCGATGGCTGCTTCGATCCGTCTCCTGGAATGATCGGTTCCAGATTGCTCAAGCGCATCGTCCTTCCTCGCCATCAACTGGCGGATAGCGCTCGGCCACCTTTTTCCAGCAATTAGTATACCGCAAATGTCCCTTGAGTTTCGTCGGAATGGGCGCCTTTTGCCGACGAATCTACGGGATCCGCGCCAAACGCCGTTGAAACTTAAACTTTCGGTTTCACCGTTGCCTCAGTGCGGACAAAGGTATCGGTGAATTGGACTTCACTGGTTTCGTGACGACAAGGCTATAGTATTGATCAATGCCCAAGCCTGCCTGCAGCAGTCCCTCCATGAAATCCTGATAGGCGGCCATAGAAGGAGATGCGACCCGCATCAGATAATCGACGCGCCCCCCAATTGCCCAGCAGTCCAGGATTTCCGGGATCTCTTGGATTGCAGTTTCGAAGTGTCGTTGGTCCTCAAGACGATGGCGATCCAGCACGACTTCTACCATCACAAAGATCATGCCGCCAATGAGGGCAGGACTCAGTCGCGCATAGAATCCCTCAATAATCCCTGCGGCCTTGAGTGCTCGGAGCCGCTCCGAACAGGCCGACGCCGAAAGATGAACTCGTTTTGCAAGCTCACTTTTTGAAATCCGACCGTCTGCCTGAATCTCGGAGAGAATCCGGACGTCCCAACTGTCGAGTTGCACGGGGTCGGGTTTCGACTTCATAACCTGTTGCTCTCAAGCAGCGATGACAGCGCCTTGTGCGCCGATCAATTCTATCCATCTTGAATGACCGAATGTAGTAGTGGAACGCATCCGTTCTCGGTCCGAAATGTGCCAGAATGGGGTACGACAATCAGCTGAGGGAGAGCGATCCGCTGAGAAAAGCTGCAGAAGTACTTTGGCTATCGCCCCGACGCCTAACGGGGCAATGATGCCGCTGGAGAGAATAGTCGGCGGCGGCGAAGACCTCCTAATAAATAGATACCCCATTTTCTTGAATCTCCGCTGCCGTACTTGATAGACGTGCGACAGCATTCGAGCCTCGATCGCGTGGACGGCATACTCAATGCAGTATTCAGTGGCACATTCAGCTATTGGGGTGAATTGAAGGCCTTGCTCGTCCGGCTCGCGGAGGCGCAAGGCACCGCAAATGCCGCTCGTCTCACGGCAATTTGACGCTGGAGTCTGGCCGAAATCGCCCAACGGAAAGACTCAAACGCCAATGTTGCGTGCGATGCTGTCGGCCGCCATACGCTTACGCCACTCAAGAGGCCCGGAATTGTGAATGGAGTTTCCCTCAACATCGACGGCCATGATAACAGGCATGTCCTGCACATCGAATTCATAGATGGCTTCCATGCCCAGGTCTTCAAAGGCAACGATCCGCGCCGCCTTAATCGATTTTGAGATCAGGTACGCAGCGCCACCCACTGCAGCAAGGTATGGCGTTTTGTGTCTTACAATCGAGGCGATGGCCGCCGGTCCCCTCTCCGCTTTGCCCACCATCGCGAAAAGGCCGGTTTCGGCGAGCACCTTGTCCGTAAAATCGTCCAAGCGGCTGGAGGTTGTTGGACCGGCGGGTCCAACGATCTCATTTCTCGCTGCCCGGACGGGACCGACGTAGTAGATCACGCGTCCCCGCAGATCGACTGGAAGCGGCTTGCCGGCATCGATCAGTTCGACCATTCGCTTGTGGGCAGCGTCACGGCCCGTCAGCATCTTTCCAGACAGCAGGAGCGTTTCACCGCAGCGCCACGATGCCGTCTCTTCCTTCGTCAGCGTATCTAAATTGACCCGCCGGACGCCGGCTGGGTTCAATTCGTCGGCTCCGATGTCGGGCCATTCGCGCAAATCGGGCGGCTGGAGGCTGATGGGTCCAGAGCCGTCCAAAGTAAACTTCAGGTGCCGGTTGGCGGCGCATTGCGGGATGAGCGCCACAGGCTTGGACGCTGCATGAGTAGGATAGGTCGCAACCTTGACGTCAACGACTGTCGTCAGACCACCAAGGCCTTGGGCGCCGATACCAAGCGCGTTGATCCGCTCATAAAGCTCAATCCGCAGCCCCTCCTCTGCGCTTGACGCCCCCCTTGCGATCAGTTCCGCCATATCGATGGGCTCGTTCATGGCCTCCTTGGCCAGCAGCATCGCCTTTTCAGCGCTACCACCGATGCCGACAGAGATCAGTCCAGGTGGACACCACCCGCTGCCAAGGGTCGAAACGGTATTGACCACCCAGTCGGAAACGGAGGCGCTGGGATTGAGGGTGGTAAAACGTGCCTTGTTCTCCGACCCGCCGCCTTTTGCGGCGATGGTGACCTCAATCTGGTTACCTTGCACCAGGTCGACATGGACAACTGCCGGCGTGTTGTCGCGGGTGTTGACCCGTCTGGCGAGGGGATCCGCAACGATCGATGCCCGAAGGGGATTGTCCGGATCGAGATAGGCTTGACGTACGCCCTCATTCACAAGATCAGCGAAACTGGCCGTTGACTTAATGCGGGCATCCATGCCGACCTTTGCGAAGACAACCACAACTCCGGTGTCCTGACAAATCGGGCGCCGCCCAAAGGCCGCCATGCGGGAGTTCAGCAGAATCTGACCTATGGCATTCTTCGCCGACGGGCTCTGTTCTCGCGTGTATGCGTGAGAAAGAGACCGGATATAATCTGGAGGATGATAGTACGAGATGTACTGAAGAGCGTCGGCGACGCTTCTTGTGATGTCCTTGCCAGCGATGGTCCGTGTTCTATTTCCCACCGGATTTTATCCAAATGACCCGAGGCCATTCACCATTTTCAGAATCTGGAAGCTTCGCACCCCCTGCTCGCCGCCTTCATATCCATAGCCGCTTTGCTTGACTCCTCCATAAGGGGCATCAGCGGAAACCCCTTTCAGGTAATTCACACTAACAGCGCCCGCAGAAAGACCGCCCACAAGCCTCTGTTGCGTATCGGCCGCGCCAGTAAACAAGTAGGCGGCCAGACCGTACTCCGTGGCGTTGGCTTCATCGATCGCCTCTTCGATCGTATCGAAAGGAGCCACGCTGAGAATTGGTCCGAACGGCTCTTCATGAAGCACTCTCGCTTCCTTCGGTACGCCAGTCAGGATGGTTGGCGGCCAGTAAAACCCCGGTCGGTCAAGGGGGGTGCCACCGGTCTCGATTTGGGCGCCGCCCTCTACCGCATCTTTGGTCAGGCGTTGCATGGCCTCGATTCGCCGCGCGTTTGCCATGGGACCCATCTGCGTTGCAGGGTCATCCGGTGGACCGATCCTGATTTTTCGGACCGCCTCCGTCATCCGGAACAGGAATTCCTCATAGCGGGATCGGGCGACAAGAATCCTGCTGGGCGCATTACAACTCTGGCCCGCGCACTCGAATTTGTATTCCGAAATAGCCGGTATCGCCGTTGCCAGGTCGGCATCTTCGCACACAATAACCGGGGAATGTCCACCGAGCTCAAGGATGCAGCGCTGCAGATTATTCGCGGCCAGTGTGGCCAGCTGTTTCCCAACAGCGGTCGACCCCGTGAACGTCAAGACTTTGACAATTGGCGAACTGAGCAGATGCCGTGATATATGCACAGGAACACCGAACACCAGGTTGACCACGCCTTCCGGTATCCCTGCTTGACGCAAAGATTCCACGATATGGACAGCCACGCTTGGCGTCTCTTCGGCCCCTTTGAGGATCACCGGGCAGCCTGCCGCCAGCGCGGGGGCGAGCTTGCGGGCGATGAGAACGGCTGGATAGTTCCACGGCGTAAAGGCAGCGACGACACCGAGGGCCTCCGGCACGATCATCCTGTTCGGACCCAACGGAATCGGGGTCGACAACTCATCGGCATGCCGGCCATTCCATTCCAGCGTTTCGACTGCGCGCGCGTACTCTCCTGTTGCTTCGGCAATCGTCTTTCCCTGTTCGGACGACAGGTCCCTGGCTGCGGCGCCAGCTTTCTCTGCCAGAATGCTGGCGGCAGAGACGAGTATCTCGCCACGCTCTTTGGCGGGTCGTGAGGACCACGCCTTGCGGCTGCGTTCTGCCGAAGCAAGAGCTTCATCCAAGTCTGAAACCGTAGCCGAGGCCACTGAGGCAAATACCTTCTCCGTCGCCGGGTTGATCACCGGCAAAGTGGCTCGGCTACCACCGGCTCGCCATTTGCCATTAATGAAGAGCTCGTAACTCTTGGCGTCGGACATCGCGGGCTCCACTTGACTGAATTCTTGCATACGAGCGCAGTTTCGATATCGAAACTGCTGAACTCGCTTGAGCCAGTTTCATCGCGATGGTCGCGGCGGGTCAAATATCGAATATTGCCGAAATCCATCTGGAATCCAGATCGGGCTGGTCCTAATGGCCGCAAAAGATCATGCCCAGCTTTAAAGGTTAGTTTGTCAGGTCGCCTCAGGCGCCACCGCTGCCCAGCTCCGGATTTCAATCAATTCTCGAGCGACCTTCGGAATGAGCGTGCGGACTGCGGACACGGCGGCGGAACGCTCATCTTTCGGGTTTACAGCAAGCACAACGGAGCGGGTAATCACCGGATCCACGATCTTGACCGTACGGACCAGACCCTGAGAGGCTTCTTTCTGAACCGCAGACGCGGCGAGAATAGAATGCGCTTTCCCCTCTACGACCATGTTGATGATCGTTGAAAGCGAGTCCACTTCAAACCTGACGTCCAGCGCGCAACCGTGCTGTGCGACGACGTCAGCCACCGAACGCCTGACATTGTTATTGCGCATGGGAACCGCCAGGGGGAATGCATGCAGGTCGGCCAGAGATATCGCATCTTCGAATGGCGGCTCACCCGACGGTACCACCAGACAAAGGTTTTCGCGCGCTATCACCGTCATTCGGCCTACGCTATCCGCAGTGCGGTAGAGTACCGCCAGATTGAAGCGTCCAGCAGCCATCCACTCCTCCAGCGGTCCCGTCATACCCTCGACCATCTTGAGGGAGACCCTGGGCAGTTCGTTTCTCACCGACTCAAGCAGGGGGCCGCTCAGGACGCGGGCAGCTCCAGACGGAATGCCAATCGTCACCTCCCCGGCGGGGGAAGCAGCTGTGTTGGTCAATTCCACCTCGGTAAGTCGAATTTCTTTAAGAATCGCCCGAGCGCGTTCGAGCAGTTTGGCTCCTGACGCCGTCACGCTCACACCGGTCCTGTCGCGTATCAGCAGTTGAGTGCCGAAGGCTTCCTCCAGTTGACGCACATGCAGGCTCAGCGCACTCTGGGCAACATTAAGGAAGCCAGCGGCCTTCGTGAAACTGCCTGCTTCGACCACACCGACGAAGTATCTTAACTGCCTGATTTCCACGAGTACCCATCCGAGAGCGGACTGCAATTAGTTTAATCTATCTCGAAATGCGATGGCGCGACAGCAATAATTGTGCCGAGTTGCATAACTCCTAGCCGTAGGGTCGCTCCAGTTTGGTAACCAACCTCTGAGGCCTCAGACGCCCAACCCGGCGCCCGGATCCGTGGCGATGATATCTCGGGCCCTTTGGATAACCGGTGGATCGACCATCCTTCCGTCCAGGGCGAACGCGCCTATGCCCTGCGCCGTCGCATCTTTCTCCGCCGCGAGGACACGACGGGCCCATTCGAGTTCCTGTGGGCTTGGCGAAAAAGCGTCATTGAATATGGCAACCTGGTTTGGATGGATCGCCAAAGCTCCGGCAAAGCCGAGCCGCCGTGCACGCTCCGCAGCCTCACGAAGTTTGTGAGTGTCAGAGAACGCGCCAATGCTTCCTATGAAGCCCAGCGGGAGCAACCCCGCCGCACGGGCGGCAAAAAGAACAGAAAGGTTTGGCGTCAAGAGAAGATCAAGTTCTGGGGCGCCGCCAACAGCGGCACTAAAGTCTTCAGGGCCAAGGGCCATTGCGACCATCCTGGGATGTGACGAGGCAATGGCCGATAGCTCTTGCAAGGCACCTGGGGTCTCGATTTGGGCAAGAAACCGGATACATCCCAACGGAAGATTTCTTTCTCGTTCGAGTTCCGATACCGCATTCGCGATCTCAGCTACCCACGCTGCCGAATCCACTTTCGGAAGAACAAGTGCATCAACGCCCGCCATCACGGCTGCGTCGAGATCGGCCGCCAAGGCTCGCAAACCGCGATTCACGCGAACTAAAACAGAAGCGCCCCTGCGGCCCACCTTTGCCACGGATGCACCAAGCTGGCGCCGTGACTCACCTTTTTGATCCTGGGGAACGGAGTCCTCTAGGTCGAGTATGATGCCATCTGCCCCGCGCTCATGAGCCGCCTCCACAAAACGCGGAACATGAGAAGGAACGAAGAGCAGAGATCTCCATCGGCGAATGGACATCGGGCTTTCAACGGCCGGAATGGTGCCCTTCATGAAGTCGCCTCTGGTGCCGGTTTTAGCGCGGGCTGTGTCAGTGAGCTGGCTGGGCGGCCGTGGGACTGGAAAGGGTTAGGAGTAGGCATGCACTCTGTGGGTCGCAACCGCGCCCCCTTCCCGACAAGGCGCGCGCTCACGCTGACGCAGCTCGTTCGCGCAAACGTCCCAGAACCTCCTCGCGGACAGCCTCGGTATGAGCTCCAAGAGCCGGAACGGGGCGCAGCAAAGGGCGCTCAGAGTTGAAGATCGCCGCCGGCGCTATCGCCTCGATGGTTCCTTCGGGTGTTCCGACCTGCACCTTGCGAATGTGTGGGTGCTTTGAAACATCCGCGACTTCGTTCAGTCGGCCATATGCCAACCCGGCCGCCTCAAGCTCCTGCATTGCTTCGTGGCATAACAGTTCGGAAAACCGCTGTTCGATGATCTCATCAAGTTGCGCACGGTGACCGAGGCGCTCCATATTATCGGCGAAACCAGGTGTGCGTATAAGCCCCGGCTGCTTCAGGAACTTCTCGCAGAAATTCACCCATTCACGGTCATTCTGAACCGAAAAGATGACCTCTTTGCCGTCGGCACAGCGATAGGCGCCATACGGCGCGAGCGACGGGTGTTTTACGCCCGCGCGAACCGTGTGATAGCCGCCGTATTCGTTTTGAAGAACCGGCACGTTCATCCAGTCGGCGACGGCATCGAACAGTGACACCTGAATGCTGGTCCCGTCGCCGGTGACCTCGCGGTGATACAGCGCCTGAAGAATGGCACTGTGCGCTGTCATGCCTGCCGAGATGTCGCAAACCGACACACCCACACGGGCGGGTCCCTGTTGCGTCCCGGTGATCGCACACAGACCAGTTTCGGCCTGGACGATGAGATCATAAGCCTTCAAGTGGGAATACGGCCCCTGCTCCCCGAAACCAGAGATATCGCAGGTGATCAGCCGCGGAAAACGTCGACGCAGATCCGCAGACCCGAAACCCAATTTTTCGATACTGCCCGGCTTTAGATTTTGGATCAAAACGTCGGCACCGGCAATGAGCGTATCCAGGACGGCACGATCCGCCTCAGATCTCAGGTCCAGACAGACTGACTCCTTACCCCGGTTGAGCCAGACGAAGTAAGCGCTCTGACCCCGCACCAACTTGTCGTAATTTCTGGCAAAATCCCCTTCGGGCCTCTCGATCTTGATCACCCGGGCGCCGGCATCAGCAAGGCGAGACGAAGCGTAAGGCGCAGCAACCGCCTGCTCCACGGCAACGACGGTGATCCCCTCAAGAGACTTCTGCATGCGACACCGTGTTTTCATCCAACGTTTTCGTTTTGAATTCGACGACGGTTCAGCATAGCCAGCAACCGATTTTGTTCGTTCCCAACTATTGAGAATGCCTCGTCGACACCCATTCCAGGCTTCGCAAGCATCATGTCTGCCTGGGTCGCCACCGATATGTGGACAGAAGCTTGGGCAGAGAGATCTGTCTCGGTACAGCTTCCTCCAACGTACGCGCCTACCTTGTTCTCCTTGCACAGGAGCACGGCATGTGCCGTGTCAGCCAATGAACCGACATCGGGCGTCTTGATCTGGACAAGATGCGCGGCCCTCGCTTCGGCAAAGAGCCGAATATCCTCGAGCGTGTTGCACCTCTCGTCCACGACAATCCGAGCGCTGGATCCCCGGTCATCCAGAATCGATACTATCCGGGCGTAGTTATCAATTTGCGCTTGCGTGGAACCAAAATCCGCGGGGCACTCAACGTTAAGCGTGACACCCGGAACGGTATCGGCGACCCCGCAGATAAAGTCGGCGATCCGTTGCGGGTCCAAGCCAATTTCTAGTCCTATCCAGCCGTACACATCGAAATGCAGCACCGGATCGTAACCCTGGCGGCCGATTTGGCGCGTGCGCTTTGCAACCCACTTCACAAGCTCCATGAAGGTCTGGCCGCCCACCCCGAATTTCTGCCGTGAATTGATCAGGCCGTGGGGGAGAACATCCACACCCTTCAGAATCATCTTGTCAACGTTGATTTCGCGAGCATCGCCGCTTTGGCAGTAAATCGGGACCGCGCACGTCGGCAGCGGCAGATCGAATTCATTACATATTACCTCTGCCATCGTACTGTGGTGGAGATGGGCCGCGGCGCGGAGCAGCGCCTGGCTGACGCCATACTCAAGCGCGAGAGGCAGCCGCTTATGTTCAAAGGGCTCGAAAACCTTTGCACAGGCATCAACGAAACGAGACGCATCGACGTCGAGCAGCCGGGGCGCCACAACGCCTGACGTCAAATCCGCGGTTTGAGCGGCTTCAAACAACGGATCGCGCCCGCCCGCACCAGAGTATTGGACGCTCATCATATCGCCCCAGACAACTGTATCGTCGCTGAGGACAAGCCCCACGCTGAGCGAAGATGCCGGAACGCGAATGGAGGTGAACCCCGTCGTCATCGGTCTGCCAACATAGATGAAACCGTCTTGGATTGCTCCGGCGCCGATGGCGGCTTGGTCGTCATAGAAGAACGCGCCATTTCCGGGCGCGAGCAGGACGTCTCTGATCTGCACTTCGCTTCGCTCAATGTATTCTAGAGGGCCACTCGGTGCGCGATTATGCGCCACTTGGCATTGAGTTAGCCAATATAATGTTCTGGACCGTCCCATCGCGTTTTCAGATAGCTGGGGCCAGAGTTTCCGAGATCGCTCGATCGGCCGGCATTCATGGGAGCCAGCTTTTCCGGTGGCGCAAAGAGCTTTGCCAGATCTCGGCGCCATCAGTGCCACTGCTCGTGCAGTGGAAGTCGTCGAGGAGCGGCCTGCGGCGCAGCCGCCTGTGCAGCAACCACCGATACCGCGACGGCGCAAAAAGAGCAGCACGGTGACGATCGAGCTTGGCGGCGCCCGTCGGCTGCAGGTCGAGGGTGACATCGATAGCGAGGCGCTCGGCCGGATGGCTTGCCACTGGCTATACGGATGTGCTCAAGGGCTTCCCCGGCCTTGCATTGATGGTGCAGAAGATCTTGAAGCGCGATCCGCACAGCGGCCACTTGCTCGGGCGTCAGGGAGGGCTGATCAAGGTGATCTGGCATGACGGCCAGTGGGCCTGCCTTTTTACGAAATGGACGTTTTATTTGGCCACGTGGCCGACGGCACCCTGGTGATCACGCCCGCTCAACTGGCGCATGCCGCAAATAACCTGGAGCGCGACTCGGCGGGATGAGCAAAGTCGTTGCACGGAGGAGCGAATATTCGTCATGGCCGATGAGCCGATCAGCTTCCTGATGATCTTGCCAGTGCGCACGCGATAATCCTCGCGGAGCTGGCCGCCCGCGCGAGGCACCCGGCGATCGCAGAGGCGCCATGGGAATGGATGCGGAGCGAGCGGGCAAGACTGTCCCGAAGCCTGTCCGGTTGTTGAGCCGATCGACCACTCTCAAATACGTTGCCGAGATGCTCGAGAGGACTGAGCACCTACGACGGCTATCGCAACCGAATTAAGCGAAACTGTCCTCCTCTTCACCTAAGACGACATCAACAACATTCGGCAAACCTACACGAGCGCAGGCTACCGGTGATGCTCCGCCCAAGCCTGCGGCAGGAAATCCCGATGCCATAGCCATCTCGGCCTTGCCCTATGGGGACTCATATCTGGCTCTGGTGACTCAGCCTAGGGGATGCCGATTCCGAAGGATCGCGTGTGAGCGAGATCGAGAATGCGATTGATCAAGCTCGAGTAGCTATGTCCGGCAGTCATAGCGGCCAAGGCGTAAGTGCCGCACATACTCAGCCCCGGCATCGAGTTGATCTCCAGGACAAAGGGCTGACCGGAGCGGTCGATCCGGAGGTCGACGCGGGCGTAGTCCCGGCACTGGCAGGCACGGAAGGTCGCAACCGCAATGTCCTGCAGCAAAGTTGCAAGGCTGCTCTCGACTTGCGCC